>NZ_RCNR01000010.1 GCF_009725985.1 Zobellia amurskyensis
GCTATTATAGCGGGCGTTTTTTTGTTTAAAATATTGGCCGGTGCCGGCTATATAAGCTTTCTTTTAATGTTTCTCCAACGTAACTTCCTGATAAAATCACCTTCAGATTTGGTGACCAGGAATTCCTTTTTTTCTTTTCTTGCTTCAAGATAACCGTACATGTTGTCTGTAAAAGCTTGGGGCTTTCGTTGTTTTACCGCCATTTTTAGCGAAGCGATTACAGTAATTAGAATGCCATATCGCATTGTATACATCGCTTTTCCTTGAAGAAGTTTTGCTTTTTGATTATAAGCATTGCCCGTAGGTCTAAGGTGCTTCACTTTTAAGACATCATCAGTGTAAATTTCATGTCCGTGATATTGAGCTAGTAATTCGTCTACCGTATCCCATCCCATTGCATTGCGCAATCCGCCAATTGCTTTGTAACATTTTTTGGTATACGCCTTAAATGCACCACGAACATGGTTCTTGTCCATGGGGTGGTTTAGTTTCCATTGTCCGTCTTCAGTTTGTTCATAAACAAAACCTCCCGCAATGCCTACTTTCGGTTGACCTCTAAAAATGTAGACTACCTTCTCAAAGTAATTATCGGGTAGAATTACATCGGCATCCAACTTTACAATAAAGTCATAATCTTCATCTAAAAGCTGGAGACCTTTATTAAAGGCGTTCACTACTTTGCTGCCGGGCATATGTTCGGTAGAAGAAATGGTATTTAGTTTTTCAAATATGGGGCTTAGAGATACAAATTGGTCTATTATAGACTCTGTGTTGTCTGTAGAGTTATCGTTCACTACAACCACTCTTTTGGGTTGTAGTGACTGTCTTAAGATAGAGTTTAAGGTGTCGGCCAAAAAGCCTTCTTCGTTATGAGCGGGAACAATTACATAATAGTGCATGGCCATGAAGCGTTAATGGGATAAAAGCTATGAAATTCAATTGAGATGGAATACCTATTAGAGCTGTTTTTTTACGGCGTAGACAATATAGTAACGCGGAGTAAAACTACGTAGTAAAGGCCGTAGGCCTAACTTCTTAACAGGGTTGGTCCATTTAGCTCGGTCCTTAATCTCCCAGCCTGCTTTTTCCAAAAGCCAATCAAACTGCCAATCTTCAAATTCATGATAGTGACGGTCCCATGGGTCGGTTTTGCTTTGGTAAGCTGGTGAGAACCATAGTTTTAATGGGATGCTCGCCACTAGCTTGTCTGCTTTTATTTCCCTAAGCGGATTAAAAGGAGCCAATAAATGCTCAAAAATTTCAAAAGCGGTTACCACTTCGGCATCTGATGTGGTCAGAGAGGAATAATCAATATCCAAATCCTCACCTTTTGTATTTTCTACCGAATAGCCTTGTTCCTTCATGATTTTAGAGAAGGGGTTTTCCACTCCCAGGTCCAAAATAGTCTCTTCGGGTGTTATATGTTTCTTTAAGAAATCTAGGGTATGCTGAAAACGTTTACTCGGATAGGTTTTCTCGTACATTTTAACAGGTTGCAAGTTTTATGGTCTGCGCGTGTACCGGTCCAATTAAACCCTGTATACCAAGGCATTAATGTTCATGCCTGCGCCAACACTGGCAAAGATAACAACATCTCCCTTTTGAACCTCTTGATTTTCTATTTTTCCGTTACGTACCAAATCGAATAAAGTAGGTACGGTAGCTACTGAGCTATTGCCTAGTTTTCCTATGCTCATGGGCATGATGTTATCAGGCGTATCTTGATTATATAGACCGTAAAAACGTTTTATAATCGCTTCGTCCATTTTTTCGTTGGCCTGATGGATGAAGATTTTTTTTAAGATCTCCTATGGCTACGCCACTTTCATCTAAACAGTCTTTCATGGCTTGAGGCACATGGGTAACGGCAAACTCGTAGATTTTGCGACCAAACATTTTTATATACTTGGTATCGTCCTTAAGTTTATTGTATGATTTGCCAAAGAATAGATAATAAGCTTCTTCATAGGTGTAAGTTGCGCTTGCATGAGAGAGTATTTCTCCTGAATTCTCATTTTTTTCAATTATTGCCGCACCAGCACCATCGGAGTAAATCATAGAGTCCCTATCATGAGGGTCTACTATGCGGGATAAGGTTTCTCCTCCAATAACAAGGCATTTTTTAGCAATACCGCTCTTTATAAAAGCATTGGCCTGTATCACGCCTTGAATCCATCCAGGGCATCCAAAAATAAGGTCATAAGCAACGCAGGCAGGATTTTTAATTCGCAAGTGTTGTTTTACCCTTGTGGCTAAACTTGGTAAGCTATCGCTTTGACTGTTATCAGCAGATACGTCTCCAAAGTTATGGGCAAAAATTATATAGTCTAAGGTCTCTCTGTCTATGCCTGCATCGATTATTGCTTTTTCGGCGGCAAGAAATCCAATATCGGAAGTATTTAGATTTTTTTCGGCGTAGCGTCTTTCTTCAATTCCGGTAATACCTTTGAATTTATGAATGATAACCGAATTGTCATGGGCAAATGGTGAGCCGTCGGCATTTAGAAAATTATGACCTTCAAAATTTGTGTTGGGTACAACCAGTGAGGGTATGTAACTTCCTGTTCCTGTAATTGCAATTGACATAGTTTAATTTATTTTATCACCCTACAAGGTAGTGTAGAGCAGATTAACTATTATGCGCGCATAATAAGTATTACGATGTTCAAGACCTTTTTCGGAAAAGAAGTAAAAAAACACAAGCCTTTTCGTTAACTGGAAAAGGCTTGTGTTTATTGGGTTTATGTATGTTTATTCTGCTTCTGCGTATGCTTCAATAGGTGCGCAGGTACATATTAAATTACGGTCTCCATAGGCATCGTCTACTCTTCTTACCGATGGCCAAAATTTGTTTTCCTGAATGTATGAAAGTGGAAATGCCGCTTTTTGTCTACTATATGGAAATTGCCATTCATCTGCCGTTAACATTTCCAGCGTATGAGGTGAATTTTTAAGCACGTTATTCTGGTTTTCCGTTGAAGCTTCATCAATCTCTTTTCGGATAGATAACATAGCATCACAAAAACGATTTAGTTCTGTTAAACTTTCACTTTCTGTAGGTTCGATCATTAACGTGCCTGCAACCGGAAAAGAAACTGTTGGTGCATGAAAGCCATAGTCCATTAATCTTTTGGCAATGTCAGTTACCTCTATGCCGTTCTTTTTGAAAGGCCGGCAATCGATAATCATCTCGTGGGCTGCACGTCCTTTTTCGCCAGTGTAAAGAACATCATAGGCGCCACTTAATTGGTGTTTGATGTAATTGGCATTTAGTATAGCGATTTCGGTAGAATGTCTCAGTCCTTGCTCGCCAAGCATTTTAATATAACCGTAAGAAATCAAACATACCAAAGAACTGCCCCAAGGTGCTGCGGAAATTGCTGTTATAGCCGTGTCTCCGCCGGTTTCTATCACAGGATTACCTGGTAGAAAAGGAACTAATTGTTCGGCAACACAAATTGGACCAACACCTGGTCCTCCACCTCCGTGAGGTATGGCAAAAGTTTTATGAAGGTTTAAGTGACATACGTCAGCGCCGATAATAGCAGGGTTGGTAAGGCCTACTTGAGCATTCATGTTAGCACCGTCCATATACACTTGTCCACCATTATCATGTATCAATTTGGTGATGTGTTTTATGGAAGATTCAAAAACGCCGTGCGTAGAGGGGTAGGTAACCATTAAAGCTGAAAGATTATCTGAGTGCTTTAACACCTTATCTTCTAAATCAGCTACATCAATGTTTCCTTTTTCATCAGTTTTGGTAACTACAACCTTCATGCCCGCCATTACGGCAGAAGCCGGGTTGGTGCCATGTGCCGAAGCTGGAATGATACACACATCTCTGTGTCCTTCATTTCGGGATTCGTGGTATGCTCTTATGACCATGAGGCCTGCGTACTCTCCTTGAGCACCTGAATTAGGTTGGAGTGAAGTTGCTGCAAAACCTGTTATAGTCGATAAATCTTTGGCTAGCTCTTTCAGTACAAATTGATAACCTTTGGCTTGTTCCGTAGGTACAAATGGATGGATATTAGCCCAACGTGCCATGCTCAATGGTAGCATTTCTGAGGCAGCGTTTAATTTCATTGTACACGAACCTAATGAAATCATAGAATGGTTCAATGAAAGGTCTTTACGCTCCAGTTTCTTAATGTAGCGCATCAGTTCGGTTTCTGAATGATACCTATTGAAGACTTCATTCTGTAAAAAAGCCGAATGGCGCTGTAAGGTTGGAGTTATAGCGGATTTGGATAGAAGGTTTTTTGTTTCTTGAACTTCTTTTCCAAGGGCTTCCGTAAAAACGGAGACAATTTGATTTAGGTCTTGTAATGATGTGGCCTCGTTTACGGCAATGGATACAGTTTCATTATCAATATATAGGAAGTTAACCCCATTTTCTTCTGCTACTTTTTTAACCTTATTTGCATCTGCTTTGATGGTGATAGTATCAAAATAAGATGAATTGGTTTGGTATAACCCTAATTTTTCTAGGGCATCAGCTAAAGTGACGGCAGTACGGTGTACTTTATTTGCTATATACTTTAGTCCTTCAGGACCGTGATAAACGGCATACATTCCTGCCATTACAGCTAATAAAACTTGGGCTGTACATATGTTGGAAGTAGCTTTGTCTCGCTTAATGTGTTGTTCTCTGGTCTGCAAGGCCATTCTAAGGGCTGTTTTGCCATCCGTGTCCTTAGTTACACCTATAATTCTGCCAGGAATATTTCTTTTGTATGCTTCTTTTGTTGCAAAAAATGCGGCATGGGGACCTCCATATCCTAATGGAATCCCGAATCTTTGCGTGGTGCCCACCACAACGTCAACACCAAATTCTCCTGGAGGGGTAAGAAGCGCTAAACTTAATATATCTGCAGCAACAGCTACTTTAATCTCGTTTTCCTTGGCTTGGGAAACAAAGCCAGAGTAATCATTTACTTGACCATGTTTTCCTGGATACTGTAATAAAGCTCCGTAAAAATCTTGGGTGAAAGTGAATTCTTCGTGGTTCCCTATAACGAGTTCAATACCTAAAGGAGTTGAGCGTGTTTTTAGAAGGGATAGTGTTTGCGGTAATACCTCCTCGGAAACAAAGAATTTTAGAATGCCGTTTTTCTTTTGTTCGCGGCTCCGAACATCAAACAACATGGTCATTGCTTCGGCAGCAGCTGTGCTTTCATCTAAAAGAGAAGCATTTGCTAGTTCCATACCGGTAAGGTCGGACACAACGGTCTGGAAATTTAAAAGTGCTTCAAGCCTGCCTTGGGCAATTTCAGCTTGATAAGGAGTATAAGCGGTATACCATCCCGGATTCTCAAGAATATTTCTTTTGATAACGGAGGGTGTCAAACTTTCGTGATACCCTAAGCCTATATAAGTGCGAAAAACTTCGTTTTGTTCGGAAAGCTCTTGAATGTGGGCCAGAAATTTATGCTCGCTCATGGCGGCATTAAGTTCCAATGGTTTTTTTAGGCGAATATCATTTGGGATAGTCTCATAAATAAGCTGATCTAAGGTGTCTGTACCTACTGTTTTGAGCATGTGCTCTTGATCATCTTTCTTAATGCCTATATGGCGTAAAGCAAATACATCTGTCTTCATAGCGTCAAATAAAAGTGGCGTAAAATTAGACATTTTATCCCTTAAAATAATCACATAATTGTCCGATATGATGAAAGTTTTTAACTAAAAACGATGTTTATGAACAGTTTGGTTAGTTTTGTAAGATGAAGGCTTTAAATCGTATTTTCGACTTTTACCTTGATGCCTCTGTACATGTGGCTCTTGCGGTTTTCGCACTTGTGCATGTTACCGATATTACACTAGGGTATGGTGTAGACCAACATCTAGCATGGTTTCTCTTCTTTGGTTCTATTGCCTGTTATAATTTCGTAAAATACGGAGTAGAGGCCAAAAAGTATATTTTGGTAGCCAACAGATACCATAAGAATATTCAATTAGTCAGTTTTGCTGCCTTGGCCATTGCTTTTTACCACGGTTGGTTTCTTAATTTTCGGGTATGGATTGGAGTTGGCGGACTTGTTGCTCTTACAGGTCTGTATGCCGTGCCTTTGTTGCCGCATACTAGGAATTTAAGAAGTTGGGGCGGACTTAAAATTTTTATTGTAGCATTGGTGTGGTCAGGGGCTACTGTTATTTTACCGGTCTTATCCGAAGGAGGGGTAATTGGTAAAGATGTATGTATAGAAGCTGTTCAGCGTTTTCTATTCGTGTTAATTTTGTTGATTCCGTTTGAAATTCGTGATTTGGCTTATGACAGTTCGGAACTAAAAACTTTACCACAGCGTTATGGGGTAGCTAATACTAAAATACTTGGGGCTTTTGGGACACTCCCTTTTTTCTTTTTGATTTTTTTGAAAGACAATGCAAGTATACCGGAGGCAATTGCCGGAGGTATAGTTTTTTTAATTCTGGGAATTTTGATGTTCTTTACCAAGCGCCAACAAAATAAGTATTTTTCCTCTTTTTGGGTAGAAGGTATCTCTATTCTTTGGTGGATATTATTGGTTGTTTTAGAAAGGGTTTTTTAATCTCCTTTCTCTAAAATTTGTTTCATCTTCAACTTTTCCTCTTCAGTTAAGCTATGAAGATCTGCTTTTTGACACAATGTAGTTAACTGTGTATTCTGTTTAGTTGCTTTAGAACAAACGCTACACATTAAAATGTGAAAACGTAATTTTATTTTTTCAACAAAAGTTGCTTCCCTGTACTGGGTTTTGTTGCAAATTATGGCGGCTTTTTCGCAAGAAATCATAAGTTAAAACCAATTTTGATTAAGGCAACCCATTAAAGCTGTTCTAGCCCTATGTATCATTACCCACAGGTTAGACGGATTAATACCAAGTTCATTACAAATATCTTCAGTACTAACTCCTTGAATGGTTTTCATAGTAAATACCAAAGCTTGTTTTTTTGGTAATTTAGAAATGCAAGACTGGATGGCAAGCCCCAGCTCTTTATTCTCTATGTCACTGTTTTCGAAGGAACTAAAGGGGTCTGCAACCTGTTCTTCTAGCCAATCGCCCTCTGCGTCAGTTTGCGAACTATAGTTCATTCGCACTTCTGCTTTTCCCTTTTTTGAGTTAATTTTTCTGTAATGATCAATTACTTTTCGTTTTAGAATAGCAATTAGCCAAGTACGCTCAGCAGCATCTCCTTTATAATTTTTTGCAGATTTTAAACCTGCCATAAAGGTTTCTTGAACAAGGTCTTTTGCTACTTCCGCATCGCTAATACGGCCTATGGCGTAGTTGAAAAGGTAATCTGCGTACAAGTCTACCCATGTCTCGGGCTTTAGTTGATGTTCTGCCATACGTGTTGTGTCGTTATCAAAAGTAATGGAATTTGATTTAATGACCTTCAATTTTTTTTCATTCTCTCCAATATAATTTAATGCCGCCATAATTAGTATTTTTGATTAAAGTTAAAAACTATGAAAATTCACTACCTACTTCTAATTTTGTGCTTTGTAAACTTGGGATGTGCTCAAAGTAAAGGAAAACCTATCACAGAATTTTCACAGAATGATATAGATTCTGGGATTTTAGTAGATGTGCGAACTCCTCAAGAGTATAATAATGGTCACTTAGATCAGGCGGTTAACATTAATTTACTTGACGCCGATTTCATAAAAAGCGTTGATACAATACACAGGGGCCAACCTATATACGTATACTGCAAGAAAGGAGGGCGCAGTGCCAAAGCCGCTAAAGTACTTGATTCGCTTGGTTTTAAACAAGTGGTGGACCTAGAAGGTGGCTACGATGCTTTTATAGCGAATAAAAAAGATTAGAGTAGCTTGTCCGCAACTTCTAGCCAGTTGTTAACTCTTTCAAAACCGGTGGTGTTTACGTTATGAGGTGATGTAAATAAAAGTGACCTGCCTTCAAAGGTTTTAAGGTTATAGCTGCGATCATCGATCAATACATCGCCACGCAATATATGCTTATGTCCACACAGAATACGGTTCTCCCATGGTATGAATGAAAAATGTTCATCTAACCATTCAGATTTCTCTTCAAGAGAGTTTGGAAACTGCATAGCTGCAGATGCAATGTATACTTCGTGCTTTTCGCTTAATTTTTTAAGCACTTCTTGACCGTTTGCAATGGGTTTAAGGTTGCGAAAGAATCCTCTGTTTCTAGCATGGTCACGCACGCTTTGTTGTCTGTCTTTGGGAACTTTATGCCAAGCCTCACTACCGTGAAAGAAATCTAAAGTTAGATTTTCATTAAAATCTTTATTGTAAACTTCAATGTGTGCTCCGTAGGTGTCTGCTATCACCTCGTCCATATCAACAAATATAACCATGAATTTTTTTTACAAAGTTCTTAAAATACAAGTGAGATGGCTAATGTAAACGGAAGAAATAGTAATAATTTAACCTATCATTAAAGTTTTAAATTTAAGGCATAAAAAAAGAGGGCGTCCCCACACCCTCTTTTAAACCGTTAAAAAAATTACTTTTGATATAACCTTTTCAACCTACTTATGTTTAGTAAATATATAAGAAAAAACTTACAAAACATAATCTTGGTATATTTTTTTAAAATATTTTTTTAGTTTAACAGTCCTGCTCTTTCTAATAGGGCCTCTACCTTGGGTTCGGCTCCTCTAAAACGTTTGTACAGAACCATTGGATTTTCCGTGCCGCCTTGTGAAAGAACATTATCTTTAAATTTAGTAGCTACTTCTTTATTAAAGATACCCTTTTCTTTAAAATAAGCAAAAGCATCGGCATCTAAAACTTCTGCCCATTTGTAACTGTAGTAGCCAGAAGAATAACCGCCTTGAAAAATATGGGAAAAAGCTGTGCTCATACAAGTTTCTGCTGTATCAGGGTATAGGTTGGTACCTTCAAAAGCTTTCGTTTCGTGCTGTTTTACATTTGCAATGTTCGAAGGGTCAACACCGTGCCATGACATATCCAATAATCCAAAACTAAGCTGACGTAAGGTCTGCATGCCCTCCTGAAAGGTAGCGGACTCCTTAATTTTTTGAACCAGTTCCATTGGAATCACTTCACCGGTTTCATAATGCGTAGCAAAGAGCTCAAGGGCTTCTTTTTCATAACACCAATTTTCCATTACTTGGCTAGGGAGTTCTACAAAATCCCAAAAAACAGAAGTTCCCGAAAGGCTAGGGTAGGTGGTGTTCGCTAACATACCGTGCAATCCGTGGCCGAACTCATGAAATAGGGTAGTTACCTCGTTAAACGTCAAAAGAGATGGCTTACTAGGCGTTGATCGCGTAAAATTACACACATTTGATATGTGCGGGCGTACATTTTCTCCGTTACGTTGGTATTGTGGTTTGTAGGAAGTCATCCATGCGCCTCCACGTTTTCCTTTTCTAGGGTGAAAATCGGCATAGAAGACAGAAATAAAATTATTGGAAGTATCGTAAACCCTATATGTTTTTACTTCTTCATGGTATTTGTCAATATCCGAAACTTCTTCAAACTTAAGGTCGAATAATTTTTCAGCTACTTTAAAAACACCAGAAATTACATTTTCTAGTTTAAAATAGGGCTTTAGTTTTTCATCATCTAGATTGAACAACTTTTGCTTCAGCTTTTCAGAGTAATAGCTGCCGTCCCATTTTTCTAGTTGGTCTATATTATCCAGTTCCTTTGCAAAATCTTCTAGTTGATTAAATTCATTTTTAGCGGCAGGTTTTGCCTTAACCAGAAGTTCGCTTAAGAATTCATGCACTTTTTCCGGAGTTTCTGCCATTCGCTCCTCTAGAACAAAGTGCGCATGGGTTTTGTAGCCCAATAAATTAGCGCGCTCAAATCGTAAATTAGCTATTTTAATTACGTTGTCTTGATTATCAAGCTCATCATTATGAAAAGCTTTGCTGCCAAACGCCAAGGCCAATTCTTTTCTGAGTTCACGGTTTTTGGCGTATTTCATAAAAGGAATATAGCTTGGGTAGTCTAAAGTTACCAACCAACCTTCCTTGTTCTTGGATTTTGCCATTTGGGCTGCAGCCTCTTTTTCTCCCTCGGGTAGACCATCTAAGTCGCTTTCAGAAGTCAGGTGCTTTTCATACTTGTTGGTTTCGGCCAGTACGTTTTCGCCAAATTTCAATTTCAATTTTGAAAGTTCGGCATCAATTTCGCGAAGACGCTTCTTTTTGTCTTCGCTTAGGTTTGCTCCATTTCTACTGAAACTCTTATATTTTTTGTCAAGTAGGGTTTGTTGTTCTACGGAGAGGTGTAGCGAATCTTTTTGCTCATAAACCGTTTTTATACGTTTGAACAAAGCTTCGTTTAGCGTAATGTCATTACTGAATTCAGAAAGCAAAGGGGAAATTTCCTGAGCTATTTTTTGAATTTCCTCATTGGTTTCGGCCGAATTCAAATTAAAGAACACACTTGAAATACGGTCTAGTTGCTGACCGGAAAATTCCAATGCCTCAATGGTGTTTTCAAAAGAAGCTTGGGCTTCGTTAGCTGTAATTTGGTCAATTTCTGTTCTAGCCTCTTCCATAGCTTGTACAAAAGCAGGCATAAAATGCGCATTTTCAATTTTTGAAAATGGAGCAATATCAAAAGGTGTCAATAAAGGATTCATATGACGTAAGATTTTTGTGGGTTCAAGATTCTATGGGGTTGTTCTTGGATTTTATCCAAGTATTTACAAGGTCTAAGATGAGCGCAAGACCTGCCAAAAGAAAAGATAATGCGGCTCCGGTAACAAAAGCAAAATTCCGATCTGCGCCACTCATTACTTTATCTCTAACAAATCTATATTGGTCCGTATATTCTTTAAGGCCGATGCTGCCATCTGAATTAAGGTCAAAAGCGCTTAGTTGCATTTCATAATATTTCCAGCGCATAAAGACCAGAACCAGGATAAGAATATACATAGAGAAAAAGAACAAAGCACTTCTCCAAAGACTTTTTAGATAGGGATTGCTAATTTTTTTTTCAACAAAAGCTAAGCTAATAATAGCCAGCACACCAAGTATAAAACCAATAAGTGAAGGGTAATTCATAAGAGGTAATTTTTGATGAACTAAGTGTTACTTTTTGGCGTTAATTGATTTTGCACCTTCAATAACCTTTTGTTTTAAACCTTCTTTGTAAAGGATAATTTTATCAAGAACGCACTTGTCCGAGCTTCCTATAATCTGTGCCGCCAATATACCGGCATTTTTGGCTCCGTTAAGGGCTACTGTTGCTACAGGAACACCACCTGGCATTTGGAGAATGGATAGGACAGAATCCCACCCGTCTATAGAATTGCTGCTTTTTACCGGAACACCTATAACAGGCAGCGGAGACATAGAAGCCACCATTCCCGGTAAATGCGCTGCGCCACCGGCACCGGCAATAATAACCGAATAGCCATTAGTGTGTGCATTTTTACTGAAATCAAAAAGTTTTTCTGGAGTTCTATGGGCCGATACAATGTCTACATCAACCTCAATGTCAAATCCCTTTAAAATGTCTATGGCGTCTTGCATTACGGGCAAATCACTAGTGCTGCCCATTACTACTGCTACTTTACTCATATGATTATTTGCTTATCACTTTAATAGTTTCCTTTACTTGCTGCGCAATTTTGCGAGCTTCGGAAATTGATTCGTTTACTATGGTTACATGCCCCATTTTTCTAAAAGGACGGGTTTGTTTTTTGCCGTAAATATGCGGAGTTACTCCCTCCATTCCTAGAATTTGGGACATATTTTTGTAAACTACTTCACCTGTATAGTCTTCTGCGCCCACTAAATTTACCATTATACCGGCCACTTTACTTTTAGTATCACCCAAAGGCAGGTCCAAAATGGCCCGTATGTGCTGTTCAAATTGGTTCGTGTAGCTTGCTTCAATGCTGTAGTGCCCGCTATTATGAGGCCTTGGGGCAACTTCGTTAACTATAATCTGGTCATCCTTGGTTTGGAAAAGTTCTACTGCCAAGAGGCCAACATGTTGTATTTTTTCGGAAACTTTTAAAGCTATTTCCTGTGCTTTTTGTGCTACCGCATCACTAATTCTTGCAGGACATATCACATATTCTACCTGGTTGGCCTCTGGATGAAACTCCATTTCTACCACGGGATACGTTTTTACCTCGCCGCTTACGCTACGGGTGACGATTACGGCAAGCTCGTTCTTAAAGTCAATCATTTTCTCCGCTATGCACTCCCCGGAAGGTAGTCCTTCTAAGTCTTCGATCTTACGTACAACCTTTACGCCTTGCCCGTCGTAGCCGAATTGAGCGGCCTTCCATATAAAAGGAAACTCTAAGCCTCCGTTTGATATACTGTCCTTAATTTCACTTTTGTAGGCAAATCGCTGAAAATCGGCAGTGGGTATGCCATTGTCCACATAAAAAAGCTTTTGCTTGGCTTTATTTTGGATAATCCTTAGTGATTTAGTTGGAGGAAAAACCTTTAAACCTTCATCTTCAAGTTTTTCTAAGGCATCTACGTTTACGTTTTCAATCTCAATGGTAAGGACATCAACTTGCTTTCCTAAATTGTATACGGCATCAAAATCCATTAGGTCGCCCAGAACAAATTCATTACACGCTATTTTTGATGGAGCTTCTTCCGAAGAGTCCATAACCACGGTATGAATGTCAAATTTACGGGTTTCGTAAAGCAACATTTTTCCAAGTTGGCCGCCGCCTAATATTCCCAGTTTAAATGGTGAAGAAAAGTACTCCGATGAATTATCTGTTGACATGCAATTGATTTATAACTTGTGCAAAAATACATCGAATTCTTAAAACGCAAGGTGTGTGGTTAAAAAAGCAAAATCAAAGTGTTATATTAGCCGTTCTTTAAAAATGCGATGTGATAAAGCTACACGATAAACATTTTAAACCGTTCCTAAGCGAAGCTCAAATAAAGGCGGCCGTAAAAAGCGTTGCCGATCAAGTTGCGGCCGATTATAAAGACGAAACACCCATTTTTGTGGGAGTGCTAAACGGGGCATTTATGTTCATCTCAGATTTTTTAAAGGAGTATCAACATCCTTGTGAAGTTTCATTTGTGAAATTGAGTTCTTATCAAGGTTTGACGTCTACCGGTATTGTAGAGACCCTTTTGGATGTTTCTGAAAACATAGAGGGCCGTAGCGTTATTATTCTTGAGGATATAATAGATACGGGGCGTACTCTGAAAAAATTAGTACACCTTTTCTCAAAAGCGAACGTCAAGGAATTTAGGGTAGCTAGTCTATTCTTTAAATCTGAAGTATACAATGGAGAGTATAAAATTGATTATGTGGGTATAGATATACCCGATAAATTTATTGTGGGTTACGGTTTGGACTATAATGAGCTGGGCCGAAATCTTAAGGAAGTTTACCAATTAAACCAAAAACATATGATTAATCTCGTGCTGTTCGGGAAACCGGGTGCCGGAAAAGGAACGCAAGCTGAATTTCTAAAGGATAAGTATAACCTGAAACATATTTCAACAGGAGATCTTTTCCGTTATAATATGAAAAATGATACCGAACTAGGTAAGTTGGCAAAATCATACATTGATCGTGGTGATTTGGTACCTGATGAAGTAACTATAAAAATGTTGCAAGATGCGGTTGAGAAAAATCCGGAAGCAAGCGGATTTATTTTTGATGGTTTTCCTCGTACAACGGCTCAAGCAGAGGCTTTAGATGCTTTCTTGACTACAAAAGAAATGAAAATTGATGCTACCATTGCCTTAGAGGCAAACGATGAAATTCTTATCCAACGTTTACTGGAACGCGGAAAAGTAAGCGGCCGTAGCGATGATCAAGATGAATCTAAGATACGTAACCGTTTTGATGAGTATAATGAGAAGACCGCGCCGCTAAAGGATTTTTATGACAATCAAGGTAAATTTCACAGCGTGAACGGTATAGGTGCTATAGATGAGATAACCCACCGTTTAGGTAAGGTTATTGAAGAGCTGTAGTTTACTCTATTTCCAATATTATTTTAAAGAGAGTTGATTTATTCAACTCTCTTTTTGGCTTTATAAGGCTAATTTCTAAATGCATAGCATGTTCTAGCTTCATGCGAAATGCGTATTTTTGCGCAATTGTTGACTGTTGTCAACATATAATTCAGAATTTTTTTATGACTGAGGGTAATTTTGTAGACTACGTTAAGATTCATGCGGAATCCGGTAAAGGAGGAAAAGGCTCTGTGCATTTGCATAGGGAAAAGTACATTACCAAAGGTGGTCCCGATGGGGGAGATGGAGGTCGTGGAGGTCATATTATCTTACGGGGGAATGAAAATTTATGGACGCTCGTAACCTTTAAATTTAAAAAACACTTTAAGTCCGGGCACGGAGAGCACGGTAGTAAATCACGTAGTTCTGGTGCAGATGGTCAAGACGTATATTTAGATGTTCCTTTAGGCACGGTGGTTAAAGATCCCGAGACAGGAGAAGTATTGTTCGAGATAACGGAACAAGGAGAAGAACGTATTTTGGCGGAAGGCGGTATGGGCGGTAGAGGTAACTGGCATTTTAAGACCAGTACCAATCAAACCCCTAGATACGCACAACCCGGTATTCCTGGGCAGGAGGTAGAAGTGATCCTAGAGTTGAAAGTATTGGCAGATGTTGGGCTCGTTGGTTTTCCTAATGCGGGTAAATCTACATTGTTGTCGGTTATTACTTCAGCCAAGCCAAAAATCGCGGATTATGAATTTACGACCTTGAAACCTAACTTGGGAATTGTAGAGTATCGAGATTTTCAAAGTTTCGTTATGGCGGATATTCCAGGAATTATTGAGGGGGCTGCAGAAGGTAAAGGTTTGGGACATTACTTTTTAAGACATATAGAACGTAATTCTACCTTACTGTTTTTAATTCCTGCGGATAGTGAGGACATTGGTAAAGAGTATCAAATTTTACTTGATGAATTACGGAGATACAATCCCGAATTGCTGGACAAGGAGCGGTTGGTAGCTATTTCTAAAAGTGATATGTTAGATCAAGAACTTATGGATGAAATGAGTGTAGAGCTAGATAAAGATTTGGAGAGTGTTCCTTATATGTTTATTTCTTCCGTAGCGCAGCAAGGTATTACGGAATTGAAAGATAAGCTTTGGGCTATGTTAAATAATTAAAATAAAGCAATGAGAAGTATCATTATCATAGTTGGCGTTTTGTTTTTTGCCTCGTGTAACACCATACGGGTGAACTATGATTATGATAAGAACACTGATTTCACCAACTATAGTACTTATAATTATTACCCTGATATGGACACGGGTCTGAGTCCGCTTGATGCCAAACGACTGTTGGATGCCGTAAATGCAGAAATGCAGTTAAAGGGTATACGTTTTTCTGAAGATCCTGATTTTTTTATTAACATAGAAAGTAACTCTTTTCAAGCACCTAGGAGTAATACGGTTGGTGTAGGGTTAGGTGGTTCTGGCCGAAGTGTAGGTGGTGGCGTGTCCGTAGGCATACCCGTAGGACAACCAAAGCTGGAACGGGAAATACGTTTTGACTTTGTAGATGCCAAGAAAGACGAACTCTTTTGGCAAGGGCAGGGTTTTAGCAACTTTAAAGAAAACGTTTCTCCAGAGACACGTGAAGAAAAATTGCATGCTTTGGCAGCAAAGGTCTTTTCAAAATATCCACCCAAACAATAGAACTGTAGCTTTTGTCTAATTACCCACGCAAGGAAGATCTAAAACCTTGAGTCTGTAGTGTTAAAAACTTTCGTGTGTAGGTAATTTATTATTCCATATTTTCGAATAACCTTATATACTAGTGGTGTTCTAAAAAATATAATTGAAGCTAGCGAAGGATTATTTTTACCCCATTTAAACTTAAATTGAAACTTCTCTAATGCCTAAGAGTGCACTGTATTATATTGATAACCATAAAATAGAAGTGGTCAATACATTCTTTGGAAAAGAAAAAATTCTCTTAAACGGTAGAACTGTTTCCAAAAAAATGACCGAAGTAGGTACGGAACATACCTTTACCATTGGTGAAAACAGGTATTGGATATCGCAACGCAATACATCTTACGGAGAGAAATTGAATAGGTTTGAGGTTCGTAAAAACGGCTCGCCTATTTCACTTGTAAATATCTTATCTCAAAAATCTTCCAATCAAATGTTTGCCGTGGTTATTCTTTGTGGTTTAGGCTCTGGTTTTATTTTAGGTGTCATCATCTATAAGTTACTTTGGCCTGCAATGTAGGTAGCTTACTAATCCCCAATCTCCACCCGAACGCCTTTAGAATGACTTGAAAACTCCGGTGCGTACATGCTTTGGATTGTTGTAATACCATTACTGAAGTCTCCAGCATTGTTTACCCTTACATCATATTCAAAGACATAGACTCCTTTTGGTAGATAGTCAAAAAAGAAATTGGTGCTGGCATCCTTTGTACTTTCGTAATAGCCCAAACCATCTTGCCATTTGTAATTGGAAATTACATTTACGGGTTCAAAACCGGCCGCTCGCATATCTTTCATGTGAATAAATTCCATATCGCGGTCAGAACGCAGTTCGATTCGTACGCGTACCAAGTCGCCTACTTGCAAGGGAGTGGCATCGGTGATTTCCGAAATTTTCTCTCCCGTATCCGTATTCTTTTTTAAGAACAGCTTTTTCTTGAGTTGTAAGGGTGTTTTAGCCGATGTGATTTTATCCAAATCCTCAAAATACTGCCAGTACAAAGCACCCCACGCGATACCATTTCCTTTTTTCTCTAGACGCACCTCTGCCATTTCTGGTTGTATTTCATTAGTGTTCCATGAGGTTTTGAAATAACCTGTTCCGGCTTCAACTTGGGTGTTTTCTAGTCTTTCAGGAGCAATGGCTTGGCCTCCTAAGGTAACGTTAACAGCATCGGAAACCGAAAGCCAATCGCTACCTTGTAACAATAGGGCATAAACTGCTTCGGAGGTAGATTTGGTAGTGAACCACTGGTTGGTCTGCTTATGTTTTAGGAGCCATACTTTTAGGTTGTCAATGGTCTTTGTGTCATTTTCTATTTCACTGAAAGCTTCTATTAAAAGCGCCTGTGTTTCAATGGGTGCTTGGTACCAATACCATGAAGCCGTATTTTCTTTCCAATACATGCCCAACTCTTCTGAAACAATACTATTCTCTCTTAAAGACTTTAAAATCTTTTTGGAAGTAGTAGTATCATCTGCTCTATTTAAGGTTAAGGCCAACATACCTTTGGCGTACAAGCCTTTTTTGGTCCAATATTTTTTTGCCTGACCTAAGTAATATGCTGTGATTTTATCAACTTCTTTTGATTTTTTTATTTCTTTAAAAAAGCTCCTCATATACAGATAATGAATCTGTATTTGACTCAAGTGGTCATTATCCAGGTTGGAACTGTGCTTTTTCATTTGTTTGTACTCTTCAACAAACTCGGCATCTAAATAGGCAATGGCTTTTTCTGTTAGGTCTTTTAAAGAAGATTGATTTTCTGAAGAGGCAGGTAACGCGTTCAACTGTTTCAAATGACCTATGCCCGTTACAATGTGTTGGGTAATGTACCGGTTGTCCGGTCCGCCATTGAACCAGGCCCAAGCTCCAGAATATTTCTGATTGTTCTTTAATTTATCAAGAGCACGGATTTCCTCGTTCTTCATTTTATTAAGGTCGAACAATAGGGCGATGCGCTTTTTTTGCTCCGTTTCAGATTGAGCATCACGCAACCAAGGCGTTTCTTGAATTAAAAGTGATTTTAGTTCTTCGTTTTTTTCAAGGTTGCTCAATAAAGCGTCAGAATTGGCCCATTGGTCAAATACCGCTTTTACTCTTTCGTTGGAATTGGCTATATGGCTCGCCAAACGGTTCGCGTAATAACGGGAAAAGGTTTGTTCGTTACAGTCGTAGGGGTACTCCATAAGGTAGGGGAGTGCCTGTACGGCATACCACGCAGGGTTAGAAGTTATCTCTAACGTAAGTTTGTGGTTTTTTAATGTAGTTGAGGTGTTGTCCTTCAATTTATCCAAGACAAAAGTTTTGGTCTGATTGCTCCGTACCCATAAAGGTAGGGTTTCGGTAACCAACTTGCGGTTGCTCAAAACGGGTAGTACACTTTGTTCGCCATCACTGAAACCTTCTGCTTTGGCTACCACCGTGTATTGAACGGCCTGTAAACTCTCGGGTATTTGTAATCGCCAAGAAACTTGGGTGTTCCCTAGGGCATCTACAGTGAACGTATTTTGAATCTTCCCAATAAATAACTGTTCGGAAATGTCCTTTCCGGATAGGGCATCCACAAGAACTAACTTAGCTTCGCCCGATAATTTTCTATCGGTTAGATTGGCAATTTTGGTGCTGATATTGATTTCATCACCCTCTCTTAAAAAACGTGGTGCATTGGGTATGACCATCAGTTCTTTTTGGGTAACGGTTTGAAGGGTTTTTACGGCACTCTGTAAAGATTTATTATGTGCCAATAATTGTAGTTTCCATTTGGTAAGGGCTTCAGGTGTAGTGAAGCTAAAAGAAATCGTGCCGTCTTTATCCGTTTTCAATTCAGGAAAGAAAAAAGCAGTTTCTTGAAGATTTTTCCGGATTTGTACCGTTTCTAAGTCCTTTTTGCCGCTGTTTGTTTGTCCGGGACTAGCTTGGCTGCTCATATCCATTTCGCTTTCCTCAGGGGCTTCGGAAGAGGTGATAACAACTTCTTCTAAAGTTGCTCCGTCATCGGCCATCATACTTAAAGGTGCAGTTTCGCTTTTTGCCATTTTTCTTGTTAAACTACTGCGGTAGTGGTTTGCATACCCAAAATGCAACCCGAACCAATTAAAAGAGTCATAGCCTTGGGGTGTATAGTTGTAGCCCTTATTTTCCAGATAGGTCCTAAAGGAATTTGTTCCGTAACTAGTGTGTGCATTAGCGTACATTGAAGAATAATAGGAGCTTCGTGCAAGGGGATTAAAATTCCAGTTATGTGGCCTAAAGGTATCTAGTGAGGCGTCATACATACTAGCCAATAGCTCTACCGATGCTTTTTCGCCTTCGGGTCCTTTTATTTTGAAGGACCAGGTTTCATCCGTCCCCGGTTGCAGCTTGTCCCTAAACGTAGTCGTTTCAATTTCAAGGTTCGTGTTGGGGTAAGGTACATCTATGGACATTGTACCCGATTGAAAGGAGTTATAGGCTGAGAACGTATAGTTAACGGCAAATCCGCCCAAATCGTTTTCAGAAATGGGAATGGTAAAGGATTTTGAGTTTTGACTCAAATGTACTTTATGAATGTCAACAATTTTCTGCTCTTTTTCAATAGCTACCGTCACGGTCAGGTCTTCTGAATTGGAGTAAAGGATCACTTCTACTTTGTCGCCAACCTTATACTCTGTTTTATCCGTCTTAATATTAAATAAGCGGTTGTCCGGTAATTGTTTATCGTTTTCACTAGTGAGTTCGGTTATGGCCTTTTCCTTGACTAGTTGACCAAATTTATCTTGGGTTTCCAGCTCAACTATATATTTACCCGATGTCCAGTTTTTTAAATTCTTAATACTGATTTCTTTCGATTCTTCAGTGTCAAAATTGGTCTGCCATACCAGTTTGCCTTTTTTCCAGTTTATCGCCTTGTCTTCTTTATTATAAGCTTCATGTGGAAACAGGTTATGGTATTCTTCTTGGGTCCAGTTTTTATAATCCGGCGCAGGCCATGTACGGGTTCTAAGTACGTGTTTAGGAGCCTGTAATTTATACATTTTTAATGTTCCCTTAGCTGGTATGGGCTGTCCGTTAAGGTTAGAGGTAGAAATATGTATTTTATCCTCATTCTTATCTTTATCCCATTGCTCAGGTACGGAAATATCAGCGATAACTGAATGATATCCTACGGATATAAAAGTAGTAGTGCTATGGGTTTCTCCATTAATGTCCGTTACATCTGCCGTAATTTCATAACTGAAGGTAGGTAAGTTTTCTTTTGACACACTATTGTCCGGAATGGCTTTAAAGGTAATATCGTAGTTGCCCGAAGCATCCGTAGTAGTTTCTCCGTGTGCAATTTCTTGGGGAGAATTGTTATAATAGGGCATACGCCAATAGTACCAACGAGGGAAATAAACCGCCCTTTTTACGCGATAACTCACTTTGGCATCTGTAATTTTACTTCCCGCGTAGGCGGAAGCTACACCAGTCACGGTAATACTGTCGTTTACTTTATACGTTTCTGTTACAGGCTCAAAAGAGGTTTCAAATTTTGGACGTTTGTATTCTTCTACGGAAAAGTAATGGACGTTATCGGCATTGCCTGAAAGAGCCTCAACTTCAATAGAAAACTCTCCCGTTAAGCCGGAATTGGGTAAAATGAATTCCCCGTTAAAAGAGCCGAATTCATTGGTCTTAAATTCAAGTTCAGTTACTTTTTGGTCATTAACATCATATAGACTTACTGTTACCATTTCATTGGCAACAATCTTAGATTTTTCTTCAAAAGTCTCCATAAGGATTCCCTTAAAGTAAAGCGGCTGGCCGGGTCTGTAAATACTTCGGTCCGTAAATAGAAAAACACGGTTAGAAACAGTGTTGCGGTCTGTTTGGTTTCGCTTTTCGTTTACATAATAATTTCCAAAGAAAGCTTTCTCGCCGTCATGGTTAACTTCAATAGTTACATCGTTCCAATTGTCATCGGTTAGGGGAATGGTCACGAATCCCATTCTATCGGTAGTTTCGGTTCGCTTTAGATAGGGCTTATTGTAATTTTTAGTGTAGGAGAAAGTTAAATCGGCACCCGAAATAGGTTTTCCTGTAGTTCTATTGATTATCTGGTAACGTTGTTCTGAGTTGCCTTTTGTTTCTATCAAGGCCATGTTCGTTACCTGAATTTCACTAAAAGCAAAATCGTTATTGTTTTTGGTTTCTGGGGAAGCCAGAATGATGTATTGTCCGTTTTCCAAAGGAGGGAGCAACACCTCAATACCATGTTGTTGGTAATCTTTTTCATTTTTAAGGGGGGCGGTCCAACTTTTTACCTCCTTTAACTTTTCTATAAAAGTTAGCTGTTTTTCCTGTGGATGAAGCCGGTTCAGTTCCTTTACTTGGTTTTTGGTTACTACATAGGCCGTTAGTTGTAATAAGGTAAGGTTCTTATAATTCACCAGCAATTTTGATGGCTTGTTTACGGGAATTTGCCTTTCTGTTACAATTGAAATACTGGGGCCCACAATCTGCGAACGTAATGCCCTGCATTTTTCAGCTGCCATGCTGTCTGGAAATTGAGCAACAACTGCATCGCATAGGGCTAAAGCTTCTTTGTGCTTCCAGCGGGTTTCTTCGGTAACTTCAGGACGGTATGTTTGTCCCAAGTTTTGGTAGAGTTTGGCAAGCTCATAAGTATAAAGGGCGGCAAGCTCATTATGCTTTAGACTTTCTGCGGAATTCTTTAAAGTCTCTTCGTAGTATGTTTCTTTGTTTTCAAAAGTGGCGTTCTGGTAAACAAAGTTTAAACGCTCAATATCTGCCATGACCAAAGCTTCTAACTCAGGTTCACTAAAATGAAAATGAATCAGTTCTTGGTATACTTTAAGCGCTTTGGCCTGTAACGAAGTGTCATCGTTCGTTGTCAGGTCATGATGTATAAATTGATACGCCTCGCATAGGGTTTCTGGGTCGTTTATCTCATATTTATCCGCAGGGCGAGTAATAGAGTTTTCATTGGTTTTATAGAATTGAAGCGCTGTCTGGGCAAGAAGGTCATAAAGAGTAGGGCGGAAGGTTTCCGAGCCTTTTTGTTGATTCAATAATTCCTCAACTACCTTTACATTGGTTTTTTGAAGCTCTTTTTTATTTTCTAAAGATGCCTTAAAATGAATATCTATTTCGTGAAATAAAGTGGTAAGGTCCCAAGTCCTGAAATCAGTGCTATCTACCTTGGTTTCTGTTGTGGTTCTATTGTAAAATTGATACCGGTTTTGTTGAAAATACTGCCAGTAAAGATTGGCTAAATAGCTTTCCAGAATATTCTTTGTTGGGGTTTCCGATTTGCCTATTTCCTCTTTAAACCGATTAATGATATGCAATTGCGCATCTTCTTCCAGGGTCATTGTGTATTTGGAAACGAATAACAATGCTTTTACAATTTGCTCTGGATTTTTTTCTTTTTCCGCTTTTTCCGAAATGGTCTCAACCAACTTTAAAGCCGATTTGGTCAACGCTTCGCGCTCTAACTTTTGAACTTGTTCCCAAAGCGATTTATAGGAATCTCCGTTATCTTGAGCTGGTAGCATTTGCGAAAAAAGGATTACGGTGAATATGAGGGAAAATCTTTTCATAGTATAAAATTACAGAACAAAACTGAGCAAAATCGGTGCCAATAAAAACTATAAATGAGTGAACGCTACTATCCGGTTAGGGAATAGGTTTTTGGAATCGCAGGAAATGACCTACAGGATGGGCTTTTGAGATGCTTATGAGGTAAAATATTAGTTTTTAAAACCCATCGTCCCTGTTTCGTGGGGCTATTTTTGAGTGAACTAAAACCTATATGATGGATAATAATTTTATTGAAACTTGGGCATCTTCCCTTAAATCTACTTTTGTACTGCTCTTTATTCTTATTGTTTTATTGATTGTAGCATCCTAAATAGGCCGGTTACAAACTCTTTAAAAGTCCCCCGTCTATAGGTATTTGTGTGCCTGTAATATAGGCTCCTTGGTCCGATGCCAAAAAGGTAGCGAGATACCCATATTCTTTTGGGTCTCCAATGCGTCTTACGGGAACCCTTGATTCCATATCGGCAAGTACTTCTTCTTCCGAAATACCTAATTGTTCCGCTTTTTTAGCATTTAACTGTTCAATGCGTTCCGTATCGAAATAACCCGTAAGAATGCTGTTTACAGTTATTTGATATTGGCCTACATCATTGGCTAAAGACTTGGCCCAAGTTACTACTGCTGCTCTAATGGTGTTTGAAAGTGCTAAATATGATAATGGCTCTTTTACGGAAACCGAAGCCACATTTATTATTCTTCCCCACTTATTGGTTTTCATGTGTTCCAAGGCCAATTCCGTGGTGTACGAAACAGTCTTGAAAAGCAAATCGAACGCCTCTTGATAATCAGAGGTTTGTTTTTCCATTGCACTGCCTGCCGCGGGGCCTTGGGTGTTATTGACCAGAATATCTACGCTGTTCGTTTCAAAATAACCATAGATTATTTCGCGATAGCTATGAAAATCTGAAAAGTCCACGACCAGATAATTATGTACTTGGTCTTGATCCGTAGGTAGGTTACTCACGATCTTCTGTAACTTTTCTTCACTGCGAGACATAAGGGTTACGCTTGCCCCGCTTTCTGCTAATTGCTGTGCTATTGCTTTTCCAATTCCGCCTGAGCTACCGCCAACTAATGCTTTTTTTCCTTTTAAATTGATGTTCATATGATACGATTTATGGGGATTTTTACTGCTGTCTTCTATTTGTACTCTTCACGCACCGGACTAAAAACGTCTATAAGTTTGCAGGGCGTAAGTGCCTTGCCACTATGTGGGCTATGGGGAGGTATAATTACAATATCGTTTGCTTCGTAGATTTTTGTGTCTCCATCAAGTGTAAATTCAAAACGCCCTTCTTGAACGTGCATTATTTGCTCGTTCATATGGGAGTGTTCGGGTACTACGGCACCTTCTTCAACCGTCCAAAAAGCAATGGACATATTTTCGGAGTGCACCAGTTTACCGTGGTAACCCGGCATAATTTCTTTTGAAGAAATACTTGATAAGTTCATAAGCTAAAATTTCTCTAACGAAGATAGAAAGAATAGCAACAGAAATGAAAAAGCCCCAAACCATATTTATGATTCGGGGCAAAGTTTAGGATGGGTAATTATCGTTTGTCGAAAGTTTGATTTCAAATGTCTTTTCTAGTAAACGGGATTATTCCCATTTTACGACTATCAATTCACACCTTCTGTTCCATTCATGATCTTCTTCGGTACAGCTTTCTACGGTTTCACATTTAACAATGGGTTGGGATTCCCCGTAGCCTTTAGCAATAACACGCTCTTTTGCTATGCCGTTCTTAACCATGAATTCTTTGGCGGAGTCGGCACGTTTTTGCGAGAGATTACGATTAAATTCCGAGGTGCCTCTAATATCGGTATGGGTGCCAATTTCAATGACCATACCTGGGTTTTGCTTCATAATAGCAACTACCTTGGCTAAACGTTCCCTGGCTTCACGTCTTACGTACCAAAGACTATAATCAAAATGAATTTCTTCAGTTCTAATAATGATACGCTGATTCTCCCTGACAATAGCATCTTCTTTAGCAATTATGCCATCTATTTTTTTAAGGCGTTCCCGCTCTTCTTTTTCTTGAGTAGCCTTTTTCTTGACCGCTACTTCTTTTTCCTTTTTTATACGGTTTATTTCGGCTACTTTCTCTTGTTCTTTTTGTTTTGCTATGGCAACTAATGCCAATTTTTCTGCTTCTTCTTTTTTAGCAAGAAGCTCTTTTGCTTTTTGGGCCTCTCTTTCTTCTATGGAGAACAGGGTAAGAGAGCCATCTTTTGTCGCGTTTCTTTCCGTATCTGAGATAACGGACTTAGAATTATCCTCATAGCCTTCTTTATAGGCTTTTATAAGGTATTCCTGGCTACATTCAATTTGGAATTTAAAGGAAGCGTCGGTTGACGTTGTTATCGTTTCAATACGATTGCCGTTGGCGTCTAAAAGTTCTATGGATGCATTTGCTAAAGGAAGTTTAGTAGTTTTATCGGTCAAGACTCCGGCAATAAACTGCTTGCAATCTTCTATAAGCAGTGGCTTGGTTTCTGAAAAAGAATAGATGTCATCACTACCTTTTCCGCCAGGGCGATTGGATGAAAAATATCCCGTATTTCCGTTGTGGTCCAGTGATAATGAAAAATCATCATAACCGCTGTTTACCGGCAGACCAAGGTTGTCCGGTTTTCCAAAATCTCCGTTATTTTCTTTTGAAATAAAAATATCTAAAAGTCCAAAACCGGGATGACCGTTTGAGGCAAAATAAAGGTTGCCTTGATTGTCCAGAAAAGGAAATTGTTCTTTTTTATCCGTATTGATAGTCTTTCCCAAATTTATTGGCGTACCAAAGAATCCGTCTTTTTGAATGGTTACCGAATAGAGGTCAAAAGACCCGAAACCGCCTTCACGGTCAGATGAAAAATAAAGCTTGGTTTCATCCGGACTTAATGCAGGGTGTTCCGTTGAGAAGTCATCGCTGTTAAAGGGAAGCGTGATAATATTTTTCCATTCGCCATCTACAAATTCCGCACGATAGATTTTTAGGTTACTTATTTTATCATCTTCCGTTTTCTTTTTACTGTTTCGGGTAAAATAAATGGTTTTTCGGTCTTTGGTAATGGCAAAAGTACCCTCGTGCATCTTTGAATTGATAACAGTGCTTAGTGGAGTGCTTAAACTATCTCCCAAGGTAATCTTTAGAATCGGGTGGGTGTAGAGATCCAGATAATTTTCGTTGTTCCACCGGTACAATTTAGGTAGTCCAGACGACCGCTTTCTGGAAGCGCTGTACACTAAATTAGAATCTATGCGTGCCGCACCAAATTCTGATGTGGAGGTATTGATATTGAGATTTTCTATGTTGAAACGTTCCCCTATGGCACCTACGTTTTCTATATAGGTGTAGTTGTTTTCAATTTGGATGGTCTTATCGTTTTGTCCTTGCTCGGTATAAAAATCAACGAGGACTTTTTTAGCTTTTTCGTACTCACCAATCGACTTTAAGGACTGGTTCAATTTAAAATGATAGCTCTCATCTACGTTGGCTCCGTAGTTGGAAATAAGATATCCATACCAACGGGCGGCAGCTTTCATATCAAAAGTGTGGTAATAACTGTCGGCTAGGTTTTTTATAAGTTTTGAGCTCTTGTTTCGAGGCAATAATTGCTCGTATAGTGGAATAGCATCACTGTAATATGCCCGCTCAAAATAAGTATCTGCACGCTTTAGTTCCTGTTGGCCATAGGTCGGTAAAGTTAGACCCAGAATAAACCATATGAAGAGTATCTTTTTCATGTTTAGTAGAATCTAGGGGATTTGTCGTATCCTTTGCCGAGGCCCAGTAAATCGAGATTAAAGAGAACAAAAATTTCATGTGAACCAGAACTGTAGGTACTTAGATTGGATAACGTATAATCATAAGCATAACCTATGCGCAACGCCGGTGTTGCCGCTATATTGAACATGGCACTAACGGAATCTTCCAGACGATAGGATAAACCACCCTCAAACCGATTCAAGAAAAGGGCATTCAGCGAGACATCTAAGGTTAAAGGCGCACCCTGTACCATTTTGGCAAGCGCCGAAGGTTTCAGTTTTATATCGGAGTTCAATTCATATACATAACCGGACGTGAGAAAAAGGTGAATTTTCTCGGAACCTATGCGGTTAATGCCATCCTTGTTTTCAAGATGTTTCGTAGTTAAAAGATTGGGCGCGGAAACTCCGGCATAAAAATTCTGTCTGTGGTAAAAAGCCCCAACACCAACATTGGGAAAAGTGCTGTTTAGGTTTTCGTTAAAAGCAGGGTCGTCTTGAAATTCAGGAAGTCTAAATCCGTTAAAATTGGTTTCAAAAGTGGTAAAGCCCCCTTTAAGACCTAACGAAATATTACTCTTATCATCTAACTTCAATATATAGGCAAAGTCCGCGTAGATATTGTTTTCCTTTAAAGCCCCATCACCAATATTATCCGTGATAAACGAGAGTCCCATTTCAATTTTATCGCTCATAGGAGCATGTGCAAAAAACGTAAGCGTTTTAGGGCTTCCAACTGCATTTTTCCATTGGGAGCGGTATAATGCCCCAAAGTTGAGCATGCCCAGTTCATTGGTCGTGTAGGCCGGGTTAACGACGCTCATATTGTACATGTACTGTGTATACTGAGGGTCTTGTTGCCCATGGGCCGCAGCACATACCAACATCAGGAAAATAAAATAGCGTTTTATTTCTTTCATGGTCTAGCGGTTGAGGTACAATCTGCCTTGTACGGGATTATGACCTTCTTTGTTGTAGTTTATGATATAGAAGTATACGCCATTGGGAGCGGTGCTGCTTCCATTGTTTCCGTACCAAGCGGGATTTTTGCGGTCTCCTTTAAATAAGCTGGTTCCGTATCTATTCAAAATTTCTAAGGTGAAATCAGGAAAGATGACTTCTATATTGGGAATAAAGAAAGAGTCGTTTCTACCATCTCCGTTGGGTGAGAATCCGTCAGGAATGAAAAAATCATAGGCTTCGGGTTCGCAATTCGTAAGGTCAATAGTAATGGCCATCCGGTTCGGATTCATACAGCCCGTGTCCGGGTTGAAGCTTTCTGCGTAATACGTGGTTCCGGAAACCAATAAAACATCTTCCTCTAATGGAATTCCGTTTTCTGGAGTATCGTACCAAAGCACAACGTAGGAGGAACTGCTCTCGGCATCTCGTAGATTTTCGATTGTGGGATTGTCCAATCCACAAAGGGCCAATGTAGAAAATGCCAATGTGACGGGCTCAAGTTCGTAAATTGTAGGTATTACTTCTGTACGGACAGAGCTTTGGCATTTACCGTTCACTTCGGTAGCGGCGTAATAGCTTTTTCCGTTCACAAGGGCGGTAGTGTTGTCCAGAACCGTTCCTCCAGTTTCGGTTTCATACCAAACAATGGAATTGCTACTGGCAACGCTCATATTCAAATTATCCACTGTTGGGTTTTCTGAGCCGCAAAAAGTAGGGTTTCCAACAAACAGCATCGGCATTTCGGGGTCGGAAAGAATAACCGTTACCTGAACCCTGTCCGAACCTTCGCAATTATTGTTGGGATCTATATTGGAGATAAAATAATCTTCGCCATCTACAAGTTCGGTTTCTAACGGGAGAATATCCATATCGATAGCGGTATCGTAAAACATAATCTGGCCGTTCGCAGTTACCTCAATATCCTGTAATGTAGGGGAGGAGGATGGGAAAGCGGCAAGGCAAATTGTTTGTACGGCTTCAGCTTCTGGTAAAGCAGGTACTCCTTCAACAGCAAAATTTTCATTCACCTCAAAATCGAATATGGTTCTACAAGGTGTAGTGTCGTTTTGAGTGCTTTTTACGGTAATCGTATAATTTCCTTGTGAAAGTGTAGCCACATCAATTTGATAATCTGCCGTACCTCCCGTAAAATTGATGGTATTATCAATTAAAACGGCGTTAGTTTCCTGAGAAACCACTTCATAAGTAACCACGTAGGTGCCATCATCCAGTATTGGCGCACTGACCATGACATCTATACTGGTAGCGTTACAAGAATTGTCTACCACAAGGTCCAAGTCAATAGCTTCTGGAATGGCCGTAACTGTTGCTGTGTCCGTTATTTCACAATCTAAAGGAAAACCATTGTCTACTTCAAAACTAAAACTATGTTCGCCGGTTTCTATAATTTGTGCGGCAGGTATCACTAAGTTGGCATTGCCTGAATTAAAAGTCACGTCATTTGCGATGTGTACGGTTTCTGTTCCACTGGGAGCGGTAATTGTGTAGCTAACATCATAAGTTCCGTTGGCAGGTGAGAACGAAGGGTCAAAAATTGAACTCAAAGAAACCGATAGGTCTTCATTTTCACAGGTATCCGTTACAGATACGTTGGGGTCGCTGATTACTAAGGAAATAGGGGCGACCTCAATAGTAGGGCAAACACTTTCTCCTAATGAGGTGATACTTAAAGTCGTATTCTCATTTAAAGTGATGAGGTCTGCATCAATCTCAAAAAAACCGGTTCTATCGGGGTTAAGTACCAGTTGGTCCCCACCTGTTTCTGTTCCGCTGGCAGAAGTCAGCAAATAGGAAATGTTATAAGTGCCATCGGCGATTAAAATATCATTATAATCTGTGATGTCTATTCTATATTTTAGAGCGCCCGAGCAGTAATTTGGCGATTCCATAGTGCCTTGTAAAACGGGAAGGATTATTATCTCTACATCTGTAGTATGGATGTCACAAACGGCATGAGAAGGATAAACCGTATAACGAAAAGTGAAAGAGCCATAGATATGCCGATCACGTATAGCCTGTATGTCTATAAAACGATCCGTAAGGTCCGACAGTTGATCTGTGTTGGCGCCTTCAGACCATGTTCCGTTTATGTCTTCGTCTTCCAAAAGGCTGTTAAGGTCAAAATTGGTATAGCCGGATAAATCATCCGTAGTACAAACCGTTAAATTGGAGCCTATTCCCGAGTTGGCCGGTCTTTGCACCTCTAATAGTAAACGAACCTGTCTGCTAGGGCAAGTGCCCACTGCAGGAACGGTGTGTGTAAATTCGTAAATTCCCGTTCCAGCGGATTCCGCGTCAAAAAAGTTGGTGGATAGATGTGGTGCCGCAGCTGGTGTTACCGCATCCCAAATACCATTAAAATCTTGGAATTTGCCTTCCGTTTCGTCTCCTATAAAACCATGGAGGTTAACTCTTGGGTCATCGCCGCAGGCATCTGCCGAACCATCTATATTGTCTTCGCCGGGATATCCGCCTAGGATTATGGTTATTGTTGCGGTTTCGGTAGAGGCGCCACAGTCATTGGTATAGATAAATTCATGAAATCCTGAATTTTTTACGTCCCAAAGGTTAACAATGCCGTTATCTCGATCAAGGGCGTAATAGTTTGCTGGGTCATTGGTAGACCATGTGCCTCCGGAAGTAGGAGTTCCGCCTAGTTCTGCAAAAAGGTCAAAAGTCTTATTGGCCTCATCGGTATCTTTAGTACATATGGTTACAGTATTATCTGTACCTGCACATTGCGCCATTGCATTTACGGAAAAGAGAAACATGCAAAAAGGCAGGGCCAATTGCAGAATAGTTCTCATGTAAGTTTGGTAGGTCATTTTGTAATGTTAGGGGGCAGAATACATATTGCTCCAAAACAAATGTAGTTTGACGATGAGCCGTTTGGGAATAAATGTTGTCAAAGCCCTTGTTTGAAGGGTGAATCTTATTAAATACGTAGCATGGGGTATTTAAAATTGTACATTTCATCGATGTTTTTGCACTTTTTATAGTGTTGTAAATAGATAAAAGGCAACTGTTTTTGATGTTTTTTTTCGGGAAATCAATGACTATATTTGCCATAAATACAGCGTTTATGCAGATTCATTTTATTGCAATTGGTGGTAGTGCCATGCACAATTTAGCTTTGGCCCTAGCACATAAAGGAGATGTCGTAACAGGAAGTGACGATGTAATTTTTGAACCTTCCAAATCCAGATTAAAGACACAAGGACTTCTCCCTGAAAGTTTTGGCTGGTATCCTGAAAAAATAAATGAAAATTTAGATGCTGTAATTCTTGGAATGCATGCTAAGGAAGATAATCCTGAATTGCTAAAAGCGCAAGAGTTAGGTATAAAAATATATTCTTATCCTGAGTTTCTGTACGAACACGCCAAGGATAAGACCCGTGTGGTAATTGGTGGAAGCCATGGAAAAACTACGATAACCTCTATGATCCTTCATGTGCTAAACTATCATGAAAAGGAAGTGGATTTTATGGTAGGTGCTCAGTTGGAAGGCTTTGAACGCATGGTGCATCTGACGGATGATAATGATTTCATGATACTGGAAGGAGACGAATATCTTTCTTCACCTATAGATAGAAGACCAAAATTTCACCTCTATAAACCTAATATTGCCCTGTTGAGCGGAATAGCTTGGGATCACATCAATGTGTTTCCAACATTTGAGTTTTACGTAGAGCAGTTCCAGATTTTTGTGGACAGCATAGTTAAAGGGGGGAGCATAACCTATAATGAAGAAGATTTAGAAGTGAAAAGGGTGGTTGAAGCCTCGGAAAATGCCATTCGTAAACTTCCTTATACAACACCAGAATATACAATTGAAGACGGTACTACACTTTTAGAGACTCCAGAAGGTCCTATGCCCATTGAAGTTTTTGGAAAACATAACTTAAGCAATTTAGCTGGTGCCAAATGGATATGCCAGAACATGGGTGTGGATGAAGACGATTTCTATGAAGCTATTGCAACGTTTTCCGGAGCTTCTAAACGTTTGGAAAAAATTGCAGAAGGTAAAACATCCGTAGCGTATAAAGATTTTGCACACTCACCAAGTAAAGTGGCGGCGACAACAAAAGCGGTTAAAGAACAATATGCGAATCGTAAATTAATTGCCTGTTTAGAGTTGCATACGTACAGTAGTTTTAATCCTGAGTTTTTAAAGGAATATAAAGGAGCTTTAGATGCTGCAGACGAAGCGGTGATTTTCTATTTGCCGGAGTCTGTTGCCATTAAAAAACTGAAAGAAGTTACGCCCGAACAAATTTCTGAAGCATTTGAACGTAAGGACCTTAAAATTTATACCAATGCGCAGAGTTTTAAAGACTTTGTTTTTGGAGAAGATTACGATAACTCCGTGTTGCTTTTAATGAGCTCAGGAAATTATGGAGGATTAGATCTTATTAAATTGAAGGAAAAGTTCCCTGTATAATATTTGGAGTAAATGAGGTAAGGTTTCTGGACAGAGTGCTCTTGGCGAGAGGTTTGTCTATTTCATCGGCGATAGAACTTTTAAAAAATAAGAGTTTGCTATATTTATATCATGCATGAAAAATCAACCTCGTTTTCGATTAAACATTGGTCGGACGATGATAAACCGCGAGAAAAATTAGTTCATAAAGGAAGGTCAGTGCTATCCGATGCGGAACTTATTGCAATTCTCATTGGTTCGGGAAGTAGAAATGAAAGCGCAGTTGAACTGGCAAAAAGGATTCTAGCTTCCGTAAATAACAACCTTAATGAACTAGGTAAGCTCTCCATTAAACAACTCATGACCTTTAAAGGCATTGGAGAAGCTAAAGCAGTGAGCATAGCAGCTGCTTTGGAAGTTGGGAGAAGAAGACGTGGTGAGGAAGCCCGGAAAATCAGTAAAATTAATAGTAGCAAAGATGTTTTTGATTTGTTACAACCCCTTATTGGAGAGTTGCAACATGAAGAATTTTGGATTCTCTATTTAAGTAATGCCAATAAGGTATTGCACAGTGCCCAACTGAGTAAAGGCGGGTTAACAGGAACTTTGGTAGATGTAAGGATTGTAATGCGCCAAGCGCTGGAGCAAGGTGCGGTCGGCTTGATTCTATCGCATAATCACCCTTCAGGAACGCTAAGGCCAAGTGAAGAAGACCGTAAAGTCACTCAGAAATTAAAAAGAGCTGCCGCGGCATTGGATATAAAAGTTTTGGATCATTTGATAATTACCCAAAAGGATTATTATAGTTTTGCTGATGAAGGTATTCTGTAAATTTGTTGTCTAATGTATAGCGGACATTCAAAAAGATGCCCACATTAGAAAATAAAATTTGAATCATTAGCAGGTTATGTTACTCATTTATACCCATAAGATTACATCGCGTTTCAGGTACACCATGAAGCAGGTCTTTACGCGCATATTGGGTATTGAAATTTCGTTTACAACTAAGGTAGAGGATTTTATAAAGCACTCGGGAGCAAAGATTACGTATACGAAGCAGCCCTTGCAGAACGAATTTTTTGTTAGGAGCAATGATCTTCTTTTTGAGCAGGGTATAAACGACCTTCAGATAACCATTCACGATTGGGATGGTGTCCCGTGCTTTTTTAAAGCAGGAGAACGTAGTAGTTTGCCGTTTGACATATTCTCGGCCAGTTTTTATTTGTTGAGTCGGTATGAAGAATATCTGCCCCATGTAAAGGATGTACACGAAAGGTTTCCCGTTAAGGATAGTTTAGCCTACAAACATAAATTTTTAAGGTCTCCCGTGGTTGATATTTGGGCGTACCGATTGCTTGAGGAACTGAAACTTAAGTTTCCCGATTTAGAATATAAACCCAAGAAATACCGTTACGTTTCGGCCATAGACGTCACTACATCCCATTGTTTCGCCTACAGGGGAATAGCAAGGAGTATTGCTGGTTTCTTTTATGATTTAGGTTCACTAAAGTTTAAAAGGGTGGGGCAGCGTACGAAGGTGTGGTTTAATTCTCATGAAGATCCATATGATAATTTCTCGTTGTTGGTTGATCTGCATAAAAAGTATGGGGTAAAAGGTATATTCTTTTTTCAGTTTGCGGAGTATTCCACTTTTGATAAAAACGTTTCTCCAGACAACAATAAGTTTCGTTTTCTAATAAAGTCCATTGCGGATTATAGTAAGGTAGCTCTGGCTGCTTCGTACAGTTCATTTAATGAAATAGACCTATTAAAGAAAGAGAAGAAAAAATTGACAAGTGTTATAAACAGACCTGTAAATAGCTCTCGTTTACGGTATAATCGGGTAGATTTACCGCATACCTATAGGAATTTGGTGGAAGCAGAGTTTGTAGATGATTATACCATGGGGTACACACATGAAATTGGCTTCCGAGCTAGTACATGTACTCCCTTTTATTTTTATGATATTAGTTTAGAAGTGCAACAGCCCATTCGGATACATTCGTTTGCTTTTCACGATTATGCTTTTTTAAATAGTACTGATGAAGATGAGGTAATGAGTCAGGTGAGCGCTCTTTGTGATGAGGTTAAAGCTGTAAACGGTGAGTTTGTATCAGTTTTTTCCAATGAACTTTTAGGAGGAGAAGAAAAGATAGATTGGAAGAAATTTTATGAAACCGTATTAAAGCAAAGCCATGTTTAAGGATATAGTTACAGATGTTTTTTTTGATTTAGATCATACGCTCTGGGATTTTGAAAAGAACTCAGCCCTTACTTTTGATAAAATTTTTAGAGAAAACCGCATAGAAGTCGCTCTTCCGGATTTTTTGGAAGTATATATTCCGGCAAATTTTGCTTTTTGGAAGCTGTTTAGAGAGGGGAAGATAACCAAAGAAGCACTAAGGTATGAGCGCTTGAAGTCGGTTTTTGATGACTTAAAATATCAGGTTTCTGATGAAAATATTAATAATCTGTCGGAAGATTATATTACCCATTTGTCCTCTTTCAATCATTTGTTTCCAAATGCTATTTCTATTTTGGAGTATCTCAAACCAAAATATAAGCTTCATATAATAACCAACGGATTTCAAGAAGTTCAGAGTAAAAAATTGAAAAATTCTAACATTCATGGTTATTTTGACCAGATTATAGATTCTGAAATGGCAGGTGTTAAAAAGCCTGATCCCATAATTTTTAATTTGGCGCTGAATAAAGCAAATGCAAGGCCCGAAACTTCATTAATGATAGGTGATAATCTTGAGGCAGATATACTTGGTGCACAAGCTGCAGGCTACCATGCCCTACACTTTAATGCACATCAGGGACCAAAACATGATTTTTGTGAAATCATTGATGATTTATACGAAATAAAAACCTTTTTATAGAGTTATATAGGTAACACCATAATTGCGCCAAGTAAGGCCAGTGTTCGGTATTGCCATGATAAAATTTATTAAATCCATTTTACTTTGCACGTTGTCTTGCCTCACACTTTTATCGTGTATCGAGGATCAAGATTTCAATCAGTACGATGAGATTGGGGTAACCCCAACCTTGGAAGCAAGTATTCTTTATGTAGAAGCTCCTGAAGCATTGGTTAATGCAACAAGTGGAGCGAATGTTTTTTCGCGTAATTTTAATTTTGACGCTTTTAGTTCAGATGTTTTTGCAAAGCGGGTGCTAGACGGTACCATAACTTATATTGTTGAAAACACCAGTAGTAAGGCATTGGAGGTTACCATAGAATTACTTGATGTAGATAATAATGTTTTAGATGTAGAAATTATTCCAGTAGATCCTTCGCCTATGGCAATGCTACAGAGAGACGTTGCTTATGGTAGTTCTGGTCGTAGTATAGATATTATTAAAAATACGTCTAGTATACGGGTAACTGCAAATAATTTAGGAGACAATACTAGTACTTCAAATGAGCCTGACCCCAAGATTATCCTTAAATCTAGTGGTAAATTCAGAGTTAATGTAAAATGAGATTCCCCAACAAACTTTTCTTAGTCCTTTTTTGGACCTGCTTTGCTATGTTCGGACAGAACAAGCAAGTGCTTTATGATTTTGTGGAGATTCCTCAATCGGCAATGATTAATCCAGGTGTTGATACTGATTTTCAGTGGTATGCCGGAGTTCCATTATTGTCTGGAATTTCGCTTCAAGCAGGTTCAAGCGGTCTTTCTGTAAATGATATTTTTGCCGATGACGGACGAAGAATAAATGACAAAATAAGGGAGCGTGCCATTTTTGGAATGAACGCACGCGATGAGCTGAGCGGTACATTTCAAATTGAACTTTTAAACTTTGGTTTCCGAGGTAAAAATCCTGATAATTTTTATACAGCGGGAATGTATATTGAGGGAGATGCCATAGGGTATTGGTTTCAAGATTATGCTATATTGGCTTTTGAGGGAAATGCGGATAGACTCAACCAACCTTTTGATTTAAGCCACTTAAAGACCAGAGGTGAAATGATGAATGTATTTCATATCGGCCTGAACAAAAAAGTAGATAATCAGCTTACGATTGGGGTTAGAGGTAAGCTATACTCCAGTATTTTCGATTTTAATTCTACTAAGAACAAAGGTACTTTCATTACCAAAGAAGGTGTAAATAATATCTACAGTAGTACTATAGAAGCAGATATGCAATTACGGACTTCGGGCCTTAACGGTTTAAAAGATGCTATAGATGATGGAACGGTTGGAAGCACAATTACAAAACGTGCTTTTTTTGGGGGAAACCTTGGGGTAGGAGTAGATCTAGGTTTTACATATCAACTTAACGACCAGACCGTTCTTACCGGAAGCCTTTTGGACCTAGGTTTTATTTATCATTCAAAGGACATCAAAAATTATACTTTAAACGGAAAAGCCACTATAGAGGGAATAGAAATTATTTTGCCGGATGCAGCCGCAGACCCCAATGCCGATTTTTGGCAGGACCTTGTAGATGATGTTGAAGGCTTTGTCCCCTTTGAAGAAAATGCCGATAGCTACATAGCTTTTAGGCCTACAAAATTATATGGTTCCTTACGTTACAATTTTGGCGAGCATGTAGATAACAGGGCAAACTGTGCTTGTGGCGTTAATGCTTCCAGCAATCGTGCTCGGGCTAAATACGTAAACAGTGTTGGTGGGCAATTGTACGTTATAAATAGGCCAAGAGGCCCCCAAATGGCCTTGACCGGGTTTTACCAAAGGCGATTTGGCAACTTTATGAGTATTAAAACAACGTATACCATAGATAAGTTCTCATATTCAAATGTAGGTCTGGGACTTTCTCTACAAGCAGGACCAGTAAATATTTATGCTATGGCCGATAATTTGTTATCGTACGGCAATTTAGCAGATAGTAATTATGCTTCTTTTCAGTTAGGATTAAATATCATATCTTGGGGCAAGAAATGATATAGTATTGCCAATTAATGAGCAACTTCAAGGTTTGGCACGCTTTTTTCATCTTCCTATTTACAAATATTAAATCTAAAGATTGTGAAGCATATATTCCTAACCTGTTTTTTCATGGTAAGCCTAGTTGGTATGGCTCAAGAACAACTTAATGATTACAAGTACATTATTGTCCCTAAAAAGTTTGATGGGTTCAAAAAAGTAAATCAATATCAGACAAGCACTTTGGTAAAGTATCTATTTACAGAAGAAGGGTTCCAAACGGTTTATGAAGATGAACTGCCCAATGAACTGAACAACAATAGGTGCCTTGGGCTAACCGCAAACCTTATTGATGATTCGTCTATGTTTACAACCAAGGCCGGTGTGGTTTTGGAAAATTGCAACGGACAAGAAGTCTTTGCAACTCCTATAGGTAAGAGCAAGGAAAAGGATTATAAGTTAGCCTATGGGGAATCATTGAGAAACGCCTTTAAGTCATTTAATACTATCAGTTACAGCTATAATGGTAAGGCCGATAAAACTGAGCCAGTGACCGTAAGTATGAAAAACGATGTAAAGCGAATAGAGGAAAAGCCCCAATCGTATGAGCCAAAAAATAAACAACCCATGGTTCAGCAAGAGGCTACAAGAGAAAATCAAAGTTACAAAGATAACAGACCTAAGCCTTCTAACTTAAAAAGTTCCGTTCAGGCAACAGCTGCGGTTCCAACTGTATCTAGTGTTGTAATCAATGCAAAAAAATCTGCTTTGGGTACGTTATATGCCCAAGAAATTCCAAACGGATTTCAATTGGTAGATAGTACTCCAAAAATTCAACTCAAAATATTCAAAACCTCATTGCCAAATTATTTTTTAGCCGAAAGTGAAGCTAAAAATGGAGTCGTTTTTAAGCAAGGCGAAAAATGGTTTTTTGAGCAATACGTAGACGGAGAACTTAAGACGGAAGAATTGACAGTTAAGTTTTAATGGTCATATTTACCTTTCCATCTATTCTTTAAAAATTCTTTGATAGCATTTTCGCGGGAGTTGTTTCCGGGCTGATAGAACGGTGTTCCCGATATTTCTTCAGGAAGGAATTCTGCATTTACGAAGTTGTTTTCGTAATCATGGGCGTATTGGTATTCTGCCCCGTACCCTAAATCCTTCATTAATTTGGTAGGCGCGTTTCGCAAGGGCAGCGGAACGGATAGATCTCCGGTTTCCCTAACTTTTTGCTGCGCTTTTTTAATAGCCATATAACTGGCATTACTTTTTGGAGAAGTGGCCAAGTACACCGCACACTGACTTAAAATAATACTAGCTTCCGGATATCCTATTGTGGTAACCGCTTGGAAAGCATTGTTCGCTATAACTAAAGCAGTTGGGTTGGCAAGACCAATATCCTCAGAAGCAGAAATGAGAAGCCGTCTCGCAATAAATTTTATGTCTTCCCCACCTTCAATCATTCTAGCCAACCAATAAACGGCACCATTTGGGTCGCTTCCGCGGATAGACTTTATAAAAGCAGAAACAATATCATAATGCTGTTCCCCTGTTTTATCATAAAGTACTGTGTTTTTTTGAACCTTGCTCATAACAAGCTTATCCGTAATTTCTACAGTATCTCCAGGTTCGGAGTTTACAACCAGCTCAAAAATATTCAGTAATTTTCTCCCATCACCACCGGAGAGTCGCATAAGCGCTTCGGTCTCTTTTAAATCTATTTTTTTTGATTTCAGGTATTTATCCTCTTTAATAGCTCTTTTAAGAAGGTTCTCTAAATCATCCTTTCCAAAAGCATTCAGGATATAAACTTGACAACGAGATAGGAGGGCAGGAATTACTTCAAAACTAGGGTTTTCAGTAGTGGCGCCAATCAATGTAACCCATCCTTTTTCTACAGCTGCTAAAAGCGAATCTTGTTGTGATTTGCTAAAACGATGTATTTCATCAATAAATAAAATCGGATTTTTTGCAGTGAATAGCCCTCCACTTTTCTTTGCCTTTTCTATTACCTCACGAATATCTTTAACACCGCTGTTAATAGCACTTAATACATAGAACGGACGCTCACTCTCGGTTGCGATTATATTGGCCAAAGTGGTTTTGCCCGTTCCAGGAGGGCCCCACAGAATAAGAGAAGGAATAATGCCCCTTTTAATCTGGTTGGTTAAAGAGCCTTGTTTACCTACCAAATGGTTCTGGCTAATGTAATCGTCTAATGTTTTAGGGCGAATGCGTTCCGCTAAAGGTTCGTTCATGGTGCAAAAGTATAATAAAGTTGTTAGAAGATGGTTTCTATAAAGAGGCAAACTAGCTTTTTCGAAAGTTGAATGAATGTCACTACTAAATGACTATTTAGCAGTTCGGGTGCGGTTGGCCAACTTATTGCTAATTTTAAAGTGTATGTCCGATAACGCCTATTTTAAATTTACCAATAGTGTTATAATTGCCCCATTGTTGGCGGTGATTACTATATGGACGGTGTTTTGGGTTGAATTGCGCTTCAAAATTAACCTAAATGACTATGGCATATACCCACAGCGAGTTTCGGGCTTAAAAGGCATTATTTTTAGCCCTTTTATTCATAGTTCGCTAGAACATCTCTATAATAACACTATTCCGTTAGCTATTTTGACTGCTTCGTTGTTTTATTTTTACAGGGGTATTGCGCTACGAGTACTTTTAATTGGTATTTTAATTTCCGGATTGTTTACTTGGGCCGTAGGTAGACCGTCATATCATATTGGAGCCAGCGGGGTTATATATCTTTTGGCAAGTTTCATTTTTTTTAAAGGGATATTTACCAAACATTACCGATTAGTAGCCTTGTCCCTTATTGTAGTCTTTATTTACGGTAGTATGTTATGGTACATTTTTCCGGTTGAAGATGGGATTTCTTGGGAAGGGCATTTGGGAGGTTTCTTGGCAGGTCTTTTGCTAGCATTTATATTGAAAACGGAAGTGCCACCCATAAAGAAATACGCATGGGAAGAAGATGATTATGATGAAGAAGCAGATGCGTTTCTAAGACAGTTTGATGAAAATGGAAATTTTATAGAATTACCGCCTGAGGAAGTCATTCCTGAAGAATCAGTTCAAATTACGTACCACTATAAAGAGAATAAAGAAAATAATCCTTCAGAGTAGTGGAGGAGTACACTTTAAAATCTGGTCTAATCTTTATTAAGATTTAGCTGAAGTTCTTTGTCTTACGGCTTCATATAAGAATACGGCACAAGCAACAGAAACATTCAAAGACTCAATTTCACCCAATAAAGGCAACTTAGCAAGATGGTCCGCAGCCTTTAAGGTAGAAGGAGAGATACCTCTATCTTCAGAGCCCATAATGATAGCCGATGGTCCAGTAAAATTCACGTCATAAACAGAGGTTTCCGTTTTCTCGGTAGCTCCAACTACGCTAATTCCACTTGCCTGTAAATAATAAACGGCATCTTTGATATGGTCAACTTTGGCGATAGGCACTTTAAAAGCCGCGCCAGCTGAAGTTTTAATAGTATCTGCAGTTACAGGAGCAGCTCCTTTTTTCTGGATAATGATGCCGTCTACTCCGGTACATTCTGCGGTTCTGATGATGGCTCCAAAATTACGTACATCGGAAAGTTGATCGAGTAACAGAAATAAAGGGGCTTTCTTGTCTGCTACGACGGATTCAACAAGTTCTTCTAGCTCATAAAAGGTAATAGGGGAAATGTTGGCAACAACACCTTGGTGGTTGTTTTGTGTTAACCGATTTAATTTTTCAATAGGTACATAAGAAGTGTTAATCCCATTTTTACGGATTATTCCTTCTAGTTCACGAGATAAGTCGCCTTTAAGGCCTTTTTGGACAAACACCTTGTCTATGGGTTCATTAGCGTTTATAGCTTCAATGACCGCGCGTATACCGTAAATCTGAGTTGTTTTGTCCATGGCGCAAAGGTAAATAAAAAAACCACCTCAATTGAGGTGGTTTTTTTTATTTACTCTGTACAATTTCAAGATTGTTTTGTTCTAATTTTAATTTTGTCGAATTAATGTTTCAGTAAATTCTCTTGTAGCACCAGCACCTCTAAAATATCCTGTAGTAATTTTTACTACATGCTTACCATCAGGCTTGAGCTCTTGATTAGTTGTGGTTTCGTCACAAACAACCGATTCAAATTTACCGCCAGCACATGTCATTATCGGAGATCCATTTAGTAAAGTTGGTTCTCCTTCTAAATCCTTGTCTAATACGGTAATTACATTTGTAGCAGGGTCTACGGTAAAATAAAAGTCATTGTCTTCCGGCCAAAATCCAATACCAACATGTCTGTACAAGTCAGGAGAAACAGCTTCAATAGAAACAGTTCCGGAATAATTTCCAGCCAAAGAACCAGAGTTCCAGTATTGTCCTTCCTCTACATCATAAGTACCTGCCAGCGTATTTTCATCAAGTGTTTTGAGTGTTAAATTCATAGAATTAACATCTGAAACGGCTTCTGATGAACTAGTTATTTCGAGTATGATGTCCTTAAAGTCAAAAGGAACTAAATCTGTGGTAAGAATACGCACAGACGCATTTGCTGTGTTTTCTCCTGCTGGGATAGTCAAAGAAGTTGAAGTCAATTCAAAATCAACACCTTCCTGCGCTTCAGAATCGGGACTTGTAGCTATGGTTACTTCTACATCTCTGTCTAAAACAACATTCCTTCCTCCAAAATATGTTATTGGTATTTCATAATCTATAGATGTGATAGCTGGGTTTTTAATAATGTTAAGCTCATCTGTTGTATTTTGAAATTGAGCTAATATAGGTCCTTTGCCAAAGTCTATTTCGTCTTGGTCGACAATTGTATCACAAGAGGTAAATACTATTGCGACTAGCAATGTTGCGAAAATATTATATTTAGAAAATATCTTTTTCATCGTTTTATTTTTTATTTCCAAAATGGATTGTTTGTAAATGCATCGCTTTTAGTTTGCTTTGGAACATTTAAAGCGTTTCTTCCAACCTCTGAATCAGGATATAGTAGACGTACAGGTCTTACGCCATCAGATTCAGCAGGAATAGGTAGGCCAACAGGAAATCCTGTTCTTGTTAATTCAACCCAAGACTCAATTGAAGATGTTCCATTTAGGGCTATCCATTTTTGAGTGATAATAGCTTCAATCTTATTAGTGGATGAATCCCATGCAACATTTTTTATAGGTTGAGAATGATAGGCTTGGGCTCTTTCGAGAGTAGTGGCTGCTTCAATTGGTGGTGTTGCAGTGGCATCGGCTTCTATGGCTGGTACATGAAGGTATTCAAAGGACTCTTCTATAGCAGCTTCATATAATGCCTTTGCGGCGGCGTCTCCACCCGGTAAATAACCTCTAACAGTAGCCTCCGCCTGTAGCAATAAACTTTCGCTGTAAAGCATTAATGGTTGGTCTTGCTCAGAACTTACTAATAATCCGGGTCCTACATGAGACAAGTCATTAGATGTAAATCCAGAACCAGGGAGGATTGTAGTTTGCTCAGCTCCTTTGTAACCACCATTAACTGCTTCAGAATATAGTTGATTTAATCTATCGTCCCCATTTGTGGTTAAATATTCGAGGATGTAATCTGTCGCAACGGTAAAATCATTTCTGTCAAGAGTTGTGTCGTTAGGTCCTCTACCTATATAACCAAAGAAAGGGCTTTGTTTGCCTTCATTATCAGAGTAGCCGGGATTAGCACTAACATTACTGGTGATATAGCCAGCTCCATTTGCTGCTATTAAGGCTAATTGCTCTTGAATGTAAGCATCTTGACCTGTTCCGCTTAATCTTACCAATAGACGTAATTTAATTGTGTTTGCAAATTCAGCCCAGTGTGTCATATCTCCTCCATAGATTATATCCTGGGTTCCTGGGTTTTCAGCATCTGCACTAACATTTAGGGCTAACACGGCAGCAGTGGTTAGATTATCAATTAAGGCAGTGTAAATGGCCTCCTCATTGTCATAAGCAGGAGTTGGGTTTTCTGCTCGAAGATTTGCTTCTGAAAAAGGAATATCGCCGTATAAGTCTACTAAATATTGGTATTGAAAACTTTTAAGAATAGTGGCTATTGCTTTATAAGCTGAATAGTCTATTTCGGATTCATCTCCTCCGAAGTTTTCTACAAAGGTTAAATCTTTGAAAATCAATAAATAAGATTCTTCAAAAATGTTACTAAAAAAAGTGTTTGCTATATTATACTGAATTAACTCTTGATTGGCAGACCAATTTGACGGAGTTGACCAATTATAGGTCATGAACTGCCCTAAGTAAGTCATTTCTTCCGCGTTTATATCTACTAATGCTTGTTGAGCAACTGGCAGAGTTAAATCTGGAGTAGATATAGATGGGTCATTTGGGTTTTCATTCACGTCCAAAAAATCATCACAACCTATAAAAACCAGCATACTAACTACTATGCTTAGATATTTTATATATTTTGTTTTATTTTTCATTTTATCTTTTATTTAAAATTTAACAGTAAGAGATGCACCAAAAGTTCTTGATGGAGGACCTTGTTGTTGAGTACCGATACCTACAGCATTTCCTGTGTCAAGTCCGAACTCTGGGTCAGTAATCTTATTTTCTTTAGGTAACCATGTAACCAAGTTTCTGCCAAATATACCTAGGGTTAACTCTGACAGCCCAATTTGCTCTAAAAAGTCTTGATTAAAATCATATGTTAAAGAAACTTCACGCAATCTTAAGCTTGTAGCGTCTGTAACATAGTTTTCTTTAATTTCATTGTAAGAATCCCAAAATGCATTTCCACCTCCAGAAGTTAATCTAGTCGTGTTTTCTGTATATCCGCCATTTCCATCTGCATATGAAGAATTTGGAAAAACAAATGGTTGTCTTCCTGATTCAACACTATGTGGTGTTAAACCTGTAAACTCCAGTGCATCATATAAATTATTGTAGAATACATGACCGGTTCTATAATCTGCCGATGCATATAATCTTAAGTTTTTATACTTTAGGGTAGTATTGCCACCAAGAATGTAATCCGGTACAGTTTTGCCTTGTATTTGTTCTTGTGTATCCTGAATAGGGTCACCATCTGCATCAACAATAATTCTTCCTTGTGGATCTCTTTCGTAGGCCGTAGTACGTAATAAAGGGAAAGATTCTCCAACTCTTGCTACAATACGGGCTCCTGCAGCAGCGGCTGCCCCTATTTCAATTTCTTCTACACCTTCAGTGAGTTCAAGTACTTCTGATTTAAAGCCCGTATAGTTTAGGTTCAATTTCCATGAAAAATTATCAGTACTAACAAGTGTACTTTTAAGATCTAACTCTAGGCCCTTGTTTTCAATTTCACCAACATTAATCACATTTGTAGTGGCACCTGAAGCAAGAGATACATTTACAGGTATGATTTGATCTACAGTATTAGTTTGATAACCTGTAGCTATAAGAGATAATCGATCTCTTAATACCGTGATTTCTATACCAGCTTCAATTGATGTTGTAAATTCCGGTCCTAAAAATGGGTCTGGGGCATCACTTGACTGAGAAAGCCCAACAGTATTCGCATAAGGAAAATTAGAAGGCGTCGTAAATGTTGAATTGTTTTGGTATGCAGAAGGGTCATTACCCGTTTTAGTTACACTAAAATTTGCTTTAAGATAACTAATTCCGTTTTCACTTTTTATACCTGGAAATGCGTCAGAAGCAACAAAAGATAGGCCTGCACCAGGATAAAAGAAAGAGTTATCATCAATATTTAGTGCCGAAGACCAGTCATTTCTTGCTATTAAATTAAGAAATAGATAATTTTTATATCCTAATGTAAAATCTGCGTAAGCTCCCATTCTTCTGTATTCAGTAGTAGCTTCAGAACCTATTAATTCCCCAGTTCTTGTTGATACATTGTAAAAGTCTGGAATAATTAGGTCGTTTCCAGAAACTGAAACAAAATCAGTTGTTTCAATTCTTGTGTTTTGTCCAACAGTTAACTTTGTTGAAAAATCATTAAAATCTTTATCGAATGTTAGAAGTATGTCACTATTAAAACGATCGGTGCCAAATAAGAAGCTTGTAGTGGTAGCCCCATAAGCATCTAAGTTGCTATAAGCGTCAGGTACTTGAAAAGCATATGTAAAAGCACCAGTTTCTTTCTTGAATTTTGTGGTACTATTTGTATAACCCGTAACTATAGACGCTTTAAGCCAATCAGTTATTTGATAATCAATATTCGTAAGGAAATTAAACTCTTTAATATCCTGTTTATCTCTTTGCGTATCTAATATGAAGTAGGGGTTTTCATAAAATCTGAAAAAAGAAACTTCATTTCTTGTAAACTCACCTGTTTGCCAGTTAGAGTAATCAACACCATCAACAGAACCGTTTAGAGGTATGTGTAAAGGCGTGTTAATCAAAGTCCAGTAAAAAGGTCTAGATTGTCTACCTCCAGTTGAAGAAGTTACATTTTGATGGTCTCTAAAAAAAGTGGCGTTACCTCCAATTTTTAACTTTCCGTATTCTCTACTACCCTTTATTCTCGCATTTGTTCTGTTGTAGGTGTCTTTTGGAATGGTACCAGTTGTATTTGTTTGATCAATCGATAATAGAAAGTCACTGGTTTCATCACCGCCACTTAGAATAACACCATGTCTATTAGTGATACCGGTATTGAAAAAGTCTTTATTTCTATTTTTTATAGGAGAATATGGTAATTGTAAAACTCTTCCATCCTCGTAAGTTTCACTTCCATCTACTAATTGACCGTCGTACTTAGGACCCCAAGCCACATTTTCTAGAGGAAACAATGTTCCATCAGGAAATCCACCAGCTCCATATTGATCTTGTAATTCAGGTAAATAAGAAACTTGATTAAATTGTGTTGATGTATTGTATTCAATACTCATTTTTCCTTTTCCTTTTTTTGTAGTAACTAAGAATACACCATTACTAGCTTCAGAACCGTAGAGAACAGATGCGTTAGATCCCTTAAGAACAGTAGTACTTTCAATGTCATTTGGAGAAATACGGTCATAAACTCCTCTAGCCGATGGAAAACCATCAATTACGATTAAGGCTTGGTTGTTTCCTTGTAGTGATCTGCTACCCCTTAAAACAATTCTTGTGCTAGGATTAACACCACTATTAACGGTGTTAATTTGCATACCTGAAACTTTACCAACCATTGCCGTTGCAGCATTTACAGATTTTGTTTCTGTAAGTGCTTTGGTGTCTAAGCTTGCAACGGAGTAAGCAAGCTCTCTTGGCTTTCGGCTTATGTTCAAGGCAGTTACCACAACTTCTTCTAGAGCTTCAGTGTCTTCCGTCATCTGTAGATTGATAATACTTGATGCTTCTACAGCTCGAGTCTCGTTTTTGTACCCTATGTAAGAAAAAAGTAATGATTGACCTTCACTAGCTGAAATAGTGTAGTTTCCATCAAAATCTGTCTGTGTGCCGTTGGTTGTACCGTCGACAACGATGTTAACTCCTGGTAGTGGAAGACCATCTTGGTCTGACACTGTACCAGTAATTGTTTTGTTTTGTGCAAATGAAATCTGCATAGTTAACGCTAAAAACAGCGTTAACAATCCTTTTTGTTTTGCTTTCATTATAGAATTATTTGAATTAGCTAATGTCAAAAGTCTTAAATTTACGTTAATAATCCTATTTTTTTTAACTTTAAATTATGCGTGCATAGTTTTTTTTGTGATTTAGTGATGTTTTTTTGTAGGTTTTAAGTAAAATGACACGCTAAATTATTTTAAAGTTATATAAAAACAGTTTTTTGTGATTTGGTTAGTAGGGTTGAATTTTATTGAAGGTAGGCTTGGGAATTGCATAAACAGAAAATTTTTATAACGGAATGCTAGATTTTATGGCGAATATTTCGGCCTTTATAGGAAGGCTTTCACTGGCATTTGTACTGAAGGCCGAAATGTTCCCCATTGAAAAAAATACGTTTGGGAAAAAGAAAATTATGACAATGAAACCGATGAGTTTTTGTGGCAATTCGATGAAAAAGTTAATTTTATAGAAAGTGCACTTGAAGAAGTTATCCACGAAGGATCAGTTCGAATTATGTATTCCTAGAAAGAGAGTAGAGAAAGCAATCCTTCCGGATAGTTGAGGAGTATGTCTTAAAACCTGATCTAGCCTTTATTAAAATATGTCAGAGGTTCTCTGTCTAACCCTTCTTATGAAAATACGGCACAACCATGAGAAAGATTAATTGACTCGTTTTGCATCTGGCAAGTATTATTTGAGACGGTTATCGAAATAGATGTGTCTTTATATTTGGGCTCCATAATAATAGTCGATGGTTAATTAGAATGGATGTCACAAACGAGGTTTTCGTTTTTTGGGTAGCGGCAACGAGTCTAATTCCAATTTCCTGTTGATAATAAACGAAATCTTTGATAGAGACAACTTGGCAGAGGGTATTTTAGAGACTGCTCAGGAGAAATTTAAACAGTTTATGCAGCTATAGGAATGCCCCCTTTTTTTCTGAATAAGAATATCATTAACTCAGATATATTACTCGATTATTGTAATAGTTCTAAAAGTTCGAATATTAGAAAATTGATCAGTATTATTAGTAACGAGGCTTTCTTGTATTCTGTGACATCTTCAATAAGTTCTTTGAGCTCATAAAAAGTAATAGGGAAATAGTGATAACAAAACCTCAATGGTTACCGAGTGTCAACCGTTTTAGTTTTTACGTAGCTAACTAAACGAGGTGGATTTGATTTTTTGCTATTCAAGCCTCCTCTTTTAGATTGTTTTAATCTATGGTTGTTAGTATTTATGGTTTTTATGACAGGGCATATATAGTGGACTCGAGTTGCTTGTCATTAGGGACAATCGTAGTGAATAAATAAACCACCTCAATTGAGGTGGTTTTCTTCTAATATTTAATAAGATATGATGTTAGTCTACGTCCCAGAAAATTTTGGAAGTCATAGCATCTCCGTCAGATAAATTACCACGTGCCGCATCCCAATTACTCTTATTAAGTAATTGTTCGTTTTGTGGGTAAGTAACTCTGCTTGGAATAGCATCTAAGCCGGGTACAAGAGTAACGAAAGTTGCATCTCCGAAAGTATCGCCAGGTACGGTTAAGGTATTTGGAAATCCAGTTCTTCTGTACAAGGTCCAACCTTCAAGTCCGTCCATATATAATCCTATATACTTTTGAGTTAAAACAGTTTCTTCTGAAGCTGCAGGTAACGCACTAATATAAGCGGTAACGTCTGTGGCATCGATACCCCAATATTCCATAGAAGCAGAAACACCATTCTCATAACTTGCTTGATCCCATCCATTAAATTCTGATCTAATGAATTCAATTTCCGCATAAGTCAAAATTGGTTGAGAAAAGTCTGGTTTTAAAATTTCGGCATCAGGAATACCTTCGTCATTAACTGCACGAGCAACGGTGTTTCCAAATCCATAAGGAATACCAACAACTTCCGTAGCATCAAGTCTAGTATCGAAGAAAGACTCAACCCTTGGGTCGGTATCCATACCTATAAAAGGCCCAGTTCGGTTGTAAAGTAATTCAGTGAAAGATAATGAAGGGGCAAAATCACGACGAGCATTAACCGTAAAGGCATCGTGCCATGGTCCACCAACTATATCAGTAGTACCGAACATGAATAATGCATTGTCTTCATTGGAAGTGAACGCAGAAGCATCAGATTGAGTGAATACTGAATTCGCCAAAGTTGGGTTTGCATCTAATATGTGAGACGCCAACCTTAAGCGTAGCGAATGAGCAAATTTTATCCACTTAGCGTTGCTACCACCATAGATATTATCTCCAGAAGCCATAGTTGTGCCAGAAGGGTCTAATTTGCTTGCAGCATCAGCTAGTTCTGCTAACATATCTTCATAGATAGTTTCTGCATCTGTATAGCTTGGACTTGTAACACCATCTTTTAAGCGTAACGCTTGAAAATCTTGATTCTCCATTTGTCCGTAGCTCCAATAAGGAACATCGCCAAATGTATCTACTAGTTTTGAAAAGGTATAAGCCATCAAAATTCTAGAAACCTGAATCTGATCATTGTTCGATCCATATTGTAACATTAAGGGTGCGTTAACGGCGTCGGTATTTAATTCAATAACCTCTTTTAAATCCGTTAATATACGATACGGCCACTCCCACATGTCATCAACCATAGAAGTACGTAAAGCATATCTACTTTCATCAGTGTAAAAGGTAGAATTCCAATACTGGCTAATTTGAAGGGTTCCTCTAGCGGCTACCCATTCATCGTTCAATTCCCAAGCCAAATCGAATTGAGCATTGCTGAAAAGTTGAGTAGATGGAGCTGACGCCGGGTTGTCCGGGTCGTTTATATAATCGGTATCACAACCGATTACAAACAGCAGAGCTGAAGCTGCTAATGTTGCTAAACTATATTTTTTCATTGTCAATTTTTTTAGAATGATAATTTAAGGTTCATACCATAAGATCTAAGAGAAGGCTGTAAACCACCTTCTAAGCCTTGTACGTTTCCTGATCCCGTAGATACGGTTTCTGGATCTATCCCGTCGTAATCTAGACCCCATGTAAAAAGGTTTCTTCCGAAAACACTAATTCTTGCAGAATCAAATATTTTTAAGAAGTCTTTCTGGAATGTGTACCCCAAGGCAATTTCGCGCAATTTCACGAAGTCTGCATCAAAAACGTTTTGAGCATCCGGAGTACCGTTTCCACCGTAATGCATAGTACCGAAAGTTTGTCCATCAATATTGGTGGTGTTCTCAGCAGTGTCGGATACTGTGTAATTTCCGTTGTCGTCATAAGTGATGGTTCCAGTTACACCATTAAGAACGATACCATCCTCTCTAATGTTATTTTCGACAGTAGCTTGCAACATTCCTGAGTACATACCCCATTGGTGTGATGTAGAGAAATATGAACCACCTTGACTTGTTTCAACTAAGAAAGTTAAATCTAAGTTCTTGTATCTAAGACTGTTTCTAATACCAGCAGTATAGTCTGGAAGAACAGAGCCTAGGGGAACTAAGTCACGAGTAGCAGCGTACATTCCACTATCGGCAATAACTTTATTGCCAGCATTGTCGTATACGAAATCCGTTCCCATGATTACACCGTAAGGTTGACCTACAGTTGCTAATAATTGAGCTCTAAAAGGTGCATTGGTAAGATTAATTGATTCTAGCCCTTCTGAAAGCTCTACTAGCTCATTTTCATTTTTAGCATAGTTAACGTCAATTTCCCAAGAGAAATCTTCAGTTTTAATAGGCTTAAGACCTACTTGAACTTCAATACCCTTGTTCGTCATCTCGCCCGCGTTAATCCATTGCGCTCCATAACCAGTTCCATAGGAAAGGTCTACTGGGATAATTTGGTCAGTTGTTGAGTTGTTATAGTAAGTAACATCTAAGTTGATCCTATTTTTTAGGAAGCTTAACTCAGCGCCCAATTCCCAGGTTCGAGTAGTCTCATTTTTAAGATTGGCATTTAATAATGTTGAAGGCACGGTCACTCGACCTTCTCCGTTGAAAGGAGTGTCCAAGGTTAATGTGCTAATAACCGTGTAAGGATCTGCATCATTACCAACTTCAGCCCAGTTTGCACGAAGTTTACCGTAATTAAACCAGCTACTGTCAGGAACGACCTCACTAAAGACCCATGCTAAAGAGGCAGATGGGTAGAAATATGAGTTGTTGTCATTCGGTAAAGTAGAAGACCAGTCATTACGAGCTGTTAAATCAATGAATAATTGATTTGCAAAACCTAAGTTTAAACTACCAAATAAACTATTTACTTTTTTGAAATCTGTGTAAGTGTCTTGATCTAATGGCCCCTTACCGTTGTTAATATTGAAAATGCCTGGTATAGTAAGACCACCGGTAGTTTCGTTAAAACGGTAATCTAATTGGTAATCTCTTTGGTTAGCACCTGCCAATGCTGTAATATTGAAATTCTCAGAAATATCTTTTTTATAATTAGCTACTAATTCGTAGTTATACTCTTCGAAGTCGTAGGTTCTTTCTGTGTATTTCGATTGTGCCTGAGAGCCTATTGAAGCTCTTTCCGTATTTCTGAAGTTGTACGTGTCTCCATAAGTACTTAGCTTAATGCCAAACGCATCTGTTACTTGATAATTTACACTTGCAGAACCATATATTCTACTACGTTTATCAGTAGGGTGGTTTTCAAAAGCGGTCCAATATGGGTTGTCAGAGTAATTTGGTGTAGGGTCGTCATATGAAATCCTGTTCCAAGTTCTTTGACTTCCGTCATCATTTTTATAATTACTTAATCTGTCGTAGTCCAATTGACGTTGACCCCATTGAAAGAATTTTTGAGTAACACTATTATCATCATAACCAATAATAGGTCTGATGCCAGAAGTATTAACGTAGTTCATGGTACCAACAAAAGTAACTTTCTCAGATAATCTTTGAGTAAGATTCAAACGTAAGAAGTGTTTGTTGATTTCTGTCCCTGGAACAATACCTGTAGTTTTTTCATTACCAACAGACATGAGGTAACTTCCTTTATCTCCTCCAGAAGAAACAGTTATATTGTTATTGGTAGATATACCTGTATTGAAAAAACTCTCAACATCATTAGCTGGAGCTACCCAAGGTCTAGTTTGTAAATAATCCCCAGGAAAACTTTCTTGGTCAAAAGCATCCCAACCAAGATATTGAATGCTTGGGTCATATTTAGGTCCCCAGCTTTCATCAGTAGCATACTGAGGTATAAGATATTCAGTTCCATTTATATTGGCAACTTCAAATCCGTTCCGACCACCGTCAGCATCGGAAATAATAGAGCCTCCACCATATTCTCTTTGGAGATTTGGTAAAATAGCTACGTCTGAAAAAGTTACAGATGTGTTGATGGATACGCCTAGTTTTTTACCAGATTTACCTTTTTTAGTGTTAATTAAGATAACACCATTGGAGGCACGTGAACCGTAAAGAGCTGCAGCGGCACCTTTTAAAACCGTAACACTTTCAATACTATTTGGGTCTATATCATTTATAGTACTACCAAAATCGACACCACCTGCACCTCTTTCAGTATCATCGGTGTTAAAGTTGGAGTTGTCCATTGGTATACCATCTATAACGAATAAAGGTTGGTTTTCACCAGTTACAGAGTTCGCGCCACGAATTAGTATACGTTGTGAACCGCCCAAGTTACCTGATGGCGAGTTTACTTTGAGACCAGCAACTTTACCAGATAATGCCGAAATGGCATTATTGTTTTGAGCTGAACTTAAATCGTCCGCACCTACTTTTGGGGCAGAATAAGATAATGATTTGGCGTCTCTTTCAACACCTAAAGCGGTAACTACTACCTCATCTAAAGCCTGAGCATCCTCAGACATTTGAAGGTTGATGGTGTTGGAAGCTCCAACGGCACGGGTCGTATTTTTATACCCGATGTAAGAAAATACTAATGATTGACCTTCGCTAGCTGAAATAGCATAGTTACCGTCAAAATCTGTTTGGGTACCATTTGTAGTACCTTGAACAACAATGTTAACTCCCGGTAGTGGTAGACCATCTTGGTCGGATACCGTACCGGTAATCGATTTGCTTTGCGCAAATGAAATCTGCACGATTAACGCCAAAAACAGCGTTAACAATCCTTTTTGTTTTGCTCTCATTTTATAATTATTTGAATTAGCTAGCGCCAAAAGTCATAAATTCACGTTAAGAATGCAATTTTTCTTAACTTTAAATTATGCTTGCATAGTTTTTTCGTGTTATAAAACGAAGTTAATAGGTGTATTTGTGAGAAAATCATACCTGAAATTAGCGCTTAGTTATAAAAAACATGATTTTGAGATTTGGTTTCTGAAAAAGGGAGTCTGTTTTTGTTAAATTTTTTAGAATTCGATAATTGTGTATCATCTCAAGCTTAACTTGTTAATTATAAGTTAATTTTTAAAAAAATGAAGGATTAAACTTGTTAAAATAATTAAAAATGATAGCCGGAATTTATCTGCCTTAAGATAGTTATTGCTTTTTCTTGTTTGTAAATTTTGATTTCGTCAGGAGTTTTAAATTGGTAAGTTGTTAATTTGAGTAATTTGGTGCTTATTCTACGTATATTTATTAGTTATAATTTTGGATTTAATAGCTCTAGGGTTGTCAATGTTTTGTTACTCTAGTTTTTAATTATAATGTGTTCTTATTAGTTGGTTAGATTTGTCTTGAAATAATTTATTCTAAAATAAATGGCAAACTATTTGAATTTCTGCGAAATAGTCTTACATTTGCCGACCCTTAAACAAGGGGTTATTTATACATATATATTTAGTATGCCAACAATTTCACAATTAGTACGAAAAGGAAGGTCCACGATTACTAAGAAGAGTAAATCGGCGGCTTTGGATTCGTGTCCTCAAAGAAGAGGTGTTTGTACTCGTGTTTATACGACTACACCGAAGAAACCAAATTCAGCTATGAGAAAAGTAGCAAGAGTAAGGTTGACAAACGGTAAGGAAGTGAACGCTTACATACCCGGAGAAGGACATAACCTCCAAGAGCACTCGATAGTATTAGTAAGGGGCGGAAGGGTAAAAGATTTGCCAGGAGTTAGATATCATATCGTTAGAGGGGCTTTGGATACCGCAGGTGTTGCAGGGAGAACTCAACGTAGGTCTAAGTATGGTGCAAAACGCCCTAAGAAGTAAATGAACAAAGAATGTTAGATGATGGTTGAGATGTTATGTTTCAATTGAAGTTTAAAATTCTAAACTATTAAGTAATGAGAAAAAGACAGGCAAAAAAAAGACCGCTTTTACCAGATCCAAGATTTAACGATCAGTTGGTAACACGTTTTGTTAACATGATGATGTGGGACGGTAAGAAGTCAATCGCTTTTAGTGTTTTCTATGATGCAATGGATATTGTAGAGGAAAAAAAGACAGATGACGAAAAGACTGCTTTGGAGCTTTGGAAGGATGCGCTTTCAAATGTTATGCCTCACGTAGAGGTTAGAAGTAGAAGAGTAGGTGGTGCTACATTTCAGATTCCTATGCAAATTAGACCGGATCGTAAGATTTCAACTGCGATGAAATGGTTGATTAGTTTCGCAAGAAAGCGTAATGAAAAAGGAATGGCGCAAAAATTAGCAGCAGAGGTTCTTGCTGCTTCAAAAGAAGAAGGTGCTGCTGTTAAGAAAAGAGTAGATACGCATAAAATGGCTGAGGCTAACAAAGCTTTTTCACACTTTAGATTCTAATCGGAAATGGCAAGAGATTTAAAATATACAAGAAATATAGGTATTGCTGCTCATATTGATGCTGGTAAGACAACAACAACTGAGCGTATACTTTTTTATACAGGTGTTAGTCATAAAATTGGTGAGGTGCACGATGGTGCGGCTACTATGGACTGGATGGAGCAGGAGCAAGAGCGTGGTATTACCATTACTTCTGCTGCAACAACTTGTACATGGAAGTTTCCTTTGGAGAATGCAAAGGAGCTTGATAATACTAAGGATTATCACTTTAATATAATTGATACACCGGGACACGTTGATTTTACGGTTGAAGTAAACCGTTCTCTTCGTGTGTTGGATGGTTTGGTTTTCTTATTTAGTGCTGTTGACGGTGTAGAGCCTCAATCAGAAACTAACTGGAGACTTGCTGATAATTATAAGGTGCCGCGTATTGGTTTTGTTAACAAAATGGACCGTCAGGGTTCCAACTTCTTAATGGTCTGTAAGCAGGTTAAAGAGATGTTGGGTTCTAATGCGGTGCCAATTGTTTTACCTATTGGTGATGAAGCTGACTTTAGAGGTATTGTTGACCTTGCTAAGAACAGGGCTATAGTATGGCATGAAGAGGGTTTTGGGTCAACTTTTGATGTTGTTGATATTCCAGAGGAAATGAAAGCTGAAGTAAAGGAGTATAGAGCTGCTTTAATTGAGGCTGTTGCGGAATATGATGAGGAGTTGATGGAGAAATTCTTCGAGGATGAAGATTCTATTTCTGAAGAAGAAGTTCATGCGGCTTTAAGGGCGGCAGTTATGGACAGGGCTATCATACCTATGATATGTGGTTCTTCATTTAAGAATAAAGGTGTTCAGTTTTTGTTGGATGCTGTTTGTAGATATTTGCCTTCGCCAATGGATAAGGAAGCCATTATTGGTGTGAATCCAGATACGGGAGAAGAAGAGTCTAGAAAGCCGGATGTAAAGGAGCCTTTTGCTGCTTTGGCATTTAAGATTGCTACGGATCCTTTTGTGGGTAGATTAGCTTTCTTTAGAACTTATTCTGGTCGTTTGGATGCAGGTTCTTATATATTGAATAACCGTTCAGGTAAAAAAGAGCGTATTTCACGTATATATCAAATGCACTCTAATAAGCAAAATGCTATCGATTATATCGAAGCGGGAGACATTGGTGCTGCTGTTGGATTTAAAGATATTAAAACTGGGGATACAATGTCTGCTGAAAAGCATCCTATTGTATTGGAGAGTATGGACTTTCCTGATCCGGTAATTGGTATAGCTGTTGAGCCTAAAACAAAGGTAGACGTTGATAAGTTGGGTATGGCTTTGGCTAAATTGGCTGAAGAAGATCCTACTTTTCAGGTAAAAACAGATGAAGCATCAGGTCAGACTATTATTTCTGGTATGGGCGAGCTTCACTTAGATATTATTGTTGATAGACTAAGACGTGAGTTCAAGGTTGAGGTTAACCAAGGTGAGCCGCAAGTAGAGTATAAAGAAGCGTTGACTAAATCGGCTTCACATAGAGAGACTTATAAAAAGCAATCTGGTGGTCGAGGTAAGTTTGGTGATATCGTATTTTCAATGAGTCCTGCAGATGAGGATTTCGAAGGAGAAGGACTGCAATTTGTTGATCAAATTAAAGGTGGTCGTATTCCAAAGGAATTTATCCCATCTGTAGAAAAAGGATTTGCTGCAGCAATGCTAAACGGACCTTTGGCTGGATTTGAGATGGATAGTATGAAGGTTGTGTTAACTGATGGTTCTTTCCACCCTGTGGATTCGGATGCGCTTTCTTTTGAATTGGCTGCTAAAATGGGTTACAAAGCTGCTGGTAAAGCTGCTGGTGCCGTAATTATGGAGCCTATAATGAAGATTGAGGTGCTTACCCCAGAAGAAAACATGGGTGATATAGTAGGTGATTTGAACCGAAGAAGAGGTGTTATTACTAGTATGAGTGATAGGGCTGGAGCTAAGGTTATCAAAGGTGAAGTGCCATTGTCTGAGATGTTCGGTTATGTTACTTCGTTAAGAACACTTTCTTCAGGTAGGGCAACATCTACAATGGAATTTTCTCACTATGCAGAAACTCCATCAAATATTGCAGAACAAGTTATTAAGGCAGCTAAAGGTATTACAACCGCTTAATTTTTTAGAAAGATGAGCCAGAAAATAAGGATAAAACTAAAATCTTACGATCATAACTTGGTAGATAAGTCTGCTGAAAAAATCGTAAAAACGGTAAAAACTACCGGAGCAGTGGTAACAGGACCAATTCCTTTGCCTACGCACAAAAAGATATTTACAGTTTTGCGTTCACCGCACGTAAATAAGAAATCTAGAGAGCAATTTCAACTTAGTTCGTACAAACGATTGTTGGATATTTATAGCTCTTCATCAAAAACTATTGATGCACTTATGAAGCTTGAGCTTCCGAGTGGTGTTGAAGTTGAGATAAAAGTATAGTTATAGCCCGTCCAATTAGGATGGGGGACATGTCCCGAGCTGCGTGCGAGGGAAAAACGGATAAAAACAATCAGGGTTGAATTGTTTTGACCCTGTTTTTTTGTCCGATAGTGAAAGAGTATTAATAAGTGAATATAAACGGAAGACGGGTTTATTTATAAATCTGAATTTCATAATCTAAAATCAGTATGTCTGGGTTAATTGGAAAAAAAGTAGGCATGACCAGCATCTTTGACGAGAACGGGAAAAACATTCCTTGTACTGTTATTGAGGCGGGACCATGTGTAGTTACCCAAGTCAGAACCGAAGAAGTTGATGGGTATAAAGCTCTTCAGCTTGGTTTCGATGACAAGGCAGATAAACGTGCTAATAAGGCCGAAGCAGGTCATTTCAAAAAAGCAGGTGCATCTCCTAAGAAGAAAGTCGTTGAATTCAAAGGTTTTGGTGAGGATTACAAATTAGGAGACACCGTTGGTGTTGATGTATTTGTAGAAGGAGAATTTGTAGATGTTGTTGGTACGTCTAAGGGAAAAGGTTTTCAAGGTGTTGTTAAGCGCCACGGATTTGCCGGTGTAGGTCAAGCGACCCACGGTCAGCATAACCGTTTGAGAGCTCCTGGTTCCATTGGTGCTGCATCTTATCCTGCAAGAGTTTTTAAAGGAATGAAAATGGCCGGTAGAATGGGTGGTGATAGAGTTACCGTTCAGAACCTTAAAGTTTTAAAGGTTGTTCCGGAAAAGAATCTTTTGGTTGTAAAAGGTGCTGTTCCAGGTCATAAGAATGCTTACGTAACTATCGAGAAGTAATGAAGGTAGCAGTTTTAGATATTAAAGGAAAAGAAACAGGTAGAAAGGCAGACCTTTCTGATGCTGTTTTTGCAATAGAACCGAACGATCATGCCGTGTATTTGGATGTTAAGCAGTATTTAGCACACCAAAGACAAGGAACGCACAAAGCTAAAGAGCGTGCGGAAATTGCGGGAAGTACTCGTAAGATCAAGAAGCAAAAAGGAACTGGTACAGCGCGTGCTGGTAGTATTAAATCTCCTATTTTTAGAGGTGGTGGTAGAATTTTTGGGCCAAGACCTAAAGATTACGGTCAGAAATTGAACAAAAACGTTAAGCGTTTAGCTCGTAAATCTGCACTTAGCATCAAATCTAAAGAACAAGCAATTTTGGTTGTTGAAGATTTTAATTTTGATGTACCAAAGACAAAAGATTTTAAAGGTGTTTTGAAGTCATTAGGGCTTGAAAACAAAAAATCGTTGTTTGTCTTGGGTGATTCAAATAATAGCGTATATTTGTCTTCGCGAAATTTGAAAGGTTCCGAAGTTGTAACTTCCTCAGAAATAAGCACTTACAAAATTCTTAATGCAAGCAGTATAGTCTTGTTGGAGAGTGCTTTAGAAGGATTGGAGTCAAATTTAACAAAATAGAAAGCCATGAGTGTGTTGATAAAACCAATAATAACGGAAAAGATGACCGCCGATAGCGAGTTGTATAATCGTTATGGTTTCGTAGTTGATCCTAGGGCCAACAAGATCCAAATTAAAGATGCGGTAGAAGCTACTTACGGTGTTTCAGTAAAGAAGGTGCGTACCATGAATTATGGTCCATCTAGAAAAACACGTTTCACCAAGACCGGTGTACAGCATGGTAAGACTAATGCTATAAAGAAGGCAATAGTAGATGTGGTGGAAGGTGATATCATTGATTTTTACAGTAATCTATAAAGACAAGAAATGTCAGTTAGAAAATTAAAACCCATAACCCCCGGGCAGCGTTTTAGAGTAGTGAATGGTTTTGACGCCATTACTACTGATAAGCCGGAGAAGAGTTTGCTCGCTCCGTTAAAAAAATCGGGAGGAAGAAACAGTCAAGGAAAAATGACCATACGCCATAGAGGTGGTGGGCATAAGAGAAGGTATCGTGTTATTGATTTCAAGAGAGATAAGCAAGGTGTTGCTGCTACTGTTGAATCAATTCAGTACGATCCTAACAGAACAGCTTTTATTGCTTTGTTGAAGTATGCGGATGGTGAGAAGAGATATGTCATTGCGCAAAACGGATTAGAAGTAGGGCAAGAGGTTTCTTCTGGTAGTAATGTTGCTCCTGAGATAGGTAATGCATTGCCAATAAGTGAGATACCATTAGGTACTATTATTTCTTGTATAGAATTACGACCTGGTCAAGGAGCTGTTATGGCTAGAAGCGCAGGTACTTTTGCTCAGTTAATGGCAAAAGACGGTAAGTTTGTTACAGTTAAAATGCCTTCAGGTGAAACTAGATTAATTTTGTCTACGTGTATGGCTACTATAGGTGCTATATCAAACTCTGATCATCAGTTGTTGGTGTCTGGTAAAGCGGGTAGAAGTAGATGGTTAGGTAGAAGACCTAGAACGAGACCGGTAGCAATGAACCCTGTTGATCACCCAATGGGTGGTGGTGAAGGTAGAGCTTCTGGTGGGCACCCAAGATCAAGAAACGGAATTCCGGCTAAAGGTTATAGAACGCGTACTAGAACCAAGAAGACGAATAAGTATATTCTAGAACGTAGAAAGAAATAAAAAGTAAGAAACAATGGCACGATCGTTAAAAAAAGGACCTTACGTTCACTATAGCTTGGAGAAAAAAATCCAGCAAAGCGCTTCTTCTGGAAAGAAGAGTGTGATCAAAACGTGGTCAAGAGCATCGATGATAACACCTGATTTTGTAGGTCAGACTATAGCTGTGCACAACGGAAGGCAGTTTGTTCCTGTATTCGTTACAGAGAATATGGTAGGTCATAAATTAGGCGAATTTTCTCCAACAAGATCTTTTAGAGGTCATGCAGGAGCCAAGAACAAAGGAAAAAAGTAAGCTATGGGAGTTCGAAAAAAACAGATGGCCGAAAGAATCAAGGCCGAGAAAAAGCAGATAGCGTTCGCTAAGTTAAACAACTGCCCTACATCGCCTAGAAAAATGCGTTTAGTAGCGGATTTGGTAAGAGGTGTGCAAGTGGAAAAGGCTTTAGCTATTCTACGTTTCAACCCAAAGGAAGCTTCTCGTAAATTAGAGAAGTTATTACTTTCTGCTTTGGCAAACTGGCAATCAAAGAATGAGGATGCTAGTGTAGAGGATGCGGATCTTTTTGTAAAGGAAATTCGTGTTGATGGAGGTAGTATGTTGAAAAGATTGCGTCCGGCCCCACAGGGTAGAGCGCATAGAATTAGAAAACGTTCCAACCATGTTACATTGGTTTTGGGGTCTAATAATAATATAGAAAGCTAGAATGGGACAGAAAACAAATCCGATAGGAAATCGTCTAGGAATTATCAGAGGATGGGAATCTAACTGGTACGGTGGAAACGATTATGGAGATAAACTAGCTGAAGACGATAAGATACGTAAGTACATTCATGCGCGTTTGGCAAAGGCTAGCGTTTCTAGAGTGATTATAGAGCGTACTTTAAAGTTGATTACAATTACAGTGACTACTGCAAGACCTGGTATTATTATCGGTAAAGGTGGTCAAGAGGTGGATAAGCTTAAAGAGGAGCTTAAGAAAATCACCAATAAAGAGGTTCAGATCAATATTTATGAGATCAAGAGACCTGAGTTAGATGCAAATTTGGTGGCGGCTAGCGTTGCTCGTCAAATCGAAAGCAGAATTTCTTTTAGAAGAGCTATTAAAATGGCTATTGCTGCGGCAATGAGAATGAATGCAGAGGGAATCAAAATTCAGATTTCGGGTCGTTTGAACGGTGCTGAAATGGCGCGTTCGGAGTCTTATAAAGATGGTCGTATTCCATTGTCTACTTTCCGTGCAGATATCGATTATGCTTTACATGAAGCTCAGACGACATACGGTAAGTTGGGTATTAAGGTTTGGATCATGAAAGGTGAGGTGTACGGCAAGCGTGAATTGTCTCCGTTGGTGGGTATGACTAAAGGTCAGTCTTCAAAAGGTGGTGATAAACGTGAAGGCGGGAGAAAGCAACGTCGTAGAAAGTAATTTTTTAAAGAAGTAAACAATGTTACAACCTAAAAGAACCAAGTTTCGTAAGATGCAAAAAGGCCGCATGAAAGGCAATGCGGGTAGAGGGTTTCAGTTGTCAAATGGAATGTTCGGCATCAAAACTTTGGATTCAAAATTTATAACGTCACGTCAGATCGAGGCAGCTCGTATCGCGGCTACTAGATATATGAAAAGGCAAGGCCAGTTATGGATAAAGATATTTCCGGACAAGCCTATTACCAAAAAACCTCTTGAGGTTCGTATGGGTAAAGGTAAGGGTGCCCCTGAATATTTCGTGGCTGTCGTGAAGCCTGGAAGAGTTTTATTTGAAGTTGCTGGTGTACCTATGGATGTTGCCAAGGAGGCACTAAGGTTGGCAGCGCAAAAGTTACCTGTTAAGACAAAGTTTGTTGTTGCACGTGACTACGTTGATCAAGATTTAATCTAAGTTGTACCATGAAAAACAAAGAAATTAAAGAATTGTCTGTAGAAGAGCTTAAGCAGAAGCTGGCTGAATTTAAAAAGCAGCAAGCGAATCTTAAAATAGCGCATTTTGTAACGCCACTTGAGAATCCGCTTGAGATCAGAAAGACAAGAAGAACGGTAGCTAGATTAGCAACGGAATTAACTAATAGGGAAAACCAATAACTGGTTCTGCTTTATGGAAGAAAAAAGAAACTTAAGAAAAGAGAGGATAGGGGTTGTAACCAGTAACAAAATGGAGAAATCTATTGTTGTGGCCGAGGTAAAGCGAGTAAAACACCCTATGTACGGTAAGTTCGTTTTGAAAACGAAAAAATACGTTGCTCACGATGAGAAGAATGACTGCAACGAAGGTGATACCGTTAAGATAATGGAGACGCGCCCGTTAAGTAAGACTAAAACTTGGCGTTTAGTAGAAATCTTAGAAAGAGCTAAATAATATGTTACAGCAAGAATCAAGATTAAAGGTAGCGGATAACACAGGGGCAAAAGAAGTTTTGACCATTCGTGTACTTGGTGGAACCAAGAGAAGATATGCTTCCATCGGAGATAAGATCGTTGTTACCGTAAAGGAGGCTACGCCTAACGGAGGTATCAAAAAAGGAGCTGTATCTACGGCGGTAGTTGTAAGAACAAAGAAAGAAGTTAGAAGACCAGATGGTTCATATATTCGTTTCGATGACAATGCGTGTGTATTGTTGAATCCAACGGGAGAAATGAGAGGAACCCGTGTTTTCGGTCCGGTTGCCCGCGAATTACGCGATAAGCAATTCATGAAAATTGTTTCATTGGCCCCTGAGGTACTTTAATAATAGAGCAAGCATGAAAAAGTTGAAAATTAAAACGGGAGATACAGTTCGTATCGTTGCAGGAGACCATAAAGGTACTGAGGGCAAGGTGATGACAGTAAACCGTGAAAAGAACAAAGCCATCGTAGAAGGTGCGAATATGGTTTCTAAGCATCAGAAGCCAAGTGCGCAAAATCCACAAGGTGGTATCGTTAAAAAAGAAGCTCCTATCCATATATCTAATCTGGCACTTGTTGATTCAAAATCAGGCGAGACTACAAGAGTAGGGTATGAGGTAAGAGACGGAAAGAAAGTCCGGTTTTCTAAGAAATCCAATGAAGTAATATAAGTTATGGCTTACGTTTCAAGGTTAAAGAAAGAATATGGTGAGCGTATAGTAAATGCGCTTAAGGAAGAGTTTGGTTACAAGAATGTAATGCAAGTGCCCAAACTAGAAAAGATAGTTGTTAGTAGAGGTGTTGGTGCCGCTGTTGCAGATAAGAAACTTATCGATCATGCAGTAGACGAATTGACTAATATTACCGGTCAAAAAGCCGTTGCTACGTTATCTAAGAAGGATGTTGCTGCATTTAAGTTGCGTAAAGGTATGCCAATTGGCGCCAAAGTAACTTTGCGTGGTGAGCGTATGTACGAATTTTTGGATCGTTTGATCACAAGTGCATTACCGCGAGTTCGTGATTTTCAAGGGATTAAAGCTACAGGTTTTGATGGTCGTGGAAATTATAGCCTTGGTGTGACAGAGCAAATAATTTTTCCTGAAATCAATATTGATAAAATCAATAGAATTGACGGAATGGATATTACCTTTGTAACTTCGGCCGAAACGGACAAAGAAGCAAAATCATTATTAACAGAATTAGGATTACCTTTTAAAAAGAACTAGTATGGCTAAAGAATCAATGAAAGCCCGTGAGCGCAAAAGGGCAAAGACTGTTGCTAAATATGCCGAGAAAAGGAAAGCTTTGAAAGAGGCTGGAGATTACGAGGGATTGCAAAAATTGCCAAGAAATGCATCACCTGTTCGTATGCACAATCGTTGCAAGTTAACAGGTAGACCAAAAGGTTATATGAGAACTTTTGGTATCTCTAGGGTTACGTTCAGAGAGATGGCCAACCAAGGTCTTATACCAGGTGTTAAAAAAGCAAGCTGGTAATATTATTGAATAACTGGTTTCAGGTTTGTTAATTAAGACAAAAACCGTTACCGAATTATATACAGATGGTTACAGATACTATAGCAGATTATCTAACGAGAGTTAGGAATGCCAGCAGAGCTGGTCACAGAGTGGTAGAGATACCTTCTTCCAAAGTAAAGAAAGAGATGACTAAAATATTGTTCGATCAGGGCTATATTTTAAGTTACAAATTCGAGGAAGATAAAGTTCAGGGTTCTATTAAGATTGCCTTGAAATATGACAAGGCCACTAAAGAGCCTGTTATCAAAAAAATTCAGAGAATCAGTAAGCCAGGTTTACGTAAGTATACAGGTGCTGAGAATCTGCCTAGAGTCTTAAATGGCTTAGGGATTGCGATAGTATCTACCTCTCATGGGGTAATGACGAGCAAGCAGGCGAAAAATGAGAATGTAGGTGGCGAGGTGCTTTGCTACGTATATTAATAGGATAAATAGTAAGAAATGTCAAGAATTGGTAATAATCCGGTAGCTATTCCTGAGGGAGTTACTGTTGAGGTAAAGGATAACGAGGTTGTCGTAAAAGGCAAGTTGGGTGAGCTTACTCAAGAGTTTTCTGCCGTCGAGATAAAAATTGAAGAGAACCAGGTTTGGGTAACTAGACCTTCAGATTCTAAAGAGCACAAGGCAAAGCATGGTCTTTACCGTTCTCTTGTTAGAAATATGATTGAAGGTGTTTCTAAAGGTTGGACAAAAGAACTAGAGCTTGTTGGTGTTGGTTATCGTGCTAGCAACCAAGGTCAGAAATTGGATGTCGCTTTAGGATTTTCACACAATATAGTAATAGACTTAGCTCCAGAAGTGAAAGTTGAAACTGTATCTGAAAAAGGAAAGAACCCAATAATTAAATTGACATCGTTCGACAAACAATTAGTGGGTCAAATAGCCGCTAAAATACGAGCATTTCGTAAGCCTGAACCTTACAAAGGAAAAGGGGTTAAGTTTGTTGGCGAGCAGTTAAGAAGAAAAGCAGGTAAATCAGCTTAATAGTATATCATGGGATTATCAACAAGCGAAAGAAAACAGAGAATACGGAGAAGAATTAGAAAGGTTTCCACTGGAACAGCGGAAAGACCTAGATTGTCCGTTTTTAGAAGTAATAAAGAAATTTATGCTCAGGTTATAGACGATAGACAAGGAGTCACATTGGCTTTTGTGTCGTCTAGAGATAAAGATTTGGCAAAAGAGAAAGGTACTAAGATAGAGATTGCAAACCTTGTAGGGAAGTCAATTGCTGCTAAGTGCAAAGAAGCAGGTATTGAAAAAGTTGCTTTTGATAGAGGTGGTAACCTTTACCACGGAAGAGTGAAATCTTTGGCTGAAGGCGCAAGGGAAGCAGGACTTAATTTTTAAATAAGAGTATGTACCAGAAATATAAAAACGTAGAGACCGTAAAACCCGGTGGGTTGGAACTTAAAGATAGATTGGTAGGCATACAACGTGTTACCAAAGTAACTAAAGGTGGTAGAGCTTTCGGTTTTTCGGCTATAGTTGTTGTAGGTGACGAGAGTGGAGTTGTTGGTCACGGTTTAGGAAAATCCAAAGAGGTAGCAACTGCTATCGCCAAGGCTATAGAAGATGCTAAAAAGAACTTGATTCGTATTCCTTTGAACAAGGCAACATTGCCTCATGAACAAAAAGGGAAATACGGTGGAGCTCGTGTATATATCCAGCCGGCATCGCATGGTACCGGGGTTATTGCAGGTGGTGCCGTAAGAGCGGTATTGGAAGCTGTAGGTGTACAGGATGTACTTTCTAAATCTCAAGGTTCTTCTAACCCACATAACGTTGTAAAAGCTACTTTTGATGCGCTTTTACAATTAAGAGACGCAAGAACGGTTGCAGACCAAAGAGGAGTTTCTCTTGAAAAAGTTTTTAAAGGTTAAGTAGAAATATTATGGCAAAGAAAATTCTGGTAAAACAGTTAAAGAGCAGCATCAAAAGGCCACAGAACCAAAAGCGTACATTGTATGCTCTAGGTCTTAAGAAGATTGGTCAAGTAGTAGAGCATGATGCCACGCCGAATATACTCGGTATGATAGCTAAAGTTGAACATTTGGTTTCCACTGAGGAAGCTTAAATAGCACATTATAATGAATTTAAGTAATCTAAAGCCGGCAGATGGTTCTACCAATAGAGCTGGCAAAAGAGTAGGTAGAGGTCAAGGATCTGGTAAAGGTGGTACTGCTACAAGAGGACACAAAGGTGCTAAGTCTAGATCTGGTTACTCTAAGAAAATAGGTTTTGAAGGTGGTCAGATGCCATTACAGAGACGTGTGCCTAAATTTGGTTTTACAAACATAAACCGAGTAGAGTATCAAGGTATAAACGTTGAAAGGTTGCAAGAGTTAGTTGATAACAAAAAAGTTAAAGACACTATTACTTTTGAAACTTTAGTAGAAAACGGTTTGGCTAAAAGTAAAGACCTTGTGAAAATATTAGGTGGTGGAGAGTTAAAGGCTTCATTAAAGATTTCTGCGCATAAATTTACGGCAAGTGCCAAAGCGGCCATAGAAGCTGCTGGTGGAGAAGCAATAAATTTATAAGCATAACTGACCATGAAGAAATTTTTCGAGACCATATCCAATATTTGGAAGATAGACGAACTAAGGAATAGGATTTTACTAACCCTTGGTTTGTTGTTGGTATACCGTTTTGGTTGTCAAATTGTTCTTCCAGGTATTGATTCTACACAATTGTCCCAACTAGCATCAAGTACTGATTCTGGTATTTTTGGATTATTGAATGCTTTTACTGGTGGTGCTTTTGCAAATGCATCAATTTTTGCTTTGGGTATAATGCCCTATATATCGGCATCTATTGTTGTTCAGCTTATGAGCATCGCTATTCCTTATTTACAGAAGCTAGATAAAGAAGGTGAGAGCGGTAGAAAAACGAAGAATCAGATTACGCGTTGGTTAACCATTGGTATCTGTGTTGTTCAGGCACCTGCATACTTATACGGTTTGGAGGCTTTTGGAGTTCAGGATAGTGCCTTTGTTTTAGGTAAGGGATTGGACTTTATGATTCCTGCTGTTATTATTTTGGTTACGGGTTGTGTGTTTGCCATGTGGTTGGGTGAGAAAATTACCGATAAAGGTATTGGTAATGGTATCTCACTATTAATTATGATTGGTATTATAGCTACCCTGCCTCAATCATTTGTTCAAGAATTTATTTCAAGAACAGTTGATAACAATGGAGGTTTGATGTTTATCTTAATTGAAATTATACTTTGGTTCTTGGTAATCTTGGCCAGTATTCTTTTAGTAATGGCTACACGTCAGATACCGGTACAGTATGCTAGAAGAACAGCATCTGGAGGTTATGAAAAGAACATAATGGGTTCTAGACAGTATATTCCTTTGAAGCTAAATGCTTCAGGGGTAATGCCTATTATCTTTGCTCAGGCAATTATGTTCGCTCCAAGTTTAATAGGTAAGACCTTTAATAGTACAGCTGTTGGTCAATGGATGGAAGTCCAGTTTCAAGATATATTTGGTCTTGCTTACAATGTGTTGTTCGGTTTATTAATAATTATTTTCACGTATTTCTATACGGCCATTACTGTTCCAACAAATAAAATGGCAGATGATTTAAAGAGAAGTGGTGGTTTTATACCAGGTATTAGGCCAGGTAAAGAGACCGGAGATTTCTTGGATAAAATTATGTCTTTGATTACATTGCCAGGATCCGTATTTTTGGCGCTTTTAGCAGTGCTACCTGCTATAGTTGTGAAATTAATGGATATTCAAGCTGGTTGGGCAATGTTTTACGGCGGTACATCACTTTTAATTATGGTGGGTGTGGCTATAGATACGGTGCAACAGGTAAATGCATATTTGTTGAATAGACATTATGACGGGTTGATGAAAACTGGAAAAAATAGAAAAGTCGCATAAAATATGGCTAAACAAGCAGCAATAGAACAAGACGGGTCTATAATTGAAGCATTGTCAAACGCAATGTTCAGAGTTGAGTTAGAAAATGGTCATGTAGTAACGGCTCACATATCAGGAAAGATGCGCATGCATTATATTAAATTACTTCCTGGGGATAAGGTGAAATTGGAAATGAGTCCTTACGATTTATCCAAGGCCAGAATTACATATAGATATTAGTAATACGATAGAAGAATAAGAACGATGAAAGTTAGAGCATCAGTTAAAAAAAGAAGTGCCGACTGCAAGATAGTACGCAGAAAGGGCAGGTTGTACGTAATCAACAAAAAGAATCCTAGATTTAAACAAAGACAAGGATAATTATGGCAAGAATTGCAGGTATAGACATACCAAAACAGAAAAGGGGCGTAATTGCATTGACCTATATTTTTGGTGTCGGTAGTAGTAGGGCTAAAGAGATTTTAGAGAAAGCCCAAGTAAGTGAGGATACTAAAGTATCTGATTGGAACGATGATGAGATTGGTCGTATCAGGGATGCTGTTTCTTCCTTTACTATAGAAGGTGAGTTACGTTCTGAAACGCAGCTTAATATTAAGCGTCTGATGGATATAGGTTGTTACCGTGGTATCCGTCACAGATCAGGTCTTCCTCTTAGAGGACAACGTACGAAGAATAACTCTAGGACGAGAAAAGGAAAAAGAAAAACGGTAGCCAACAAGAAGAAGGCAACTAAATAATAAGTAGGTTATTATGGCAAAGGCAACTACAAAATCAGGTGCAAAAGCGGCAAAGAAGCGTAAAGTAATCGTTGACTCGGTTGGAGAAGCTCACGTAACTGCATCTTTTAATAATATTATAATATCCCTTACCAATAAAAAAGGAGATGTCATTTCTTGGTCATCTGCTGGAAAAATGGGTTTTAGGGGTTCTAAGAAAAACACTCCTTATGCTGCACAGGTTGCTGCTGAAGAGTGTTCTAAAACTGCTCATGAAGCTGGTTTAAGAAAAGTAAAGGTTTACGTTAAGGGACCTGGGAATGGAAGAGAGTCAGCAATTCGTGCCGTACATAATTCTGGTATAGAAGTTACCGAAATTATTGATGTTACGCCGATGCCGCATAATGGTTGTCGTCCTCCAAAAAGAAGAAGAGTTTAATTAATTACTAATATTTCACAGAGGTGTTTTTAACGATTATCGAAGGATAAGCCTTAATTCATAATCACACTTCTAAATTTAAGAAAATGGCAAGATATACAGGACCAAAGAGTAAAATCGCCCGTAAGTTTGGCGAAGCAATTTTCGGAGACGATAAATCATTCGAAAAAAAGAATTATCCTCCAGGACAACATGGTAACGCAAGACGTAGAGGTAAAAAGTCTGAATACGCGGTGCAGTTGATGGAGAAGCAAAAAGCTAAATATACCTACGGTATTTTAGAAAAGCAATTTAGAAACACTTTTGCAACTGCTAAGAAAAAAGAAGGTGTTACTGGTGAGGTATTACTTCAATTATGTGAAGCACGTTTAGATAACGTTGTGTTCCGTATGGGTATCTCTCCTTCAAGAAGAGGAGCAAGACAACTTGTATCTCACAGACACATTACTGTTAACGGAGAATTGGTAAACATACCGTCTTATTCGTTAAAACCTGGTGATGTTGTTGGTGTACGTGAAAAATCTAAATCTCTACAGGCCATACAAGATTCACTTGCTGCTAACAGCAAAGTGTACGAATGGATAACTTGGAATTCAGAAAAGAAGGAAGGTGCATTTGTTACTGTTCCAGAAAGACTTCAAATTCCAGAGAATATCAAAGAACAATTAATAGTTGAGCTTTACTCTAAATAATAAAGAACACTAAGTCATATGGCATTATTTAATTTTCAGAAACCCGATAAAGTAATAATGATCGATTCTTCGGATTTCGAAGGGAAGTTCGAATTTCGTCCTTTGGAGCCCGGTTATGGATTGACTGTTGGGAACGCACTAAGAAGAGTGTTGCTTTCATCATTGGAAGGCCATGCGATTACCTCTGTGAGAATAGATGGTGTAGAACACGAGTTTTCGGTTATTTCTGGCGTTGTAGAGGATGTTACGGAAATCATATTGAATCTTAAGCAAGTACGTTTTAAGAAGCAAATAGAAGATTCTGAAGCAGAAGTAGTTTCAATTTCAGTAAGTGGAAAAGAACAGTTGACTGCTGGTGATTTTCAGAAATTCATTTCTGGTTACCAAGTGTTGAATCCAGATTTAGTTATCTGTAATATGGATTCTAAAGTGAACATCAACATGGAAATAGTTATCGATAAAGGTCGTGGCTATGTTCCTGCAGATGAGAACAAAAAATCCAATGCAGCTCTAGGTACGATTGCTATAGATTCTATTTTTACTCCTATAAAAAATGTAAAATATAGTATTGAAAACTTTCGTGTAGAGCAAAAAACAGATTACGAGAAATTAGTTTTCGAAATCGTTACAGATGGTTCAATACATCCAAAAGATGCTTTGACAGAAGGTGCTAAGGTTTTGATACATCACTTTATGTTGTTCTCAGATGAGAGAATAACCTTGGAAGCAGATGAGATAGCCCAGACCGAAACTTACGATGAAGAGTCATTGCACATGCGTCAGTTATTAAAAACAAAATTGGTAGATATGGATCTTTCCGTGCGTGCCTTGAATTGTTTGAAAGCTGCGGAAGTAGATACGTTGGGAGATTTAGTTTCTTTCAATAAGAACGATTTGATGAAATTTAGAAATTTCGGTAAAAAGTCGTTAACAGAGTTAGAAGAATTGGTTATCAATAAGGGGCTTAGCTTCGGGATGGACCTTTCAAAATATAAATTAGATAAAGATTAATCGATACTTCTTACACGAAGGGAAATTCCCTGGGGTTGGAGAAGTACATTAGAACAAAAGAATGAGACACGGTAAAAAAGTCAATCATTTAGGACGTAAGACAGCGCACAGAAAAGCGATGTTGGCCAACATGGCATGTTCCTTGATCGAGCACAAAAGAATTAACACGACTGTAGCTAAGGCTAAAGCGTTAAAGCAATTTGTTGAGCCATTGATTACAAAATCAAAAGCTGAAAACAATGTTACTGCAGAAAAAGGAACACATAACAGACGTATCGTCTTCAAAAATCTTAGAGATAAGTTTGCAGTTACTGAATTGTTCAGTACTGTAGCCGAAAAGGTTGCTGATAGACCAGGAGGATATACAAGAATTATTAAACTTGGTAACCGTTTGGGTGATAACGCTGATATGGCAATGATCGAGTTGGTTGATTTTAACGAACTATACAACGCTGGTAAAGCCAAGAAGAAAACTACTAGAAGAAGTAGAAGAGGTGGTAAAAGCGAAGAAGAGGCTGCTAAAGTAGAGGTTAAGGAAACTAAAACTCCACCAGTAGTTGCTGAGGATTCTGAAAAAGGAGCTCGGAAAGATATTGAAACTAAAGCGGACGATTCAGAAGAATAAGATGTTGATATTTAATAATTTTTGGAAAAGGATAAACTTCATAGTTTATCCTTTTTTTTATGTTTATTTGTGAAATTAAAAAAATAACAAACGTATGAAGTACCAATCCCGAAAGAAAGCATTGTTGTTGTTAGCAGATGGCACTATATTTCACGGCAAGTCCGTAGGAAATAATGATGGAACTGCATTTGGAGAGGTTTGTTTTAATACAGGAATGACCGGGTATCAAGAAATATTCACTGATCCGTCATATTTTGGCCAAATAATGGTAACTACCAACGCGCACATTGGTAATTACGGTACTGTGGCAGAAGAGGTAGAGTCGGATTCGGTTAAGATATCTGGCTTGGTTTGTAGAAATTTCAGTTATAATTATTCTCGTCCAAGAGCGGATAAAAGCCTTGAGAGTTTTTTAGAGGATAATAAGCTTTTTGCAATTTCCGATGTAGATACACGTGCATTGGTAAGTTATATTCGAGATAATGGAGCTATGAACGCTGTGATATCTACGGATGTGGATAATATAGAAGAGCTGAAAGCTAAATTGGCTAAAGTTCCAAGTATGGAAGGGCTGGAATTGGCATCTAGTGTGTCTACGTCAGAGCCCTACTATTATGGAGATGAAAATGCTCCAATGAAGATTGCTGCGTTGGATATTGGAATAAAAAGAAATATTTTAAGAAACCTTGCAAAACGAGGAAGCTATATTAAAGTGTTTCCTTATAACTCATCTTTTGAAGAGATGGAAGCATGGGGTGCAGATGGGTACTTTATCTCAAATGGACCAGGAGACCCTGAGCCTTTGTCAGATGCCATACAAACCGCAAAAGGTATGATAGCTAGTGGAAAGCCGGTTTTTGGTATTTGTTTGGGGCATCAAGTTATTGCTTTGGCAAATGGGGTTTCTACATATAAGATGCACAACGGACATAGGGGAATTAATCACCCTATTTTGAACTTGCTTACGGGCAAGGGCGAGATTACCTCTCAAAATCACGGTTTTGCTGTGAATAGAGAAGATACCGAGGCAAACGAGAATTTGGAAATAACCCACGTACATCTTAATGATCAAACCGTAGCTGGTATCCGAATGAAAAACAAAGATGTTTTTTCAGTTCAATATCATCCTGAGGCAAGTGCCGGACCACATGATGCAGAATATTTATTTGATCAATTTTTTGAATTGATCGAGAAAAATTCAGTAGCTCTGGCTTAAGGTTAAGTAATTGTTATAATATCGGTAATATAGTTGCGCCGTACAATGCATTACTTACTCGGTTTTGTATATTTGCAGCTAGCTTAATTTAACAGAATTCGAAACATAAAATTATATTTATGAGTATCATATTAAGTGTACACGCACGTCAGATTTTAGATTCAAGAGGTAACCCTACTGTAGAGGTTGATGTAATTACTGAAAATGGAGTAATGGGTAGGGCTGCTGTTCCTTCCGGAGCATCAACAGGTGAGCATGAAGCAGTAGAGCTTCGTGACGGAGGTAAAACCTTCATGGGTAAAGGAGTTCTTAAAGCAGTAGAGAACGTAAACACGATTATTGCCGAAGAGATTTTGGGAATGTCCGTTTTTGAACAAAACCTTCTTGATCAAGTAATGATCGACTTGGATGGTACACCAAATAAATCAAAATTAGGGGCTAACGCTATTTTGGGAGTTTCATTGGCAGCGGCTAAAGCAGCGGCTAACGAATTGGGTATGTCTTTGTTCCGCTATGTAGGTGGTGTTAGTGCAAATACTTTACCTGTTCCTATGATGAACATCATCAACGGTGGTTCACATTCAGATGCACCTATCGCTTTTCAGGAATTTATGGTAATGCCGGTAAAGGCCAAAAGTTTTTCCCATGCAATGCAAATGGGTACTGAAATCTTCCATAACCTTAAAAAGGTTTTACATGATAGAGGTTTAAGTACAGCTGTTGGTGACGAAGGTGGTTTTGCGCCAAACTTGGCAGGTGGTACTGAAGATGCACTTGATACTATTGCAAAGGCAGTAGAGAACGCAGGTTATAAATTAGGTGATGAAATTATGATTGCCTTAGACTGTGCTTCTGCTGAATTTTATGTAGATGGTAAATATGACTATACTAAGTTTGAAGGCGATAAAGGGGTTGTAAGAACTTCCGAAGAGCAAGCTCAATACTTAGCGGACTTAAGTGCTAAATATCCTATTATCTCAATTGAGGATGGTATGGATGAGAATGATTGGGATGGTTGGAAATCTTTGACCGATAAAATTGGAGACAAAGTACAGTTGGTAGGAGATGACCTTTTCGTTACAAATGTTGAGCGTTTGTCAAAAGGTATTGAAAATGGTATTGCAAATTCAATTTTGATTAAGGTAAACCAAATTGGTACACTTACCGAAACTATTGCAGCGGTTAACATGGCTAAAAATGCAGGTTATACTTCTGTAATGAGCCACAGGTCAGGTGAAACAGAAGATAATACTATTGCAGATTTAGCAGTGGCATTGAATACAGGACAAATAAAAACCGGTTCGGCGTCAAGATCAGATCGTATGGCCAAGTATAACCAATTGCTTCGTATTGAAGAAGAATTAGGAGATACGGCCTATTATCCTCAGAATAAAGCATTTAAGATTAAATAGTGATTTAAGACACTAAAATGTTATTAATAAAAAAGCCTTTCTTTCGATATATTTCGAACTAGAAAGGCTTTTTTTTTGGACTAATGACAAAGTTTACCTACCTTTTTAACAAACTTCTAACCAAAGCCTCGCATGAATAATTTTCTCTTTGTTGCTGCCGAAAATGATGCTATACCCAATTGTAAAGCAGGAGGCATGGGTGATGTTGTGCGAGATGTGCCAAGACATATATCTAAACGGGGAGATAAGGTGCAAGTGGTTGTGCCCTCTTACTCAAGACTTCATTTGAATGGAACATTTAGATCAAATCTTGATTTTCATTTAAGGGGGACTACTTATAGAGCGGAGCTCTATGAAGTAGCTGGAAAAAAGGAATGCCCCAATATTGTTCATTACGTTATACACCATCCTGAAATTCAAGAAGGAGGGATTGCTCATATCTATCATGATGATCCTACGGAACCTTTTTTTACGGATTTTATTAAGTACATTATTTTCTGTACTGCAGTAGCGGAAGCCATTAAAATGGGAGCTTTTGGTGATCTAGATGTAGTTCATATGCATGACTGGCACGCCAGTGCTTTACTATTTTTAAAAACCTACCACCCTAGATATAATGAACTAAAAAAAATGCGATACGTTTACAGTATCCATAATTTAGCTATTCAGGGTATACGGCCTTTTTATGATAATTATGCGTCCGTGCATAATTGGTTTCCGGAATTACAATTAGACCATGATGTTCTAAAAGACCCTCGTTATGACGATTGTATCAACCTCATGGCGGTTGGTATCCGGTTAGCAGACTCTGTGCATACCGTATCGCCGTCGTACAAGGAAGATGTTATGCTGCCAAGTGCAAGGCCAGAATTTGTTGGTGGAGAGAGTTTGGAGAAGGATTTGCAACAAGCAAATAATGAAGGTCGTTTAATAGGTATCTTAAATGCCTCTAATTACAATAATATTAGAACGGCGGATAACGGGTTACTTTACCGAAATACAGTCAAGGCACTTTTTCGATGGTTGCAGGACGAATCAAAAAAATACAAAGCAGATTTCTTGGCCCACACTGGGGAAAAGATAATGCAGCATGTAGATGAAAAGCCTAAGTTTATAGTATCTAGTGTAGCTCGCTTAACAGAACAAAAATTTTATTTTTTTAAGCGGTCACCGGAAGCTTTTGAGCAAATGTTGGAAAGGCTCCAAAAAGTAGACGGTATTTTTATGCTTTTAGGTACGGGTGATCCTGATTACGAAGAGTTTTTCCGTAGCATGAGCTATAAGCACCACAATTTCATCTTCACAAATGGTCAATCGGAAGATTTAATAGATTCCATTTATTTAGAATCAGATTTGTACTGTATGCCAAGTCTTTTTGAACCTTGTGGTATTAGTCAAATGTTGGCTATGCGTAACGGAAATCCATGTTTTGTACATCATACAGGTGGTCTAAAAGATACTGTTGAGCACCATGTTACAGGTTTTGCATTTGATGGAAAGACCTATGATGAAAAAATCAAAAATATGGTCAAGAACTTTAGTGATGCCATTGACGTTTGGGAGAATGATAAACCTAAATGGAAGAAAATAAAGAGTAATGCCCAGAAAGTTCGCTTTACCTGGGAGAAGTCATTAGATGAATACTATGAAAAATTATATGTTTTGTAGTGTTTGTTTAGTTTTCTACAACAACCAGTGAAATCATTGTTAATTATTAACTAAAGGAAAAAACATCATTGTTAAGATGTTACATTTTCCGTAAATTTACATCCACTTCAATTTAAGTAAAATTCAAAAATGTCAGATAAAGCTACTTTAGAGTACAACGGTAAGAAATATGATTTCCCGGTAATAAAGGGCACAGAAGATGAGCTCGCTATAGATATCAAAACTTTACGATCAGCCACGAATGGTATAATTACCATTGATCCAGGCTATAAAAATACAGGTTCCTGTGAAAGTGCCATAACTTTTTTAGATGGTGAAAAAGGAATCTTAAGATATCGTGGTTATTCTATAGAAGAACTAGCAGAAAAAGCTGACTTTTTAGAAGTTGCTTATCTTTTGATTTTTGGAGAATTACCTAATAAGGATGAGCTGGAAAAATTTCATGCCGATATTAAGGATGAATCCCATGTAGATGAAGAAATGAAAAAGATTTTGGACGGGTTTCCAAAATCTGCCCATCCAATGGGTGTATTGTCCTCATTAACAAGTGCATTGATTGCTTTTAATCCATCTACGGTAGATGTTTCTTCGGATAAGGATATGTACCATGCCATTGTACGCATCTTAGCTAAGTTTCCAGTGCTTGTAGCGTGGACACTTAGAAAGAAAAAAGGATTGCCTTTGGACTATGGAGATGATTCTTTAGGTTATGTTGAGAACATTCACAAAATGATGTTCAAAAAGCCGAATCAAAATTATCAAAAGAACGATTTGGTAATAGATGCCTTAGATAAGTTATTGATTCTTCATGCGGATCATGAGCAAAACTGTTCTACCTCTACGGTAAGAATAGTTGGATCTTCTCATGCAGGTCTTTTTGCTTCGCTATCTGCGGGTATATCTGCTTTATGGGGGCCATTGCACGGTGGAGCAAACCAAGCGGTATTGGAAATGCTTGAAGCTATCGAAAAAGATGGTGGTGATACCAAAAAGTACATGGCGAAAGCTAAAGATAAATCAGACCCATTTAGATTAATGGGCTTTGGTCATAGAGTGTACAAAAACTTTGATCCGAGAGCAAAAATTATTAAAAAAGCAGCAGATGATGTTCTTGCTAATTTGGGTATTGATGACCCTATTCTAGCAATAGCTAAAGGTTTGGAGAAAGAAGCTTTAGAAGACCAGTATTTTGTAGATAGAAAACTCTATCCTAATGTAGATTTCTATTCAGGTATTATTTATCGTGCCTTAGGTATACCTACGGAAATGTTTACAGTTATGTTCGCATTAGGCCGTTTACCGGGGTGGATAGCACAGTGGAGAGAAATGCGTCTTAAAGGCGAACCAATAGGAAGGCCTAGACAAGTATATATTGGGGCTACTCTACGTCCTTTTGTAGACGTAAATAAAAGATAAGTACCATTAACTATTTATATAAATGTCCTTTTGAGATTCTCGAAAGGACATTTTTTATTTCAGGAATATTTGTTGCCCACCATTTGGTTCTCTTATCTTTGGGGTAAAAAGTATTATATGCTAAAGCTTCATGTTAACGACGAGGTTTCAAAGTTAAAGTCCTTAGTCTTAGGTACGGCAAAGAGTAGTGGTCCTACCCCAAAGCCAGAAGAGGCCTATGACCCTAAATCATTAGAGCATATCTTGGCGGGCACTTACCCTAAAGAAGAAGATATGGTTCTTGAAATGGAGGCATTTGCTAAAGTGTTTAGCAAGTATGATGTTGAAGTTTATAGACCAAAGGTACTGGAGAATTGTAATCAAATTTTTTCCAGGGATATTGCCTTTGTCATAGAAGATAAACTTATCATAGCCAATATTCTACCAGATAGGGAGAAAGAGGTAGAGGCTATTCTTCATGTTTTGGATAAAATTGAAGATGAGAATATTTTACACCCGCCGGTTGATGTGCATGTTGAAGGAGGGGATGTTATGCCGTGGGGAGATTATATTTTTATAGGCACCTATACTGCAGATGATTATCCCAATTATATTACGGCAAGAACCAACCAAGCAGCTGTGGATTATATTGCGGAACAATTTCCTCATAAAAAAGTAAAGTCGTTTCAGTTGCGTAAATCCAATACGGATGCTAAACAGAATGCTTTGCATCTAGATTGTTGTTTTCAACCTTTGGGAAAAGGAAAAGCAATTTTGCATAAAAATGGATTTTTAGTAGAGGAAGAGTACCAATGGTTGGTGAATTTCTTTGGAAAAGAAAATATATTTGAGATTTCAGCTGATGAAATGTACCAAATGTTCAGTAATGTATTTTCTATTTCACCAGATGTTGTGGTCTCAGAAAAGAATTTTACACGGCTTAATAATTGGTTGCGTGAGCAAGGTTTCACAGTAGAGGAAATCCCGTATGCACAAATTGCAAAACAAGAAGGTCTTTTGCGCTGCAGTACTTTACCGTTAGTTCGGGAATAGTCCTTGTTTAGCATTTTAAAGTTTGTTTTTCAGTAGTTGAAACATCATCTTTCACCTATTTCATTTTTCTATTTATACTTGCTTATACAGATTTAAAAGCACTAATTTTGTATCAAATTAATTGAGTTTATTATGCAGATAACGAACACCATACTCATGATTCGTCCAGTCAATTTTAGAATGAACGAACAGACCGCGGTTAATAATTATTTCCAAGAGGATATAGATGTTCAGAATACAACTATAAATACGAAAGCACAACAAGAGTTTGATGCCTTTGTAACCATCTTGCGTGCAAAAGGTGTGAATATAGTTGTGGTAGAGGATACCAAAGAACCCGATACTCCGGATTCTATATTTCCTAATAATTGGATTTCGTTTCATGCAAACGGTACGGTGGGTCTGTACCCTATGTTTGCAGAAAATAGGCGTAATGAAAGGCGAGAGGACATCTTGGAAATCCTTGAAGAAAAAGGATTCCAAATTGATAATATAGTTGATTATACATCAGCTGAGGCTGAGGGTGTTTTTCTGGAAGCTACGGGAAGCATGGCTTTGGATAGAGTAAATAAGAAAGCATATTGCGCACTTTCCAGTAGGGCAGATGAAGATTTATTTATTGAATTCTGTGAAGATTTTGAATACTCTCCCGTTATTTTTACTGCAAACCAATCTGTAGACGGTAAAAGAATGGCTATTTATCATACGAATGTAATGATGTGTTTGGCGGAAGATTTTTCTGTCATCTGCCTTGATACTATAGATGATAAAAAAGAACGTAAAAGTGTAATTGACCATCTTAAGCAAGATGGAAAAGAAATTGTAAAGATTACCGAGGCGCAGATGCATCACTTTGCGGGGAATATGCTTCAGGTTCTAGGTGGTGACGATAAGAGATATTTAGTTATGAGTTCGTCTGCATACCATAGTCTAACTTCGGAACAAGTTGCGGCAATTGAAAAACACTGTGAGATTGTTCACAGTTCTTTAGAGACTATTGAAACTTGTGGTGGCGGGAGTGCACGCTGTATGATGGCCGAAGTTTTTCTGCCTCTTAGCAAATAAGAAACTTACCTGTCTAGTTAATTTTTCGTTTTTGAAACCAAAGGTCTTCCAAGCTTAGATTCAAGGTTAAAAGATGAAAGTTTTCTTTTATCAATATGTTTTGTATTTGCCCTTTTGAGCCATAGCTATAGGAAAGGTTCATGATAGATTTTTGTCTTTGCCCCACCGGTATCCCTATACCTGCGGTAATATTATATCCGTCTACTTTTTTTCCGTTTATAGAAAGGTATCCGTTGTCATAATTAAACCCTGTCCGGTAGCGAATACGATCCGCATATTTATAGCTTGTAGGGTTTTTTACGTATTCCAGACCAATGGCGTAAATATCCTGATCAGCGTAACTACCTAGGCTTTCGGTTTGTCCCGTAGCGTCCCAGTAATTCTTCTTATAGTCGGCACTTAAGGTAAATGATTCCATGATATTAGTGCTTAGTCCAAACCCTAGCTCAAGGGGCATATTGAAATTGGCGGAAGTATCACTTGCACCATCTTCAACGGTTATTTCGGTGCCATCCAAAGTTTTGGTTATGGAGCGTTTTATGTTCCCCTTTAAGCTTGTAGGAAACTGAACGGTGCTACCAATGGTAAATTTTTCGGAAAGATCAAACTGCATACCAAGACCAAAACGAATACCTGAATAATTTGTGATTTCCTCAGAACTAAATGTACTTTGGTTTATAATAAAAGCTTCGTTTTCCTCAACACTACCAAAAAGAATAGATGCGTTAGCACCAAACCTTAGGTTAGGGATGGCACTATACCCCAAATTAAACTTAAGTTCACTTAAACCGCCAAGACCGTTCACATTACTTTCAAATGTTTCGTCCGTTCCTTCAACATTTGTTTTAATTCCGATTAACGAATACCCCATTTCACTATATGGCACAAGGGAAATACCTGCTCCAAAACCCTCGGCAACTCTAAAGGCAATTGCTAGGTTGCTAAAGTTAATGGTGGTTTTTGTCTCACTATCCGCCTTGTTGCTGTACTGATTATATTCACCTTTTATTCCTATATCATAAAAGAACGAACCTTGCGGGATCAAGGCAAAATTTGCAGGATTCAGATTATTTATTTGATTTGAAGTCTTGAGACCTATTCCCGTGTAACCCATTCCATTGGTTCGCCCAATACTAGATTGGTTTATAGCACCTAAACCATATAGTGAATAGGGAGAGCTCGTTAAACCTTCGGATTGTGCGCGTGCCGTACATAGGTTTAACAAAAATATAGTTGCGGAAAAGAGTATCGTTTTATTCATCTTCGTCATAAATCGCATAAGTAAGTTCAAGCGTGGTGCCTTGAGTATGTATATCTGTGTTGAGTACAAAACGGTCCACTGTCGAATTGTAATTGCTGGGAAGAAGAATTAAGGCATCCGACGATTCTTGATCAACAGATAGTAAACCTTCTAAGTAACCACTTAAGGGTAATTCATAATAGATATCATTAAACTCCTGATTGTTTCTGTTTAATATGGCCTGTGCCGCAGAGCCATCTGTTGAGTATAATTGACCGGTCAATTCATTGTTCTGATCTACTATAAAGACGGATAGTGTATCTCTTAAGGTCAGTAAATCATTATAAGAACTAATTGTAGGGGCTATTCTAAGAGAAGCGTCTAGTAAAGTTCCCTGACCCTGAATGTCAAAGACCGATTTTATATGAGGAAATTCAAGTCTAGTAGCTATGCCTATGCCAGACTGTATAAAACTTTGATTCTCTGTTTGAGAGCTGTAAAGGTTGACTTCTTGATCAGTTAAGGTTTTTAAATATTCATTAGGGTCTTCCGCAGAAATTTGATTAAAAAACGGAAGGGGAGAACTGGTGGCGTTAATGGTAAAGTCCGTTGAATATTGAGTATGGTCATTTTCACCAGCTATACTGTAATACAGCCGTACGTTAGAGGTAAGGGAAAAACCAATTACAGAGCCGTTATCCGTATCTCCTGGTTGAACGGTTAAACCATACAGGTAGTTTTTAAATTCGTCGTAAGTTGTTATTTTCTTCTGTTGTAAATTATCAAAAAGGGCCTCTCCAAAAGTGTCCGCTAATTTTATTTCTAAAGAATCCGTTACCAAGGGTCTAGGGGCGTAGGTTAGGTTTCCTAAATCTTCATCGTTAAAACCAATAATACTTGTATTATAGAAATTAACGCCATCAGCCGGTTTTAGGTTTTCGTTCAATTGCCTTATATGTATTGTATTTAGCTGTAGGGTGTCGTTATAATAATAGTGGTCCGGTCTTAGTAAAAAGGTAATACTATCATATTCGGCATCCGTATCAATATAATAGGAGCTTGGTATCAACTCAAGAAAGCTGGCTGTTTTGATTGTTCCAAACACCGGGTCGTTATATTTTCCAACAAGCATACGCGAAGATTGGGAGGTATCTATACTATCAAATTTCATTGTTGAGAAATCTACGGTCATGGTGTCTAGCTGAACTACACGTATATCACTATTTGTAAAAGTATCGCCAGCTTCAAAATCAGAACTATTTATAGCATCGTTGCTGCACGAAATAAGGAGTGATAAACAAGTAAAAATGGCCAATGCATTTTTCATAGAAATAGTTATTTGACGGTAAAAGTATTGTGAGTAGCAGCCCGTAAAAACCACAATAGACAAACACTCATAGTTTTATGACCAATTGCTGAATTTTGGCGACTAAACCTAAAATCGTTTTGGTCGATTAAAAAGAGGTGTTCATGTGTTAAATGGGCAGCTTTATCTATTTCGGTTTCATGAGAGCTAACCGTGATTTAGTTTTGACGAAAATTAACTGGCTAATAAAATTGAAAAGCACATGAAAGGATTCAAGTACTATATAGGAACCATAACAATTTTTAGCATAATGACCTGTACACTGGTTAGTTGCTCAAACGATGACGATGATGATGAGTATCTGGGAAACTGGGTGGACAGGTCTGTTTTTGATGGTAGTCCAAGAAGTGGAACTTCTAGTTTCACTATTGGTAATATGGGATATACAGGAGTAGGGTATGACGGTGATGATTACCTAACCTCCTTTTGGTCTTATGACATGGATGGTGATTTTTGGTCTCAAAAAGCAGATTTTATTGGAAGTGCTAGAAATGCTGCCGTAGGCTTTGAAATTGATGGAACGGGGTACATTGGGTCAGGATATGACGGACTGGATGAATTGGCAGATTTCTATGCATATAATCCTAGCTCCAATTCATGGCAGGCAATAGCTTCCTTGCCATCAACAGCTAGGCGAAGCGCTGTAGCCTTTGGAATGAACGGCTTTGGTTATTTTGGGACAGGTTTTGATGGCGATAATGATCGCAAAGATTTTTGGAAGTATGACCCAAGTACAGATTCTTGGTCGGAACTAGTTGGTTTTGGAGGCGATAAAAGAAGGGCAGCTACCACCTTTACTATTGGGGATAAAGTGTATTTGGGAACAGGCGTCTCTAATGGTATTTATCTTGATGATTTTTGGGCATTTGATGTCACTACGGAAACCTGGGACAAAAAATTAGACCTAGATGAAGAGGATGACTACGCCATTACGAGAAGTAATGCTGTTGGCTTTACCCTTAATGGATATGGGTATATAGCTTGTGGCCTGTCTAGTGGTACATTAGGTTCCGTTTGGCAATATGACCCAAGTACTGATGATTGGGAGGTGAAAACCAGCTTTGAAGGCACAACTAGGCAAGACGGAGTTGTTTTTTCCAATGGAACAAAAGCAGTAGTTGGCTTGGGAAGAACAGGTAGCCTCTATTTAGATGACTTGTATGAATTCTTTCCTTTTGATGAATATGATGATGAAGATTAGTTGAATTATTTGAGTGAGCTATGGGGCGGTACCACTTTTGGCACTGTCCCTTTTCCTTATTACATACCTATGAAAACAAAAAAAATTCACTTTTTATTGGCAACCTTGATCATGGTCGTTGCTTATATTACATTCAATTATAGTGCGGTAGAAGCAAATAAAGTGAAGCCTCGTCTAGAAACAATAGCCGTTGGGGAAGGTTATGGCTATCAAATTTTATACGAAGAAAAAGTGTTGGTTAAACAAGAATTTATTCCTGCCGTTCAAGGAGAAAGAGCCTTTGCTTCAAAAAAAGAAGCTAAACGGGTTGGTGATGAGGTTTTAAAGAGCATTATAAAAGGGGAAGCTCCATTTGTAACCATCTCCCAGCTAAAGGATTTGAAAATAACTAATCTAGAGGATTAAAATGAGCGTGCCCAAAAGAAAATATTTGCCACAGTGGCTGGTACATGCCTTCTTATGGTGTGCGCTTTATGGATTAATCGTTTACCCTTTTCTGTCCGAGACAAGGTCAATACCGCCACATATTATTATAAAATTGGTAATGGCCGCTGTGTTGTTTTACTTCAACTATTACTACTTGGTCCCCAACCTTTTGTTAAAGGATAAAATTAAAATTTATATTGGTATTTCAATAGCTCTGTTATTAGTTGTTGGCTATGGTGCGCATAATATATTCCCCCCTGAAGGCCCTAAAAATCTCGGTCCTATGGTTGAATATATGAAAAAGCGAAGGGGCTCTAGAATACCCTTTCTATTTTCGTTACAGCCATTTGTTACCTTTGGTGTACCCTATATTTTTGCTATAATGCTTCGTGTATATACGGAACTGCAAAAAAACGAAAACCTTCGTAAAACAGTTGAAAAGGAAAAGGTGCAATCCGAACTTCAATTTTTAAAAACTCAATTAAATCCACATTTTCTTTTTAACTCATTGAATACCATATACTCGCTGTCAGTTAAAAAATCACCGGATACTTCAGAAGCAATTATAAATTTATCGGAATTAATGCGTTATATGATATATGAGGCGGATAAGGATACGGTGCCTTTGAACAAGGAAATTGAATATATTAAAAGTTACGTGGCGTTGCAAAGGTTAAGATTGGCCAATAGTGAAAACGTATTTCTTAAAATTTCCGGAGATGACACAGGGAAAATCATACCATCTCTGCTGTTCATTTCCTTTATAGAGAATGCTTTTAAATATGGTACGGACTATGATGGTAAGACCAGTGTAAAAATAAGCCTTATGATAAGGGAAAATTTTATACAGCTGTACGTTGTGAACAAGATAGGAAAACACAAGCCAAAATCAGAGAGTAGTGGTGTGGGCCTTCAGAATGTAAAAAACAGATTGAATTTTTTATACCCAAATTCTCATGAATTGGAGATAAATGATGATGGGGCCACTTATGAAGTTAATTTAATTCTAAACCTATAATTATGAACTGTATACTCATAGATGATGAACCGTTGGCCATTGAAATTTTGGTGGACTACTGTAAGAAAATAGGTTTTGTTGAGGTAGTAGGTACGTTTACGAACCCTCTGGAAGCTATTCCAACCATTAACGAGAAAAAGGTAGATGTTATCTTTTGTGATATTGAAATGCCTCAAATAAACGGATTGGATTTTATTAGTGCACTAGATAACCGCCCGCTCTTTATATTTACTACGGCCTATTCCCAATATGCCGTAGAAGGTTTTGAACTGAATGCAGTGGATTATTTGGTGAAGCCCATTCCGTACCAACGTTTTATTAAAGCTGTTTTACGGGCTAAGGAACTTTTATCCCGGAAAGATACACCCGCTGTGGCAGCTGCAGGAAATGTGTTTCCATCTCATGGTGATACCAATGAAAATCAGAAGTTCATTTTCGTGAAATCGGAGCATGAAAGTGTGAAAATCAACTTAGACGATATACAGTATGTTCAGGGTTTAAAGGATTATCTGAAAATTCATGTAGTAGGTTCTAACAAAGCAGTTTTGACGCTACTAAGTTTTAAAGATATACTGGATAAGTTACCACAAAATCAGTTTATTAGAGTTCATAAATCTTTTGTGGTCAATGTAAACTTCATCAAAACCATACAACGGAACAGAATTGTAATAGATGATATTCGTATACCGATCGGAGAAAGCCACAAAACCCAATTTTTCTCTATGTTAGGACTGTAAAGGATAGCCATTATTAAATTTAGGGTGTACTTCTATATAATTAAATTATCAATAGAAAATAAGGGGGATTCTGAATAGGAGTTTTGACTATTTCGCAACAGGAAAGTTCCTGAATTTAGAGCGTATAACCCAATTCTTCTTTTAACTTTATGGACATAACTTGGGTTCTGTTCCTAAGTTTTTTGGCGCTGGTAAGTAAATTTTCTGTTTGTAACAGACGGTCTACCAGACTATTTTGGTAATCCTTACTGTGCAGCAGTTTTTGGTAATCAGATGGTTCTCCAAAGGCTTTTATTCTAGTGTATTTAGGATTGTCTTTTGAAAGCATGTCTTTTAGTGCCAAGTGTTTCTCAAGAGTAGGCTGCAATCTGTCTAACACAATTTCCTTAATTTTTGAGTCGATGGATTTTAATTTTTGTATTTCCCCAGGATAATTGGTAATCAAACTTTTTAGGGAGTCGCTCTCTATAAGCTCAAACTTGGTAGTGCTTATAACCGAGTTTAAAGCGCCGTCTAATAGGTTTGTTTGCGAGTAGTTTATACGCACAATAGTATCTTTTGCACCAGAGCTAATTTCTTCAGGAGGAAGGCCTATATAATTCATAGTGCCTGCTATGATTTTTGAAGTTTCTGAATAACGGTCTATGGAGGTGTTTAGAATTTTTAGGTTCATATTCAGCTCCTCGTATAGACTCTCATATATTTTAAGTTCAACAATTCTGTTTTTTCTAATCTCATTTAAATCGTTGATTTTCCAAGCAATCAAAATACCTATGGCAATGAGTAAGATCTCTCCTAGGGCGTAAGCTAAATAACTTTTGAGTTTGCCGGAATCCAAAAGTTTTTTTCGGATTTTTCTAAAAACTGTCATAAGGTATCATTCCTTTTTTAAGGCTGTGATATCAGTAATTAATTGAGCAATAGAAGCACGGTTCAGCCCGTTATAAATGCCCCTAATGTGTTTGTTCTTGTCAATGAGTAAGAAATTTTCTGTGTGTAGGAAGTCATTTATGTCTTTAGGAATACCTAAATCATTTTCAACAAAATACTGGTTTCTTCCCAGATCATATATTTCCATTTTATCACCGGTAACCAAATGCCACTTACTATTGATTATACCATTTTTTTCGGCATAGGTTTTAAGAAGAGGAATAGAATCTATAGATGGCGTAACCGAATGTGACAATAATTCTACCTCGGGGTCATTTTTAAAAGCAGCTTGTACTTTTTGCATGTTCCCCGTCATTTTTAAACATATGCCAGGGCAGGTCGTAAAGAAAAAATCCGTAACATAAATTTTATCTTCAAATGTTTTAGGTGTAATGGTATCTCCCAGTTGGTCCACAAGGGCATAGTTCCCTATTTTGTGAAATGCCTTTTCTTCAGGAGAGCCCGGTTGTAACCAGTGGGGCGTAAAAGATTCGTCTTCATAATAGGGTAGATATTCTACTCTACTGGTCTCTGCTTTGTTCTCTTTATCCTTACAGCCCGTAAAAAGGGTAAAGGTAATAAGTAGCAGGAAAAAGATATTTTTAGTTTCTAATAACAACTTCATCTTCTAGTTGATAACATGAATTAGCTCTTCGCATGCCAAAAATTCGTCCATTTTTAGCTTCATAATTAACGTATAATTTTCCATTTTGTAACCAAGCCTTTTGTAAGCCTTTTTCCTTGCCATTTGAGAGTTGCCTTTCTTTGGCGAGTATACCATTGGGATACCACATTTTTTGAGTTCCTTCCAATGCTCCATCTACATAGGTAGATTCTTCTGCTAGTTCACCATTTTGCCACCAAACTTTATAACTGCCTACTAGGCGGTTCTGTTTATAGTAGGATTGTATACGAAGAGTACCATCAGGCTCCCATCTTTTTGCAACACCTTCCCTCTTTCCGTTTAAGTAGCCCATTTTCTCACTTAAGATACCGTTTGGGTGATGTTTTACGGAAAACCCGTTAAAAGGTTCGTTTTTATAGTACCACTTGCCTTCAATTTGATTGAGTACTAAATCTTTTTTCTGTACTTCAAAATTATTGATGACAATGGTTTTTTCTACAATTGGTTCTATTACCGAGCTCTCTTTACAACTGACAAAAGAGAGCATCAGCAATAGCACAAAACAAAAAAATGATTTCATCATAATTCTTAATATCCTTGGTAAGGTCCTGCAAAGGCAAGATACGAGCCTGTTGTAGAGTACACCTCGTTAATTATATGATAGTGATACTCTTCTGCTCCATCTGTATACTGAGTGGTAGAGACGTGTCCTCCTGAAGAGTCCAAATCCGTTGGGTAAGTTCCTGTAGCGTTACATTTTCTTCCATAAAGAAAAACACCATCTAATAGGATGCCTACTAACTCTTCATCATCATCTGTAAAAGCTTTTGGCTCTAAATGATAATGATATACACCAGGGCCAATATGTGCACCGGTCCAATCAAGACTTGCAGCGGCTTGGTCCAACGCACCGGCTCCTTCTTGATCATTGAATATTGATGAGCCACTTACAGCAATACCAATAGTATTAAAATCTGTAGCTACCGTATTACCGGTAAGGTCTGGTGTGGCATCTACTCTAATTGTAGTAGCATTGTTGTTGCTTGTCATTATACTAGGGGTCAGGGCCACATCTGGTTCTTCTCTATACAAATCACTGTCTTCACCCCAATAGACCGTTTCGTGATTAGGTAGACCTGTGGTTTCAATTACAACTTCAGAACCATCTAAATAAATAGTGGTGGCATCAGTATTAAAAGCGGCGTAGGCGGCATGTAGCTCGGTAACCGTCTCGTCTTCAGATTCTTCATCCATATCAGAATCTTCAACACTATCCGAACTGCAAGCAACGAACCCAATACACAGTAAAGCACAGGTAAAGCCCAGTGGAATAATTTTTTTTAGAACTTCTTTTTTCATTTTATTTATTTTAAGTAATTGATTTTCAGAATAATATTGTGAATCAAATGTAATGCATATACCAAATCAAAAATCTTACAACCGGTAAGTGGTCCATTCTTTTCAGTGAATGCCCTGATTGATTCGGTGAACCATATTAACTAAACTGCCCTAAGTACGGTTTCCTCTTTTTTGAATATCCTTGAAATAGCGAATATTGACACGATAACCAGAATAGTTAAGGCTGTAAATGGCCAAAATAGATTGGCTTCTTGTCCTTTTACTTGAAATTGACCATTACTTTTCTCAATCTGTATGGTAAACTGATTGTCTTTTTTAATCACAAAATTTTTAGAGGTATCTGCATGGTCAACTATTTTAAAAACAGTATTGTGTTTTGAAGTTTCGGCAAAACCTTTGAGCTGGACCCGTAACGTTTTTATGTCATTAGGTAGCCCGGCAACTCTAAATTTCAAGTCTGTTTGATGACCTATTTTTATAGCACCCTCTCTAAGTTCTCCTATAAAGCCGGAATTGGCGTTTAAAAGAATGTTATCCTTAACGTAGTTGATTACCAACTTCTGAAATTCATCGGCAGATAATTCATCTGTTTTAATGTCAGGATAATTTTGTGCCAATTGATATCTAAAACCATCAAAGGAAGAACTTATGTGTAGAGTCCAGTTATTTTGTTGGTCCTCTGCCAAGGTCATTGTAGCTATTTGAGAGCTATGGGCATGGGCGAACAATGAACAGAAGCATAGTACAAAGCCAATTGCTATTTTCTTTATAATTTCCATTTTTATCGTTTTCTAATTTATTTCAAAGGACCCTTGAGCTCCTGCAAAACAGCCAATAAAACTATTGGTTCCGGCAGCGGCCACATGGTAATGGTAACCTCGTGTTTCATCTGTATGACCACGGCAATCATCTAAATCTGATGGTTCATTACCTTCTTCATCTAAACGTTCGAACATAGGAAAGCCATCTATAGCGTAACCTATCATGGCAGAGTGACCATCTTCTTGTGCAACACTAGAAGACATGCCAGTGGCAGCATGATAGTGGTAGCCCGTGTTTGGGTTAACATGACCGCCATTGTCGTCCATAGGAGCTAACGTATAAGCACCAAGAATTGCTGAGGTAGGGGCAGGAGGGTCAAAATTAACACCGTTAAAAGCAAGTCCGATGACAGAGCCTTCACCACCGCCGTCCTCTGGAGGTCCACCCGCTGGAGGTCCATCTGTAGGAGGAGCTCCTCCTCCCGGGGCGCCATCCGAAATGTAATCAGGAGCGTCTAGTTTTACTGGTGTAACGGGTATATAGTAGGTTAATGTAATGTCCGTAACATAGGAAGGCTGGCATTCTACACAGAAATTTTCATATTCTTCACCAACATTCGGGTTTGCTGCATTTTGACAATCTTCCAAGGAATTGGTAACATAAATGTCTCCGTTCTCATCGTACATTTTCCAAGTAGCATCAGAATAGAAATCAGCCATATTTTCAATAAAGGCACCGTCTACATCATAAAGTTCTCCATTCTCGAACCACTTACCTCCTTTGTCCGCTCCGTCCGAAATATTGGTAGGGCACCAAGGTCCCATTTGATGTTCAGAAGGAGTGGACGTCGTGGTAATTTTGTAACACATGGCTACGGTACCATCAGAAAGCGTTTTCTCTACGGTGGTAATAGGTTCCACCAAACCATCCGCTAAAAATAAGGTGGGGTCTACGGTACCGGTGGTTTCCTCATTTGTCGCTTCTCCTTCTTCTAGACTGGAGCTTTCGTCAGAACTACAGCTATTTCCAGAGGAGAGTATAAAGATTCCCCAGAATGCATATGCTAAGATTTGTTTCATGTGAATAGATTTTATAGTTTTTGGTTTCTTCTTTTATTGCTTCTTCCCTCTTTTTGGTTTAGGAGCTTCTTTTAATTCTTCAAGAGAAAGATATCCGTCTTCGTTTGTATCTATTTTTGAGAAATCGTTCTTTATAGGTCCCTTTACTTCTTTTTCAGAGAGTTTACCGTCTTCATTGGCATCCATTTGTTTTATTAACTCGGTAGCCGATGGTGGTTCCTGACCTCGTTTTTCCTGAGCAGATGCGGTTTGAACCGCGATAAGGGTAAAAGCTACTGTGGCAATTGCTGTGTAAAATGATTTTTTGTTCATGATATTTGTTTTTAAATTATTTCTATTTGTGATGACAAAGGTGGGCAAAGGTTAGATGCAGAATGACGGCAATCCGTGAGTGAAGAGAGGTTTTCAGTGAATGGTGGGTTGCACTCTGTAAACTGTATTGTTTTAGCGGTTTAGAATGCCTATTTTGAGGTTCTGCCGAGAAATAATTACTTTAATTTGTAGCATGAAACAAACACATCGCTTCCTTTTTCATGTTTTTTTATGGATGGCCATCTGGCTTATGGCCTGGCTGTTACTCAATGAAGATGCACGGTTTTTAAACAAAAATGTGCCTTCCTTTATCATGCAAATGGTGGTTATTGCCGCACTGATTTATATAACGGCCCCAGCTTTACTTTTTAAGAAAAAGTATGTGCTTTTTGGAATAGTATCCATTGTTCTGGTGATTACTTGTTCGTTTCTGATTTCTGAAAACCTGATGTCTCCGGAGAATGGTATGAGGCCGCCACCGGGAGCTCGTAGAGGTGGTCCGCCAATGGCTCCTCCACAGATTTTAATCCAGTTTTTAATACTTTCCATAGCCTATGTGCTTGCCACCTTTGTGGAGACATTTTTGTTCGCTCAAAAGAAAGAAGAGGAGACCATCAGAAATAAAAACGAAAACCTTCAGATGGAATTGAAGTTTTTAAAGTCTCAAATCAATCCGCACTTTTTGTTCAACTCGCTTAATAATATTTATGCCCTTTCGGTAATCGATTCCGGACGTACACAGGAGAGCATCGGGACTTTATCAGATATGCTTAGGTATGTGCTGTATGAATGCGAACAGCCTATGGTTTCCATTAAAAAGGAGATTGCCTATATTAGTAATTATTTGGATTTGTTCCGCTTAAAGAGCAGTAAACCGTTTCCGATAAAAACCGATTTTAAATTGTCCAATTCCAACGCAACCATAGCGCCAATGATATTTATTCCCTTTGTGGAGAATGCGTTAAAACACGGAAATATTGATCATATGGCAGACGGGTATTTGGACATAAAAGTTCGTTCTGATGACCAAAAGATAGATTTTTTTGTGTCCAACAGTGTTTCGAAAATGCCTGCACAGAAAGATGCGGTTGGTGGCATAGGATTGGAGAATGTAAAGAAACGATTGGAAATACTTTATCCGGATAAGCACGAATTAAATATTGAACAGACCCCTAAAAGTTATACCGTAAATCTTAGCATCAATTTAGATGGAACCCATTAAATGTATTGTAGTAGACGATGAAGAATTGGCGCGGGGCCTATTAAAAGCCTATATAGAGCGGTTGGATTTTTTAACGCTTGTAGCCGAAGTTGCCAACCCTTTGGAGGCCCTTAATATTATGAAAAGTGAGCGGGTAGACTTACTTTTTTTAGATATTCAGATGCCCGAAATTAAAGGTACGGATCTGGCAAAGCTAGTGCCGGAGCATACACAGGTCATTTTTACCACGGCCTATTCGGAATATGCTTTGGAGGGTTTTGAGCTGAGTGCGCTAGATTATCTTTTGAAACCCATAAGCTTTGAACGTTTTTTATCTGCAGTGAATAAGGCAAAACCCAATAAAGAAGTAAACGAAAAGGAAAAGGATTCTGCTGATAGTATTACCGTTAAGTCTGGTTATGACCTTCACAAACTTAAGTATGATGACATTCTGTATATTGAAAGCGATAGTGAATACGTCAATTTTCATTTGGGCGATAAAAAGCTAATGAGCTTACAATCGTTAAAAAAATTATTGGAGCTATTACCAGCGGATCAGTTTATGCGCGTACATCGTTCATACATTGTAAACCGTCAAAAAGTAACGGCTCTAAAAGGAAGGGATATTTATATTGGAGATAAAGAAATACCGGTAAGCGCCCAATATTTTGATACTGTAAAAGAGGAGCTGTTCTAATATAGATTTATATAATCTACCGGAGTAGCGTATAAAAAAAAGGACCTAGATGTATCTAGGTCCTTTTCGCATTTTGAGTAGGTATGTTCGAGGTGAAAACAGTTAGGCTTTTGGGAAACCTAAATAGTTTTCATAATATTTTTTAGTTTAATCCTTCTTGGGTTGAAACTTGTTCTATAGTAACGCTTGCCACCGCTTGCTCAGTCTTTTGATTCTTGTTGTCATTATCATAAATGATTACTGCAGTAACAAAGCTGGCCAAATAAAGTAGACTTTTTAATTTCTTGTTCATAACGGTGGGGGTTTTGATTTCTGAAGCTAATTTACGGCAACTATGAACTCAGAAAACCCGATTGTTGCCAAATTGCCTTTTTCTGATGTCAATGTTGGATATAATGTTGAATACCGATTTCGCTTAACGGACTTTTCACTCGCTTTATCGGAAACGCTGTTTTTACCGCTGTTTTTGGAGGCTCGTCAAACTTCGTTTTTATAGTTTAGAGATACTATATACAGATGAGGTACAGGAGAGATGAAGTGTAGCTAGTTAGGCTTTTTATTCTTGAAACCAACTTCCCATACAAAAGCTCCGGCCATATAGACCATGAAAAGGGCAAAGGGTAACGAGGTTACGATCAATAATTTTTGAACCGCAGTAAGCACGTCTATATCTGGCTTGGCATTGCCTAAAAGAAGTAAAGACATGGTAGCCATTAGAATAAAAACGGCCCAGATAAGCCTGTGTTTTTTGCTTGGGTTCTTTTTTCCATGGTCCGTAAACATGCTCAGAACGAACACGGCAGAATCTACAGAGGTCACCAGAAAGCTAATTAATAAAAAAATGGTGGTGAAGTTTAGGAGCGTGGCCATGGGGTAGTTTTCAAAGAATACAAAAATGGAGGAAAAGACATTGCCAAACTCATTGTTATAAGAACCCCATGATTCTATAAGTTCAAAAGCCGAGGTGCCAAAAACCGAAAACCAGAAAAATGTACCTAGGGATGGAATTATCAATACACCCAATAGTAATTGCCGTAAGGTGCGCCCTTTTGATATACGTGCAATAAAGATTCCCGTAAACGGTGCCCAAGCCAACCAAAAGGCCCAGTAGTAGAAAGTCCAATCGGTTAGGAAAGTAATGCCAGGGTCATAGTTGCCGTAAGCCAAGCTCATAGGAACAAAGTCAATAAGGTAGTTAAAGGTAGCTGTGGCAAAGGCTATTAATATTCCAAATATATCGCTCATCAGAAAAATGAACAATAGTAAAAGAGTCGTGATTAGAATGTTGACTTTTGAAATAATCTTTATGCCCTTGTTTACCCCTTGCCAAGCAGAATAGAATGCAAAGCCTGAAATGAGGACGGCCAACAGTAGGGTAGTGGTTACGCCAAAATCGGTTGTAAAAAAATGATTAAGGCCACCGTTTATTTGTGTAGTACCCAAACCTATTGCGGCTATGAGTCCAAAAACAGTGGTAATAATAGTCATGATATCAATTCCATTTTTGGCTAAAGGATTGGAAATCGTATCCTCTATAGTAGAGCTTACCCTTACTTTCTTTTTTTTGACGTAGAGCGCATAGCCAACAACCATAGCAAAAAGCCCATAAAAGGCCCAGGCTGTAAAACCCCATTGGTAAAAGGTGAATTCCAATGCTAAAATTTCCGGTTGCAGACCGGATGGGTAGGGTGGGTGCTGTTGCATGAAAACAGGTTCCTGAACGGCACGTAGCAAAATCCCGGAGCCCATTCCTGCACTGTAAAGCATTGCCGTCCATGCCCAAAGAGAGTGTTCGGGTTTTGAATTTTTCTTTCCTAATTTAATTTTTCCGAAGGGTGAGAAAGCTATTGCCAATAAAAAGAGTACACATCCTAATCCTAAATAAAGGTAGAAGAACCCAAAATAATTCCTGACCCACACCGAAGCAGTTTCAATAGTTTCATAACTGCTTTCCGTGGCAAAAAAAACTAGGAGCGTAAATAGGAAAATTATACCGATAGAAACGGAAAGTAAGGGGTTTTTAAGGTGCCGCATGCTCGGTGATTAGAGTTTGGGTTTTTCGTAAACAAGCGTAAAATAAGAACTTTGTCCCAAATCCGACTCCAATACGGCCATAAACTCTTGTTTTTTGGTTTTTATAAGAATGGCTGCGGTGTTCGGTGCTACTTTGCCTAAATTTTCTGCATGTAGGGTTATTATGTTTTTTCCGAGTTGTAGTGCAAGGTCAAAAAATTGCTTTTTACGCTTCAGTTTTACATGTTTAACCGCAACTATTCCGTTCAGGTAAATGGTTACAATATCATTGTCTATTCTGCGGTGGTCATAAAGCCCCAACTGAATTTCATCCACTAAGACCGTATAACTCTTTTCGCTATCTATTAAGATGCGATCGGCAATTTTATCGGGTGGAGGTGTATGAGTGACTCCTTCTGTTTTTACAGGACTGGTTTCTTCCTTTGGTCGTGAGGGAAGTGGTTTTACGGCAATGCCCGTAACGGTAATGTCTTTATTAAAATCGATAGGGGAAGGTTGATTGCTTTTATTTTTAAGCGCTATGGTTACATGGTCATAAGCTTGGTCAGGGCGAACAATAAAGGTGAAATGACCGCGAGTAGCATATGTAGGAGGTGGGTGGACTTCCAATTGCGGTTGCGGTTGGACGGCTTCTACAATATCTAAAACATTCTCATTGCTTATGCTTTGGCCCGATGGGAATACAGCTATGGGATAGGAATAACTTTGGTCTGGCAATTGTCGTCCAAAAATCCAAAATCCAATTTCATATGCAACACCTGACTGTAAAGCTTCACTAAGTTTTGCGGATACAATAGATTCATAGCCCACAGGGGCTGTTTGCGGAACCTCCAATTCACTTAATACATCAATCTGCCCATGAATAAAATTTAGTGTTGCCAGGCAGCATAGGAAAATGAATAGGGGCGGCTTGCTCATTTTGCTCTGGCAATATTACGAATCATACCTCCGAAGATAAAGTAGTGAAATGGTACAATGCTGTACCAATATAATCTTCCTTTCAGACCCCTGGGTCTAAACGTTGCGGTTTGGTGAAGTACATTGTTTTCGTCAATTTTAAATTCCAACCAGGCTTCTCCGGGTAGTTTCATTTCGGCAAAAAGCAATAGGCGCTTCGCTTTTTTATCGGCTAAAAGAACGCGCCAAAAATCCAATGAGTCGCCGGCGTAAATTTTATCCGGGTGTGTTCGTCCACGGCGTAGGCCTACACCACCTGAAAATTTATCGATAATCCCCCGTATTTTCCAAAGCCAGTTGCCATAGTACCAACCGGTCTCCCCACCAATTTTCCAAATGTTACGTAAGACCTGTTCAGGGTTATCTACTTTTACTGATTTTTCATCTTTTAAAACGCCATATTTCGGAACTTGAATATACTTCTCCAAATTCTTTTTAAAGCGGCCGCTTATCATGCTGTCCTTCCAGCTGCTGACCACTAAGTTTTGTTCTATTTTTTTAAAGGCTAAATCAATAGCTTCTTTGTAGGTGTGGGGTTTAAAGCCTAATAATTTTTGTAACCTTTGGTCTTTGGCAATGACCTCAATTTTCATGCTGTCTACAAGGTTCAGAGCTAATTTGTAAGATGTTGAGGTAACAAAATAAAGCCAGTAACTAGATAGCTTTGGCGTCATTACCGGAACCGTAAAAATATAGTTTTTAAACCCGCGGACATCTGCATACTGCTCCAGCATCTGTTTGTAGGTAAGTACATCCGGACCGGCAATATCAAAAGAATCGTTATATGTTTTTTCATTTTCCAGAACACCGGTCAAGAAAGCCAAAATATCCCTGATAGCGATAGGCTGAGTTTTGGTCAGCACCCATTTTGGGGTAATCATTATGGGCAATTTCTCGCACAAATCACGGATAATTTCAAAAGAAGAACTCCCTGAACCCACAATAATTCCAGCCCTTAAAACGGTAAGTTCAAAAGAACCTTCATATAGAATGCGTTCCACATTTTTACGGGACCAAAGGTGTTTTGATAGATTTTCTTCGTTGACAATACCACTCAAATAAATGACTTGCGTTACTTGGGTTTTACTCAGGTAGGCATTAAAATTCTCAGCGGTCTTGGCTTCAAGAGTATCAAAATCTTGAGTAGACGAACTCATGGAGTGAATCAAGAAATAAGCTACGTCAATGTCTTTGGGTATTACCCCTTCTTCAACCTCCTTCAGAAAATCTATTTCCAGCACTTTTATCTGCGCCCGCATTTCTTTTTCAATGGAAAAACGGGTTTCATCACGCACTGTGCATACTACCTCATGACCTAATTCTAATAATTGGGGCAACAATCGCATTCCAATATAACCGTTGGCACCTGTTAAGAGAATTTTCATATGCTTTTTAGATGTTTATAGGTCTTCAATGGAAGTAGGGGCATTATCAGCTTTAAAATTTTGAATTTTGATGAAAAATTTCTGAATCGCTTTAGTATCGGCCTTGACCTTAATAAAATAATGGTCGCGATATATGGAGTAAATACCAATATCACCTTTATATAGAGTGAGTTTGTAGAATGGGATGACCAAAGCGAAAGTTTCCAGTAAAGACCTAAAACGAACGATTATTCCTTTGGGCCTAAGCTCAACATTACACTGATCACGATTATTATCTAAAATGAGCAAGTTTCTAATTTCAACGCTGGTTTCGGTAATGAACAATCTGGGCGAACCAATACCACCCATGTTCCAACGTTCCCTTAACGGAAAGGGCTTGCCTACTTCTTCGTCTATTTTTTTGGTAACCTGTTTATCTGTGTATGATACGTTTAAAAGCATTTGTGTTTTCTTTTCAAAGCAAATCGACTTTTTGAAGGTCTACATTTTCATAAAGTTAAAGAAAAGCGAAGCCAATACCGCCAGTCTTACGGTAAAAGCGTAAAAAATGATTAGTTTTGCAGCCTGAAACGAAAGATTTTATGGGTATTCAAGCAATTTTAGAAACCAAGGTTAAAGAAGCGGTTGCAGCTATTTTTGAAAAGGAACTGCCATCGGTAGAATTTCAGCCAACACGTAAGGATTTTGAAGGTGATGTTACGGTTGTGGTTTTTCCTATGCTTCGTTTGGTCAAAGGAAATCCGGTTCAAATAGGTGAGCAGATTGGTGCTTATTTAGAAAAGGAAGTTGCTGAGGTAACCGGCTTTAATGTTATTAAAGGTTTTCTGAATATTGTTATTGGAGATGCTTTTTATCTGGATTTCTTTAATGGGATAAAAAATAATAGCACGTATGGTTTTGTGCCACAGGAGGACAACAATGCCGTAATGGTTGAATATTCTTCGCCAAATACCAATAAGCCGTTGCATTTGGGCCATATTAGAAATAACCTCTTAGGCTATTCTGTTGCGGAAATTTTGAAAGCTTCTGGAAAGAAAGTCTATAAGACTCAAATCATTAATGACCGTGGTATTCATATTTGTAAAAGTATGTTGGCATGGCAGCGTTTTGGTAAAGGCGAAACCCCAGAAAGTACAGGACTAAAGGGCGATAAGCTTGTAGGCAATTATTACGTGGCTTTTGATAAGGCCTATAAAGCTGAAATTGCCGAAATGGTGGCTAACGGAAGCGACAAAAAAGTAGCTGAAAAGGAAGCTCCAATTCTTTTGGAAGCCCAAGAAATGCTTCAAAAATGGGAAGCTGGTGATGAAGAAGTTGTAGCGCTTTGGAAAGAAATGAACGGCTGGGTCTACAAAGGTTTTGACGTTACGTACAAAAACCTTGGAGTAGATTTTGATACACTTTACTATGAAAGCAATACCTATTTGCTTGGTAAGGACGTTGTGGCCGGCGGACTAGAAAAAGGCATTTTTTATAGAAAGGAAGATGGTAGTGTTTGGATCGATCTAACGGATGAAGGTTTAGATGAAAAAATAGTGCTTCGATCTGATGGAACCGCTGTTTATATGACCCAAGATATAGGTACTGCTATACAACGGGTTAAAGATTATCCAGATGTTGGTGGTATGGTCTATACCGTAGGTAATGAGCAGGATTATCACTTTAAAGTTTTGTTCTTGATACTGAAAAAATTAGGCTTTTCTTGGTCGGAAAACTTGCACCATTTAAGTTATGGAATGGTGGATCTGCCTTCAGGCAAAATGAAGAGTAGGGAAGGTACTGTTGTAGATGCGGATGATCTAATGAACGATATGACGAGCACTGCAGCTCAAATATCCGAAGAGCTTGGAAAGCTGGAAGGCTATTCCGATGAAGAGAAAAATGTCCTCTATAAATTGATAGGCTTAGGCGCCTTAAAATATTACATTCTAAAAGTAGACCCTAAAAAAACCATTCTTTTCAACCCAGAAGAGTCTGTGGATTTTCAGGGGAATACGGGACCGTTTATCCAATATACCTATGCGCGTATTCAGTCTATCTTAAGAAAGGCTGATTTTGATACCAATGCAGATGTGGAGATTGGTGCTGTTGGGGAATTACATATCAAAGAAAAGGAACTTATAAAGCAGTTACAGTTGTATCCTGAAACGGTTCAATTGGCAGCGGAAAACTATAGTCCAGCTTTGATTGCTAACTACACCTATGATTTGGTTAAAGGTTTTAATTCTTTCTATCAACAAGTTTCAATTTTAGGAGAAACGGATGAAAATAAAAAAGTACTTCGTGTACAGCTTGCTCAAAAAGTTAGTGAAGTAATAGCATCGGCTTTTAAACTTTTGGGCATTAACGTTCCAGATCGTATGTAAGCGCAGGTGGCCTTACGCAATTTAAATTCGTTTTTGGAGTTGTAGACCATATGTTTACAGAGCAGAATTTTAAGATTTTGGCGGTGGTCTTTTTATGCATCCAAGCAATGTATATTGTCTACTATGCCGCTGGTCTGTACCATTTTAATCCATTTTTAAGACTAAAAACGCTTGCTTCTTTAGAAAAGCAATTGGTTGCGGAAAATTTCCCTATTTACGCTAAGTTGCCGTTGGTTTTAAAAGAAAAATGTGACAGGCGGATCATATGGTTTAGAAGTAGGAAGAAGTTTGTATTTTATGGTGATGTAGCTCAAAAAGAAGAGTTAAAATTGCTTTTAAGTGCTTCTGCCATATTAATGACCTTGGGTTTAAAGAATTATGAAATGATGCGGTCACTGTTGCGCATCGTTATTTATCCTTCAAAATATTATTCCCGTATTAATCGAAGACACCACCTAGGTGAGTATAACCCTCGTTTTAAAACCGTTATTTTTTCTGCGGATACCATTTGGGAAGGATTCCGCATTTCTGATGATAATGTGAACCTGGCGTTACACGAATTTGCTCACGCACTAAGTTTTGAAATGATTAAGAAAAACTCGTGGGAGGCCCGTAAATTTAGAGTGGGACTCAAAAAAATAAAAGAACTTTTTCTTAGGGAAGGCTATGCTCAGAAGCTGGCGGATTCCAATTATTTTAGAGAATATGGGATGACCAATTTGCAGGAGTTCTTTTCCGTGGCCGTAGAAAATTATGCCGAAACTCCGCATATGTTTTTAGCGGATTTTCCTGAACTGTATGGCATCATTCAAAAGATGTTAAGTTTTGATTTTCAGGTGTTTCCTGAAGAGCTTTCGGGAGAGGTGGTCGTGGAATCTTAACGCAGGTCTTTAAAGGTTTAAGCCAGGTCTAGTATCCAAATGGTTGGTGTTCCAAATCTTCAATTTGTTTGTGTGGTCAATATTCCCTCCGGACAAAATTACCATAACGCGTTTTTTACTAGTACTATTTCTAAGCCATTGTACTACACCCTCCATGGCCATGGCACTGGTAGGCTCTACGTGTAATTTCAGTAAATGGGTCAACCATTGAGTCCAGTATATCAATTTTGATTCTTCAACCTCATACATACCATCTAAACGTTTCAGGTACTCAAATGTAATGTCTCCTACTGCCATGGTCATTGCACCATCTGCGAGTGTATCTGGTGTGGCCTGTAACCTCTGAATTTGATTGGTGCGCAATGATTCTGCGGCATCGTTTGCATTTAAAGGTTCAACGCCAAAAACCTTGGTTTTTGGAGATAAGGCATTGGTTGCGATTACGGTACCGGATAAAAGTCCGCCTCCACCGCATGGGGCAAAAACGGCATCTATATCCGAGACCTGCTCAAGTGCCTCGCATACGGCCGTTCCTTGTCCGGCTATGACCTGCTCATGGTTGTATGGCGGTATCCAATAGGTTCCTTCTTTTTTGGAAGCTTCTAGAACAAGCGCATCGGCAATGTTTCTATTCTCGCAAAGTTGAACGTGGGCTCCGTACGATTTGGTGGCCTGTATTTTAATTTTGGATGCATATACGGGCATGTAAATAGTGGCCGGAATATTAAATTCACGAGCTGCCCAAGCAACCGCTTGCGAATGATTACCGGAACTATTGGCTATTACGTGTTTAGGTCTCTCATTGTTCTCTATAAGCCAAGCCAATGTATTGCAAGCACCTCTCGCTTTAAACGCTCCGATTTTTTGAAGACATTCAGCTTTAAAATAAATTTCATGTCCTAGCCATTCATTTAAAAGCAAAGAAGTAAGAATTGGTGTCTCGTGAACAAAATTTTCAATGCGTATACGGGCTTTTTTAATGTCTTCTATTGTAGGCATGAGCAAAGGGCTTGTTGGATTAAAAAGGAATGAATAATCCGTATAAAATTAATTATAATATATGGGGAAGTACTCTTGAGTTCCTATTAAAATCGAACCCTAAAACTTATGTTGGGAGTAAGACCTAAAGAAACGTTTTCTACTTTTTCTATCTCATTGTCTTCATTTAGGCGATAGTAACTGTTCAAAATGTTCTTTCTATTAGTGAAGTTCAAAACGGAAATACCTGCGGATGCCTTCAATTTTTCTGTTATGTTGAAGTTGTAAATGGCGGAAGCATCTGCGCGTAAATACTCCGGTAACCGGCTACTGTTAGGCTCTTGGTAATTGATTCTATTTGGGAAAAAATTGGTGTCCAGGGGTTCGTTTCCATCTGGTTGGGTAAACGGTTTTCCCGTGCGATAGTTTAGCCCAATACCCAATTTAAAGTTTTCCAACGTATAGGTTCCGGCAAATGTGGCGGTATGTCTTATATCTAGATTGTTCGGGAAATTGGGTGGTACAACTTCGGAGAAATTATAAGTATTGAAATTATAGGTGTAGCTGGCCCAAACACTATAGTTTTCGGTCTTTTTGTTGATTAGAAATTCAACGCCTTTTACATCGTACTTTCCTATTTCTCCATTAAACTGATTTTGGTTCTGAAAGCCTTGCGTTGAGGTACTAATGCCATCCACTTCTTTATAAAAAGCTTCTAGTCCTACATAGAAATTTTCATGGTCGTAGTTGATGCCTATGGAACCCTGCTTACTCTTGGTAATAGGCAAGTCCTCCCCATCCGATACTATCCAACGGCGTTTTTCAATACCCAAAAAATTTTGTTCTAAATCAATTATCTGATTGATGGCCTGACTCTTAAATTCACCCAATGCCTGCACTTTTAAATGTCTTGTAAAAGCGTAGTTGAAACTCAATCTAGGCTCTAAAATGTATTCTTTAAAAGTATCTGGGTTCTCTAAATAGTTAAGTCTTAGTCCACCTCTTGCGTACACTTTTTTATCCGTTGAAGTAAAAGTGAGTTCTGAAAAAAGGGCATGACTTTTAATAACGTTTCGGGCGTTACTTTCGAATGGTGGTTGTGTTACCGATGTTTCGTTTGCAATACCCGTATCCGTAAATTGATAGCCGTTAAGCCAATTAAAATTATCATTGGGCATAAAATTGGTACTGAGCTTTAAGGCCGTTTCTTCAACTTCATTATTCTGAAAAAGAATCTGTTCTGCATTGCTGGAAATGTTCCGTGCATCTAGTTGGTATTGGGTGCTGTAGAGGTTTATAAAAGTGGAGAATTTGTCGGTCCAGTCGCTGCTTAGGCTTGTGCCAAGAGATAGGTTTGTTTGGTTTAAGGCACTGTGTATTTCATTGGTGTCGGACATATCGCGTTCCGTATAATCCAACAAGTTATTGATATTTATAAAGCTGAAACGAAACTTGTGTTGGTCATTAATGTCATACAGTACCTTTCCTGTAAAATCATAGAAATAGAAATTACCTTCTTGACTTACTTGGCTGTCATCAAAAACTCGAGTAAAGAATTTATCGTAGGTAGGAGTGTCAATCAGGTCCGTAAGAGAGCGCCTGGCCGAAAATTGAACGGCTAATTTATCGGTAACGGGTAAGTGTGCATAGACATCACCGCCAATAAGGTTGAAGCCTGCTCCTGCGAAAAAAGTATCTGCTACTTCATCTTTGGTACGCATATCTATAATGCCGCTTACACCATCTCCATATTGACTTCCCGTACCGTTTTTTATCAATGTTACGTTGTCCGTTAAATAAGGGTTGAAGGCCGATATTAAACCAAAAAAATGACCGGATTGATACATTTTTATACCATCCCATAAAATGAGGTTTTGGTCATTGCTTCCACCACGAATGTTTATATTGGATACGGTTTCGTCAGTACTTTCTATACCAGGTAGTGCTTGAACCGTTTGCAATACGTCTGGTTCTATTAAGCCTGGTAGAATGCCCAATTCTTCGCTGTTCATTTCAATACTACCGTCTAGTTGTTTTATTAATCCTTTGGTCAGAAACTCGTAAACAACTACCTCTTCTAATTGCTGGTAAAATTGGGCGAGCAAAAGGGTTGTGCACGGTTCTTTTTTAATCAGTTCGTCGGCATTTACAAATAAGGTTTTGTAACCTAGATGCTTGATTTGGATTGAGGCATTTCTTGGAACGTTGTGTAATGAGAAAGTACCGCTGTCATTAATGATAGTGGCTAAATTGGTTCCTAATATTTTCACACTTGCGCCATACAGCGTGTTCATCTTAAAGTTGTCCAGAACCGTTGCGCAAATAGATACAAAATTACTTTTGGTGAGGGTGTAGTAACGTTCGTTGAGTTTTTCTAGCTCAACCTGGGTCTGGTTCTCAATATCCTTTAGAATATTAGGTAATAAAGTTTCTTGGGGGATATAGATTTCAAGGCCTTGTATTTCGTCATCGGCATATGAGAATTTGATATCGAATTCTTGTTCAAGTTGCTGTAAAAAAGTAGATAGCGCTATCTTTTCGCCGGTTTGCGCAATGGTATCATGTGAGGTTAGAAAACACGTAAGACCTACAATAAAAAGAAGAAGTTTACGGATTTTTATCGCCATAGAAGAGCACTTTGCTGCCCTCAAATTTAAACTTTATTTGCGAGGGTGCACTAATGCTCTTTAACGCAACATCCGTATCTGTATTGCTGAAAGTTCCTGTAAACAATTGTTCCGTATCTATATCCTGTATTTCTACAGTAACATTGTGTTGTCTCTCAAATTCGCTAAGAACAAATTTTAGGGGAACACTTTTAAATGTACTTTCATTAGTAACCCAAGATGGCTGTTGCATTTTTGACGCAGAAGTCTTGGTGATTTTGCCATCTATAACTATAAAAGATGCTCCTGCAGGTAACTTGGTTTCTTTACCGTCAAAAGTAACGCTTACCAATCCTTCAAAACACGTAACTTCAAAAAAGCCAGGTCTGTTTTCAACATTAAATTGAGTGCCCAAAACAGCAACGATTCCATCCGCTGTAGCAACGGTAAAACGTTTGCCCTTAGCTACTTTAAAAAAGGCTTCACCTTTAAGTTCAACATTACGTTCCTTGCTCCATTTTCGTTCGCTAAAAGAAAGCTCGGAATCCGCATTCAGTTGTACTTTTGAGTTGTCCGGGAGAACTACCTCTTTGTTTTCGGCGTATTCGGTAACTATGTTTTCGTCTAAATTGTTCAGGTAAAAATATGAACCGAACATAATAACGGCTGCCGCCGCTGCAATTCGAATAAACTTCTTGAAAGGATGCAACTGCACAACCTTAGCATCCTTTAAGGTGCGTTGGTTTTTTATAGCTATAAGGGCTTCCTCCGCGTTAAAGTCGGGAGCTTCTAGCTGATTGGAAGCAGTAATAATTCGCTCATAGGAAGCGTACTCGGCAGATTTTTTAAATTCTGCGAGCTCGGCCTCGGTGAGGTCATTATTCAACCATTTTGCTAAGTGATTTTCTTGCATCAATTCTAGCTTTATGCCTTAGTAACAATTCATTACGTAAATACCCTACTTTTTATTTTTAGTGAGGGATAGCTGTGCTATAAAATTTATTTTCAACCACTAACCACTAACCACTAACCACTAACCACTAACACCTATAAATTATATCCCATCAATCTTTTCCCTGAGCGATTTAAGGGCCAAGTGCATTCTTTTTTCAATGGCCTTTACACTAACTCCTTCCATTTCGGCTATCTCGGCATATTTTTTTCCATCAATACGATTTAATAGAAAAGTAGTCCTTTGATTTTCCGGTAGGCTGTCCAAGGCACGGTTCAATTTCTGTTTGAACTCGTCTTCTTCCATTAAGAATTCTGGGGACTCATGGGTAACCTTTAAGGTCTTGTCCGCATACTTTAAACGTACCTTTTCAGCTTTTATCACATTAAGGTACAAATTATTAGCAACGGTGTAGACAAAGGATTTGGCTTTTGCTGGAGAAACCTTGGCGCAATTTTCCCAAAGTTTTACAAATGCCTCTTGAACAGCATCGTGGGCTTTCTCCTCATTACCAAATTTATAATATATATAGTTGAAAACCGTTTTAGAATTAGCTTTGAAAATTGTATCAAAGACTTGCTCTTCGCACACATTGCCTGTATTTTTGGTTTCCAATTAGGGTGATTTTTGTCAAAGGTATTTGAAAAAATCCAATCTGTGCAAGTAGGGTATTTTAAATATGGGTTGTTTCAGTTTTAAAGTACCCCTAAATTCCAAATCAGTATGAAGAAGTGTTTTAAATTTTCATTAGTGGCTTTCCTGCTGGCCTTGCTAATGGCTCTGACCTCGTGTCAAGATGAAGAGCCTTTTGAGGAAACAATAGATGTAGAAAAGACTTTGTCCTTTGATTCCGCTGCCCTGGAATTAATGAAAGAGACGGTGTCCAATGATGGTTCTTATGATAATATAGTAGATGGCGCCAGTTGTTTTGATATTCAATTTCCGTATGAGGTTGTCGTAAATGAAGAGAAGCTGACTGTAGATTCTATGGGCAGTCTTCAGATTTTAGAAGAAACTCTAGACGCCTTTGAAGATTATGAAAGTTCTATGGATGTTGTTTTTCCTGTTACAATTACCATGGCAGATTATACTGAAGTAGCCATTAGTACCAAAGAAGAGTTGGAAAAAGTAGCCTCGCAATGTGTAGAAGGTGGTAGTGACGCAGATATTGAATGTATTGATTTGGTATATCCCGCAACCGTTTTTACCTATAATCCTAATTTTCAGCAAACAGCATCGGTTGTAGTGGAGCATGATGCGGAGTTGAGAAGATTTTTTGCAGGACTTGAGGATACTGATTTGGTAAGTTTTGATTTTCCTATCACCCTAAAATATATAGATAGTACAGAGGTTACTGCCAGTACTAATACTGAACTTGCGGACATCTTAAATCAGGCAAAGGAAGCCTGTGATGAGGATGACGATAATGATTATAATGATGACGATTTTACCCAAGAGCAATTAGATAGTGTATTAGTTGAATGCCCTTGGAATTTAATTCAAGTACAAAGAAAAAGTGAAAACGAATCTGAACAGTACATCAATTATGCCTTCTCTTTTGAGGAAGGAGGAAAGGTTATTTCTTATGGTAAATCCGGATATAAAACAGAAGGTGAGTGGAGTACCTCAGTTGTAGATTATAGAGTGGTGTTAACACTTAATTTTAAATCCGCAGAACAGTTTAATAATACTTGGAAGGTCTACGAAATAAAAGAAGGAAAGATCAAAATGTTCGTTCAAGATGATTTTTTGACGTTAGAGAAGAATTGTGGTTACGAACCAGAAGTGTGTGAAGCAAAAAGCATTCAAGACAGATTAAGTCTTTGTAGTTGGAGAATGTCTGATGAAAAAGGCGAATTCTTTGAGGATTTAAGCATAGATTTTGGAGAACAGCGCATGCTTGTATATGACTCTAATGGAGAAGTCCTTGATGAAGGAAGTTGGATGGTAGAGGGAAATTTATTGGCATTTAGCGGGTTGAGCAAGAGTTTGGCTAATTATATCGGCAATTGGCAAGTGCTTGAATGCGGAGAGGAATATATGAAAATACAGAGAAAAGTAGAAGTTGTTGTACTTACCAAGTTATGTAGCTAGTTTTTTGACAACTAAAGTTTAGAGTAACCAGAGACCTATTTTGCCCCACAGATTTTAGAAGAGCGCCCACCGAAAGTGGGGCGCTTTTTTTGTGATGTCATATTTTTTTCTTTATGCTCCGTTTTCCCCCTAGTTATTATTAAATTTGCCTTTCTTCAAAAGCAAGTAAGACGATGTTTGACAATTTAAGTGATAAGCTAGACAAAGCCCTCCACACCCTAAGGGGCCATGGGCAGATAACGGAAATTAACGTTGCGGAAACTACTAAAGAAGTCCGTAGGGCTTTATTGGATGCCGATGTTAACTTTAGAATAGCCAAAGAATTTACCAACAAGGTCAAAGAAAAAGCTTTGGGTCAAAATGTATTGACTGCATTGCAACCGGGCCAGTTGATGGTAAAGATTGTTAAAGATGAGCTTACGGAGCTTATGGGTGGGGAAACCGAAGGTATTAACCTTTCCGGAACACCTTCTGTAATCTTAATGTCAGGTCTACAAGGTTCGGGTAAAACTACCTTTTCAGGTAAATTGGCCAACTTTCTAAAGACCAAAAAAACAAAGAAGCCTTTATTGGTGGCTTGTGATGTGTATCGTCCGGCAGCTATTGACCAGTTACACGTGGTTGGTGAGCAGATTGGGGTTGAGGTATATTCTGATCGTGATGAGAAAAATCCGGTTAAGATTGCACAAGCTGGTATTGCCAAGGCAAAATCAGAAGGGTATAACGTGGTTATTATAGATACCGCGGGTCGTTTGGCAGTGGATACGGAGATGATGAATGAAATCTCTGAAATTCATAAAGCTATTCAACCACAAGAAACGCTTTTTGTAGTAGATTCAATGACGGGTCAAGATGCTGTGAATACAGCTAAGGCCTTTAATGATATTTTAAATTTTGACGGGGTTATACTTACCAAATTGGATGGTGATACCCGTGGTGGAGCTGCCATTTCCATAAAATCGGTAGTAGATAAGCCTATAAAGTTCATCGGTACAGGTGAAAAGATGGAGGCTATAGACGTTTTCCACCCTTCGCGTATGGCCGAACGTATTTTGGGCATGGGTGATGTTATTTCTTTGGTAGAAAGAGCCCAAGAGCAGTTTGATGAAGAGGAGGCCCGTAAAATCCAAAAGAAAATAGCCAAGAACAAATTTGGCTTTGATGATTTCCTTTCCCAGATACAACAAATCAAAAAGATGGGTAACATCAAAGATTTGATGGGAATGATACCCGGTGCAGGAAAAGCCCTTAAAGGTTTGGATATTGATGATGATGCCTTTAAACATATTGAAGCCATAATCCATAGTATGACGCCAGATGAACGTTCAAACCCTTCTAAATTGAACGTGAGCCGTAAAAAGCGAATAGCCAAAGGAAGTGGTAGGGAAGTGCAGGAAGTGAATCAGCTTTTAAAGCAGTTTGACCAGATGAGCAAAATGATGAAAATGATGCAAGGTGGCGGTGGCAAAAAGATGATGCAGATGATGGGCAACATGAAAGGCATGAAATAAAACCACCATTACAAAGAAAATTACGATACCAGATTAGACCATAACTGAACATTATGACAATACTAGACGGAAAAAAGATTTCCAACGAAATAAAGGACGAGATTACGTTAGAAGTAGCAAACATGAAAGAACGTGGTGAGAAAGTGCCTCACTTGGCTGCAGTTCTTGTTGGTAATGACGGTGCTAGTTTAACCTATGTGGGTAGTAAAGTACGATCGTGCAAGAAAATAGGTTTTGAATCTACTTTAATTCACTTGCCAAGCGAAACAACCGAAGAAGAACTATTGAATAAGGTTCATGAACTGAATGCCGATCCAGCTATAGACGGGTATATTGTTCAGCTTCCGTTACCAAAACATATAGATGAAGAAAAGGTCTTAATGGCCGTTGATCCGGATAAAGATGTAGACGGATTCCACCCTACTAATTTTGGTAAAATGGCATTGGATATGGAGACTTTTATATCCGCTACACCATTTGGTATAATGGAGCTTTTAAAGCGATATAAAGTAGATACTCAAGGGAAACACGCAGTGGTTATAGGTCGTAGTCATATTGTAGGTAGGCCCATAAGTATTTTAATGAGCCAAAAGGGAGAAGCGGCTAACTGTACCGTAACTTTAGCTCATAGTAGAACAAAAGACATTAAAGAATTAACCCTACAGGCAGATATTATTGTTTCTGCATTGGGGGTGCCTCGTTTCTTAAAGGCCGATATGGTTAAGGAAGGTGCGGTAATCATAGATGTGGGCATTACTAGAGTTTCTGATGAAACTAAAGAAAAAGGCTATTATATTACAGGTGATGTTGATTTTGAGCCTGTTAGTAAAAAAGCATCGTTCATAACTCCAGTGCCTGGTGGTGTTGGTCCAATGACTATTGCTATGTTGCTGAAAAATACACTTCTAGCCAGAGAAAGGAATAGTAATACCAAGTAATTCTGCTGGTATTATTTGTTGTTTTTGTGTTTTGAGAATTTATTTTTTCAAAGGTTTTATATAGACTTTTGATTCCTAATTATTTACTTCATTTAAAGCACAACAATATTGTGTTGTTCAACGTTAGGTTTCATAACCAACCTACCACAATATGCAGCAGGAAGCACTCGTTCCAACAAGTATTCAATTAGATCCCTTCTTTGATCTTTCTATGGATTATTTGTGTGTTGCAGGGTATGATGGATACTTTCGAAAAATAAATCCGGCATTTGTAAACCTTTTAGGGTACTCTGAGGAAGAACTATTCTCTACAATGATCTGTGATTTTATTTATGAAGAAGACCGTGGGTTAACAGCTTCTCACAGAAAAAGTCTTATTAACAACAAGCCGTTGTTGGACTTTGAAAATCGGTATGTCTGTAAATCCGGTGAATTGGTTTGGTTACATTGGACGTCTATTCCTATGCCAGACCAGCAGTTGGTTTATGCTATCGCGAAAAATGTAACCCATAAAAAAAGCTTAGAATCCGAACGTGTCTCTCATGTGGCCCATCTTTCCGAAATCAATAAACAGCTTAAACAGTTAAATTATACAACCTCTCACGATTTAAGGTCTCCTGTGAACAATTTGCTATATCTAGCAGAAATTTTAGGTGATAAAAACAACAAACCGGAGGATACCGAAAAAATACTTGATTATATAAAGTTATCTGCAGAGGGCCTTAAAACTTCATTAGATTCCTATGTAGACGCATTAAAGGAAAATGAGGGAGCAAACGTTCATTTGGGAGAAGTCTATTTTGATAGGATACTTGAAAAAGTTCAAGGGTCGATTAGTTCTTTGATAAGAGACTCTAAGGTGAATTTTTCTATAGATTTTTCAGCTATGGAAAGCGTTAGGTTTAATACTGCCTATATGGAGAGTATTTTTCTCAATCTCATAACCAATTCTATAAAATATGCCAGACCGGACGTATTGCCCGAAATAACAATAACTACGCATCAAAACGATGATGAGCGATTATTTACTTTTTCGGATAACGGACGTGGGTTTGATATGGAAAATGTAGGACATCTTATTTTCAGCTTAAACCAAAGGTTCCATGGTACTAAAGATAGTAAAGGGGTAGGGTTGTATCTAGTGCATAGTCACGTTACAAGCCTTGGCGGTGCCATACGTGTTGAAAGTAAAGTAAATGAGGGTAGTACGTTTACTATCAAATTTAAGTCTTAAGCTGTATTCGGTAACTTAGTGACCGCTATAATTCTTCGGTTATTTTATTTTCGATTTTCTGAAACTTCAAATTATATCTTTTCCAAGCTATAATTACGTGCTATTAATTGTGAATAACAGTATGTAGTCTACTGGTAATTCATGTATCGGCATGAGTGGAGAAAATTGAATAGGCGTGGCTGTTTATTGATTTCTCTAAAATCTTAAACAAACGTTTTTGCAAAAGAAAAATTGTCCTTTCAGTAAAATTAATTGGAACTTAAACAACAATTACCTCGTAGGTAACGTTTTACACTCATTAGACCTTCCCAAAACCGATGAAACAGCTAATCGAAACCGAAAACTTCAGGCTTGAACCATTCTTTAATTTGTCAGCGGATAACCTGTGCATAACAGATTTTGCTGGTTATTTTAAGAAGGTAAATCCCGCATTTGCAAAACTCTTGGGGTATACAGAAGAAGAATTGTATTCAAAACCTATATCTGAGTTTATTTATGAAGCGGATCGCGATTTAACAGCTCAACATGGTCAGAATTTGACTAATAATGTTCCTCTTTACAATTTTGAAAATCGGTATGTTTCTAAAGCTGGGGAGTTGGTATGGCTATATTGGACGGCAACTCCATCAGAAGAGGAGCAGTTGGTATATGCTATAGCTAAGGATATAACGCACAAAAAAGAATTAGAAGAAGAGCGTGTTTCTCTTGTGACCAATTTGGTGCAAGCAAATGAGAAACTCAAACAATTAAATCATATTACATCTCACGATTTAAGGTCTCCTGTAAACAATTTGGTCTACCTGGTAGAAATGTTGGATACAAGTAAAATTGATGACGGGGTTACCCTACAAATACTAGAGCATGTAAAACGCTCGGCAGATGGGTTAAAGGCTTCGTTAAACGCTTATGTTGATGCTATTACTGAAAATGAAAGTTTAAAAGAAGAATTAGAGAATGTATATTTTGATGAGGTATTTCAAGAAGTAAAAGAGTCTATAAGTACTTTGCTAAGCAGCTCTAAGACTGAATTCGTGGTAGATTTCAATGAGGCGGAATACGTGCCGTTCGAAAGAAAGTACATGCAGAGTATTTTTCTGAACTTGATATCCAATTCAATTAAATATGCAAAGCCCGGTGTAGCTCCAATTATTTCCATAAAGACCCAAGTAGACAGGGGCCGGAAAAAGTTGATTTATATTGACAATGGGTTAGGTTTTGATATGAAAAAGATAGGACACCTTATCTTTGATTTAAACCAAAGGTTTCACAATACAGATGATAGTAAGGGACTTGGTCTCTACTTAGTAAAAAAGCATGTTACTAGTTTAGGAGGGAGCATACAGGTAGATAGTAAAGTAAACCAAGGTACTACCTTTACAATTGTATTTGGAGCGTAGTCTTAATAACTAAAGAGTCATTCCAATTGTTTAATTCAAAAATTTCTTTTGCTTTAGAACCTCTCCTGTAATCACAGTATCCCCGGGTTTAATGACTTCAATATCATTGCTGTCATCAATACTGCAACTGCTAATTACGATGATTACCGTAAGAACGAACAATACGAACGCGAACTTTTTCATAGGTCAAGTAATAAAATAGATTTGAATGTACATAACGTATAAAACAGCGTTTTATGTATAAACTTTGCATAATCTTTACGTATTGAAACGGTGGTGCTGAAGCAAAACCTTTACTTTTGCGCCTTTCCTATATTAGATGCCTCACACAAGCCGCTTTTCTTTCATAGATCCCGCCAAAAGTCCAATTTTTTATGGTTACATAATTCTGGTAATAGGTACCATTGGTATTTATTGTAGCATTCCAGGTCAAACTATTGGTGTATCGGTATTCACGGATCCGGTAAAAGATGCTCTTGGGTTAAGCAGAAACCAGTTCAGTAATGCGTATATGATCGGAACCATTTGCAGTTCTCTGGTTATTGGTCGTGCAGGTATTTGGTTTGATAAATATGGGGCTCGTTACGTGGCGTTTTTTGCGGCTATTACGTTGGCAATGGCACTCGTTCTTTGCTCGTGGTCCGTACAAATGAGTGAGTTTCTGAAAAATATGTTGAACGTTGATACATGGCTTGTTCCATTTGTATTAATGGCGGCTCTTTTTTTTGTGCTTAGGTTTTCCGGTCAAGGTGTACTTACCATGGCATCGCGAAACGTTATTATGATTTGGTTCGATAAAAACCGGGGTAAGGTCAATGCCATAAGTAGCGTTGCCATTTCGTTTGGTTTTTCATCTTCACCGCTCTGGGTAAATGCATTGATAGAAGGCTATAGTTGGCAGGTTACGTGGCAAATTTTAGCAGTAGCATTGTTGATCTTCTCATTTTTTATTTTGCAATTTTATAAGAATAAGCCGGAAGAACATGGTCTGTTGCCGGATGGCGAAGTTCTTGCAGGTGAGGAAAAATCGAATAAACCTCCTGTATCAAGGCAATATACAGCTAAGGAAGCACAAAAAACCAGGGCTTTTTGGATGTATGGGCTAATCTTAGCTTTCAATAGTTTCTTTATCACGGGGCTTACTTTTCACGTCGTATCTGTGTTTGCTAGTGAGGGTTTTTCCAAGGCAGATGCAATCTCAATCTTTTTGCCCGCTTCAGTGGTAGCCGTAACAATTTCGTTGATTTTTAATTTCTTGAGCGATTACTTACAGCTAAAGCTCTATTTATACTTGATGATCTTAGGTGGAATCATGGCCTCGGTAGGGTTTTTATTTTTATCATCTCCCTTTGGTATTCCTATGTTAATTGGTGGTTTTGGAATTTTAGGAGGATTTTTTGCAGTACTTAACGCCATCGTATGGCCTCGATTTTATGGTCGCACCCATTTAGGGGCTATTACGGGAAAAGTTATGTCATTTTTAATTTTAGGGAGTGCACTTGCGCCTCCAATTTTCAGTCTTTGTTTTAGCACGTTCGGGTCATACCGGTTGCTCGGGTACTTGGGACTCTTATTTCTTCTTTTTTTGGCGTTGGGTTCAATAAAAGCCAATAATCCGCAGTAGAGTAAGCTTCTATTTATTAGGGTAATTTACTTACCTTTTTCCATCATTTTTCAAAATAAAGGGTTCAGAAAAATCTATGTAAGGATTATAAGCTGCTTTATTCAAGTTTTATGGAGGCGTTGTACAGGTTATATTTTGATTCTTGAGCTAATGTTGCTAGATTTAGTTGCTGTAGCAACGTGCCTCACTCTTAGCTATGATTGTAGAATGAAACTAGAACCTAAATAACCTATTGAAATGAAAAAACTTGCCTTGGCGCTATCCCTTGCGATAGCTCTTGTCTCATGTAAAAGCGAGACAAAAAAAGAAGAAGTGGCTAAAGAGGCCGCTACAACTGAAACTAGCTCCAAAGTTGATGAATGGATTTACCTTTTTGATGGCACAACTACAGAAGGTTGGCGTGCCTATAATGGAGATGACCTACCTCCGCAATGGGTAATTAAAGACGGAGCCTTAACTTTTGATACGGAGAAAAGAACCGAGGAAAATCGGAAAGGCGGAAAAGATATTATTTACGACGCACAAGAGTTCGATAATTTTGAATTGGCATGGGAATGGAAAATTCCTGAAGGAGGTAATAGTGGATTGCTATACCATATTCAAGAAGGAGATTGGGGAATACCCGAAGTTTCACCAGAATATCAGATGCTAGATGATTTAAAATGGGAGGAAATCAATAATGCTAAATTAGAGGAGTGGCAAAAAACAGGTGCGGATTATGCCATGCATTTACCAGATGTAAGTCAAAAAATAGTGAAGCCTGCAGGAGAATGGAATACGTCTCGTATCATTTTCACCCCAGAAAATGTAGAGCATTGGCTTAATGGAAAAAAACTATTGTCTTTTGTGCCTTGGTCAGAAGACTGGAAAGAGCGTAAAAGCAAAGGAAAATGGAAAGATGCCCCTAAATATGGCTCTTTCAAAAAAGGATATATTGGTTTTCAAGACCATGATAGTCCACTTTGGCTAAAGAACGTCAAAATCAAGCAGCTTTAAAATAATATTCTACACAAACATAGACACACACAATCAAAACAATCCAAATTACTTGAAAAATGAATAAAAGAGAATTTTTAAAAAGCGCTGCGGCTGTATCATCTTTCGCTTTATTGCCTAATGCGGCATGGGCTTTTCAAGAAGGAAAACGGCTTCGTACCGCACACGTTGGTGTTGGTAACATGGGAGCTGAGGACCTTAGCGCAATTTCTTCCCATAAATCTGTTGATGTCGTTGCATTATGCGATGTAGATTCCGTCAACTTGGCAAAAGCACATAAGTTGCACCCAGGAGCCCGTGTATTTTTTGATTACAGGGCCATGTTAGATGAAATGGGAGATGAGATTGATGCGGTAGTTGTTTCTACACCGGATCATACTCACGCACCTGCTTCTTTAATGGCTATGGAAATGAACAAACCGGTTTATTGCCAGAAACCATTAACGCATTATGTTGATGAATCTAGAAAAATGATGAAGGTTGCCAAAGAAAAGAATTTGGTAACTCAGATGGGTATTCAAGTTCATTCTTTCTATGATTACCGTTTGGCTACACTTTTAATTCAATCCGGCATTATAGGCAAGGTACATACGGTACACGCTTGGTCTCCAAAATCTTGGGGATATAATGGCGAAGAACCTCAAGGGGAGGACCCAGTGCCTGATCAATTGGATTGGAACCTCTGGTTAGGTACGTCTAAGGAACGTCCTTACAAAGAGGGGTATTACCACCCGGGAAATTGGAGAAAGCTTATGGATTATGGTTGTGGTACTTTAGGTGATATGGGTGTGCATATTTTTGATACACCATATAACGCATTAAATTTAGATGTACCGTTAACGGTTAAAAACGAATGTAGAGAGCCTAACGGATTTGGTTTTCCTGAAAACAATACCGTAACGTATGAGTTTCCTGGAACGGAGTATACCACTAAAAACCTAAAATGGGTTTGGTATGATGGTCCTGGAATGCCACCGGAACATGAAGATTTGATATTGCCGGGCAGTAATAGTAAAGGCAAACAACAGAAAAACAGTGCTGGAGGTAAAAACAATATATCGTTAGATGCAGGTGTTGCCGGAGCGGGACAACTTCCTGATCAAGGCGCTATGTTCATTGGTAAAAAAGGGCGTTTGTTGTTGCCACATTTTATGCAATTGCCAAAGAAAATCGTAAAAGGTAAATATGTTGATATATCCGAAGAAATAGCTGAGGTTTCTAAAGCTAATAATTTGGGTGAGCCTATCCGTAACTATGGAACAGAGGGACCAAAACATTACCATCAATTTGTTGATGCCTGTTTGGGTAAAGGTCAAACCACAGCTCCTTTCTCTTATGCAGGACGTTTGACGGAAACAATCCTGTTAGGAGTAATTGCCGGTCGTTTTCCGAACCAAACATTGCATTGGGACACGGAAACTGCCAAGTTTGCCGAAGATGAGGCTAATGAATTCTTAGGTGGTGATTACCGAGAATTTTAAGAAGCTATAAGTAAATAGGCTGGGTCCGTATAGTGCCTTTTGAAACCAGATAAATCGTAAATTGTCTGATAATGAAATACACTATATGGACCTTTTTTTGTGCAATAGTTTTCAAGAACTCGTTTTTTTATTTATTAAAAAAAACACAAAACTAAATTAAAATGAAATTCAGAAGATTCGGAAGAACCGGTTGGCAAGTAAGTGAGGTGGGTTACGGAATGTGGGGTATGGCAGGTTGGACAGAGTCCGATGATAAGCAATCTGCAAAATCGTTGGATTTGGCCGTTGAAAACGGAGTTAATTTTTTCGATACCGCTTGGGGTTATGGCGAAGGCCATAGTGAAGAATTATTGGGTGAGCTTATCCGAAGACACCCCAAAACAAAACTATACGCAGCAAGTAAGATTCCACCTAAAAATTTCAATTGGCCGGCAAAACCAGCGTATAAATTTGAGGATTCATATCCTACGAACCACATCATAGAGTACACGGAGAAGACGTTGACCAATCTGGGTATGGAGCGTATTGACTTGATGCAATTTCATACGTGGGACGATAGTTGGTCTCACCGTGATGAGTGGCAGCGTGCCATTGAAGATTTAAAAAGGGAAGGTAAGATTGATGCTATGGGCATAAGCGTTAACCGTTGGGAGCCAGAAAATGGAATAGAAGCTATAAAAACCGGTCTCATAGATGCCGTACAGGTCATTTACAATATTTTTGACCAGAACCCAGAAGATGTTCTTTTTCCACTGTGTGAGGAAATGGATATAGCTGTGATTGCCCGCGTTCCTTTTGATGAGGGAACACTTACGGGTAATCTTACCAAGGAAACGACTTTTCCAGAGGGAGATTGGCGTGGAACCTATTTTGTTCCTGAAAACCTAAACTCTAGTGTAGACCATGCAGATGCCTTACGCGATTTGATTCCTGAAGGAATGACCATGGCCGAGATGGCACTGCGATTTATTTTGGAGAATAAGACTATTGGTACAACTATACCGGGAATGCGAAAAGAGCGTAATGTTCTGGCCAATACCGCCACAAGTGACGGAAAGGGCCTGCCAAAAGGATTAGTTGAAGAATTGCAAAAACACCGTTGGGTACGAAGGCCTACCGAGTGGTCTCAATAAAAGATAAGGAACCCAAGTCGTTCTGAGCAAGGCAAGGAACGACTTGGTTTTTTAAGAAATAAATCAAGTTTTCTACTTGGCAAATAATTGCTCCATATCCTTAAAAGCCTTGAACTCCAAAGCATTTCCGGCAGGATCTAAAAAGAACATTGTGGCCTGTTCTCCAGTTAGACCTTCAAACCGCACGTAAGGTTCTATCACAAATTGTACTCCTTTATCTTTTAGCTCTTGGGAGAGAGATTCAAAAACGTTCCATGGCAAAACCACACCGTAATGGGGCACTGGAACATTCTTGCCGTCTACTGGATTGATATGAAGACTCTCAGCTTCGGTTTTTGGTTTGTAATGAATAACCAATTGATGTCCAAATAAATTAAAGTCTACCCAATGGTCACTGCTTCGGCCTTCTTCACAATTTAACAGGTCTCTATAAAAAGTACGGCATTCGTCCAAATTATGAACGGGTATGGCAATATGAAAAGGAGTTACGGCTTGCATATTTTCTTAGTTTTAGCTTTTTAAAAAATCTACAATTTTATCATTTATGTGTTCTTGGTGCATGGAATGCCCAAGGCCCTTTGTACGAACGAAAGTACTGTTTTTCCAGTGGGCATGAACAGCTTCAGATGCATGAAAAGGAGCTAGTTTATCTAGTTCGTCATGAAATAGAAGCCCTTTTTTAGTGTTTTTTTCTGCAAAGCGAGAAGAGGAAAATTCTTCTACTGTAAACCCAAAACGTTTTAGGACAAAGGCTTCAAGTGCCTTACGCACCTTTGCGTTAAAGTTCAGTAAGCGTTGGTAGTGGTCCATTATTTCATAAAACTCCGAAGGTGAGCCAATCGTAATCATTTTTTCAACATTGAGATTTTGATGGTAAAACTCGTTGTACATCAATGTCATCCCTCCAACCGAATGTCCTATTAAATGTTTAGGGTCATACTTTTCGATCATAGCTTGTACGCCATCTGAGTATAGTGGAACGTTCAAATATTTACCTGAGGAATACCCATGTGCCGGAGCATCGAACGCCACAATATTATAGTTGGCTTCCCGAAGCTTGGTAATGAGATTGCGCCACCTAAAACTATTGCTCTCCCAACCATGAACCAAAAGTATGGTCTCTTTTTCTCCTGGCCAGTGGTATGTCTGTAAAGTATGTTTCTTAATCTCAATAGTATCACCCTTGGCTTGGTCTAGATATTCTTTTTGGTTGGGGAGGACCCTACCTTTTCTCACCGTACAGAAAACATAAAAAGCTTTTTTAGCCGCTTTTTTTTTGGATATTCGGGCAAGCATGTTAAAATATCGTCCGTAGACTTTGGGGAGCATTTTGTTAAGGGCTTTTTGCATAGGTTTTTCAGCTCTATTTTAAGGGTTTCTTTTTAATCATCCCTCCTTTAATATCTTTTACAACACCCATAACTATGAAGGCGTTTTTGTCAATTTTGTCTATTTCGGTACTTAATCTTGCTAACTCTAAGCGAGTCATTACCGTGTAAATAATTTCTGTTGAAATACGGGTCATTCCATCTTTGGTATAACCTCCTTTTCCATTATAAACGGTACATGCCCTGCCCATTTTTTCGGTAAGCATAATTCGTATTTCTTCATTTTGGGGAGAAATGACCGTGACACCAATATATTCTTCAACACCATCAACCACATAGTTTACGGTTTTAGCGGCTACCAGATAGGTGAGAATGGCGTATAGGGCCGTTTCAATACTTAATAGATAAGCGCCGGCTGAAAAAATTACAATATTTATAAGCAGAAGAACATCTCCAATGGTCAAGTGCCATTTTCTACTAAGGTAAATAGCCAATACTTCAGTACCATCTATTACACTACCACCTCTCATGGCCATGCCGATACCTAGACCTAAGAAAAATCCACCAAAAACAGCTATCAGAAGTTTATCACTGGTTATGATAGGGTAGGGTACAAAATGAACTACAATTGCTAGTGCTATAATGGCAAAAATGCTTCTTATGGCAAATTTCTTACTAATAGTTTTAGCCCCTAGGAGAATAAAGGGCAAGTTTACCAGTAATAATAAAATCCCTAATGAAATATTGGATTTTACTTGAATCAGTAGTGATACACCAGTAGCCCCACCGTCAATAAAGTGATTGGGCAATAAAAAACCTTTAAGTCCAAAACCGGCTGCACCAACACCAATTGCAATAAAAAGTATTTCTTTAATGGCGTGAACAAACTCTACTTGGGCCGATCTAACTTCCTTAACAAGTAGCCTTTTGGCAATTGCTTTTTCGCCTTTAAGTTTGGTCTTGGCGCGTTGTACCAGGATATATTGCAAAAGTGTGTTCATGGTACGGTTTTAAATTTGGAAAAGCGCCTATAGGAAAATCTAGTCCCAGGCAACCATCATATATTTGATTTTGGCTTCATCTGGAATTTGAACGGCTTCTATATTTACACTTGACGCGTAACGTAAACTTGAGGGTAATTCTTCCTTACTGATGGTGAAATACACATCACTGTCTTTTAGAAGAATAACCACGTTGTTCATTGATGTAATGACCTTGCGAATAGCATAATTGTCTTTTATATCTTTAAAGGTACTACCAAGACCAACTCCTTTGTCAGTTGTAAAACGAGGGTCTTCAATACGAATGTTCTCAATAGTGGGTATGCTATCGGAATTTGGGGTCAGGGTCAATAATGGTTTCCCGCCTTTTTCAAAAACCTTCACTTTTTTACTGTTGTTAGCACTGTTGGTGCTGGTGCTATCCTTTATAATTGAATCGTTTTCATAAATAATTTGTAAGTCGCGTACCAAACTTATGCGGTCCAATTTTCCTACTCGGTCTTTAATTATTGAAAAAGAGGTGTCTTTTTCCTTATTACAACTTACGAGACAGATGATTAGGCAAATGCTTATGAGTATACTTTTCATGTACTTTTATAAATTGTTTATATAAATCTAAAAACAACGTTTCTTAGGTTATCGCATAACTTTTTTGAGAACTCCTAAAACACCACGAATGAAAGTGGCACTGGTCAATACTTTTATAATTGGGTTTTGTCTTGTGCTGGTGCTCCTCCTTCTGGAGGTAGTTTTTGGTTTGTCTTTTTCCTTTGCAGCTGCGGTTTCAGCCTTTTCTATCTTATCGTTTAGAATTTCGTAGGCGCTTTCGCGGTCTATAACTTCACCATACTTTTTGACTAAGCTAGAATTTTTTATAACAGAATTCAATTCACTGTCCGTTAAAACATCCATACGGCTCATTGGGGCACGTAGTAGCGTAGCTGCAAGTGGGGTGGGCCGGCCTTTTTCATCTAAAGCAGAAACAAGAGCCTCACCAATGCCTAAGGAAGTTAATACTTCTTTGGTGTCGTAATACTCGGAAATAGGATAATTCTCTGCTGTAAGTTTTATTGCTTTTCGGTCTCTGGCGGTAAAGGCACGTAGCGCATGTTGAACTTTTAGACCTAACTGAGAAAGTACTTCATTAGGGACGTCTGCAGGGTTTTGGGTAACAAAATAAAGTCCTATTCCTTTTGAACGTATCAATTTTACAATACTTTCAATTTGGTCCAATAATGCTTTTGAAGCTTCGTTAAAAATAAGATGGGCCTCGTCTATAAATAGAATTAATTCGGGTCTGTCACTATCGCCTTGCTCAGGAAAAGTACTGTATATTTCAGCCAATAGGCTAAGCATAAAGGTAGAAAATAGTTTAGGGCGGTCTTGAATATCCGTTAATCTTAGAATATTTATATACCCTTTTCCGTTTTCATCAACTCTGGTTAAATCATCTACGTCAAATGATTTTTCGCCAAAAAACAAATCGGCACCTTGTTGCTCAAGTTCTATTATTTTTCTTAGGATAGATCCTGTAGAACTTGTGGAAATCCTTCCATAATCTTTCGTGAATTCCGGTTTTCCGGCGCCAGTAGCATACTGCAGTACTTTTTTAAAGTCCTTTAGATCTAAAAGCGGAAGTTTGTTATCATCGCAATATTTAAAGACAACGGCAACAATACCTTCTTGAGTTTCTGTTAGATCAAGGATACGTGATAAAAGCACTGGACCAAATTCTGATACCGTAGCTCTAAGCTTAACCCCGTCTTGTTCTGAAAGCGACAGGATTTCAACAGGAAAAGCTTTGGCTTCAAATGGTATTCCGATTTTAGCATGGCGTTCATCTATTTTTGGATGACCAGGACTTGGTTGGGCAATACCACTTAGATCCCCTTTTAAATCCATTAATAAAACCGGTATGCCTTTGTCCGATAAATTCTCGGCAAGTACCTGAAGTGTTTTTGTTTTTCCCGTTCCCGTTGCTCCGGCAATAAGTCCGTGGCGGTTCAGGGTTTTTAGGGGGATTTTAACATGGGCGTTCGTGACGGCCTCTCCATTCAGCATTGCCGCTCCCATTACAATATAGTCACCTTTGGTCGTGTAACCGGTCTCAATATGTTTGAAGAATTCGTCTTTGGTAGCCATTGGTTGTATTTTGAAGTAAAAATAAGGGAATTTTTGATGTTTAGTAGTCACTTTTAGAGAAGTTTGGGTTTGCCGAAAGCAGAACGGGCCAGATTAAGTGGGATGCAACAGTTGAAAATGCATCCCTGACGGATTAAAGGTCAACGGTTTAATTTTAGAATTAGAATTTGGGTTTTGGAATTTGCAAGACGTATCTTTGCCCGATGGTTAAAGATGAAGTTTTAAAGGAAGTGGATAAGGGGAACATGTTGCCCCTAATGGAAGAGTTCTATACCATACAGGGTGAAGGTTTCCATAAAGGTACTGCGGCTTATTTTATTCGTGTTGGAGGATGCGATGTAGGGTGCCATTGGTGCGATGTGAAAGAAAGTTGGAATGCAGAGACGCATCCGCCAACAGCAATACAACAGATAACCGAGAATGCGGCTAAGTATTCCGATACTATTGTAATTACTGGGGGTGAGCCGCTTACATGGAACATGAAGCCTTTGACCGACGCTTTAAAGGCCAAAAACCTTAAAATTCATATTGAAACTTCTGGAGCTTACCCGTTAACCGGTACTTGGGACTGGATATGCTTATCTCCAAAGAAAAACAAGTTGCCAGAGGGTAGAATCTATGATGTAGCCCACGAGTTAAAGGTGATTGTATTTAATAAGCACGATTTGATTTTTGCCGAACAAGAGGCAGCTAAAACAAACAAGGATTGTATTCTGTATTTACAACCGGAGTGGAGTGTTCGGGATAAAGTAGTTCCAATGATAGTTGATTACGTTATGCAGAACCCTAAATGGAAAGTGTCGCTTCAGACACATAAGTATTTGAACATACCATAGCGGTCGTTACATACTCTAACGGCCTCCGTTGGATTTAAGATCCAGAAGGCATTCACTGTCTAAGTTTGGAGGTTCTGGCAAGAACCCTTTTGCGACTTGAGATTCCAATAATTTAAGAACACTTTTCCCACTTAAGGAACAAGCGGATTTAATTGTACTGTTATCCTTTGCGGTAAGAGCGCCACTTTTATTGGCAAATCCGCCACCAAATTGTAACTCTGCTCGCATAAGGCAACCTTCAACATTACAATGGCTGTTGCCATTGGTTTTGCCGTTTTCGTCTAAAATAGGTTTGCCGTCTTCGTCACGTTCTACGTCCTCATGGTCGTTTACAGGTGTGGTTCCTAAATTTACAAGCCCAAATAAGTGACCAAACTCATGGTTTAAAGTAGAATTTTCTACATCGGCATCGGTAATGAAAAAGCTTTGGTCTGCCAATTTACGAACCGTAGCTTCATGAATGATCATTGATGTATTTCGGAATACGGCTCCTAAAGTAACTAGGCCTTCGTCTTCATCGTCACCTTCGGCAGGAGCATCGGCAAAATAAATATATACGGCCAAAGTTTCGCCTTGATTGTATACCGTCCTATTTTTAGATTCTAACTCCGCAATCTCATCAAGTGTTAGGCTTTCTTCACCAGGAGATTCTAAGACCGTGTACTTGAGCTCAACATCTTCTTTAAATGTTCTGGCTTTAACATAAGAAACAAAACCGTCCATGGCTTCCTCGGTTGGCTTATAACCATCCACATACGCTATTTCAATAAGGAGTTTTGTGAACTTGTCGTTGGACAGTAGATCATTGGCAGATTCACCTGTGCCTTTCAGATTGGCATTTTTATCCAATGCTTTCGTCTCGTTGGCTGTTTTGTCGTCTCCATCTTTTGAACATCCTAAAAACAGACCAAAAAGCAAAACGAGTAAAAGTGTATGTGTATTTCTCATTGCAAAATTTTACCGCTAGAAAGCAAGAATACAAAAAATGACTAAATAGGTATGTTATTTAATCCATAATTTAGCCAAATAGTCGTAATGTTCGCCATTTCTTACAAGTTGACAAGCAAATCCATTAGCTTCTGCCGCCATTTCTAACGTCTTGTAGTCAAGGTATAACCAGAAAAAAGAATCACTTTTTTCATCCTTATATTTCATATGAAATTCAATTTCACCATAATAAGTACCCGTATCCGGTACCCAAACCCCTCCGTCTTCATCTTCCTCAAACATGTAAATGATGTCGCTGGAATCCAATAAAATTTGAGCGCCAGGATTCATTAATGTTTTTACGTGATCAAAGAATTGGGACATTTGGTTTAATTTTCCAACAATACCAATGCCGTTCATCAACAATAACAAAGTATCGAACTTTTGATTTTTAAAACTGTAGATATCTGAGTGTATTACATTTTTAATACCTCGCAAAGTACAGGTTTCTGTGGCTCCCTTAGAATAATCAAGTGCTGTTACGGTCAGACCTTTTTCCTGTAGGTATAAACTATGACTTCCTGCCCCGCAACCAACATCTAAAATAGAGCCTTTACAAAGTTTCAATGCCTCCTGCTCTAATTTGGGCATCTCCTTGAAATTTCTAAAAAGGTAAGGTACAGGAATAGTGTCCTCTTCGTCCAATGACGAAAACGTAATTATGTCTTCACTATAATTTCCTTCTTGAAAATCTAATAAGGCCTTTCCAAAAACGTCTTTCATGGGATAAGTGGTTTGTTTGGCAAAATTGGACTTTTTAAGTAATTCTTGTTTAGTTTTGAGCAGATTTTTAAGAGGATGGAGCAAATTTTAAAAGAACTTCCTAAGAAAGCGAAGGATAAGCACAACGAAAACCGCAAGTTTTTTGCTAAGCTAAAGAAAAGACCACCTAAAAATTTGGATTATGTAATGCAAGAATTACATGATGATGAATTTGAACGTACTGATTGTTTGGAGTGCACCAATTGCTGTAAAACTACGGGTCCCTTGTTCACAAAAGCAGATATTGAACGGATTTCAAAATATTTCCGCCAGAAGCCCCAACAGTTCATTGAGCAACATTTACGAATTGATGAGGAGAATGATTATGTGCTTCAGCAAGTACCCTGTACTTTTTTAGGAGCCGATAATTACTGCTCAATTTACGATGTAAGACCAAAGGCTTGCCGAGAGTTTCCGCATACGGACCGCAAAAAATTCCAGCAAATTTCAAACTTGACCTTGAAAAACGTAGCTATTTGTCCTGCTGCTTTCAATATTGTTGAGAAAATGAAAAAAGCCATCGGAAATTAAATCTTACAACCCTTAATTTGTATGGAGCCTAGAATAGTAACCCTTGAGGAGAAAAAAATGGTGGGCCATTCATTAAAAATGAGCCTGGCCGCAAATCGTACGTTTGATTTATGGAGTGGTTTTATGCCGCTAAAAAGACATATTACCAATACCATTGGCTCAGATTTGTATTCCATTCAGGTATATGGGACATTTCCTGATGCGACTAGTTTTAGTCCAACTACCGAATTTGAGAAATGGGCAACTGTGGAGGTAAGCGAATATGTAAAGTATGCCGCAGATTTTAAGACGCTTACACTTCAAGGAGGTTTGTATGCGGTCTTTATTCATAAGGGACAGCCCAGTGAATTTAAAAAAACCATGGATTTTATATTCGGGGAATGGATACCAGCTTCAAAATATGAATTAGATCACAGGCCGCAATTTGAAATTTTGGGGGAGAAATATAAAAACAATCACCCTGATTCTGAAGAAGAAGTTTGGATACCCGTAAAATTAGAGTAGATAGGTTGATAGGTCTTAGGATTTTTGAATCATCTGAATTTTCTATCTTTAAGACATGGAATCAATTATCAATTACTTTCAGACGATACCCTCGTTGCATCGCTCGCTTATTCTAGTAGGTGGTATTACATTCTTTTGGGTATTGGAAGGTATTGTTCCGCTTTTTGGTTTTACCTATAAAAAATGGAAGCACGCTTTGCCCAATCTATTTTTTACGTTCACAACTGTAATCGTGAATTTTGCATTGGCATTTCTATTGCTAAAAACAGCAGATTTTACGGTAACCGAAAATTTTGGAATCATCAATTGGTTACCAGAAATGCCATTGTGGCTTTACGTAATTATTGGCCTTTTACTTTTAGATTTGGTTGGGGCTTACGTGGCACATCTTGTGGAGCATAAAGTAAAGCTACTGTGGAGGGTACACTTGGTACACCACACCGATCACAATGTAGACACCACTACTGCCAATAGGCATCATCCTCTGGAAAGCATGATACGTTTTGTTTTTACTTTATTCGGGGTGTTGGCTGTGGGAACTCCAATTGGCATTGTAATGTTGTACCAATCACTGTCTTTGGTCGCTACCCAATTTAACCATGCCAATATTAAGATGCCTAGAAAGTTAGATGAGATTTTGAGCTGGGTAATTGTTTCGCCTGATATGCATAAGGTACACCACCATTATAAACTTCCTTATACGGATAGTAACTACGGAAATATATTTTCAATTTGGGACCGTCTTTTTGGAACCTATATGAAGTTTGATAGGGACAGCATTGTTTATGGGGTAGATACTTTTCCTGATGAGGTAGAAAATGCAAGTATAAAAGGATTATTGAAACAACCTTTTCATAAATCTAGAAAACCAACTACTTGGTCCGAGACAAACAGTAGCCTATAATTTGTGGTTATAAGTAAAGCAGATACTTCTTTCTTACTTTTTTGAACCTGGTCAAATCTGCTTGCCAGCTTTCTTTTATAGCTTCTTCAGTTTCTCCGTTTTCTATTTGTTTCTGTAATTTTTCGGTTCCTGCGTGTTTTGTGAATCCACTTGTGAGGAATACTTTAGACTTGTCCTCTGAGTTGGTATAGGCATCTAGAAGCCATTGCACGGACACGATGCTCATTTTTGGAAACTCGGATAAATCTTTTCCAAAGCAAATTTTCTCTTTCTCCTTTGGGTTTTTAGAGCCAAAATTGGGCATTGGTGTGTACTTGAAGCTGTATTGGGTGCTATCTAAAAACGAAGCCCCATAACATTGGAATTGTAACTCAGTTCCTCTGCCGGCATTAACATTGGTGCCCTCAAAAAGTCCTAAACTGGGGTAGAGATTAATGGCAACGTCGTTGGGTAAATTAGGCGAAGGACGAACGGGCAAACTATATTCGGTATCATACGTCCAGTTTTCTAGAGGTATTACGGTTAAATCTGCTTTCTTCTCGCCTTCTATCCATTTTTCTTCATTGATCATTTGAGCGTATTCCCCAATGGTCATACCATATACTAGCGGTATTTCCGTCATTCCCAAGAAGCTAGTGTGGGCTTTTTCCATGGTAGGGCCATCAATATAATGTGCATTTGGGTTTGGCCGATCTAAGACAATTAATGGGATGTTTTCCGCTGCGCAAGCTTCCATTACCAATTGCAGGGTAGCAATATACGTGTAGAAACGAACGCCCACATCTTGAATGTCAAAAAGTACAACGTCAATATCTTTTAACTGTGCTGCAGAAGGTTTTCTATTTTTTCCATATAAAGAAATAAGTGGAAGCCCGGTTTTACTGTCAACTCCATCTTTTACTTTTTCACCAGCATCAACAACGCCCCTAAATCCGTGTTCGGGAGCAAAAACTTTTTTAATATCAACATTCAAAGCGAGTAGAGAATCCACTAAGTGAACGTATGGAACCGGAAGTTCTGCGTCCTTATCCGCCGTTTTAAAAATAATGGAGGTCTGATTTCCCACAATGCCCACTTTCTTCCCTTTTAGTAAAGGCAAATAGGCATTGGTTCTATTAGCGGCAACAACAACGGGCTTTTCAACAATAGTATCGCTTAGGGCCAAAGTAGGTTCTATAGCAGATTTCTCAGCTTTAGGCGTGTTTCCACATGCTACAACAAGCAAAAACCAAATGAAAAATGTACTTTTGAAACAGTTTAAAAACGCCATAGATTGAATTTTGAATATTTTTTGGCCAAGCGGCTCATCAAAGGTGAGGCGCATAAAATTAGTATTTCCGCTCCAATAATAAAAATAGCAATTGCAGCTATTGCCTTGGGGGTTGTCATGATGCTTATTGCTATCGCTACAGGCGTAGGGCTAAAGTATAAGATTCGTGAGAAAGTGGCTGCTTTTAATGGTCACATTCAAATCTCCAGTTACGATAATAATGCATCCGATGTATCGGTTTTACCCGTATCGTTAGATCAAGATTTTTACCCGGAATTTAATGGTGTTGATGGTATTGCTCATGTGCAGGCCGTAGCAAGCAAAGCAGGTATCATTAGAACTGAATCTACTTTTGAGGGCATCATAGCCAAGGGCGTGGGCAGCGATTATAACTGGTCTGTTTTTAAAGAATATTTGGTAGACGGTAAACTGCCCAATTATGTGGGGGAGTTAAATGAAGAGGTTTTAATGTCAGACCTTATGGCCAACCGTCTGCATTTAAAGACGGGAGATACCTTTTATGCTTTTTTCCTAAAGGATGGCGATGTTTCAAAATTGCCCAACCAACGAAAATTCACGATTACAGGATTATACGATAGCGGTTTTGAGGAGTTTGACGGGCTTTATCTGTTTACGGATATACGGCACATTCAGCGTATGAACAAATGGGGCGATGATCAAGTTGGAAACTTTGAAATTTTCCTGAATAATTTTGATGATATAGATGAGAAAAGCAGGGAAATCTATGGAAAAACCCTGTCTACACTAGATACACAGACCATAATAGACAAGTATTATAAGATTTTTGAATGGATCAGTCTATTCGACTTTAATATCATTTTAATCATTGGCATCGTAATCATCGTAAGTGGTTTTAATATGATTACCGCTTTATTAGTCTTGATTTTAGAGCGAACCCAGATGATCGGAATATTAAAAGCCTTAGGCTCTACCAACTGGAGCATACGTAAAGTGTTTTTGTACAATGCCAGTTATCTTATTGGTATAGGGCTTCTCTGGGGGAATGCTATTGGGCTTGGAGCTATCTTTATTCAGGACAGATTCCAAGTTTTAAAATTTCCTAATCCCAAAGAGTACTACATAGACTATGTGCCGGTACATATAGATTTTATTACCGTAGTAGCCCTGAATATGGGTGTGCTGGTACTTTGTGTTATTATGTTACTAGTTCCATCCTATATCATTACCAAGATTACCCCGGTAAAGGCAATTAAGTTCGAATAGGAACTTGTAGAAATCGTCTCTTTTTATATGTGGAACGTTCTTCGTATTTTCCCTATATATAAATTGAAAAGTTCTCTCATGAAATACGCAGAAAACATTCTGGATACCATTGGTAATACGCCTTTAGTTAAGTTAAACCGACTTACTTCTGATTTGCCTTGCGTGGTTTTGGCCAAGTACGAAACCTTTAACCCGGGAAATTCGGTTAAAGACCGTATGGCTTTGCAGATGATAGAAGATGCAGAAGCATCCGGCGTATTGCAGCCTGGGGGAACTATTATTGAGGCTACCTCGGGAAATACCGGTATGGGTTTGGCATTGGCAGCAACGGTAAAAGGGTACAAACTTATTTGTGTTATAAGTGATAAGCAGTCCAAAGAAAAAATTGATATTCTAAGGGCCATGGGCAGTGAAGTGCATGTTTGCCCCACAGACGTGGAACCTAGCGACCCACGTAGCTATTATTCTACGGCAAAGCGGTTGGCAAAAGAAGTACCTAATTCTTGGTACGTAAACCAGTATGATAATCCTAGTAATTCCAAGGCTCATTTTTTGACCACCGGACCCGAAATATGGGAACAGACCGATGGGAAGATTACCCATTTTGTAGTGGGCGTAGGTACGGGTGGAACCATTTCTGGAGTAGGTCGGTTTTTAAAATCCAAGAACTCCAATATTAAGATATGGGGTGTAGACACCTATGGTTCGGTGTTTAAAAAATATCATGAAACCGGGGTGTTCGACCCAAACGAGATTTATCCGTATAGTACCGAAGGCATAGGGGAGGACATTCTACCCAAAAATGTAGATTTTGATATTATTGATGGATTTACAAAGGTTACGGATAAAGATGCTGCAGTCTATACCCAACGTTTGGCTAAAGAGGAGGCCATGTTTTTAGGTAATTCTGCCGGTGCGGCTATAAAAGGGGTATTGCAGTTAAAGGAACATTTTAAAAAGGACGACCTTGTTGTAGTATTGTTTCATGACCACGGAAGCCGGTATGTTGGAAAAATGTTCAATGATGATTGGATGCGTGAAAAAGGGTTTTTAGATTAGCTTTGTAAGACAGCTTGAGAAAAACGACTTCTTGTAAACAGCTACAAAATAGAGTGAGATGATAGAATTAAAGCTTGAAAATCAAAAAGTAAATATAGATGCCGGTGAATTGGTGAGCTACACGGTAGATGGGTATGAATATATTCACCAAAAGGGAAGTCCGGGATGGCGTAGTTCGGATACCGAAATGTTTCCTATTATTGGGCCTACGGCCGATGCAAAGTTTCAAGTGCAGACCCCAAGGGATATAGCTATCCAAGACCAACATGGTCTTCTTCGTGAGATGGCGTACGAGATAGTTTCCACGACGGTCACAGAAGCTGTTCTGGAAAAAAAGTATACGGCAGGTACGCGAATAAAAAATTCCAAATTCCCGAATAAATCCAATAAGGAGTGGTTGTTCTGGACGTATGATTTCAACTTTAAAAAGACCTTCCGTTTAACCCAAGAGGGACTTGAAGTTATTTTTACGGTTTCGGGAGAGCGAGATATGCCTTTTATGTTGGGCTATCACCCTGCCTTCAAGCTATATACCGAAAGTCCGATAGTGAGAGCTGGTGAAAAAGAAATCACCCTTAAGGAAATTATGGATGTGGGCAGTAGGGCGTTACAAGTGCCGGATTGTTCGGAAATCAGCTTAAAAGACCAGAAAGAACTTCGCATTCGTACGGAAGGCTTTGGTAATTTTATGTTGTGGACAGAAGTGCCCAATATGGTGTGCATAGAGCCTATTACATTTTATCCGTATGCAGTAGAGCAGTCCAAACTTCATGAAGGATTTGAATACTTAAAAGATGCCGATAGGGAATACAAAATTTCCATTAGCGCTATTTAATTGCTGTAGTTATGAAAGAAGGGCTTTTAAAGAATTACGGTTATCTTTTTGAAGAGGCTCTCTTGGAAGAAATGCAAGCTGTAGGGGTGTTGAAAAAATTTGAGCAGGGTACCATAATTATGGATATTGGCGAGACCATATCGCATATGCCATTGTTATTGAGCGGTGCCATTAAAATCTTACGCGAAGATGAGAGCGGAGATGAGCTGCTACTGTATTTTTTGGAAAGGGGAGATACGTGTGCCATGACTTTTTCATGTTGCGTAGGGTCCCATAAAAGTGAAATACGTGCCGTAGCGGAAAGCGACACCGAACTTATTATGATACCAGTGGAAAATATGGAGGTGTGGATGGCCAAGTATGGAACATGGAGACAATTTATCTTGGACAGTTACCATACCCGAATGACGGAATTATTGGAAACAGTAGATACCTTAGCTTTTCTACGGATGGACGAAAGACTACTGAAACATCTTCAGGATAAGGCCATGGTAAACCATGATGAATATGTTCAGACCACGCACCAAGATATTGCTTATGATTTAAATACTTCGCGAGTAGTGATTTCTAGATTACTGAAAAAACTGGAAAAAGAAGGGAAAATAGAGATGCAGCGAAATAAAATTAAAGTCATTGATTTATAGAAGTTCTTCACTTTTAAAAGAAACGTTTCTTCAGTAAATTTAAAATTAAGTTAAATATTTGGAATGATTGTTCCAAAATATATACATTTGCCACGTGAATAAAAAAGATAGCATCTTACAGTCTGCTTTAGGGCTTTTAGTTGAAAAGGGAGTACACAATACACCCATGTCCGCTATTGCCAAGAATGCAGGAACCGGTATGGGAACGATATATAATTATTTCCCCACCAAAGATGATTTAATAAATGAATTGTACGTGAGTATTAAAGAGCAAGAAGATACCGCTTTTCCTGATTTTGATGCAACACGTCCTATTAAGACTCAATTTGAAGCATATTTAAGAAATATAATTCTGTTTTTTATTGACAACGCCCATTATTTTATGTTTATGGAGCAGGTTAGAGCTTCACCAATTATTACGGAAGAAAGCAAGAATGTTGGAATGGCAACGGTACTACCCGTTTATGATTTGATCAATAAGGGCAAGGAAGAGCGTATCATAAAAGATATAAAGACAGATGAGCTTATTCAGTTTATGGAAGGGGCAGTGGTTTCTTATTTAAGATGGTACCATACGCAAGAACATACAGATACAAGTTCCATTCAGAATCAAGTGAAAATGACTTGGGACGCTATAAAGGAATAAAAAAATTTAATCATAATTTGGAGTGAACGTTCATTCCAGTCGAAATTGAATATTATAAATAGTAAAATTAGAAAAATGAAAAGAAACGTTTTAATTACAGGAACATCATCAGGAGTAGGGTTAGAGGCTTCAATACTTTTTGCCAAGAAAGGGTATAAGGTATATGCTTCTATGAGAAACCTGGCGAAAGCTACGGTCTTAAAAGAGAAAATTGATGAAGCCAACTTGGATATAGAAATACTAGAACTGGACGTAACTAAAGTAGATTCAATAAAAAATGCCGTAGAGACCATAATTCAAAAGGACGGTCATATAGATGTTTTGGTAAATAACGCTGGAGCAGGTTTTGCCAAAACCACGGAACAGGCTAGCGAAGAAGAAATAAAATGGGTTACGGATGTCAATTACCATGGGGTAGTTTATTGTACGCAAGCAGTTTTACCGTATATGCGTAAGCAGAAAGCAGGTCAAATAATTAGCGTTACTTCCGTTGGAGGCTTGGTCGGGCAGCCTTTTAATGAGTTGTACTGTGGGGCAAAATTTGCCGTAGAGGGTTATATGGAAGGTCTGGCAAGTTATGTAAGCGATGCTTTCAATATTAATTTTAGCTGTGTTGAACCAGGAGGAATTTCTACGGAATTCATGACTTCTGCAGTTGGAAAAACAGTGGTTGAAGGACAGATGGCTACAGGGGAATATTTACCGATTTTCCAACAGTACATGGATAAAAGTGTCAGTAGGGCTAGTGAAGGTGCTGCCATAGTTTTTCAAACAGGAGTTGAGGTGGCCGAGGTTGTTCTTGAGGTTGCAGAAAATGAACACCCGCCTATGCGTACCCGTACATCAAAATGGGGAGAAGACTTATGTGAATTAAAAACAAAGACGGATCCGGACGGAACCAAATTGGTAAACCAGGTAAAGAATGCTTTTTTATAAATAGGGACTATGTCAGCTGGGCTGATTTTCAATAGCCTAGCTGACAAAAATCATATTTCATTTGTCTTTTATTGTTTATTTTTACTGTTCTGTTGCGTAGTTATTTTATGTCTAGAATAGAAAAAATCCTGTTACCGAGCATGCTACTAATGTTTCTCATTGGTTGCGGCGGTGATGGTAAAAAACAGGAAAAGGCTCAGAATACAACACGGGTCGTAACAACATATACGGCATTGCCCAAAACGGTGAAGTCTCCGGCAGACAACCCTTCCACACCAGAAAAGGAAGCGCTGGGCAAGTTACTTTTTTACGATCCTATTCTTTCCGGAAATAAAGATGTGGCCTGCGCCACTTGTCATCATCCTGATAATGGATATGCAGAATTTCTAGATATCAGCATCGGTCCTAACGCCAGCGGTCTGGGTACCCGGCGGAAATTTAATGCTTCCAATGATATTCCGTTCGTAAAGAGAAATGCACCAACTATTATCAATTCGGCATATAACGGAATGGATGCTTTTGGGAATTATGAACCTTCCGAAGCTACCATGTTTTGGGACGACCGTGTAAAAAGTCTTGAAAAACAGGCTTTGGAACCTATAAAGGCTTTTGAAGAAATGCGCGGACATGGTATTGCCGAAGACAGTATTCTACAAACAGTAGTAGATCGTGTGAAAGATATTCCCGAATACCAAAAGTTGTTTGCAGAGGCTTTTGGTGAACCCAATGCGGTAACGGTAGAAAATTTGGGCAAGGCCATAGCGGCTTTTGAGCGGTCACTGGTAACCAACAATTCCAGGTTTGATCAATATATGAGGGGCGATCAAGAAGCGATTTTGATTTCGGAGAAGGAGGGATTTGAACTTTTTAAATCCGTTGGTTGTGTAAATTGCCATAACGGCCCCATGTTCTCGGATTATAAAATGCACGTTCTGGGCACGCCCGAAAATGAAAAACTAGCACAACCGGATGCCGGTTTTAAAGACACCTTCGCTTTCCGTACGCCTACACTTCGGAATTTACGGTTTACACCTCCCTATATGCATAACGGCAGCCTTACCACTCTTAAAAAAGTACTGGAGTTTTATGAGGATATTGCCAATGGAAAGCAGCGAAATGAACATGTAGCCGTTCAGAAGTACGATCCGTTTGTTAGGGAACTAAATTTATCGGTTAAGGAAATGTCCCAGATTATCTCGTTCCTGAATACCCTTAACGATACTAATTTTGATAAGACCCTACCGGAAAGTGTGCCCAGCGGATTATCTGTAGGTGGTAACATCCAATAACAATTTATCTCATTTTCTTTACGTTGGTGTAACACAGGTAACACACCCATTTTAGATTTAATGGTACATTTGTCTCATGCGAAGAATTCTTCCTTTTTTGGAGTGGATTCCAGACTATAACAAGAGCTGGTTTTCCAAAGATCTCATAGCCGGACTTACCGTAGGGATCATATTAATTCCACAGGGTATGGCCTATGCCATGATTGCGGGTTTGCCTCCGGTTTACGGGTTGTATGCTTCGTTGGTGCCCATGCTTGTGTATGCGTTTTTCGGTACTTCCAGACAGTTGGCCGTAGGACCTGTGGCAATGGATTCTCTTTTGGTAGCGGCAGGTTTGGGTACGTTGGCTATTACCTCTACGGATAATTATATTGCCATGGCCTTGCTTTTGGCTTTCTCCGTTGGGGCGGTGCAATTAATTTTGGGTGTTCTGCGAATGGGTTTTTTGGTGAATTTCTTGTCCAAACCCGTTATAAGTGGTTTTACTTCCGCGGCCGCGCTAATTATTATGTTCAGTCAGTTAAAGCATCTTTTAGGCGTGGATATTGCACGTAGCAATCGGTTTGATATACTGCTGATAAACGCTTTTGAAAAAATAGCGGAAACCAATCTATACGATTTTGCAATCGGCTTTATTGGTATTCTAATGATTGTAGGATTAAAGAAATGGGATAAGCGTATACCGGGTGTACTTTTTGTAGTTATCGCCGGAATCTTGGTCGTTTATTTTTTACAGCTTCCTGCTATGGGAGTCAATATTGTGGGAGCGATTCCTACCGGGCTACCTACGGTTCACATACCACAATTAAAAATAGAAAATATTATAGAATTGGCACCTATTGCGGTAACTATGGCGCTCATTGGGTATTTGGAGGCTATTTCCATTGGTAAATCCATGGAAGAACAAACCGGAGAGGAAACCATAGATGCCAATAAAGAACTCATTGCTTTGGGAAGTTCCAATATGTTGGGCTCTTTATTTCAATCGTACGTGGTAACGGGTAGCTTTTCGCGATCGGCCATCAATAGTCAGGCGGGTGCAAAAACACCTATGGCTTTAATATTCAGTGCGGCTGTGGTAGCTATAACCTTGTTGTTCCTAACACCGCTTTTCTATTATTTGCCCAATGCAGTGCTGGCAAGTATTATCATGGTTTCGGTATATGGGCTTATAGATGTTGCGTACCCTAAAAGTCTTTGGGAATACCGTAAAGATGAACTTTTTGTATTGTTAACAACGTTCTTGGTGACGCTTTTTGCCGGAATATCCGAAGGAATTTTAGTGGGCGTTTTGTTGTCCTTATTGTTAATGGTCTATAAGAGCTCAAAACCTCATTTTGCCGTATTGGGTAGAATAGATGGTTCGGATTACTATAAAAATATAGATAGGTTCGGACAGAATGTTTTGGTACGAGATGATTTGCTCATTGTTCGGTTCGATTCGCAATTGTATTTCGGGAATAAGAACTTTTTCAAAAAAGAGCTTTATAAAAATGTAGATGCCAAAGGCGATAAATTAAAAGGTGTCATCCTAAATGCAGAGGCCATTAGTTATATAGATTCCAGTGCGGCGCAGATGCTCATACGGGTAATTGATGATCTTCATGATAGAGGGCTTCAATTTTACATTTCCGGGGCTACGGGACCAACGCGAGATACTATATTCAGTAGTGGCATCATAGATGCCCTGCTAAAAAAATACTTGTTCGTACAGACCAAGGAGGCGGTAGATTATTTTGACAACATGACGCCCTTATCGGTTTTGAGCGAAAAGGTGGCCTACCAGAGCCGCCGTAACCGTAACTAATGTTACTTACGCTTCCACGGAATAGAGGTATTTTTGTATAGAAGTAAAAGAAAGGTTTCTTAATTGGGAGGCCTGTTTAAAATGTATAATTTTTCCAGTCTAGGAAATTTTAAAATAAGTCCATCATGAAGATAGAACAGATATATACCGGATGCCTGGCACAAGGGGCATATTACATTGAAAGTAAAGGGGAGGTGGCCATTATTGACCCACTTCGCGAAGTTCACCCTTACATAGGTAGAGCGGAAAAAGCAGGGGCAAAAATCAAGTATATTTTTGAGACCCATTTTCACGCAGATTTCGTGAGCGGCCATGTTACCCTTGCCAAAGAAACGGGCGCAACCATAGTTTACGGTCCTAATGCCAATCCTTCTTTTGAAGCTTTGATCGCAACGGACGGACAAGAATTTAAACTGGGCGATATTACCATAAAAGCACTGCATACACCGGGACATACTATGGAAAGTACTACCTATTTGTTGCAAGACGAAAACGGAAAGGACCATGCAATTTTTTCTGGGGATACATTGTTTTTAGGTGATGTAGGGCGACCTGATCTAGCTCAAAAAGCGGCAAGTATGACCCAAGAAGACTTGGCAGGTATTCTGTTCGATAGTCTTAGAAACAAGATAATGCCATTGGCCGATGATATTGTTGTTTACCCAGCGCACGGTGCAGGTTCCGCTTGTGGTAAGAACATGATGAAAGAAACGGTAGATACCTTGGGCAACCAGAAGAAGATGAACTATGCGCTACGGGCAGATATGACCAAAGACGAGTTCATTAAGGAGGTTACGGACGGTCTACTTCCGCCACCAAAATATTTTCCTTTGAACGTGAAGATGAACAAAGAGGGATATGAAGATATTGCCGATGTTCTAGATCGCGGTACTACGGCACTAGATCCAGAGGCTTTTGAACTGATCGCTAACGAATCTGGAGCGGTAGTTCTGGATGTAAGACATCAGAAAGATTTTATTGAAGGCCACATTCCACGATCTATATTTATTGGTCTTAATGGCGATTTTGCTCCATGGGTAGGTGCCCTTATTGCAGATACCAAACAGCCCCTTTTATTGGTCACGCCGGAAGGCATGGAAGAGGAGGCGGTAACCCGTTTGTCCCGCGTAGGTTTTGATGCTACGATAGGGTTTTTGAAAGGCGGATTCAACGCTTGGAAAAAATCAGGGAAGGATTATGATACCATTACGTCTATTTCTGCGGAAGAAGCAAAATCTAAAATAGTGGATAAGGAAGCTGAGGTTTTTGATGTCCGTAAGGAAAGTGAATTCCTTTCCGAACATGTAATGGATGCGGCTAACACACCTTTAGATGGACTTAACGACTATCTAAATGAATTTCCAAAGGATAAAACCTTTTTGGTACACTGTGCCGGCGGCTACCGTTCCGTGATAGCGGAATCTATTTTAAAGAGCCGAGGCATACACAACTTTATAGACATAGCAGGTGGTTTTGGAGCCCTTAAAAAGGCCGAGGTTCCTGCAACGGACTATGTTTGTCCTACTACCTTGTAAGTACGTACAAACGTTTAAAACCCCCATTGTTTAAAGGAGCAATGGGGGTTTTTGTTTTCTGGATTTTAGATAACCTTGGGTTGCTATTTAGCCTCGGCACTATGTATTTGCATTCGGTTTTCTATTTCGGTCCAATGGTCTTTTCGCATGGAGAACAAAAAGTAATCGTAAAATTGATTCTTATTCTTAAACCAGCGGTTATCTCTTTTTAAATAACGCTTGGTGCATTCTTCGTTCAACCATTTCTCATCAAAACCTCTCCATTCGCCAAAGATGTTCAATAGATTAGCTTTGAGTACAGGAAAAACCTCGTGGCGGTCAATGGCTTTTAACTCTTCTAGGGAAAAACCGGAGTTGAGAAAAGTGCGGGTTATGGTATCGTAATTATGACCTTGCAGTTCCGTGTCCAGGTAGAGTTCCGAAATGGAATTCCATACCGGAAATCTTTGCTCCAGTTCCATCTGCACGGTTTTTGGCTCCCCTTGATTAGACTTCTTTTGGTCTGGTTTCATGAGTGAAATAGGTGTTTGGACTTAGGGCCATACGGTTTCAAACCACTCGCAAACAATGAGCATATCTTCTGTTGGTTTTTCTCCACTTTCTTTCATTGCGCTAGAAAAGAAATCCCAATGGGCTTTTTTCCATTTATTGAGAGGGTCTTCCGTTGTTCCCATATCCAGAGCAGCATATGCTTTTGATATTTCATTAAAGGGAATGGTATCTACTTTTGTTACTTCAATTATAGCTTGCGCTTTTCCGTCAAAATTGGTGATGATGTGTTGGGTACCTGCGGAAGGTAAATCTGCGTTGGCTTCTTTGTACCAAGCGTACAGCCCGGAACCTGCTTGTTTTTTGCCTGTCAAGACCAATTTTGCGAGCCGATTGGCATCTGCTTTATTGTTATGAAAAAACCAAGATTCCGGTTGTTCCTCACCTTTGAACTCCGGATGGGATGTTATAAAT
>NZ_RCNR01000011.1 GCF_009725985.1 Zobellia amurskyensis
TAGACGATTTTTTTATGTTTTTAAAAAAGCACTTAGCTATATCATACCGTTAGCATCTACCCATTTAAACTTATATTGATCCTCTGGGAACTTCATTCTTTCAGAAATACGTTCTAGTCTAGCAGGAAGTTTAATTAGGTAATCCCTAGCCTTTTCTGCTTCATCAGAAAGACTTCTTACGTTATCCAATTCCCAATATGCATTCAGTTTTTTAAGAATTTCCACGTAATCTTGGGCTGTATAAACCCCTAAACGTTGGGCACAATTAGAGAAATTCTCAAAAGCTGTACCTATTGTACCGCCAGACTCTCTTAAAAAGTGCGCGGGCATAACAATCTTCTTCTTCATCATATCTGCAAAGGCCAACATCATACCAGATGGGTCTTCACCAAAAATTGTCTTTACAAACTCTCTGTATGCCAAATGATGGCGCATTTCATCTCCAGCAATAATGGTACACATTTTACCCAACAGAACATTTCCTTTCTTCTTAGCCATTTGACCAACCCTTTTGTGCGATATGTTGGTGGCCAATTCTTGAAATGATGTGTACACAAAGTTCTTATATGGATCTCTATCCGTACCAATATCAAAACCATCAGATATTAGATGCTGAGTTGTAATTTCAATTTCACGCATATTTACCCTTCCGGATAAATACAAATATTTATTAAGTACATCTCCATGACGGTTTTCTTCGGCCGTCCAGGCTCTCACCCATTTAGACCAACCATTTGTCTTATTTGGTCCGTGTTGATCAATACCCTCAACATCCATTAACCAAGACTCATATGTAGGAAGAGCTTCTTCTGTAATAGTATCGGCTACCATGGTCACCCAAAAATCATAGCCTAGTTCTTTTGCTTCTCCTCTAAGTTCCTTTACGGCTTCTAAAAAGCCCTCATTTTCTGAATCAGGTAAAAAATCGGTCGGTTGCCAAATGTCCTCTGGCTTAATTAGAAAAGACTCCATAAATCCATCCACCTGCGGCTCAATAGCCTGCATTACCTCTAATCTTATGTTCTTTTGGGACATATTCCTGTTTTTTGTAAAGATCGTTAAATATCCAGTGAAAATATAAAAATAAACTGGCTTTTTTTAATTTCTACCCGGTTCATTCGGGTATAATGTATGTACAGGGTCACTCTGCCAAACTGTCTTTGTATCAACGTCTAACATTGACACAGGCCCCTTAAATGCCGCTCCTGTATCTACATTCCAAACATTAGCGGCCTGTTTAGGTTCTGCAACCCCTGTTTTTGAAATAGGCGTATGGCCTATAAAAACGGCATTGTAATGTTTTAACCTCTTTGGATAATTTGTATCGGCTTCATTAAGATTAGGGTTCAAAGACCTTGCCAATTCCCACAATGTACGGTCCCAATAAAAGGTCTGCTTAAAATACTCATGCTCAACACCTTTTAAGTTGGTGAACCCAGCATGCAAGAACAACCTATTTTTAGTATCCAAATGGTAGTTCTCAAGACTTTCATAAAAAAGGATGTGGCTCTCTTTGGTTTTTTTATCTGCCTTTTCATAAGAAGCCAATGTGGCTCCCCCACCATGTTGCAACCAAAGCGGATTGTCCTTACCGTCCCGCAACCATTCTAAGCAAAGTTCATCATGATTACCCCTAATGAACCTGCAATTGTGACTCTTTTTTAAAGCAATTAAAAAATTAACAGTCTCCACCGCTTGGCTCCAACCATCTACATAATCGCCTAAAAAAATAAGCTGGTCCTCCGAGGTTACTTTTGCTCTATCAAGCACTTGCTTCAACCCTTTTAAACCAGAGTGTATGTCACCTATTACCAATGTTCTCATTGTGCAAAAATCGCAATTATAGCAACTATTGCAAGAATAAAAAGTACCAAAAAGAATATTTTCCAAAAAGAGTACGGTCTTGTACCACTTAATTCGCCTGTTTGACCATTGATATAGAAGTTATATTCTTTACCATTGAACCGATAAGAACTAATGTACACAGGAAGCAAAATATGCTTGAAAGTTTCGTCGGTCAGTTTAATATTTGCCTGAGAAATTCGTTGGGTATCCCCTCCTATATCCTTATATATCCAACCATTAGCTATTTGTTTGGCTTTTTGAAAGGAAGAGTGATGTCCTTCTTTTAGGGAAACGGTATACTTCTCGGTTACAAAGCCAGATAAGTATTTTGAATTAAAAGGAACCAACTCCTTCATGTTCCAAAATGCAATCTTAGCAGGGATATCGCTTCTTTTCTTTTCCGAAGCATTAATAAGTACATCATCTACAAAGCCACTTACATCACCCGAAACCGGTGACCACCTTGTTTTTCTGACTTGACGTGTCTGCGTACCATTTTTGGTTCGGACCCGTTGCGTTTCATAATAGTAGTCGCCTCTTTGCCCTTGGTATTGGGCATGTAAATTAGCATCAAAGGTCCAGTATGGCAAGTATAACCCATGTAAGCCCTCCGGGTCAAGAGCAGCCCGTTGCAATTTATTGGGCGCAAACCAAATACCGCTTACCCAAGTCTTGAAAGTCGTTTTTGCTTTTTGTGCATCAATCTGAAACGGAACAAGCGCGCCGGGCACAATCCATCCTTCTCGTTCAACATCCTCAAGAATTAAAGGCTCACTACAATAAATACAATTCAGTGATTTATAATTTTCCTCAATATGCTGGTTCGCCCCACAATTCTTACAATGCAAGACATCAATAGTTTCTGTATATGCATTCTCTCCTACTACTTTGAGGTAATGCTGAAGTTCTAACTCCTCAAAACTACTTTTAGCCTGCTCTATAAACTCTTCATAACCGCAGTATTCGCATTTAAGTTGATGCGACCCGGGTTTGAACTTCAATATGGCACCACAATTGGCACACGCCTTCTTATGTTCCGACTGTTTTATTTCTTCTTCCATTAATCAACATATCTCAATTTTCACACAAAGTGCTCACTACGAGACAAAACGATTTTGCTATTAGTTTGGTAATGGTGGTGGTGTATTTCCTCCTAAAAAAGATTTCAACTCTTCCACTTCCTTTAAAGCGGTCCAGTTCTGCATACCTTGTTTCCAAACCAACGAATCCCTATTAATAGTTCTACTGGCAAAAAGCTCTTTCAACTTATCAAAAGGAACAGGTCCGTTCTGCTGACCATTAGCTGCGTAGTAATATTGAATTTGAACTGGCATTGGTGGTGGCACTGCAGACGGTGGTGCTTGACCTGCAAAAGGTTGCTGCACAGCTTGAGGGTTCATCATATTGCCCATTTGTTGCGCGAGCACAAAACCCATGCCCATGCCCATGCCTGCACCAGCAGTACCCCCTTCGTTCTTTGCGGCCGCTTCCATTGCTTTGGCCGCTTTGAACTGTGAAAGTTTCACCATATCCAACTTATCCAATCTACTATACTCAAAAATCTCTTTCTTAAGTTCTTCCGGCATTGATACATTTTCGATATAGAAACGCTCTAACTCTATACCTACTCTTCCAAATTCCGGTTGCATTACCTCTTGGCAAGTTTCCGATAGTTCACTAGTATTTGCGGCATACAGTTCAATTGGGAGGTTTGCTTCACCAACGGTGTCTGTAAAACGCGTAACTATTAGACTCTTGAGATGTTCATTTATTTCATAATTAGTGAAATTACCATCCGTACCCACTACATCAACAACAAATTTACCAGGGTCACTAATTCTAAAACTATAGGTTCCAAAAGCACGTATTTCTACTAATCCAAAACGCTCATCGCTTAACATTACAGGATTCTTGGTCCCCCATTTTTCATCGGTAAACAAATGGGTATTCACAAAATAGACCTCGGCCTTAAACGGACTATCAAATCCATATTTCCAGCCTTTTAAAGTCGTAAGAATAGGAAGGTTCTGTGTATTGAGTGTATAAGTACCCGCTTTAAAAACATCGGCCAACTGACCTTCATTAATAAAAACCGCGGTCTGGCCCTCCCGCACTATGAGTTTGGCGTTGTTCTTAATTTCATTTTGATACCGTTCAAAACGGTGAACAATAGTCTCATTTGTATTATCTAGCCATTCTATAATATCTATAAACTCATGGCTAAGTTTCTTTTTTATCTCGTTGAATAGGTCCATTTCTGTTGGTGTTAAAAATTTGTAATAAGGTAGTGGATTTCTTGAAAAGGGACAAAAGAAGGATAGGGCATTTTTGAACAGATAATCATACAGCTAAGGTTAGTGCTTTGAAAATAGCACCCGTTGAAACCCTTCTTCACAATATGTAAACATCAATTGGAATTATCACAGTAACAAAACTTTTGTGCAATTTTTTGTAACTAATGAAATTTTTTGCATAAAATTTTCATAAATCATAAGATTTTAACTACGTTTATCGCCTTTAACACTCAATTAACATTTCAACAACTAAATCTTTCTCAACATGAAAAACAAAGAGGGACGACTATTCTCTATGGCTAAACTTTTGGTCAGGGGACCAAAAAAAATGCTCGCCACGGCCATTTGCTTATTAACACTTTTAAATGCAAATGCCCTGATTACCGAAGGTGAAATACCACCTCAACAACCAACAATTTCCGGAACCGTTTACGATGACTTGGGCGCACCCTTACCAGGAGCCAGCATTGTTTTAAAAGGTACTACAATAGGTACAACTTCTGATTTTGATGGAAACTTTACACTAGAAACGGAAAGTGACCGAAATATTCTAAGTATTTCCTACATAGGATACAAGACCACGGAAATAGATTTTACGGGCAAAACTACCGTAGAAATTACAATGGAGACAGATGCTGCTGCACTGGATGAAATTGTAGTAGTAGGTTACAGCAGCCAAAAAAGAGCTACTGTTACAGGAGCTATTAGCACCCTTAAAGGTGGCGACATAGCACAGGTTCCTGCCGCAAATATTTCCCAATCACTTGCCGGTAGAATGGCCGGGGTTAGTATGCGCCCAAACGGTGGAACTCCAGGTAATGACAATCCTGACATTCATATTAGGGGTATTGTTACCACAGGAAACAACAAACCTTTAATCGTAGTGGATGGTATTAGAAGAGATAACATAGGGCAAATAGACCCTAATGTTATTGAGACTATAACTGTTTTAAAGGATGCTGCGGCGGTAGCCCCCTTTGGAATTGGTGGATCAAACGGTGTAATACTGATTACCACTAAAAAAGGAAAAGCAGGAAAACCAGTTGTTCGCATCAATACTTCTTATGCCTTTCAAAAACCTACCTATCTTCCGGAAATGCTGAATGCACAGGATTACATGGCATTACAGAACGAAGGATATTTTAATTTGAACCCCAATGGTGATACTCCTCCAAATGATCCAAGTTTAATTGCCAACTATCCGTCTTTGCACAAACAAGATCCTTACAGATACCCAGATGCTAATTTTCCTGAAGTGTTCAAGAAAAATTCTGGAATACAAATTACCAATGCCGAAATAAGCGGTGGAACCGAAAACATCCAATACCACGCTGGGTTAGGCTATTACGATCAAGGAGGTATTTTTGAACCTTTAGGGTACAAAAGGTATTCATACAATCTTAATATAGATGCCAACCTAAGTGCCAATACAAAAGTAGGTATGTCATTGCTTGGTACAATAGAAAACACAGACGGTATTGATGCCGACGAGACACCGACACATTTAATGCGTAGCTTCTATAAATTTGTCCCCACCCAAACTTTACTTTATCCAGAAGGTGACAAGTGGGGTGAATCTTCTGCCAACACACCTCTAGGGGTTCTTAATTCGGATGGCTATAATAGAGAAGAGGACAATACACTTCTAAGTTCCGTGTACTTAGAACAAAAACTTCCTTTTATAGAAGGCCTGAGTGTTAAAGGGGTTTTTAGTTTTGATAACTCTCAGGGGAATGATAAACTTTGGCATGTTCCTTACAAATATTACAACATAGACCTCTCTCAACAACCTTATACTTATACAGAAGCCATTTCATTACAAGAGGGTAACGGGGCTCCTTATACTTGGCTTCAACTAAAAAATGATCGATCAAAAAAATTCACTTATCAAGGATATATTAATTATAACCGAACTGTAGGTGATCATGCGATATCAGCACTGTTCGTAGCAGAAGCACGAGAAACAAAAGGTGATTATTTCAATACAAGAAGAAACAATTTTGCTATTGCCATAGATGAGTTGAGCTTAGGTAGCTCTGACAAGTTAGATTATGATAATGCTGGATCTTCCAGTACAGCTTCCGAACTTGGTTATGTATACCGTTTGGGGTACACTTATAAGAACAAGTATATTTTTGAAGCTTCAGGTAGGTATGATGGGCATTATTCTTTTGCCCCAGGAAATAGGTGGGGTTATTTTCCAGCCTTTTCTGGTGCATGGCGTATTTCCGAAGAAAAATTCATGCAAAACGTTACAAGCGTAAACAACTTAAAACTAAGAGGTTCTTGGGGTAAATCTGGAAACCTTCCTTACATTGATGACGAGCTTGCTGATTTCCAATACCTTGCCGGATATGATTTACGAGGAAATGCTTATGCTTATGGTAATGGCGTTTTAGTTCAGGGTTCTAGAATTGAAAATGAACCTAACCCCAACATTACTTGGGAGATTTCCACTAAATTAGATATAGGTTTTGATCTTACAATGTACAATGGATTACTGAACATAGAGTTCGATTATTTTCATGAAGACCGAACAGGCATGCTTTTAACCCCTCAAGTAACTTTACCAGTTGAATATGGTCTATCTCTATCTCAAGAAAATAAGGGCGAAATGAACAACGACGGTTTTGAATTTAGCATTGGAACACAAAAGCAATGGGAAAGCGGTTTGCAATTGTCGGTAAACGCTAACATGAGTTACTCCGAAAACAATATGATTGAGGTTTTCCAAAGTGATGCCGAACGTGACAACCCTAACAGAACTAAAGTTGGAAGACCATTTGGAACTCCGTATGGCTACAAATCTTTAGGTTTATTTTCTACTGCAGACGACATCAATAACGATGGTATTATAAACGCAACAGACGGATATAATGTTGAACAATTTGGAGACTTACACCCTGGTGACGTTAGGTATGCAGATTTAAGTGGGCCAGATGGTGTTCCTGATGGAAAAATTGATTCTAATGACCAAACCGTAATTGGAAAACCTGTATATCCTTCCACTACGTACGGACTTAATACAGCTGTGAATTACAAAGGATTTGATTTATCTCTATTTTTTCAAGGTACAGCCAGCTCAGATATTAATATTCAGACATTCTTGACCTCTCCGTTTGCAAATAACGGAAGTAATACGTCATATGAATATTTCAATAATAGATGGACTCCAGATAACCAAGGCGCCAGATACCCAAGAGCTACCCCATCTCCTTATTCCAATAACACCCAAGATTCGGATTTTTGGATGGTAGACACGAGCTACCTTCGTTTAAAGACTGCGTCTCTTGGATATACCCTACCGCAGAGCGTAACCGAAAAACTTAATGTCTCTTCTATTGGTTTCACACTTACAGGACAAAATCTTTTGACCATTAGCAAATTAGACTTTATAGATCCTGAATTAGGATACGATGATCGCGAAAATTCCTATCCGATAATGAAATCATTATCATTTGGAATGAATATTTCCTTTTAATCAAAAAAATTATAAAAATCATGAAGTACTTACATAACATAACTTATTTAAAAGTAGCCTGTCTTCTGCTTATATCTATATCTTTTTCGTGTGATTCGGAAGAGTTTCTGGAAAACGAAAACAAGTCTAAACTTACAGATCAAACTCAATGGCAAACTGAGGGAAACGCAGACATTTTTGTTAATGACGTATATAGTGAAATTCCCCGTGTATGCACCCTTGCCGAACAATTAGATTATTATACAGACGATTACAATATTAGTCACTATTACACGGCATCTAACTGGCGGCAAGGTATTTGTCAAGCTCCGGGCTCAAGTAATGATAGCCCATGGGGAGGAACATATGGGCCTACCAACGGATATACTTGGGAAAACTTTTTTGTAAAAGTTAGAAAAAGTAATACAGGGTTAAAAGAACTGGAAGCCAACAAAGAAAACTTTACACCAGAATATTACAATCAACGTATAGATGAGTTACGGTTTCTAAGAGCATATTTCTATAGCGAATTTTTTATGCATGTGGGCGGTTTACCTATCCTAACCGAACCGTTGGACAGGAATACAATGACAGAGGAAGAACTTCTTGCACCTAGAGCTACCTTTGAAGAAACGTTTAATTTTATTACCGGGGAACTCGGATCTATTGTAGACAATGGTTATTTAGAAATTAAATATAACAACGGGGACTCCAATGCAGGGCGTGCTACTTTAGGCGCAGCATTAGCTCTTAAAGGATGGTTAGAGTTATTTGCAGCAAGTCCATTATTTAACAGCGGCTCTGGATATCTGCCGGACACCGGTAACTTTGTGCATTTTGCTACTGCAGATAATAGTAGATGGGCAACTGCCGCAGCAACTAACAAAAAGTTTATTGATGAATACGGAGGAGTTTATGATTTGTTTGATGACCTTCCTAACTTATGGAGAGCCTCCAACGAATATAACTCTGAGGTTATTTGGGACAGACAAATTGTTGCTAATGTCAGTAACATGGGCTCTAATTACGAGAGACGTGGTGGTGCAACTTATGTTCTAGGCCAATATATGTCCTGGGGAAATTACAATCCTACCCAAGAAATTGTGGATCAGTTTGACATGGCAAACGGAAAACCGATTACCGACCCAACTTCAGGATATGACCCACAAAACCCATATGAAAACCGAGAAAAAAGGTTTTACGACTTTATCGTTTATGATGGCGCTCCCTATAAGTTAGACTGGATGCCAGAAGAAGACATCATTTACACAAGAATTGACGAAACCTACACCAATCCTGACAAAACGAACCAAATAGACCTTGCAGGTTCTACAGATGTCGGTGATTCTGGTTACTATCAGAAGAAACGTTTGAATCCGGATGCAGCTCCAGGCAATGATGCTAGCGGTCAGAACGATCTCTTTTACAGATATGCCGAAGTACTACTTAATTTTGCCGAAGCCCAAAACGAAGCTTTTGGCCCAGATCAATCTGTATATGATGCCATTAATAAAATCAGAAACCGTTCAGACCTTGCCAACCTACCTTCGGGTCTAAGCAAAGACGATATGAGAGAGGCAATCCACAAAGAGCGTAGAGTAGAGCTTTGTTTTGAAAATAAGCGCTATTATGATAACAAACGCTTAATGCAACAAGAAGAGTTTATGGGAGTGGCAAGACACAACATGGTCATTAGAAATACGGTTCCATCTAACAATTCAGGCGTATGGACATACAGTGTTGAGCCAGAGGTAAAATATACACCCAAATTTGAGGCTCGCCAATATATGAGCCCTATTCCTCAAAACGTAATAGACCAGAACCCTAACATTCCTCAGAACCCAGGGTACTAATTCTTAAAAATCTTAAAAATTTAAAAGGTGACTTTATAAATAAAGTCACCTTTTTTTAATGCCAAAATTTTAGCCGATGCGAAGTATCCGTAAATACTGATTTTTTAATAAAACAGAGACAAAATATTTAATTTTGATTTTATTACCTTTCTTAGCTAGAGGAAACACCTAATCAGATTCACTGATTTATAAATTAACCTAGGGCTCTACCAAAGACAAGACTGATATATTACAACCTTTAATGTTAATGATTGAAATTTATCGGCGTTCGTTTAATCAATTCACCACAAATAATGAAGACCATATACTGCATAGGAGAGTTACTTATAGATTTCGTAGCCATTAAACAAGGTAACGACCTTTCTAAAGCTAAGGAATTTACAAAAAAAGCTGGTGGCGCACCTGCAAATGTGGCTTGTGCTATTTCTAAATTGGGAGGCAAAGGCCAATTTATTGGTGCAGTAGGAAATGACCCATTCGGGACATATTTATTGAATGTACTCAAGGAGAATAGGGTTGACATCTCACTTGCACAACGTTCCAAAACTTTCACAACTATGGCTTTTGTTTCTTTGGCGGAAGATGGTGAACGGGATTTTGTATTCAGCAGAGGCGCGGACAAAAAGTTAAAATATGACTCTTCCTTAAAAAAGCAATTAAAAGGCAATATTGTTCATTTTGGTGCTGCAACGGGATTTTTAGGTGGTGGACTCGAAGAAGCCTATGATCGTTATTTGTTCGATACACTAACACAAAATGCATTTATCAGTTTTGACCCTAATTTTAGGGAGGACCTTTGGAAAGGAGAAGAAGATACCTTTGTAAAAAAATGTATAAGATTCATTGAAAAATCTCATTTATGTAAATTCAGTGAAGAAGAAATCCAATTGATTACAGGAGAAACCGATTTAGATCGGGCCTGTAATGCCGTTCATGAAATAGGATGCCCGACTATATGTGTCACCTTGGGAGGTAAAGGCACATTGGTAAGTACACTAAAACAAAAAACCACCGTTCAAAGTATATCCGTAACCCCCATAGACACTACCGGAGCCGGTGATGCTTTTATTGGTTGCCTTTTATACCAAATAGCTAATATAGGCGACCCTCACCTGATCCTATCAGATTATGACCAGTTAATTGAAATGGTTACGATTGCCAATAGAGCCGGCGCAATTACAACTACAGGCTATGGGGCTATTCCTTCCCTACCGGAACATGATGCCGTTTTCAACAATTAAGTGTTTTTATCAATTATATCTAACCTTTCTCAAAATCCGCAAGGACTCTTTTATACCTAGATATATTTTTGGGTAGCTGTCTTTTAATAAGCCGCGGGCTACCTCCATCTGTTCTTTGGCCTCTTCAAAACCATTTAAATAACAGATTAGATAGCTATCCGGCAAGTGTTTTAAGTCTACTTTTTCAGATGGTTTTAAATCAATATTCTTCTGAATCTTAGCCAATAGAGCATTGTTGGCATTCCAGATATGAAAAAGATTTTTTTTGTTGTACTTAGGAGGTTCAAAAATCAGGTCGCTTTCAATTTTATAGGTTCCATTGTCCGAAAAATGAATGACCACCTTTTCTAACTGAAAGTACTTTTGCTTAGAACCCAACCCTAATTGAACGTACTCTATCATTGTAAACGACTGCTCATCATAAGCAATACTAATTTCATCTAAGGCCGAATAAAAAAGCTTCACCTGCTCATTGATCAATTCAATATCCACCCTTGAAAAATAGACATTGTTTTTCACCTTTTTTTTATTCCCTGCCCAACAGACCACAAATTGCTCTTTGAAAACTTTATAGTCGCTATTCAGATTTTTATGTCGGTTATTAATAAAGTCGATTACCCCGTCTAGAGTTAGCTCAATATTATTCCGAGCATGTTGTTCAATAGTGGCAACGGTCTCAGAATTTATATCCTGAAGTTCAACACCATATGCTTTGGGCATACTTATACTCCCTTCTCTAAAGAAGACCATACCTCCATAATACTTCCAGATGTTTTTCCGAAGCGCACAAACCTTTTCGCTAGACTTTATAGTAACCAAACCTACAACCTTACCTTCCCGTAAGTTAGGAAATGGAATGTTCTCGTATGAAATTAGAGGTGGATTATCTAAATAGGCATTGACCAAATTTTGAATCTTACTGTCATCAAAAAAATCGACTCCAACAATTTTGTTGTCCTCATCTTCCACCCCAATAACTATGAATGAATTGTTTTTAGGATTGCTATTGGCCAAAGCACAGACATGTTTTAAAAACTTGGCTTTACCCTCTTTCTCACCAATAGATATAAACCGCTTCTTATCATAAAAACTGTTCTCGTCATTATGAGCAAGCAGATTTTTTACAAGAAGGCGTTTATTGATCATAACGACCTATTCAATATCGTGGCAGATGCTTGTGCAGTGGGCATAACTATAAGATCAGCAATATTTACATGATAAGGCCTGGTCACTACAAAGTGAATAATTTCGGCAATATCCTCAGCCTTTAAAGGCTCAAAACCATCGTAAACCGAATCTGCTTTATCATCATCACCTTTAAATCGTACATTACTGAACTCGGTTTCTACAGCACCAGGATTAATACCGCCCACTTTAATTCCGTATGGATTAAGGTCCATTCGCATTCCTTTGGTAAGCGCATCAACTGCATGCTTACTGGCACAATACACATTTCCCTTGGGATAGACCTCTTTCCCTGCGGTTGACCCAATATTAATAATATGACCAGATTTCTTCTCTACCATATTGGGTATAATCGCTTTGGACACGTATAAAAGCCCTTTCACATTAATATCTAGCATGGAATCCCAATCATCTACACTACCCTTGTCAATAGGGTCTAGACCATGTGCATTTCCTGCATTATTGATCAAAACATCTATTTGGGAAAAATTTTCGGGCAAAGAACTTATCGCTTTAAAAACAACGTCTTTATCTCGCACATCAAAATTTAAGGTGTATACTTCACATTGTTTACTCAACTCGGATTGAAGCGCATCAAGGCGTTCCTGTCTTCTTCCACAAAGCACCAATTTAAATCCTTGAACAGCAAACAGTATGGCCGTTGCACGACCAATACCACTAGTTGCTCCTGTAATCAATACTGTCTTACTCATAATTTTTATTTTTAAGGAACTTCACAGCCATTGGCCGCTTCTAACAAAATAAACCAATCGGTTTTATCTATTTTTATTTCTATTGCCTCCATGGCTGCCGACAACCGAGATTTAGTAGCGGTACCCACAACAGGATGAACTCCAGAAGGATGTTTCATAACCCATGCCAACAGCAATTGATCTTCAGTAACCCCATACTTTTCCAACATGGGGGTCATGGCTTTTCTTATCCGTTGTGAAACCTTATCATCTTTCCTGAAATAAGACCCAAGCGGACTATAAGACATGGCCATTCTCTTATGGGCCAAAGCATCATCTAACGTGCCTTCGTACATTGCTTTATTATATGTCAAGGAAAATTCAACTTGATTGCCGTCTACAGGAATAACCGATTCTATAAGAGCAATTTGTGAAGGTAAAAAATTAGAAACTCCAAAACTCTTTATTTTACCCTGTTCTTTAAGTTTTGAAATTGCTTCGGCTATGGCATCTGGTTGCATTAGTGGGCTAGGCCTGTGCAGTAAAAGCATGTCTAAATATTCGGTCTTTAACTTTATAAGTGATTGTTCTGCAGACCAAATAATATATTCTGTCTCGTAATTGTAATGTTTTACATGGTTTTTTCGGGCTTTGGCGTCCAGTTGAATTCCACATTTAGAAATAAACTGAACAGCTTCTCGGGATATATTTGTTTCCTTAAACGCTTTTCCGAAATCTTCTTCTGTGGTGTAACCCCCATAAATATCAGCATGATCAAAGGTTGTTATACCTTTTTCCACACAATGGTTCATCACATCAATTATACCTGTTTTAGAAAAACCTTTCCCCCAACTGCCCCAAGTCATAGTTCCTGCTATAACTTTGGAATAAAAATTGTTCTTTTGCATAGAGCGGTTAAATTAAAAAGAAATCCCTTAAAAACTTCATAAAAATAGGGCTTCTCTATTTTTTTTAACCAATCGTTAACAGCCTAGCAGCTAATAAATTTTCAATTTGCATCCCTGTTTAATAATAGCCGGCCCGAACCAAAATTTGTAACGATATATGGAAGAAAATACTACGGTAGATATTAATGCGGTTAACGAAAAAATTGCACAAGAGAGTGCATTTATCGACCTATTGATATTAGAAATGAACAAAGTAATCGTTGGCCAGAAACATATGGTCGAAAGATTACTCATTGGTTTACTTGGTCAAGGCCATATCTTATTGGAAGGTGTTCCCGGTCTGGCAAAAACACTAGCTATTAATACGCTGTCTAAAGCTGTTAAAGGTAGCTTTAGCAGAATTCAGTTTACACCTGACCTTTTACCTGCGGATGTTACAGGTACGTTAATCTACAACATGAAAGAGAATGATTTTTCCATAAAGAAGGGTCCTATATTCGCAAATTTCGTGCTTGCAGATGAAATTAACCGTGCTCCTGCCAAAGTGCAATCTGCCCTTTTGGAGGCCATGCAGGAAAAGCAAGTTACTATTGGTGATGAAACTTTTGTGTTAGACAAGCCGTTTTTGGTTATGGCTACACAAAACCCGGTAGAACAAGAAGGAACTTACCCATTGCCGGAAGCCCAGGTTGACCGTTTTATGTTAAAGACCGTTATTGACTATCCAAAGTTGAACGAGGAGCAAATGATTATGCGCCAAAATCTATTGGGTGCTTATGAAACGGTTAATCCCGTAGTTAGCATAGAGCAGATACTAAGTGCACAAAAGGCTGTTCGCGAGGTATATATGGACGAAAAGATAGAGAAATACATTCTAGACATTGTCTTCGCCACGCGATATCCTGAAAAATATAACCTTGAAGATTTAAAGCCACTGATTAGTTTTGGTGCCTCACCAAGGGGTAGTATAAATTTGGGAGTTGCGGCAAAATGTTACGCTTTCATCAAAAGAAGGGGTTATGTTGTTCCTGAAGATGTAAGAGCAATAGTACATGATGTATTGCGCCACAGAATAGGTATCACCTATGAGGCAGAGGCCGAAAATATTACTTCGGAGGAAATCATCAACAAGATTGTTAACGAGATCGAAGTACCTTAAAAGGTAGGCGGTTGGCAGATGTTGTCGGTAGTAATTGACGTCTCGTCGCTACCACTGAAAACTGCTTGCTGAAAACTGTTTGCTGAGAAATGGATACTAAAGAGTTACTAAAAAAAGTACGGAAGATCGAGATTAAGACGCGCCGTCTGTCCGATCACATATTTGGCGGGGAATACCACTCCACGTTTAAGGGGCGAGGTATGACCTTTAGCGAGGTACGCCAGTATCAATTTGGCGATGATGTCCGGAACATAGATTGGAACGTTACCGCTCGTTATAACGAACCGTACATAAAAGTTTTTGAAGAAGAGCGCGAGCTAACCATGATGCTTATGGTAGATGTAAGTGGCTCGGAACTCTTTGGTACCACTAATCAATTCAAGAAAGACATTATTACGGAAATATCCGCTACTTTGGCATTTTCCGCTATGCAGAATAATGACAAAGCCGGTCTAATTCTTTTTTCTGATCAGATCGAGCTTTATATCCCTCCTAAAAAAGGAAAAAGCCACGTACTACGTATCATTAGGGAATTACTGGAATTTAAGCCCAAAAGCAATAAAACCAATGTTGCTGAAGCCCTAAAGTTTCTCAGTAGCGTAATGAAGAAAAAGGCGATAGTTTTTGTATTATCGGATTTTATAGCGGAGGATTATGAGAAGACCCTGAAAATATCAGGCAACAAACATGATCTTACAGGCATTCGGGTATATGATGAGCGCGAAGAGTCTATACCCAATTTGGGCATGGTACAAATGCAAGATGCGGAAACCGGAAAGCTCAGCCTAGTAAACACACAATCTAAAAGCGTGCGAAGGGCTTATGGGGCATACTACCAACAACGGGTAGATTATTTCCAAGAAACATTTACCAAATCAGGCTGTGGAGTCCTCAGCTGTAGGGTAGATGAGAGTTATGTAAAAAAATTATTGGGTTATTTTAAGCGAAGAGGTTAATGCTAAAAAAATACTTGCTAAACTATAGAAACAAAACTGTATCGCTTTTAAAGCGATGTGTTTTACTATGTGTTTTATTTATAGGATTTTCTGCTTTCTCACAAACCAAACCTAAAGTTATTACAGCGGTTGACACTACCTCAATAAAAATTGGTGAACAGATAAAATTCACGGTTACCGTTGAAGCGGATACCACCGCACAGGTCATTTTTCCAGAGGGACAAACATTTTCACCCTTAGAAACGGTAGAGGCATTTGCTACCGACACTACGCGTCAGAATGATCGTATGATCTTACAGAAAATTTATGCCCTTACACAATTTGATTCCGGGTCTTATAAAGTACCTGCACAGCGCATAGAAATCAATGGGCAAGGTTTTTTAACCGACTCCACACAAGTTATAAATGTTGCCAACGTTGCCGTAGATACTTTGGCGCAAAAGATGTACGACATTAAACCGCTAATGGAGGTTGAAAAAAGCAACTCACATCTGTGGAAAATTATTTTAAGCGTACTTCTTGTTTTATTGCTTATTGGAGCATTGGTCTATTGGTTCTTCTTTAGAAAAAAACCATTAACTGAAGAAGAGAAAGTAGCGCTGTTACCACCTTACGACCGTGCCCTATTAGAACTTAAAAATCTTGAAAAATCAAAATACCTTATTCAAGATGAGTACAAGGCGTACTATTCCGAACTGACAGACATTGTTCGCTCCTACTTAGAAGAGGACGTACATGTTTCGGCCCTAGAAAGCACAACGGATGAATTGATCACCAAATTAGAAATGCTAAGGGATGCCGGAGAGCTTAAAATAGATGATGATACACTTCAACAGTTTAAGCGTATTCTTCAGACCGCAGATTTGGTGAAGTTCGCAAAATCAAAACCAGATACATCGGTAGCAGAACAGGATCGTAAATCAATTGAGCAAATCGTTCATAAAACCCACGATGCCCTACCTGAGCCTACCGTAGAGGAATTGATGGAGCAAGAAGAATATAGAGAGGAGCTTGAAAGAAAAAAACAAAAGAAAAAAATAATCTATGCTAGCCTAGGGGTTGTTGGAGCGCTTTTAATTGCTGGAATTGCAGCTACCTCCTACTATGGTTTTACGTATGTAAAAGATACCGTTCTTGGCCACCCTACAAAAGAATTGCTAGAAGGGGAATGGGTGTCCAGTTCCTATGGTTACCCACCAATTAGCATAGAGACACCACATGTTCTCAAAAGACAGGAGACCAAGCTTACTCCAGAGATGAAGACCAACATAAAAGACCTGCAGATGTTTATGTACAGAAGCAACAAAGGTTTTTTCACCGTCGGCACCACCTCAACCACACTGGCTCAAGAAATAGAGCCCGAGTTCACTAAATCCATTGAAGCCTTTATTCAAAATTTAGAGAAACAAGGGGCTAAAAATATTATAACCAAGCAAGAAGAATTTACCACGGTTACAGGTGTAAAGGGTATAAAGGTTTTTGGTAGCGGTAAGTTTCCTGTTCCAGAATCCAAGGAGTTGGTAGACGGAGAGTATAGTATTTTGCTTTTTGGGGGCAAAGGTTTTCAACAGCAGATTATTATAAATTGGCTAGAAGGAGACTCTTACGCCCAAGAAATAGTGGATAGAATTTTAGGTTCGGTAGAGGTAAAAACAGAATTATAGATGTTGGATAATATATCATTCGCAAATCCGGAATTTTTTTGGTTGCTGTTACTGCTTCCACTGGCCGTGCTATGGTATTTTTACAAGCGCAAAGAGCAGGTGGCCTCTTTAAAAATACCGACCATAAAAGGCTTTGCAAATACCGGATTTCTTCCAAAATTAAAACCCCTACTGTTTTTACTTCGGCTATTGGCTCTAACTGCTATTATTGTTGCTATTGCGAGACCACAAACCGAAGATATTTCTACAAGAACAAAAACCACCAAGGGTATAGATATTGTTATGGCCATAGATGTCTCGTCTAGTATGCTGGCAAGAGACCTCAAGCCAAATCGTTTGGCCGCCCTAAAAGATGTTGCGGCAGAATTTATTAAAGAACGGCCCAATGACCGTATTGGTTTGGTAGCTTACGCAGGCGAAGGCTATACCAAGACTCCTATAACAAGTGACAAAGCCATTGTTTTAAGAGCGTTACGCGAAATTACTTATGGCCAATTAAATGATGGTACGGCCATAGGAATGGGGCTGGCCACTTCTGTAAATCGCCTAAAGGAAAGCAAAGCATCCAGTAAGATTATAATTTTGTTGACGGATGGTGTAAACAACTCAGGTTTTATAGAACCACAGACTGCTGCGGACCTTGCTATTGAATTTGGTATTAAAACGTATACTATAGGACTTGGTACTAACGGTAACGCCCTTACGCCTGTATCCTATAATAGTGATGGATCCTTTAGATATGGTATGCGCCAAGTTGAAATTGACGAGGATCTTTTAAAAGATATTGCAAAAATTACGGGAGGGAAGTATTTTAGAGCTACCGATAATGAAAAACTAGAGGCTATTTACGACGAAATTAACAAACTTGAAAAAACGGAAATAGAGGAGTTTAAATATTATAAATACGAAGAAAAGTTTAGACCATGGGTTCTTTTGGCCGGTGCCATACTTTTATTGGAATGGCTCCTGAGAAATACACTTTTCAGAAGTTTTATTTAAGAATTTTTTAGCGCAGTATTTCATAAACTTGTATTAGATTCAAACTACGAACAAAGCAGAATGATTCAATTAGACGAAAAAATATATTTTTATTTACTGGCCGTAATACCGGTCATCATCGTCTTGTTCGCACTTTTGCAACTATGGAAAAAGCGGACACAGAAAAAATTTGCCGAAACCCAGCTGTTAAAACGGTTATCACCGGATAAGTCCAATTTTAAATCCAGCTTAAAACTCTTATTCTTTTTATTAGGCCTTACCTTTCTAACATTAGGTTTGGTAAATCCTAAAATTGGGACAAAACTAGAAACTGTAAAAAGAGAAGGTGTAGATGTGGTCTTTGCCGTAGATGTCTCTAAGAGTATGCTCGCAGAAGATATTGCACCCAACCGTTTGGAAAAGTCAAAACGTTTGGTTTCTGAAATCATCAATCAATTGGCAAGTGACCGTATTGGTATTATAGCCTATGCAGGACAAGCTTTTCCTCAATTACCGATTACAACGGATTATGGTGCGGCTAAAATGTTCCTACAAAGTATGAACACAGATATGCTTACCTCACAAGGAACAGCTATCAACGAGGCAATTAATCTGGCCACAACATATTACAATGATGAAGAACAGACCAATCGGGTACTTTTTATAATTTCAGATGGGGAAGATCATTCAGAGGGTGATGCAAAAGATGCCGTAGAAAAAGCCGTAGACGAAGGTATTCGCATTTTCACCATTGGAGTAGGGAAAACCAAGGGAGCGCCCATTCCTATAAAAAGAAACGGGGTTGTAGAAAGTCTAAAAAAGGACTCCCAAGGAGAGGTCGTAATTACCAAACTGAACGAAGATGTGCTCATTGAGATCGCAGAAGATGGTAATGGTGAATACATTAACGGCTCAAATACGGAAGAAGCTGTTGAATACATAAAGGAACAGCTCCTTCAGATGGACAAAAAAGAGTTTGAAGCCAAGCAATTTGCAGAATTTAAAGACCAGTTTCAATGGTTTTTAGGTATTGGATTGTTGTTTTTACTATTGGATGTCTTTGTTCTTGACAAACGAACAAAATGGCTTAAAAAGCTGAATTTATTCAACGAAAAAGAAATAGAATAAAATGGGAAAAATTGTTTTCATATTGTTTTTTATCGGTTTCGTTTCTTTTGCACAAGAAGAAGAAAAAGAGCGTGAACAAGCTCTTGATGAATCAAAAAATCTAACCTGGGAGGCCAACAAAGAGCTTTCAGAAGATAATTTTGTAGATGCCGAAGTAGATTACAGAAAGGCTATTGCCAAAAGTGACGAGAACTCGGCTGCACCTTACAACCTGGCCAACGCTTATTACAACAAAGAAACATACAGCGAAGCTTTTGGCCGCTACAAACAAGCTGGCGAACTGGCTACCGACAAAGCTGACAAGCACCGTGCTTACCATAACATGGGCAATGTGTTCATGAAAAGAAAAGAGTATCAAAAAGCAGTAGAAGCCTATAAAGAAGCACTTCGCAACGACCCTAAGGACGAAGAAACCCGTTATAATCTAGCTTTGGCGAAAAAAATGCTCGAAAAAGAACAGGAGCAGAACGATCAAAACCAGGATAATAAGGATCAAGAGGACAAAAACGACCAGAAAGACGAAAACGAGGACAAAAAAGACGGAGACAACAAGGAAGAGAACCAAGACCAAGATAAAAAGGACGAAGGAGACAAGGGAGACGAAGGCGATAAGAACGAAGAACAAAAAGACGAGAACAAAGAGGGCGAAGGTGATGAAAAGGAAGAGCAGAAGAAACAACCTGACCAAGGAGATAAGCCCCAAGAACAGCAACAACAGCCCCGTCCCAACCAATTAAGCAAACAACAGGTACAGAATCTTCTGGAAGCCATGCAGAACGAAGAGAAAAAAGTACAAGAAAAAATAGACGCCCAGAAAGTAAAAGGTGTTAAGGTTAAAAACGAAAAAGATTGGTAAAGACCAGTATACATAGAATTCTTTTAGCATTATTTTCTATAATGCTCGTTGTTTTTTCGGTGAACGCGCAAGATGACGCGGGCATTACCTTTGAGATGAAACTCAGCAAGGACAAACTGGGCATCAATGAAAGGTTACGGGTAGATTTCACCATGAATAAAGATGGCGACAATTTTAATCCTCCGGATTTTCAGGGCTTCAGGGTCTTGATGGGGCCATCTCAATCTATAAGTTCCTCATGGATCAATGGAGTACGTAGTTATTCTAAAACTTACTCCTACACCTTAGCGCCTACCACCAGAGGCAATATGACCATTAAACAAGCCACTATTGTCATTGATGGAAAAACCTATAAGTCGCTATCAAAAAACGTTGAAGTTACCGCTGCCGTTGACAAACCTAGCGACCAAATGACGGTAGATGATGTAGCTGATGAAAGTCTTCATCTCGTGGCCGAAGTTTCCAAAACCGACCCATATCTAAACGAGGGCCTAAGTGTTGTTTATAAACTCTATGTAAGTCCTTCCATTAGCGTATCCAACTATCAACCACTGGACAACCCCAAATACAATAACTTTTGGAGCCAAGACATTCCTGTTTCCAGACCAGTTGCTGAAAATGGTACCTACAAAGGAAAGCCATACAGATACGTAATCTTAAAACGAGTGGTACTCTACCCTCAAAAATCTGGGAAACTGGAAATAGAACCGCTTTCGCTAGATGTTACGGTAGATGTTCCCTCTAATAAAAGAGATTTCTTTGGTGGTCGTATTTACTCCCAAACAAACAAAACGGTTTCCGCCGGTAAACGTACCATTAATGTAAAACCATTACCGGAGAAAGGAAAACCTGTCAATTTTAGTGGAGCCGTTGGTAATTTTGATTTTTCGGTAACAACAAGTAAAACCGTTTTAAACGCTTCGGAATCTTTACAGGCAAAGGTGGAAGTTAATGGTAAAGGAAATTTAAAACTCTTTCAATTGCCCGAGCCCAACTTACCCGGCTCACTAGAAGTATATGAACCTGAGTTTAGCGAAAATGTAAGAACTACAGTATCTGGCTCACAAGGTAAGGTAAGTAATAGTTATACGATTGTCCCGTCCTTTAAGGGCAAATACCCTATTCCAGGTATATCCTTCACTTACTTTGATCCTAGCGCAAAATCATACAAAACGATTACCTCAGATGAAATCGTAATCAATGTAAAAGAAGGTCCTACGAATTCAAGTATTGGTAGTGCAGTAGACGGAGGAGCAAATAATAAACAAAGCGTTGCCGTAGGAAATCAATTCAATTTTTTAAAGCTAAGCCCAAATTTGACCCCTATAAGCTCTAGTGCCTTTTTCGGCTCCAGAAGCTATTACATGTGGTTATTATTACCATTGGTATTGATTCCTCTTGCCATATTGTTTGGTAAAAAACGAGAAGCAATAGCGAGTGACGTAGTAGGTAATAAGGTGAGAAAAGCTAATAAATTAGCAAGAAAGTATCTTTCCAAAGCTAAAAAAGAGCTAGGTAATAAAGAGGCTTTTTACATTGCTTTGGAAAAGGCGTTACACAATTATTTAAAAGCGAAACTTAAGATAGAGACCTCAGAATTCAGCAAGGATAAAATAGCATCTCTTTTGAGCGAAAAACAGGTAGACAGCACTACCAACGAAGGATTTATTTCCTTGCTCAAGAACTGTGAAATGGCACGCTATAGTCCCTTTTCGGATGTACAGATGCAACAGGATTATGATAAAGCAAGCGAAGTAATATCGTATTTGGACAAACAACTCTAACGAAAAAATAAAAATATTCAATTTCAAAATCACGAAGTGAAAAATATACTCTTCATACTTGTTTCCTTTCTAACCTTAACGGTTTCCGCCCAGAACAATGCTTTGTTTGATAAGGCCACGGAAGCCTATAACGTGGGCGAGTACCAAAAGGCGGTAGATAGCTATTTGGAGATTTTGGACAATGGAAAACATTCCGCAGAGCTATATTACAACTTAGGCAATGCCTACTACAAGCTTAACCAGGTTGCCCCAAGTATTTATTACTATGAAAAGGCTCTTTTACTAAACCCCAATGACAACGAAATAAAGAACAACTTAGGTTACGCCCAAAATATGACCTTAGACGCCATTGACAAAATGCCGACAACAGGGCTTTCCAAAATTTACGACAGTATTATTGGCACTTTATCTTACGACCAATGGGCATATGTATCCATTGTCTTTATGGTACTTTTTGTGCTGCTATATATTGCATTTTACTACTTTCACTATTCTTCCAGAAAGCGATTGGCGTTTATTTTTAGCATCATCTCGCTTCTAATTATGATAACCTCCGTGGTGTTCGCTTTTCTACAGTACAATAAGTTCAAAGCAGACCAGCCCGCCATTGTGTTCGCAAAAGAAGCCAGTGTAAAAGCCGAACCCAACAAAAGAGGTCTAGAGGCTTTTGCTCTTCACGAGGGCACAAAGGTCATTGTTATGGAAGAACTTAATGACTGGAAAAAGATTCGTATTTCTGATGGTACTACAGGCTGGATTCAGGCTGAGGATATAAAAATCTTAAAAGATTTTTAATATTTCCTTAACGAGGATTAAAAAGGTTGGTGTTATATTTGCGTTTGTTACAAACTTCTATGAAAATTTTCGCTCGTTTTCTTTTGCTTTCCTTTTGGCTATTTGCCATAACGGCTCCGAGCGTTATAACTTTGCTAGACGTTGACAACCCAATTATTGTAACGAACCTCAATGAAGAGGAGCAACAAGAAACTGGTAAAAAATCTCCGTTAGAAGAAAAATTCGTAAACGATAATTACTTCAACTTTTCTCTGATAGCACTGTCAGAACACGCTACTATGGGCCATTATTACATGATGGGCTATATAGATTTCACTCTTGATATTCTTCTTCCTCCACCTGAACATATTAGTTAATCTTTTCAGACAATTTATTTCGATTAGCTAAAAACTTGTCCTCGATTTTCATTGGGGACGAAACTATTTTATTATATGTTCAAAAATTTAAAAAGCGACCTTCCCGCAAGTGTCGTAGTATTCTTTGTGGCCCTACCCCTATGTTTGGGTATAGCCTTAGCCAGTGGCGCCCCATTGTTTTCGGGCTTAATTGCCGGTATAATTGGCGGTATTTTTGTTGGAGCGCTTAGTGGTTCAAAAATTGGTGTAAGTGGTCCGGCGGCAGGATTAGCCGCAATAGTATTGACCGCTATTGGTACATTAGGAGGTTTTGAAAACTTTTTGGTGGCCGTAGTTCTAGGTGGAGCTATCCAGATGATATTTGGGATTTTAAAAGCAGGTATCATAGGATATTATTTTCCGTCTTCCGTAATTAAAGGAATGCTTACCGGTATAGGTATCATTATCATACTAAAACAAATTCCACATTTTTTTGGTTATGACCCTGATCCAGAAGGAGATTGGGCCTTTTTTCAAGTAGATGGAGAAAACACCTTCTCAGAAATTTTCAATACCGTTAATAATATTAGCCCAGGTGCTACATTGGTCGCTATCTTAGGGCTATCTATTTTATTATTATGGGACAAGGTACTTTCCAAAAAAGGAAGAATTTTTCAATTGATTCAAGGGCCTTTGGTTGCCGTTGCAGTAGGAATTATCTTTTTCATAGTAACTCAAAATAGCGAGGTATTGGCTATTTCTTCAGATCATTTGGTAAGCGTACCAATTCCTGAGGATGCAGCCTCATTCTTAGGGCAGTTCAGTTTCCCTAATTTTTCAGCAATCACAAATCCTGAAGTTTGGATTACTGCTTTCACCATTGCCTTAGTAGCCAGTCTTGAGACTTTATTATGTGTTGAGGCTACTGACAAGTTAGATCCTCAAAAGAACGTGACACCTACAAACCGTGAATTGCTTGCTCAAGGAGCAGGTAACGTATTATCTGGTTTAATAGGAGGTCTTCCTATCACTCAAGTAATTGTTCGTAGCTCGGCCAACATACAATCAGGAGGAAAATCAAAGATGTCCGCTATTCTACATGGTATTCTTCTATTGATTTCTGTAATCCTTATTCCAAAGTTATTGAACATGATTCCTTTGTCCGTATTGGCGGCCATTCTTTTTATAGTTGGTTACAAACTGGCAAAGCCTGCCCTTTTTGCAAAAATGTACAAATTAGGCTGGAAGCAATTTGTTCCTTTTACAGTTACGGTAGTAGGAATTGTATTTACAGATTTGCTCGTGGGAATTAGCCTAGGTTTAGCCGTTGGTGTGGTAGTTATTTTAATCAAAAGTTACCAGAACTCACACTTTCTACATATTGAAGATGTTAGTAACGGAAAACATAAAATAAAAATGACCCTTGCAGAAGAAGTGACCTTTTTTAACAAAGGCGCCATTCTTAAAGAACTTGACAGCTTACCAAGAGATACTTATTTAGAACTAAATTTACTTAAAACAAGATACCTTGATTTAGATATTATAGAAATTCTAGAAGATTTCTCCATAAAGGCCAAAGAGCGAAACATAGACATTCAACTCGTTTCAAAACGAGGTGTAGTAGAAAACCCATCAAGTTTTATTGAGTTTTTTAAGACAAGACCTAAATCTAAACTAAGTTTAAGTTAAGCGCTATGAAAGAAAATAAATATAAAATAGCCTTATTCTCAGATTTGGGAGATGGCATGCATAACCTTTTAAAGAGCTCGGTTAGCCTAGCTAAAATGGTAGAAGGTGAGATAGAGGTTTTTAATGTGAGGAAGCCTACTGATATTATTGAAAAAGACAATCAACTATCGGCTATTCGGACTATAAATCGTGAATACATCTTAACCGATAAGCGAATGAAAAACATATTATCGCCTATCTCTAAAGATTACGGAGTGAACATTAGCTACTCAAGTACCTTTGGCAATGTAAAAACCGAAATTGAACGGTATTTAGCTAAGAACAACCCAGATATTATAGTCCTTGGTAGGAGAAAGACGAGGCTTTTCAGTAGAATAGATGATAGAATTGCTAATTTTGTTCTAACCATCTTTAAAGGCTCCGTAATGATTGTCTCTGAAGAAAATGGTCTAGAACCAGATATGAAGATTGGCATTGGAACACTAAACTGTTCCAAAGAATCATCTAGTTCTTCCTTTCCTGAAGCTCTTTTTGCTTACACGGACAGCCCATTAAAGTCTTTTAACATTGTAGACGGCTCTCACGCAAAGCAACAACAATCTCAGCAATTTTTGGGACAGAAGACTGTGGAATACGTATTTGACTACAATGAAAATACGTTGAAGAAACTTCCAACTTATTTATCCAAGAGTAACATTAACCTGTTATTCGTAGAGAGAAAAAAGAAGGAAAAAGAAAGCACTTCTTCACCATTAGCCATGTATGACAAAGTAAAGAAACTGGGAATTACCCTTATGATTGCCGGCGAAAAACGCCTGCATCTCAAATATCAAAATAATTTAAAAATAGCATAATTAAATAGATAAATATGAAGGCACATACTAAGGAGACACAAGCAACGATGACTCCGGCAAAAGCATTAAACTTTTTACAAGAAGGTAACCAACGCTTTCAAAACAACTTGAAAGCCAACAGAAATCTCTTAGAACAGGTAAATGATACCAGTGAAGGTCAATTTCCGTTCGCAACAATTTTGAGCTGTATAGATTCCAGAGTTTCTGCCGAATTGGTTTTTGACCAAGGATTGGGCGATATCTTCAGTATCCGTATTGCGGGTAACTTTTCAAATGAAGATATCCTAGGTAGTATGGAATTTGCTTGCAAACTTGCCGCTACTAAACTAATTGTTGTTTTGGGTCATACTAGTTGTGGTGCCATAAAAGGGGCTTGCGATCATGCTAGATTGGGCAACTTAACCGCTTTAATCAACAAAATAGAGCCAGCAGTTGAAGCTGTTAAAGAACCTACGGACGAAAGCTTGCGAAATTCAAAAAACCTTGATTTTGTAGATAAAGTTTCTGAAAAGAATGTACTCTTAACAATAGAGAATATTCGTAAAAACAGTTCTGTACTGGCAGAAATGGAAGATAAAGGAGAAATCAAGATTGTTGGCGCCATGTACGACATATCTAATGGCGAAGTAACTTTCTACTAGCATACTGAACATCAAGTAAATACAAAAAGGCCAGTGATGGCATTGGCCTTTTTTAAATATTACTGTAGAATTAGCCTTATTTTGTAAAAAATACAACCATGAACCTAGAAACTGTTTTTGAGAACAACGAAAGATGGATTGCTGAAAAACTGGAGACTAGTTCTGATTATTTTAAAGAATTGGCCACTGGTCAAAACCCTGAGTTACTATATATTGGTTGTTCAGATAGCAGGGTTACCGCAGAAGAGGTTATGGGTGCAAAACCGGGTGAGGTTTTCGTACATCGCAATATTGCTAATATGGTAATCAGTATAGACCTTAATGTACTATCCGTTGTTAAATATGCCGTAGATTATTTAAAAGTAAAGCATATCATAGTCTGTGGTCATTATGCATGTGGAGGCGTAAAAGCCGCCATGCAATCTGCAGATTTAGGTGTTTTAAACCCATGGTTACGTAACATACGTGACGTTTATCGACTTCATAAAGAAGAACTCAACGCTATTGAAGACGAAACAAAAAAATATGACAGGTTAGTTGAACTCAACGTAAAGGAACAATGTGTAAACCTGATTAAAACGGCTGTGGTGCAGAAAGCATACCGCGACCACGGATTAAAAGTACACGGATGGATATTTGATGTGCATACCGGAAAATTGATAGACCTAAAAATAGATTTTGAAGGCTATCTCAAAAACATAATGGAGATCTATCATTTGGATTGATCAAGACCGTTCTGTTAAAACTTAAACTAATGTATTACCACTAATCTTAACTCTATGAAAAATCTTTTCTCAAACTTTAAAGGAGACTTATTCGGAGGAATAACAGCAGGTATTGTTGCCCTTCCCTTAGCATTAGCCTTTGGTGTTAGCTCAGGCCTTGGGCCTAGCGCTGGTCTCTACGGAGCCATATTCATCAGTTTTTTTGCTGCTCTGTTTGGTGGTACTAACACGCAAATTTCTGGTCCTACGGCACCAATGACAGCGGTAAGTATGGTTGTTATAGCCGGTATCATTGCTATAAATGACGGTAGTCTTGAAAAGGCGTTACCTGCTATTTTAGTTGTATTCTTATTGGCCGGTCTTATGCAGGTTGGTCTTGGGCTTCTAGGTATAGGTAAATACATTCGCTACATTCCATATCCGGTAGTTTCTGGTTTTATGACCGCCATCGGTGTTATTATTTTGGTTACGCAAATACTGCCTGCAATTGGGTATTACCCTAAAGAGGATGAGGCGTATGTAGAACAGTACAAACCAATGGCCGAAGAAATTATCTTAGACAATATTCTCAAGGAAGAAGCCGGAGAAGGCATCCTAGTTTTAGAAAATTTTGAAGAAACTATTAAACGTGCCGAGACTATAACGGAAGCTGATATGCTAAAAGAAGCGCAGACTTTGGCAAAATCGGAAGCTTCAGGTGTACTGGGAGCCTTAAAAATAATGCCAAGAGCTTTACAGAATATCAATTGGCTGGAACTTATTCTAGCCCTATCCACCATTGTAATCATTTACGGTTTCAAGAAAATTACAACGGCCATACCAAGTGCACTCGTTGCTTTAATTGTCGTTTCGGGAGTAGCTTATGGTTTTGGGTTAAATTATAGACCTATTGAAGAAATTCCAAGTGGTTTCCCAGTACCTAATCTCGGAATATTCACCAGCTTTGAACTCAGTTCTATAACACCTTACATTTTTACCGCATTAACGTTGGCGTTATTAGGTGCTATAGATTCGCTATTGACATCTGTGGTTGCAGACAACATGACAAAGACGAAACATCAGCCTAACAAAGAATTGGTAGGCCAAGGAATTGGAAACAGTATTGCCGCAATTTTTGGTGGTATACCAGGAGCAGGTGCTACTATCCGTACTGTTGTAAACATTAATGCTGGTGGTAAAACTAAGTTATCCGGTATGGTAGCGGGTGTTTTACTTTTAGTTGTCCTTCTAGCTCTAGGACCTGTTGCTTCTCAGATTCCGGCCGCAGTACTTGCTGGTATTTTGGTTACCGTAGGTATTGGTGTCATGGATTACAAAGGACTAAAAGCTATACCTAGTTTACCTAAGGATATGAGCTTTGGCCCAATAAAATTCAGTTCAGAAGTGGTAATAATGCTCGTTGTACTTGTTCTTTCTTCCGTATGGAATTTGGTTTATGCAGTAGGTGTAGGTCTTGTTATTGCTTCTTTAATGTTCATGAAGAAGATGGGTGACCTTACTGCGGAAAGATCGGATGTAAAATCTTTGGAAAAAGAAGAAGGCTGGACAGATGAGGCAAGTTTTCCAAAAAACTTAAAAGAAACGGTTTTTATCAAACATCTTAAAGGACCTTTATTTTTTGGTTCTACTAGTGAATTCCAAGTATTGGCCGATCAAATACCAAGAACGGCATCAACGGTTATTATTAGAATGGACCGTATGCAGTATATGGACCAATCTGGTCTTTACACTTTAGAAGATGTACTTATAGATTTACACAATTCTAATATTGAAGTCTTGTTTGTAGACGTGCTTAAACAACCACGTTATATGATGGAACGTGTAGATCTCATTCCAGATTTAATTCCAACAGAGCATATTTTTGACACCTTTAATGAGTGCTTACAGTACTTGGAGAAGAAGACAGCAGAGCGCAAAACAGAAGCGTCTGCGTAGAATTTAGCTCAATTTATGATGAATTATGTATTCGGTAATGCCACAAATGTCTAAATTTGTGGCATTAGCCGAACATCATGATCGATACCATAAAAAAGCACATTAAAGAGGTAGAAAAGTTTACCGCTACCACCAAGGAAGAACTCGAAAGTTTTCGAATTAAATACCTAGGTAAAAAGGGTCTTTTGAACGATTTCTTTGCTGAGTTCAAAAATGTTCCCAATGAGCAGAAAAAGGAATTCGGCCAAACTATAAATCAGCTAAAACAAGCAGCAAACGACAAGCTGAATACCTTACGGGATGCCCTTGAGAGCAAAACCGAAGAAAAAGGTATTTACGGTGACCTAACGCGACCAGGCGAACCCATAGAATTTGGTGCGCGACACCCTATCTCTATTGTCAAAAATCAAATTATAGAAATTTTTTCCAGAATAGGTTTTAATGTATCCGAAGGTCCGGAAATTGAAGACGATTGGCACAACTTTACTGCCCTGAACCTACCTGAGTACCATCCTGCCAGAGACATGCAGGACACTTTCTTTGTTCAAACTGATCCGGATATTCTATTGCGTACACATACCTCATCGGTACAAGTCCGTTATATGGAAAACAATAAGCCACCTATACGTACTATTTCCCCAGGAAGAGTATACCGTAACGAGGCCATTTCGGCACGTTCACATTGCTTTTTTCACCAAGTAGAAGGTTTGTATATTGATAAAGACGTTTCGTTTGCAGATTTAAAACAAACGCTCCAATTTTTTACTACAGAACTTTTTGGCAAATCTAAGATTCGCTTACGCCCTTCTTACTTCCCTTTTACCGAGCCAAGTGCCGAGGTAGATGTATATTGGGGTCTTGAGACAGAAACCGATTATAAAATGACAAAAGGTACCGGATGGCTAGAGATTATGGGCTGCGGTATGGTTGATCCAAATGTACTGGACAATTGTGGTATTGATTCTAAAGAATACTCTGGTTTCGCTTTTGGTATGGGTATTGACAGAATTGCCCTGTTACTTCACCAAATCTCAGATATTCGCCTATTGAGTGAAAACGATGTACGATTCTTAGAGCAATTCAAAAGTGCCTTATAATTCAGTTCGGTGAAAAAAGATATTGAAATACCAGTTGCCAAAGACGTTCACGTTGCGATTATTAGAGAATGGAACGAGGAATTCTTGGGCAAAGATTGGAATGCCTATATCATTAACGATCGTGCAACCCCTATTGAAATGACCATGGTAGTATCCAAAGGATATGATGGCGACCGCAAAACATCAACTATGCGACACGGTATTGGCATTGTTGATTCCAAGTCATTTCAAAAAATGAAGTTGTACAAGAAGATGTATTAGCCCTAAACAACGAGTTTTTTGTCACATTTTATGCAGACAATAAATTATATGAGAAACGGTTTGTTTTTAAAAAAAACACGGTCACAGAAAGTAACCTTGTCACCATTCCTCTTATTGAAAAAGATGGGATTTTTGCTTCATAAGTTATAAGTACATTTATCTTCAAGCCTTGAATTTTATACCTTTTACAACTTTTTATTTGTAAAAAGGGTTACCTCTCAAAACTTTAATCAGTCAAAAATCATACGTATATCACTAATTATCAAGTGATTACCGCATAGCTTTGCAAAACTATAAAGGTTTTATAATTTTAACAAAATTTAAGTTCTCTTAGTTTGCAAGTTACCGAACTAACCATATCTTTGCATCCTCAATTTGCGAATTATGGAAAAAGAAGAGAATAAACAAAGGTTAATAGAGGAGCTAGGAGTGCACTTTGAAGCCGAATATAACTTACCTCCATTAGCTGCAAGAATATTTGGAAATCTTGTTGTGACCGAAGAGGTTGGACTTACGTTTGACGATTGTCTGACAAAAAGAGGTGCCAGTAAAAGTTCAATTTCAACATCGCTCAATTTGTTGCTTCAGTTAGGTATCATTACCTATTTTACTAAATCTGGAGACAGAAGAAGATATTTTAAAATTTCAGACAAAAGTACTTTCTTCATTAAGAAGTTAGAACAAGCGCTTAAGAAAGCAGCAAAAGAATCTAAAATGATTCAAACTGTAGCCAGTTATGATCAACAGTACAATCCTGAAAAATATACAGCTAATAAGCCAAAAATAGAAGCGTATCTAAACTGTTTAAAGCAAAACGAAAAAACATATCAAGAAACTATTGAAAAATTGACAAAGCTTCTCTAAAAAAATTTAAACAACAAGTTCGCTTTATACCGAACATTCTGAATTAACAAAACCTTAACAGGCTCGAATAAATAATTTAATACAAGTAAATATCCATCTAAAATGAAAAAGTTATCAATCATAGGAGTATTAAGTGCAGGACTTCTTTTAAGTTCCTGTTTTGGAACAACCCCAACAGCACCTGCGGCAGGGGCAACACCTCCTCCTCCAAGTTTAAAAGTAAGTGAGTTAAAAAAACAAGACCTTACTGTATACAACGAATTTTCTACTACACTTGAAGGTAAACAGAATGTAGAAATCTGGCCTAAAGTTGCCGGTTTTGTGCAAGAAGTATATGTTGAAGAAGGTCAGAAAATTAAAAAAGGGCAACCTCTTTTCAAATTAGAAACCCAAACCTTAAACCAAGATGCCAATGCCGCCAAAGCTTCTGTAAACGTGGCGCAGGTAGAAGTAGACAAACTTAAACCACTGGTAGAAAAGGGTATAATTAGCGAAGTTCAGCTAGAGACTGCCAAAGCACAGCTTGCTCAGGCTCAAGCTAATTACCAAAGTGTTGCTTCAAATATTGGTTACTCACGTATCACTAGCCCTGTTGATGGTTATATAGGTGAAATTCCTTTTAAAATAGGTGCCTTGGTAAGTTCTGCTATGGGGCAACCATTAACTACTGTATCTGATGTTAGCGAGGTTCGTGCCTATTTTTCAATGAATGAAAAAGAATTATTGAAACTAAAAGAATCCATGCCAAAAAACGACAAAAATACTTTGGATATGGAAAAAGCTCCAAAGGTTTCACTAATTATGATCAATGGTGAGGAATATGCTGAAAAAGGTAAGATTGCAATGATCAATACCATTATTAATAGTACAACAGGAAGTGTAACTGCAAGAGCTGATTTTGATAACAAGAACAACTTGTTAAGCAGCGGTAGTACAGGAAAAATAAAAATTCCAACAGTATATACCGGCGCATACGAAATACCGCAAACAGCAACTGTTGACCTTCAAGGTAAGAAATTGGTTTACGTGGTTAAAGATGATAATACGGTTACTACCATGCCACTAGATATCATTACTACTACCCAAAATGGCTTTATCGTTGAGAAAGGGTTTGAAGAAGGGACTACTATAGTTCTGGAAGGGGTCTCTAAATTAAAAGACGGAATGGCCATCAGTCCGGTTAAATAAGCATCCGCCAATTATCATAACATATAAATAAAGAACAATGTTTCAAAAATTTATAGATCGTCCCGTACTATCTACGGTGATATCGATCATCATAGTTATTCTAGGTGTTTTGGGTTTGACGACCTTACCTATTGAGGAATACCCTGAAATAGCACCACCAACCGTTCAAGTAACAAGTACCTACACAGGTGCGAATGCTGAAACGGTGCTAAAAAGTGTTGTTGTTCCATTAGAGGAGCAGATAAATGGTGTTGAAGACATGTTATACATGACTTCTAACGCAAGTAATGACGGTGCTGCAACCATTAATGTATTTTTTAAATTAGGTACTGACCCTGATATTGCTGCGGTTAACGTTCAGAACAGGGTTGCCCGAGCAAATAGTGTTCTACCACAAGCAGTTGTACAGACCGGTGTTATTACCCAAAAATCTCAAACTAGTGCATTGTTATTCTTCTCTCTATTCTCGGATAACGATGAATATGATGCCACTTTCGTAGAGAACTACGCCAGAATTAACATCGTACCTAAATTACAACGTATAGAAGGTGTTGGTAACGTTACCGTTTTTGGCTCTAAGGATTACTCCATGCGTATATGGTTAAATCCCGAAAAGATGGCTGCGTATAAACTTATGCCATCAGACATACAAAATGCGCTTAGAGAACAAAACCTTGAAGCAGCAACAGGTAAAATTGGTGAAAATGCCGATGGTGTTTATGAATATGTATTAAAGTATAAAGGTCGTCTTTCTAATGAAGCTGAATATGAAAATATCATCATTAGAGCGCAGGAAAATGGTCAGTTTTTAAGACTTAAAGATGTTGCTGAAATTGAATTAGGTGCTTTTAACTATGGTACCAAGAACGAAGGTATGGGTAAACCTGGTACCGCTGTTGGTATTTTTCAAACTTCAGGATCTAATGCAAATGCTATTATTGATGAGATTCAGACTATACTAGATGAAAGTAGTCAAGATTTCCCTAAAGGACTGGATTATGTAATTCCTTATAACACTAAAGATTTCTTAAGTGCATCTATAGAACATGTTGTACAAACCTTAATAGAAGCCTTTTTATTGGTTTTCTTAGTGGTTTTCATATTCCTACAGGATTTTAGATCTACGTTAATACCCGCTATTGCCGTTCCAGTGGCAATTATTGGTACGTTCTTCTTTTTATCGCTCTTTGGGTTTTCCATTAACATGTTGACTTTGTTCGCTATGATTCTGGCCATTGGTATTGTGGTGGATGATGCCATTGTGGTGGTCGAGGCGGTGCACGCCAAAATGGAGGAAGGTGCCACCAATGCCAAACTAGCTACCAAATCTGCAATGACCGAGATTTCAGGTGCCATTATCTCTATTACTTTGGTAATGTCCGCTGTATTTATCCCGGTATCGTTCATTAGTGGGTCATCAGGGGTGTTCTACCAACAGTTCGGTATAACATTGGCTATTGCCATTCTTATCTCCGCGGTAAACGCTTTAACATTGAGTCCGGCCTTGGCTGCACTTTTATTGAAGCCCCATGATACATCCGAAGAAAAGAAAAAAGGATTTTCAAAACGTTTCTTTTCAGCCTTTAATACTGGGTTTAATGCAATGACCGACAAATATGTTGGCTCAGTAAAATTCATTATCAAAAGAAAATGGGTAACAGGATTATCTCTTGTAGTGTTTGGAGTTATAGCGTACATGTTATTTCAATCAACACCAACTGGTTTTATACCAAATGAAGATAAGGCAATTGTATTTGCCGATGTCACCATGCCTCCTGGCACTACTTTAGAGCAAACGCAAAAAACCGTTAAAAAACTAGATTCAATTTATGCTTCAATGGACATCATTAAAGCTAGAATGAACATTACAGGATTTAGTATTTTGAATAGTGTAAACGGTGGTTCTTATGGCTTCTCAGTACTTCGTCTTAAAGATTGGGGCGAACGAGAAGGCGATGCAGAATCCGTTAAAGCCGTGGTAGGAAGCCTGTTCGCAAAAACAGCTGGCCTAAAAGATGCTAAAGTATTCTTCTTTACTCCACCAAGTGTGCGTGGTTTTGGTAACTCAACCGGTTTTGAAATGAACCTACAGAGTAAAGATGCAGATGATTGGCAGACCGTAAACAAAGTAACCAATGAATTCTTGGCTGCAATTAACGCAAGACCAGAAGTGCAATATGCCATTACAAATTTTAATGCCAATTTCCCTCAGTATGAGTTAGAAGTTGATATTGAGAAAACTAAAATGGCCGGTCTAGCGGTAACAGATGTGTTTAGCGCCATGCAAGGATATTATGGTGGATTGTATACGACCGACTTTAACAAGTTTGGTAAGCAGTATCGTGTAATGATTCAAGCAAAACCAGAAGATAGAGCAGATGAAAACTCATTGAACCACATTTTCGTAACGAATGCAAGTGGTGAGTCGGTTGCGGTATCTCAATTTGTATCGTTAAAGAAAATTTACGGTCCTGAAGTGGTAAGTAGATTTAACCTGTTAAGTTCTGTAAAAATTAACGGAGCTATGAACCCTGGTTATTCTACAGGTGATGCCATAAAAGCAATTGAAGAGGTTACCGCACAGGTATTGCCTAACAATTACACTTACGAGTATTCAGGGCTTACAAAAGAAGAGAATAGCGCAGGTAGCCAAACCATTATCATTTTTATATTGAGTTTGGTATTTGTGTACTTCTTATTAAGTGCTCAGTATGAATCGTATATTTTGCCATTTTCAATTCTACTATCGCTACCCGTTGGTATTGCAGGAGCAATTGGTTTTGTGAGCATGGCGGGTCTTGAAAACAATATCTATTTTCAGATTGCATTGATCATGCTTATTGGTCTACTTTCTAAAAATGCCATTCTTATTGTAGAGTTTGCATTGCAGCGAAGAAAACATGGTATGTCTATAATTGAATCTGCCATTGACGGTGCCAAAGCGAGACTTAGACCCATTTTAATGACCTCATTTGCCTTTATCCTTGGTTTAATGCCATTGGCATTGTCATCAGGTATTGGTGCCGTAGGTAACCGTTCTATTGGTATGAGTGCAGTTGGAGGTATGTTAATAGGTACCATATTCGGTGTGTTTGTTATACCGGCCCTATACGTCATTTTCCAAACCATGCAAGAGCGTATAACCGGTGCGCCGCAAGAAACTATTGAAGAATCAAAGAACTAGAGAAATCATGAAGAAATTAGTAATGAATAAATTCTTATTGGTGGCCATGCTTCCGCTCTTGCTGCAATCATGTTTTGTAGCTAAAAACTATGAGCGGCCGGAGGTCGAAACCGAAAACTTGTATAGAACCGATAACTTGCCACAGGATAGTGTCTCGTTTGCATCCGTCTCTTACAAAGACCTTTTTACGGATACTTATTTGAAATCATACATTCAAAAAGGATTGGAAAATAACCTTGACATCCGCATTGCTCTTCAGAGCATTGCGGCTGCAGAGGCTTATGTTAAACAAGGTAAAGCTGGTTATTTACCAACCCTAAGTGGTGCCGCTAGTGCAACTAGAACAGCAAGAACCAGTGAAAACGGACAATTCGGAAGTTTTTTTACACAACCTTTTAATCAATATGAAGCTTCAGGAACAGTATCTTGGGAAGCGGATATTTGGGGGAAGATCAGAAGCAATAAAAGAGCTAGCGATGCAGGTTACCTACAAACTGTAGCCGCCCACAAAGCGGTAAAAACTAGCTTAGTGGCACAGATTGCCACTACCTATTATCAGATTTTGGCCTTGGACAAGCAGGTAGCGGTTACTGAAGAAACGATTGAAAACCGTTCTAAAAGTTTAGAGACCATTACAGCACTAAAAGATGCTGGGCAAGCAAACCAAGTGGGTGTTGACCAAACTGCAGCGCAACTATATAGTGCTCAAAGCCAATTGTTGGATATTAAAAATTCATTGTATCAAGCAGAGAACACTTTAAGCATTCTATTAGGTGAACAACCACAATCTTACGAACGTGGTTCTTTGGATGATCAATCTTTGGCCAATGAAATGAAACTTGGTGTTCCAGCCTTATTGTTACGAAACAGGCCAGATATTATGCAGGCCGAATACAGTTTGGTAAACAGTTTTGAGATGACCAATGTTGCTAGAAGTAGCTTCTATCCTTCCATTACCCTATCGGCTCAAGGAGGATTTCAAAGTTTGGAACTTGATAATTGGATCGATTCTAGTTCACTTTTCGCGAACCTAGTGGGCGGACTTACACAGCCTATATTTAACGGAAGAAAAATAAGAACGGCCTATGAAGTGGCACAAGCACAACAAGAGCAGTCGCTATTGAGCTTCAAAAAAACCCTTTTAACCGCAGGTAAAGAGGTGTCGGAAGCTTTATACGATTACAACATTTCCGTTGAAAAAGAAGCCTTTGTCACTAAACAGGTAGTAGCATTAAAAAGAGCAGAAACTAACTCAGAAGAATTATTGAACAGCGGATACTTAACCTATTTAGACCTTTTGACCGCGAGGGAAAACTCGCTGAATGCAGAGCTTAACTTGATCAATAACAAGTTATCGCAATTGTCTGCAACAGTAGAGCTATATCGTTCCCTTGGCGGTGGATGGCACTAATTATTTGCTAAACACATGATCAACAAAGACCAATTTTTAGAATTTGCCCTTTCTAAATTTACCCAATTTGGGAGCAAAAGATTTACCTTGGATGAGCTTGCTAATGAAATGGGAATATCGAAAAAAACGATATACGAGAATTTCACCAACAAGGAAGCCGTAGTTCAAGAAAGTCTTGTTTTGTACCTAAACAAGGTAAGGTCTAAAATGAATGAAAGTGTTGAAAGAGAAAAATCCAATCCTATTTTGGCTGTAATAGCAGTTTGTAGAATAGGATTGGATTCTCTTAAAAATTTTAGTCCTGCTTTTCTATTTGGACTACGTAAATATTACCCGAAAGTAGACACCTACTTCAATCACTTTAGGACAGACTATATACACACTACGGTACGTGGACTTCTATTGCGAGCACAAGAACTGGGTCATATTAAAAAAGACATCAATATAAATTTAATTTGCCAGCTCTACTTAGAACGGTTGCATCTTTTGATTTTTACTGAAGAAAATTTATTTGAAAAATTTTCGATTGATGAGCTTCTAGACAATTTTATAGCCCACAATTTAAGGGGTTTAGCAACAATAAGCTACCTGGAAAAGAATGACCACCTACTCTAATTTTTCCCTCCCCAATATTTAAACGGGTGCTTACTTAATTGGGAGTTATAATATTTCGTAATACCAGATACTTCAAGACCCAACCATTCCGGCGATTCAAAGTTTTCATTTTCAGAGGACAGTTCTACCTCTGCAACGGTTAGCCCTTCATTATCGCCATAGAACTCATCTACCTCAAAAACATGTGCACCAATTTTTACTTCGTACCTAATTTTATCTATACTACCAGGCTCGGCAAGTTTTAATAATGCTTCGGCCTCTACAACATCAATTTCTTTTTCCCACTCAAAACGGGATACACCGGTATCGTTACCTTTGCCTTTAACCGTTAAAAAACCTTTGTCTCCTTTAACCCTAACCCTAACCGTGCGCTCAGGGTCCGTATTTAAAAAACCTTGAACAATTCTTTCTTTAGATGTAGCCTGCTTTTGATACGCCGTAGACGTGACCAAAAATTTGCGTTCAATTTCAATCACTTTCCGTTGCTATTTTTTTAATCTTATCAGATTCTATTCTATTCGTTTCATATCCTGAATTTGCCACAATTACCATAGCTTTCGCAATGGTTTCTGGTTTAATGGAACGGTACTTTTCAAGCGGACCTGCCAAAACAAGGTTTACTACTTTCATTAGTTGTTTGAACAATAACTCGCCTATTCGCTTTTCTTCTCGTTTGCCTCCAATTAAGGATGGTCTAAAGATATGGGTATTCTTAATTTTTTCATTTAAGACCGCACCTTCCATTTCTCCCTTTACCCGATTATAAAAAACGCTACTTTTTGCGTTCGCTCCCATGGCAGAAACCACTAAAAAGGTAGGGATTCCGTTTGTATGGCAAAGTTTGGCTGCCGTCACGGGAATACCGTAATCTATATCTTTATACACCTTTTTATTGGGTGTTTTTGACTTTGTTGTACCAATGCAGCAAAAAACCTCATCTCCGGTAAAGTTGGTTTCAAATTTCTCCAACTGCATCAAATCTCCTAAATACTCTTCTATTTTCGCATGTGAGACGCCCACACTGGATCGAGAAAACAGTTTTATTTTTCCATATCGGTCATCCTCTAATAAAAGCTGAAGCAAAATGCCTCCCGTAAGACCTGTCGATCCAAGTATAATTGCTGTCTTTGTTTGTTTTTCCATCAAACTAAATATAACCTAATTTTGCAGTATGCCAAACGATTTTCCATTGCGAAAGATTATTCATGTAGATATGGATGCCTTTTATGCCTCCGTAGAGCAACTGGACAATCCAGACTTACGCGGAAAGCCTATTGCCGTTGGTGGCAGCTCTAAAAGGGGTGTGGTGGCAGCTGCTAGTTATGAGGCAAGAAAATTTGGTGTTCGCAGTGCTATGAGTAGTGTAGTGGCCCAACGCAATTGCCCTGAACTCATATTTGTAAAGGCCCGTTTTGACCGCTACAAAGAAATATCGAAAATCATACGGGGTATTTTTCATGAATATACGGATTTGGTAGAACCGCTTTCCTTAGATGAAGCCTATCTTGATGTTACAGTGAATAAAAAAGGGAATCCTTCCGCATCTCTAATGGCAAAGGAAATACGGCAAAAGATTTTTGACACTACAGGCCTAAACGCCTCTGCAGGTATTTCCATCAATAAATTCATTGCTAAGGTTGCTAGCGATATCAACAAACCCAACGGACAAAAAACCGTAAACCCTGAAGAAGTATTGCAATTTTTGGAAGAGCTGGAAATCCGGAAATTCTACGGCGTAGGGAAGGTTACTGCAGAAAAAATGTACAAGCTGGGAATTTTTACCGGTAAAGACCTGAAACAAAAATCGGTAGAATTTTTAGAAGATAATTTTGGAAAAAGCGGTAGTTACTATTACAACGTGGTGCGCGGTATTCATACAAGCGAGGTTAAACCGCACCGTATTCCAAAATCCGTTGGCGCAGAGCGGACTTTTAATGAAAATCTAAGCAGTGAAGTATTTATGCTAGAGCGTTTGGAACATATTGCCGAAGAGCTAGAAAAACGCTTGAAGAAAGCTAACATTGCGGGAAAGACCGTTACCTTAAAAATAAAATACAGCGATTTTACACTAAATACGCGAAGCAAGACCCTAACCTATTTTATCTCTGCCAAGAGTCTTATTCTAGAAACGGCAAAAGAACTCTTGTATCAAGAAAAATTACAAAACTCCGTGCGATTGCTCGGTATTTCCTTAGCAAATCTAAACACGGAAAAAGAAGCAAAAAATGTAAAGAAGGAAACGGTCTCGGTTCAGTTGAAATTCGAGTTTTAAGCTTTACGCTATTTTATATCCAAGAAATTAACGTTTTTTTAAATATTTACACCAAAGTGATACAAATTAAACACTTTGTGTTAGAATAAACAGCCATTCCCAATGGCTAGCTACCCATGAGATGCACTTTAATCTATTATCTTTATATCTCGCTTAAACCAGATTCTCACAAAAAAATATACGGGTAATCTCGGCAATAAAAATTGTTAAAACCAGTCCAATTGACACGAACCAAAATTAGAACCTATTCTAAAATTTCTGCCTTGGCGGATATTAAAATCGAACCTTTCGATGTCAACAAGCGCTACACCAAACCACACCGTCATAATAAGTATATGGAGCTGGTTTATTTTAGCGCAGGTAGTGGTATGCATTATATGGACGAGACTGGTTATGCCATAGAGCCTCCAAGACTATTTATCATCAAAAAAGATGAAGTACACCACTGGGAAATAGATACCGTGCCTGAAGGCTTTGTTATTATTATTAAGGAAGGTTTTTTAGAAAAGACCTTGGATAAACATATTAACCTTCAACTAAAGCAGCTGGGGAACAAAAGGGTAATTAACCCGTCTAATGATTCCAGCATTCAGTCTCTTTTTGAAATTGCATCTAAAGAAATTAAGGAAAATTGCGCTAGCAGGGATATTTTGGTAGAAGGGGTCCTCAAAGCCTTGTTCTCCAAAATATTGACCTATGTAGAGGTTGATGAAACTATATCTGCAAATAATCTGGAAGAACGTTTTGATGAATTGTTGCAAACCAAATTAAAGAACGATGTAGCGTATTATGCTCAAAAATTGAATACTACCGCGCAAAATTTAAATGCACTCTGTAAAAGAAAACATGAGAAAACGGCCTCTACCGTAATTGCCGATCATATTTTAAAAGAAACTAAGCGGTTACTACTATACACTGACCTCTCTGTTACTGAAATTGCCTATGCATTTGACTTTACAGACGTATCGCATTTTGTCAAGTACTTTAAACGCCATGACGGACAAACGCCGTTACAGTTTAAAAAAGTAGCGATCGTACCTTAACTTTTTCAAACAGACCAAAATTCAATAGGGGTTAAACGTAATTTCGACACCTAATTAATACCAAACCTATTGAACATGAAGTTTTTTCATCTATTTGTATTTCTAATTATTTTGATTCCGCTTTCGGTATCGGCCCAAATTACCGGTAAAATTACGGATGGAGATAATGACTATCCACTTGAGTACGCCACGGCAGCCATCTTTAACCAAGAGAATGGGGAATTGGTAACTGGAGTTATTACAGATCTAGATGGTTTCTTTACCATTGAGGGCATTAAAAACGGGATATATTACCTAGAAACTTCATTTATCGGTTTTGAAACCAATACCATAAAAGATATTACCGTACAAAACAGAAAAGGGGTTGACCTTGGTACCATAAAACTTACGATTGGCGGAACCCAATTAGAAGAAGTAGTTATAAAAGGTGAACGTGCAACCGTTATCAATAAAATAGACCGTCAGGTTTTTGATACCAAAAAATTCCAAAACAGTCTTGGCGGCAGTGCTACGGACGTGGTTAAAAACATACCTTCCGTAAGTGTTGATGGACAAGGGGAAATAAGTGTTCGCGGAAGTACGGGTTTTGTTGTATTGCTTAATGGAAACCCTGTTCAAGGTAATGCATCAAACTTGTTGAACCAGCTTCCTGCAAACGCCATAGAGCGTGTTGAAGTTATTACCGCTCCATCTGCTAAATATGATCCTGAAGGTAAAGCAGGCATCCTGAACATTATTACCATAAAAGGCGCTGCAGACGGTACTTTTGCGCAAGTCAATATTAAAGGCGGGCTTCCCTCTATTGAAACCTACGGCAATGATAAAGTACACCAGCGCTACGGCGCAGATGCCACGTATAACATTCGTAAAGGCGATTGGAATATTTCTATGGGTGCCAGTTACCAACGTAACGACCTTGGCGGTAGACGTGAAGGTGATGTTTTTACTATCATAAATGACACCCTGACCCAGTTTCCCTCAAGCGGAGAACGTAGTTTTGATGAAATCAATTATAGCGGAAGGTTTACCGTAGACTATGCTCCAGATGATAAAAATACCTATTCGTTAGGATTTTATGGTGGCAAAAGAAAAAAGGACCGTCTAGCAGATATCGTATATTACGATAACCATGGGATTACCCCTGCTGCTGGGGGAGAACGTTTTTATACCTTTCAGTATTACAACCATAACCTTAGAACCCGTAAAAGCGATTTTGTCTTGGGAAGTTTTGACTATTCCCATATTTTTGACAACACTTCTAAGTTATCCACCTCATTTTTATATGAATACACGTTATTAGGTGGCCCCACGGAAAGTGATAACTTAGGCGAACCTGATAGAAACATAATATACCAACAAGAATATAATACTAATGACAACCCACTAAACGGTATTCGTCTGTCATTGGATTATGCTTGGAAACCATTTGCATTTGGCCAACTTGAAACTGGTTACCAATACCGAAACTTGGACCATACAGGTGATTTCGTATACGAAAGAAAAGATGACACTACCGGAGGTGCTTTTGAACTGGTTCCCGAGTTTTCAAGTGAAGTAGACCTCCAGAGAAGCATCCATTCCGGTTATGCGCAATTAACGGGTGCGAAAGATAAATGGGAGTATGCAGCAGGCGTTCGTATTGAAGCCATGGACCGCGAACTTGATCTTCGTGACAAACAAGGTCTCATTGACACCACTTATGCTTACGACTATGTAAAACCATTTCCATCGGCATCGGTTCAATATACTTTTGAGAACAACACTAAGTTAAAAGCGGCTTATAGCAAAAGAGTGGAGCGTACGACTACCTTTAAAATGAATCCTTTTCCGGAGCGTGAGCACTCAGAAACCCTAGAACAAGGAGATCCAACCCTAAAGCCTGAATTCATTGACTTGTTGGAAGTGGGTATCAGTAAAAATTTTGAGGGCGGAAATTCTGTTTTTGCAACGGCCTATTACCGCGACACCAAAAACTTGGTGAACAGAGTAAATACCATCTATAACGATACAATCCTAAACCGCATCTATTCAAACATTGGAAAGGCAAAATCACTAGGATTGGAAGTGGGTACGCAGCTAAAACCTACCAAAAACTGGTCTAACTTTATTGGGGCCAACCTCTATAATTACTCCATTGACGGCAAATATGATGGCAGAAACATAGACAGCAGTTCTTTTGTGTATTCCATAAATGCCAACAGTACCTATGCCTTTACAGAGACCGCTTCATTGCAATTTACCTTTAACTACCTATCGGAACGAATTACGGCACAAGGTGAAGATTCTCGTTTCTATTCGCCCAACCTAACCTTTAAAAAGTCGTTCTTAAATGACCGCTTAACCGCTACGCTACAATGGCAAAATATAGATTTGGGATTATTGGACACGAACGAACAACGTATTACCACTTATCGTGAAGGTGAGTTCTTTACGACCACAAACTATGTATATGAAGTAGATATGGTACTGCTTAACCTATCCTACAATTTCAATAAGAACAAGAATAAATCCAAATTCATTGACAGTGAATTTGGTAAGCAAGAGTTTTAATCCTAGTTGCTGTTTAGTTGCGTAGTGGATTTTAAAACCTGAACAAAAAAGCCCCAATGAGTTTTTAATCCATTTGGGGCTTTCCTCTATTTGTCTTTTTTTGGGCGTTCTTCTTTTTATGCTTTAACCGCTTTTCAATAGAAGATCTGGACGGCTTTGTTTTCCGACGTTTCTTTTTCACTTTTAACGCGTCTTCAATGAGGTTCAAAAAACGCGCAATGGCCAATTCCTTGTTCCTGTGCTGACTTCGCGTTTCATCACATTGCATCTGTAAAATGCCTTCCTTGGTAAGTCTATGACCTATTTTATCGTTAATGCGCTCTTTCTCAATAACCGTAAGACCATTAGATTCTTCAACTGAAAAACTAAGGTCTATTTTGGTTGACACCTTGTTTACATGCTGTCCTCCGGCACCACTGCTTCGAACGGCTTTGAAATTCAATTCTTGAAGCAGTTGGGATTTATTCATTTCTTAAGAATCGGACATGCGTTGATTAATGGTCTCCAATGAAAGATTCAGAAAAATCACTTTTCCTACCTCTAAGGGCCTGTCATGATGAAAATAGATATCCTCACCTTCATAAATACCCACAATCATATAATGGCCTCCCATATAATAGGCTCCTTTTACCACGCACTCTAAACCAGATTTGCCCGAAACTTTAAATTCGTGGGCATATACAATAATGCGTCTTTTGGTATCTGCATACGATTTTACAATATTTATGGGAATCTTATTAGCTTCGCCGAACAAGGAAGCTACATAGAGGTCCTTAGGGTGCTCGTATAGGTTTTTAGGACTGTCCTTAGCCACTATGAACCTATCTTTAAGCACAACTACTCTATCTGCAAACGGAAGCATATCCATATGATCGTGCGTAGCTGTGAGTACGGTTATTTTTTGACGTCTTAAATATCCAAAAAGGTTACGCCGTAAACTGTTTTTCCTAAAATTATCAATATTACTAAACGGCTCGTCCAACAAAAGTACTTTCGGCTCTTGGGCCAAAACTCTGGCTAGCGCCACACGCTGCTGTTGACCACGACTCAAGAGCTTCACCTTGGTTTTGGCAAATTTGGTCATCTCGATCATTTCCAAAAGTTCAAACGTACGGTCTTGGAGTTCCTCGGGTTCAAATACAGATAAAAACTGACTGATATTTTCTTCTACTGTAGTGAATGGCATCAAATCAAAGTCTTGGGAAAGGTACTTCATGTAAGGTTCACCTGGCACTAAATTGTGTAGTGGACCCAAAACTTGATTTTCATTCCAATATACTTCGCCTACTTCAATATGAAGCAGTCCGTAGATAATTTTTAAAAGCGTGCTTTTTCCACATCCGCTCTCACCTATGATGGAAACATGTTCGCCTTTGGCCACCTTTAGGTTGATGTTTTCCAAAACGGAAGCACCATCTTCATAACTAAAGGAAACATGATCTACTTGTAACATATATTCGTGTTCTTTATACCCGACCCTCTTTCGACAAAAAAGCCCAATCGGTATTTAATTTTTAAATTAGGCAATTCTTAGTTCGGAAGCTTTTCAAAACCCATATTATACAGCGTGAATGCAAAAATATCTGCGTACTGTTCAATGGTTTTGTTAACAGGTGTACCCGCTCCGTGACCCGCATTGGTCTCTATACGAATTAAGGTAGGGTTTTTACCTGATTGTTTGGCTTGCAACTCTGCAGCAAATTTAAAACTATGTGCCGGAACTACACGATCATCATGGTCTCCGGTAGTAACCAATGTAGCAGGATAATCGACTCCCTCCTTAATAGTATGAACGGGCGAATACCCTTTTAAGTATTCGAACATCTCCTTGCTCTCTTCAGAGGTGCCATAATCATAAGCCCATCCTGCACCGGCAGTAAACGTATGGTACCGTAACATATCCAAAACTCCAACAGCAGGTAAAGCTACTTTCATCAGGTCCGGTCTTTGCGTCATTGTAGCACCCACCAAGAGCCCTCCATTACTTCCACCGCGAATAGCCAGATAGTCCGAAGAAGTATATTTGTTTTCAATCAAATACTCCCCTGCGGCAATAAAATCATCAAAAACATTCTGCTTGTTCATTTTCGTACCCGCGTTGTGCCATTTTTTACCATACTCGCCACCACCCCTTAAGTTGGGTACCGCATATATTCCTCCTTGCTCTAACCATACTGCATTAGCAATACTAAAAGCTGGTGTTAAGCTGATATTGAAACCACCGTAACCGTATAAAATGGTGGGGTTTTTACCGTTCAGCTTCAGTCCCTTTTTATGGGTAATGATCATAGGAACCTTAGTACCATCCTTTGAGGTATAAAAAACCTGATTGGATTCGTAATCCTCTGAATTAAAATCGATGTCCGGTGTCCAATAGGGAGTGTATTCACCGGTTTCTACATTGTATTTAAAGGATGAGCCAGGAATGATATAGTTGGTAAAGGAGAAGTAAAACTCCTTATCTTCCTTCTTGCCACCAAATCCCGAAGCACTACCTATGCCGGGAAGTGAAACTTCACGGATTAAATTTCCTTCGTAATCATATTGAAAAACTTTACTAATGGCATCCACCATATATTCCGCAAAGAAATAGCCTCCACCTGTACCAACGGTCAATACATTTTCGGTTTCCGGAATAAAATCAACCCAATTTTCTTCGTCAGGATTATCAGCATTAACTGTAACAATCCTTTTATTCGGGGCATTTCTATTGGTAACGATATAGAGCTTTGAGCCTTCGTTTTCAATGATATAATTGTCCGAATCCGTATCCTCAACTATGGGTACCAATGGACTACCCTCCTTTGAAAGGTCTTTAATAAAAAGCTTATTCCCTGACGTTGAAACTGCAGCAGAAATCTGAAGATATCGTTCGTCTTCAGATACTGAGGCCCCAATATATCTATGTTTTTCGGCCTCAACCCCTCCATATACCAATTGGTCTTCTTTTTGAAAAGTTCCTAGTTTGTGATAATAAACCTTATGTTGATCCGTCTTTGCGGAAAGTTCGCTACCCTCTGGTTTATCGTAGCTAGAATAGTAGAACCCTTCATTTCCTTTCCATGAAATTCCGCTGAACTTAATATCCGTAAGCGTATCTTCAGCCATTTCCTTGGTCTGGGCGTTTATAACAATGGCCTTCCTCCAATCGCTACCACCCTCCGAAATTAAATAGGCCGCAAGCGAACCATCTTTTGTGAAACTTAAACCGGCCAGAGACGTAGTTCCGTCCTCGGAAAACGTATTGGGGTCTAAGAAAACCTCTTCTTTACCTTCTCCTTGTTTTCTATAGATGACATACTGGTTCTGTAAACCATTGTTTTTATAGAAATAGGTGTAATTTCCTTCTATGAAAGGAGAGCCTAATTTTTCATAGTTCCACAGATTCTGCAACCGCTGTTTCAGCGCTTCACGAAACGGGATTTTTTCCAAATAATTAAATGTAACCTCATTTTGGGCTTTTACCCAAGCAATGGTCTCTTCACTCATATCGTCTTCCAACCAACGGTACGGATCCGCTACAGGAGTTCCAAAATAAGTAACAACAATTTCTGATTTGTGGGTCTTTGGATATTCCACCATATGAGTCTCTTTTTTAGGCAATGATTGACCTGCTAAAGTAGCCGAAGCAAGTGAAAATAGTACAATGAATTTCTGCATGATTTAAAATTGAAATCCGCTAAAAGTACCATAAAAAAACCTATGCCGGCATTGCGCAGCATAGGTTTTAACTAAAAATTTAGAAAGTATATAAGTTTTATACCAAATGGTTTTCTAATAGATATTCAGCAATTTGCACCGCATTTGTTGCAGCACCTTTACGAAGGTTATCGGCAACAATCCACATGTTCAAAGTATTGCGTTGCGACTCATCACGACGAATACGTCCAACAAAAACCTCATCCTTATCATGCGCATAAATAGGCATAGGATAAGTATTTGTATCAGGGTTATCCTGTACGGTAACCCCTGGCGTATCATTTAACAATTTACGAACATCGTTTAAATCAAAGTCGTTTTCAAACTCAACATTTACAGATTCTGAATGTCCGCCTGCTGTAGGAATACGCACTGCAGTAGCACTGATTGAAAAACTACGGTCGTTTAATATTTTTTGTGGCTCACGTGCCAACTTCATCTCTTCTTTAGTGTACCCGTTTTCTAAGAAAACATCGCAATGAGGCAATGCATTTCTGTTGATAGGATAAGGGTAGGCCATTTCGCCCTGAACCCCTGCCATCTCGTTCTCTAACTGACGTACGGCTTTTACACCTGTACCCGATACCGATTGATATGTAGAGATAACAACACGTTTCATCTTATATTTCTTGTGCAACGGAGATAAGGCCATCACCAACTGAATGGTTGAACAGTTAGGGTTAGCAATAATCTTATCCTCCTTTGTTAATTCAACTGCATTGATTTCAGGAACCACCAATTTTTTAGTCGGGTCCATTCTCCAAGCAGAAGAATTATCTACCACGGTAGTACCCGCTTCTGCAAATTTAGGGGCCCATTCCAAAGAAGTATCACCTCCGGCAGAAAATATAGCGATGTCCGGTTTTGCTGCTACGGCATCCGCCAAACCTATAATGGTATATTCTTTATCTTTATAAGACAGTTTTTTACCTACTGAACGCTCAGAAGCGACCAATAGCAATTCCGTAACGGGAAAATTACGTTCGCTCAATACCTTGAGCATCACCTCGCCAACCATACCGGTGGCACCAACAACGGCTACTTTCATCTTTAATTAATTTAGAAGCACAAATGTAGTGCAACCCTATTGACCTGACAAGCATTTTTAGTGCGCATAATTATTATTTAACAAATTGTTTTAAATATAACAATCATATAAAAAAGAACCGTCAAAAAAGTTGCGAGCTTCTTTGACGGTTTTAAGATTAAACTGCAGTGCAGCGGTGGTTTACCCCAAATGGGCAACCTATATTCTTATTGCTTTTTAAGCAAATCTCTAATTTCACCCAATAAATCTTCTTGAGAAGGACCTGTTGGAGCTGGCTCTGGAGCAGGACCTTTTGCTTTGGCATACGCCTTAACGATAAGGAACATAACAAAACCTACGATCAATAAGTTTACAATAGTATTGATCCAAGCACCGTAACGGATAGCATTTTCCGCAACATAACCCGCTTCACCTTCAACTCCTGAAGACGGAGTTAATATGTGCTTCAAGTTAGCAAAATCTACACCGCCCGTAAACTCACCAACAACTGGCATAACGATGTCATTTACAAATCCGTTTACTACTAGACCTACGGCTCCGGCCATTATAACTGCAACGGCAAATTCAATGACATTGCCAGTCATAATAAAATTCTTAAAATCTTTTAACATGATTTAGTGTTTTTAATGGTTAATTAATTTATAGCGCAATTCAATGCATTGCAAATTAACAAAAAAAGGATTACCTAAAATAATACGAGAAAATATTAATTTCCGATAACGACCCGCGTAACGCGCTGTGAAATACCAGTAAGTACCTCATAAGATATAGTCTTGGCCCCGCTTGCAAACTGCTCTGCCGTTGGACTTGCGCCAAAAACCACAACTTCATCGCCTTCTTCGCAATCAATCCCGGTAACGTTTACCATAATCATATCCATACACACATTTCCTACAATTGGAGCTTTCTTTCCATTGATGGTCACATAGGCCTTTCCATTGCCATATTGCCTTCCTATACCATCTGCATGTCCTATTGGCAATGTAGCCGTAATGACGGGCTCATCTGCTTTGTACGCTCGGTTGTAACCAATGCTTTGACCCTCCTTAATAGTGTGGATTTGAGAAATAACGGTCTTTAGTGTCGCCACAGGTTTAAGTTGCTGGTCTATGATAGCTTCATTACCAAAACCATAGAGCCCTATTCCACTACGCACCATATCAAATTGCGCATCGGCATAATTGATAATGCCCGAGGTATTCAGCAAATGCAACATGGGTTCTTGCTTCAATTTAGGAACAAGGGTATTTGTAATACTTCTGAAAGTTGCAATTTGATTTTCAGTAAACTCGCGCTCGTTCAAATCTTCGGATGCTGCCAAATGTGAAAAAACCGAGACCACCTCAACCTCATTTTGGTTATTCAATACATCGCATAAATCATTAATCTGATTACCTCCAAAACCTAATCTATTGAGTCCGGTATTGAATTTGAGGTGAACAGGATATTGCTTTAACCCTTTGGTCTTGGCAACCTCTAGAAAATTGGCCAATATTTTAGGAGAATAGATATTGGGTTCCAAATTATAAGCCACTAGGTTCTCAAAACTTACAGGTAACGGATGCAATACCAAAATACGTGTTTTTATCCCAGCTTCACGCAAGGCCATGCCTTCGCTAACGTAAGCTACTGCCAGATAATCCGCGCCAATAGCTTCCAGCTTTTTTGCAATAGCCACAGAATCGCTTCCGTACGCAAATGCCTTTACCACGCCTAAAAATTTAGTGTCATGGTTTAATCTTGATTTCAAAAACCTGTAGTTGTGCTCTAAGGCCAAAAGGTCTATTTCTAGGATGGTCTCATCTGCCTTCGCCATCGGTTTTCTTATCGTTAGTAGTTATTTCTTCGCTCTTCACCTCTAGATGTTTGACCTTTTCCTTTAATCTTGCCTTGTAGTATGCAGCACGGCTTAAAGGTTCATACTCTTCCGTTTCACCCAACAAAACCAAATTATCATTGCTAGATTTCCTATAGCTGTAATTGGCCAAATTACCCGTACGTGTACATATGGCGTGTACTTTAGTTACATACTCTGCCGTAGCCATTAGAGCGGGCATAGGACCAAAAGGATTACCTTTAAAATCCATATCTAGACCGGCCACCACAACACGCACTCCTTTATTTGCCAAATCATTACAGACCGTAATAATTTCATCATCAAAAAATTGGGCTTCATCAATACCGATAACGTCACAGGTATCACCCAGGATACGAATATTGGCAGCTGCAGGCACGGGTGTGGAGCGTATTTCGTTGGCGTCATGAGAAACAACCATGTTCTCGTCATACCTAACATCTACCATCGGCTTAAAAATTTCGACCTTTTGTTTGGCGAACTGAGCCCGTTTTAATCTACGGATAAGCTCTTCGGTCTTGCCCGAGAACATAGAACCGCAGATGACCTCTATCCACCCGAATTGTTCTTTGTGATTAACAGTATTTTCGAGAAACATTTTGTATTTTTAGACGAAAATATGGGGTTTTTCGTTCTTAATATTATAGAACTTAAGTTGAGCCGTTATTTTAACTAAAATAACATTTCTTCAAAGTTCAGAATTTAAAGTTAACAAAGATAGAGATACCTTTTTTACCCAAACCCGGTAGAATTAGAAAAAATTGACCGATGAAGAACAAATTAAAGGAAGAACTGCGAAAATTATCTACTGATATTATCACCTCTCGTGATATGGAAATTAGCGACATGTACGATGCCGCCAAAAATCTGTATGAAAAGTTAGCCGTTCTTAAATATATAGAAGAGAAATTACACGACGTAGAAATAGACGTTTCTAAAAATGTCATTGCTGCCAAATTTGAAAAAATGGCTAATGCGGTCCTTAGGGAAAATGCCTCGGTACCCGAAAGCAATCCGCATGAAGAAGATATTATGATACCTGGTATGGATACCATTAGAGATATGGTCTCCGAAATGCCCAGCCATGATCAACGCGTAGACGAAGTTTTAGAAGAGTTCTTGTCAAAGCCCAATTACATGAAAAATGACCAGGAACTTTTTGAACCTCAGAAGCCAGTAGCTCCAAAACAAAACGGTACAATTCCTAAGAAAGAAGTACATACTAAATCTTTGAACGACAAAATTTCGAACAAAGAACTCAAAATAGACCTTAACAATAGACTGGCTTTTGTAAAACACTTGTTTAACGGAAGTACGGAAGACTACAACCGAGTTCTTTCACAATTAAACACCATAGATAGTGAGGAGCGCTCTGTTTCTTTCATTAACAATATGGTAAAGCCAGATTATAATAATTGGGCGGGCAAGGAAGAATATGCAGAGCGTTTTATGCAATTTATTCAGCGTAAATTCTCATAGCTTCACGTCTTACAGCCATAAAAACACAGACCTTTTGTTGAAACAAAGGGTTTTTTTTGCTCAAAAATTGGTATAGTGTTAAAGCTAATCTTTATTTTAGAGTAAAAATTGCCCCCCATGAAAACATTAAAGCTTATTTACTGGTCGGCCCTAGGGGTTTTGACCACCATTATGTTATTCTCGATCTACAATTATTTCACCAACTATGAAATGATTGCCGGTTTCTTTGAACACCTAAGCTACCCCACATATCTCATTTACCCTTTGGCCATTGCTAAAATACTGGGTTTAATAGCTATATGGGGAAATTTCTCTGTGTGGCTTAGAGAATGGGCCTATGCAGGTTTCTTTTTTGATACACTTTTAGCGTTCTTTGCACATTATATAACCGACGGCCAGGACTACCTGATTGCCTTTATTGCGGCTATAGCAACGCTAGTTGCCTATTTTGTGGGCAAAGAGCTACGACAATAATTTTTATGGGAAAATTATATTTGGTTCCAACACCTATTGGCAATCTTGAGGATATGACCTTGCGGGCCATTCGCATTTTAAAAGAAGTAGATTGCATACTAGCGGAAGACACCCGAACCAGTGGAAAACTACTTCAGCATTTTGAGATTACCACTCAAATGCAAAGTCACCATATGCATAACGAGCATAAAACCGTAGAAGCACTTGTAAGACGTTTACAGGCTGGTGAAACCATTGCTTTAATTTCCGATGCAGGAACTCCCGCCATATCAGACCCCGGTTTTTTATTGACCCGGGCCTGTGTTGAAAAAAATATAGAAGTAGACTGCCTTCCCGGAGCCACGGCATTTGTACCTGCTTTAGTGAATAGTGGGCTGCCAAACGATAAATTTGTTTTTGAAGGTTTTCTTCCTCCAAAAAAAGGACGACAGACCCGCCTTAAATTGCTTGCAGAAGAAACGCGGACTATCATTTTCTATGAATCGCCTTATAAATTGATAAAGACCTTGGGCCAATTTGCCGAATATTTTGGAGCTGATAGACAAGTTTCAGTTTCAAGGGAACTTACCAAACTCTACGAAGAGACGCTTAGAGGTACAGCCGAAGAAATGCTACAGCACTTTACCGAAAAACCCCCAAAAGGCGAAATTGTAATAGTTGTTGCCGGAAAAAAATAACACAGATGACTTTAGACACTTTTATACAGAAATTAAAGACCGCCCCTGAAACCATTGAGTTTTCTGAAACTATGGCGGTAATTGATGCTAATTACGACTTTACTCCTACTGCTTTTACTAACGGTACATTAGAAAATGCCGAAGGACAGAATTCGGGTTCTTGCAAACTTTTTGCTTTTGCCAAGGTACAAGAGCTCAGTAAAGATGAGACCCTAGCTTGTTTTGGAGATTTTTATTTTACCGATGTTCTTAAAGATGCAGATGGTACAGGGCACCAGAACATCCGTAATTTTATGAAAACCGGATTTGACGGCCTCGCTTTTGAAAAAAATCCGTTGAAGAGAAAATAAGCTCATATGCGAAAACTGCTTTCTGAAATACGTTCGTGTGAAGTTTGCAGCAAGCATCTGCCTTTAGGCCCTAGACCTATAGTAGCAGCACATCCCAATTCTAAAATCGTAATCATAGGCCAAGCGCCCGGAACCAAAGTCCATGAAACCGGCGTTCCTTGGGACGACCCTAGCGGTAGACAATTACGAAAATGGCTAGATGTCACGGACGAGGAATTTTATGACGAAACAAAATTCGCACTCATTCCCATGGGATTCTGTTATCCGGGAAAAGGAAAATCCGGAGATTTGCCCCCAAGACCCGAATGTGCCCCACTTTGGCACAAAGCTCTTTTTGACCAAATGCCAAATCTACAATTGACTATAGTTGTTGGCATCTATGCACAAGGCTATTATATGAAAGACAGAAAGGGAAAGAACTTAACGGAGACGGTTAAGGCCTACCATAATTATCTGCCTACACATTTTCCATTGCCTCACCCTTCGCCAAGAAACCGCTTTTGGCTTAAAAAGAACCCTTGGTTTGATATTGACGTCGTGCCGGAGTTGCAGAAACGAGTTGAAACTATTTTAGCTCGGTAAATTGTCAAGTCAACTTCTATAGTCAATCATTTATGAAGTTATTTCTCCAAGTCCCAAACGACTAAGCTGTTTTCCTCTTTCAACTAAAAGAGAGGGCTCGATAGCCCTTTAAAATCTATCAATTAATCGTATTTTTGATACTTACAAGAAATATAAAATTATGGCTACTACAAATCATATTACTACCAAATGGCTGGGCAACATGCAGTTCGAAAGCACGAACCCATCAGGACTAAACTTAACTATAGATGCAGGTCCGGATGACGGAGGCGAAGGAAAAGGATTGCGACCAAAAGCCCTAATGCTTTCTGGTTTAGCGGGTTGTTCAGGACTTGATGTGGCTTCACTTATTAAAAAAATGAAGTTAGAGGTAGATGACTTTCACATTGAAACCATAGCCAATCTAACCGATGAGCACCCTAAATTTTATGATGCCGTAACCATCGAGTACCATTTCCATGGAAAAAATCTAGCAGAGAAAAAGCTGCAAAGAGCGGTAGACCTTTCTGTTGAGAAATACTGCGGTGTAATGGAAATGTTCCGACAATTTGCAACATTAGAAATCAAGACCATTTTTCAAAAAGACTAAATTTTGAGTTCAAGAATCGAGTTTTTAGGTGAATTTGAACTTAAATCTTAAACTTGATACTTAAAATTGAGTAATTAATTATCAAACATTTACCCTTTCACACCCTATGCGCTGGACCATTAAACCCAAACCTGAGCAAGATGCTATTGACCAATTGGCCAAAGCGCTTAAGGTAGATGATTTGGTGGCGCAGTTGCTATTGCAACGTGGTATATCTACCTATGACGAGGCCAAAAGGTTTTTCCGTCCAGAGTTATCCCATTTGCACGACCCTTTTTTAATGAAGGATATGCACATTGCGGTAGAACGTATTGAAAAGGCCATTGGGAACAATGAGAATATTCTAGTTTATGGTGATTATGATGTGGACGGCACCACCTCAGTGGCCCTAGTTTCTTCTTATCTGTTGAGCTACTATCCTAATGTTGCTACCTATATTCCAGACAGATATACCGAAGGGTATGGAGTTTCTTTCAAAGGAGTGGACTTTGCTGAAGACAACGGTTTTTCGCTGATAATAGCTCTGGATTGTGGTGTAAAAGCCATTGACAAAGTGGCTTATGCCAAAGAAAAAGATATAGATTTTATAATCTGTGATCACCACAGACCCGGTAACTCCCTTCCTGACGCGGTGGCAGTTCTTGACCCTAAACGTGATGATTGCAACTATCCATACGATGAACTTTGTGGTTGTGGCGTTGGTTTTAAGCTGATTCAAGCGTTAGGTTCCAGCCACGGAGAAACCATTCACGACCTCATTCCTTATCTTGACCTGGTTGCTACGGCTATTGGCGCAGATATTGTGCCGATGACAGGAGAAAATCGTGTGTTGGCTTATTTTGGGCTTCAGGTCATTAATACCAATCCTAGAATTGGTTTCAAGGCCATCATCAATCAAATAAAAAAATCAGTGCTTACCATTACTGATGTGGTGTTCATTATCGCTCCGCGGATAAATGCCGCAGGCCGTATGGAACATGGGCAACATGCCGTAAACCTTTTGACCGAAACCGATTTAACCCAAGCCGAAACCTTTGCCGCCCAGATTGAAAAATTTAACCAAGATAGGCGCGGACTCGACAAAGAAATTACTGTAGAGGCGTTGGCGCAAATCCAAGAAAACAAGGAAGAAGAACGCTTTACTTCTGTGGTTTATAAAGATTCATGGCACAAAGGGGTAATTGGTATTGTAGCTTCGCGACTTACCGAAACGTATTACCGCCCAACCTTAGTTTTTACTAAGAGTGGCGATAAATTAGCAGCTTCGGCACGTTCAGTTAAGGGTTTTGATGTGTATAATGCTTTGCAGGGCTGTGCTGATTGCATTGAACAGTTTGGGGGACATAAATATGCCGCTGGACTCACCTTACTAGAAGAACAGTTCGAGAATTTTAAATCTCAGTTTGAGAAAGTCGTTTCCGAAACCATAGACCCCAATCTCCTGATACCCGAAATATCCGTAGATGCTCAGTTGAACTTTGAGGATGTTTCACCAAAACTTATGCGAATCTTAAAGCAGTTTGCTCCTTTTGGACCTGGTAACATGACCCCAACATTTATGTCCGAAAATCTAATTGATACAGGTTATGCAAAAGGAGTAGGTGAAGATGCGGCACATCTTAAGTTAGCCGCTACGCAAAACGGTATTGGCCCAATAGGTGGTATTGGTTTTAATATGGGCGATAAGCTTTCCCTGGTCGCCAACGGGCAACCTTTCAGCGCGGTTTTCACTTTGGATGAAAATGAATGGCAAGGAAACATAAGCTTACAGATGAAACTAAAAGATATACAATGAAGATAGAGCACCTAGCCATATGGGTATCCGACCTAGAAGGTACGCGAAAGTTTTACGAACATTATTTTGGTGCAGTTTGCGGAGAACGCTATCATAACCCAAACAAAAACTTTACTTCTCACTTTCTAAGTTTTGATGAAGGCTCTCGACTAGAGCTCATGCACAAACCTGAAATTACAAAGGCATCAAATTCTACTGACGAGCATTTAGGTTTCATTCATTTTGCACTCTCCGTAGGTTCAAAAGAAAAGGTAGACTCCTTAACGGAACAATTAAGAACTGACGGATTTCAGATTTCCGGTGAACCCAGAACTACAGGAGACGGCTATTACGAAAGTGTAATCCTAGACCCGGAAGGAAACCGAATCGAAATTACCATTTAACGGATTTCTCGATGCAACTTAACTTGCGAATCGCATCAAGCAAATACACCTCTCAAGGTTTTCGTCCGTTTGCTCTAAAGCAACCTACAAACCACTGAGTCGGTTTTGAATTTCTTTCATTTCTAAAGTGATATTTTCTTTACTTTTCCCATGTGAAAACGAGCCGTTTATCGACAAAACCTTTCCCTACAGTCAATTCAGGGCTTCAATAAACCGACTAGCTAGTCAGTTTTAGAAAATAGCACTTGAAAATAAATTTTGACATATGAGTATACCGTTCATCGGTTTATAGTAATACCTTTGCGGCTTATTTCTTTCGAAAAAGCGTCTTTATGGATCCGTATGCTGCCTTACGTTTTAAAGAATTCAATATCTTTTTGCTGGTTCGTTTTGCCATGGTATTTGCATGGTCTATGCAATTCATTGTTATAGAATGGCAAGTTTACTCCATGACAAAAGACCCTCTTTCTTTGGGAATAATCGGGCTTATGGAAGTCATTCCTGCTGTATCTATGGCCCTTTTTGCAGGGCATATTGTAGACCAAAAAGAGAAACGTAATCTTTTGGTAAAATGCATCTTCGGGTTTTCCGTAATCAGTTTTGGGCTATTCATGTTAAGCTGGCCTTCTATGGAAGATAAGTTAAATACAACAACCATCCTGTACTGTATCTACTTTTTGGTGTTCTTAGGCGGAATCGTACGTTCGTTTCTGGGGCCTACCATATTTTCTTTAATAGCCTTAATAGTTCCTAAGAAAATATACCCAAATGCCGCTACATGGAGCAGTACTACTTGGCAACTGGCTTCCGTTTTAGGACCAGCTCTAGCCGGTTTTTCCATCAGTTGGATAGGCGTTCATTGGTCTATGTGCCTCATATTCGGTTTCTCAATAATGGCGTTGATATCCTTGTTTCAGATTTCAACAAAACCTATTCTCAACCCTAAAATTGGTGAACCCGTCTTTGAAAGTCTACGCGAAGGACTTCGTTTTGTATTCAATACCAAGGCTGTTTTTGGGGCATTGACTTTAGATATGATAGCTGTACTTTTTGGTGGTGCGGTAGCGCTGCTTCCTATTTTCGCTCAAGATATTCTTCATGTGGGTTCAGAAGGTTTTGGTGTTTTAAGAGCCGCACCAGCAGTTGGCGCAGCACTTACCATGTTAGGCTCCACTCGTTTTCCATTACATAAAAATGCAGGTAAGAAGTTGCTTTTTGCCGTATTCGGTTTTGGTATCTGTATGATTGTTTTTGGGCTTTCTACCTACTTCTGGCTTTCGGTAATCGCATTGTTCGTTAGTGGTGCCGTAGATGGAGTTTCCATGATTATCCGTCAAACTATATTACAACTTAAGACCCCGGACAATATGCGAGGACGCGTAGCATCTGTAAACTCTATGTTCGTAGGCTCCTCTAACGAGCTAGGGGCTTTTGAGAGCGGGTTGACCGCAAAACTGATGGGAACGGTAACCGCGGTGGTTTTTGGCGGCGCCATGACCTTATTGACCGTGAGCGCTACGGCTATTGTCTCGCCTACTTTTAGAAAATTGGATTTACAAAAAGATATTGATGAGCACGAGGCTAATGAGTAGGCTCATACTTTTCCAAACTAAGCTTTTCTCCATCAAAAACGGCGTAGGTGTAGTAATGTATCCAATCGCCCAAATTGGTATATTTTGAATTTTCACCTACCTCTATTTCCATGGGAAGGTGGCGGTGACCAAAAATAAAATGGTCATAATGCTGTGTTTCCAACTTTCGCTTGGCATACTGCACCAACCACTCTTTGTCCTCACCTAAGAATTTGGCATCGTCATCACCAGAAATCAGTTTGTTCTTAACGGATAGATGTTGTGCCAAACGCACACCTATATCCGGATGCAACCATCTAAAAAGCCATTTCGCCAAAGGATTGGTAAACACCTTTTTCATGCGCTTGTACCCTATGTCATCAGGCCCTAAACCATCACCATGACCAACAAAAAAAGAATTTCCATTTATAATATACTGTTGTGGTTTATGAAAAACGGGGATATTGAGTTCTTCCTCAAAATAACCATCCATCCATAAATCATGATTTCCCACAAAAAAATAAATAGGAATTCCGGAATCGGATATTTCGGCTAGTTTCCCTAGTGTACGCGTAAAACCCTTAGGAACAACGGTTTTATATTCCATCCAGAAATCAAAAAGGTCGCCCATTAAAAAAATGGCTGCTGCATCTTTCTTAATAAAATCTAACCAAGCCACAAATTTCTTTTCACGCGGCAGGCTATCCGCCATAGTAGGTGCACCTAAGTGATTATCACTGGAGAAATAGACTTTTTTACCTTGAGGAACTGTAATGGTTTTCATCTGACGTCAAATATAACGAATACCCTTTTTAGAAAGGTTTTATTGATTATCGGATGCGTACCACTCTGCAAAAGAAGTATCGGTTTCTTGTAGGCGTAATGAATGTAAGCTGATGTTTTCCGGCAGCCTGGCCCTGATTTTCTTTGAAAAATCTATGACCATGTTCTCACTAGTTGGCTGGTAATCGGCTAGAATAACATTGTGTCCCCTATCCGTAAGTTCCTTGGCCAAATCTACGTGCGGTGTGTTTTTATTGAACACCGTGGCGTGGTCAAACTGGTCCACTATTTCTTCTTTAACAATTTTCTTCAAGTCACCAAAATCGATGACCATACCCAGTTTTACATGAGAGGTATCCGTAATAGGCCTGCCAATTACCGTTACCGATAATTTATAGCTGTGGCCATGCACATTTCTACACTTACCGTCATAGCCGTATAACGCGTGACCGGTCTCAAAATTGAACTGTTTGGTGATTCTAATTTTACTCATGAAATAGGATTGTACTGCAAAGGTATTCATTTTGTAAAACCAATCTGTTTATAGATTACATTTGCCGGCTTTTAAATTTTGACCTAAGTGGAAGAACTGTATAATCAATTAGACTTTGCGGTGAAACCGCAATACGAAAAGATAATCTCCGATATCTTAGAAAACGGCTATAGTATTGTAGACGACCTACTTTCCCAAGATACGGTAAACTCCCTGCGTACGGACCTTTTGGAAAAATACGAAGATGACCTGTTTAAAAAAGCAGCCATTGGAAACCGACTAAACGAAGTGGTCCAAACTGGAATACGCGGCGATTTTATTCTCTGGATGGATGAAAATATAATAAATGCCAGCCACAAACTTTTCTTTGACCGCATTAACGATTTAGCCTCATATCTCAACAGAACCTGTTTTCTTGGTATTATGAGAAAGGAATTTCATTATGCCGTTTACCCTGAAGGGAAATTTTACGCAAGACACTTGGACACCTTCCAGAATGACGACCGACGAAAACTTTCTATTGTTTGCTATTTGAACGAAGATGACTGGCAACCCGAACACGGTGGTGAATTGGTTCTGTACCTTAATCGTGAAAACGGAGAAATACCAAAAACTATTTACCCCCTTCCCGGTAGGGCCGTAATTTTTGAAAGTCGAGATTTAGAGCACGAGGTGAAGCCTGCAAAACGCGAACGGCTAAGCATTACCGGTTGGTTAAAGACCCGCTAATTAAGGTTTAAACGAGAAACTACCTCTTGAACTTTCTTTTTGTGCGAACGCGGTTTACAAAGTAGATTACCACTACAAATAGTGCCAGAACGGGAAAAACCAAGTCACCATTCAAGAAATTTAAAATATTCATAACTGAGATTTAAAAAAAGTAAAACGTCAACTACAGCCGGTTATTGTTATTTTTTGAATTTAGAAAGTGCATTTCTAGTAAACTCGGAAAGGACTAATTTACCTGTAATGGCAGCACGATCGACCAACAGTTCACCCCAATGGTCCGTACCTTGCCAAAGTACTTTTTTCCATTCCTCAAGGGCTTCGGGATTATAATCCGCCAGTTTTTGCACATGAAAATCCAGCTCCTTATCCAATTCTTTTATATCATCAAAAACTCTGGAAAAGAGTCCTTTTTCCTGTGCCCAGTAGGCATTTTTCCATTCGGTAGGAGCTAATGATAGTTCAGAAATAGCTGCCGCACCTATTTTGCGCTCCACAGCTGGAGCAATGACAAGCGGGGCAATACCTATAGTAAGCTCGGACAATCTAATGGATGCTGCTTCTGCGGCATACACATAATCACATGCAGCAGCAAGGCCTACGCCTCCACCCACTGTTTTGCCCTGAACGCGACCAACAATAACCTTTTTACATTTACGCATAGCGTTGATTACATTGGCAAAACCACTAAAGAAAACCTTACCCTCTTCTAAATTGGACACCGCCATGAGCTCATCAAAAGAAGCGCCGGCACAGAAAGCGCGGTCTCCTTCCGATCTTAACACAATAACAGATATGTCATCGTTTTGTGAGAGTTTTTCAAACTCTGCCGTTAACCTATCCAACAACTCGGCTACAAACGAGTTACTGGCAGGATGGCCAAACTCTATGGTTGCGACCTTATTATCAATTTTGGTATAAAGACTTCCGTTTTCTCGGCTCGTTCCCATAATTATGATTTAACTATTTAACAAATGTAGGCATCAAAATTAATCGATTTCTAAAAGGGGCCGAAACTTTCTGATAAACTTAACGACCAAGGCACCACCGCGAATAATCATCCAGACGGTAAAAGCTATCCAAATTCCATAGAGTCCCAGATTTAAATATTTCCCTAAAAATAGAACAGGAACGAAACCTAAAAATGTAGCGGCTAGCAGGGTATTTCTTAAGTACTTCATTTCACCCATCCCTTTAAAAAGTCCATCAAAAATAAAGGCAATAGTATTCATGGGCAGTCCTAAGATTACAATAAAGAATACAGCATAAAAAGCATTGAGTACCACAGTTTCTTTTGAAAAGAGCAGACCTATAGGCTTATAAAACAAAAAGCCTGCGGCTACCAACAATACACTTACCATTAAACCGTACACCATAATTTTTTTGGCCAGCTTCCACAACCCGTTGTAATCTTTTGAACCTAGAAGCCTACCTCCCATAATATTTCCGGCAGCAGCATATCCATCAATAAAAAAAGCGGAGAACAGCCAGATATTAACCGCTATGGTATGTGCTCCTATAAACTTAGGCCCTAGTTCGGTTGCTTCACGAACCGCCAATATCAAAGCAGTATTTAATGCCAGTGCTCTCACAAAAAGATTAAGACTCATGACAACCAACCTTTTCAACTCTGGGTGAACCGGTAATTTTAGCTTAAGGCTAATATCTGTCTTGGTCACCAATAATACAAAAGCCATAATGGCCATGATGCCCTGTGCCAAAAGACTTGCCCAAGCTGCACCTTCTAAATACATTGGCTCTATAACGCCTTCTACCCCATATACAAAAGCAAAATCCAGTCCCACATTTAAAACAGCTCCCACAATGGCAATTAACATGGGGTAATAGGTATTCTGCAAGCCACGAAAAATACCCATAACCGCAAATACGAACAGTGTTAAAGGAAAACCCCAAACCCGTATAGAATAATAAGAAATACAATACTCTAGAATCTTTCCCGTAGCATTGAGCAGTTCAAAAATATCTTTAACGATAAAAATGGTGGACAGCAGAACAAGAATGCTGAGTCCAATATTCAAAAATATAGCTTGCGCCGGTAAGGCTTTTACCTCATCTATACGACCTGCACCCAAATATTGCGAAATAATTGCGGATATAGCGCTGCGGGTCTGACCCAAAATCCATATTAGCATAGAAAGAAAGGAACCTACAATACCAGCTGCAGCAAGCGATTCTAAACCGTCTACAGGAATATTCCCCACTATGGCGGTATCCGTAATGGACAATAAGGGTTCTGCAATGCCCGCAACCGTTGCAGGTATCGCTAATTTATTAATGGACTTAAAATTGATTTCGGCCTTCAAGAGGGCGAAATTACAATACTAATTCATAACAATGAAAGGGATGCTCACTCTGTTTTGGAAAGAAAATATCGCCCAGACGTTCAAATCCTCTGGCCTCATAAAACCGCTGATTTCGTTTATTTTGACTGAAGGTATCTAGCCGTACCGAAACAAATGCATTTTCTTGTGCATAATTCTCTGCAAAAGCCATCATTTTTTGTGCCATGCCCTTGCCCTGAAAATCTGGGTGTACAGAGACTCTATGGATGTAGATATTTTTATCCGATGGTGTCAACCACTCAATAGGCACATATTCCTCATCCATTAAAGTAGAGAGCACAATTGTACCAATAATTTGGCCGTCCTCTTCTAAAACATATAGCTCCCCTCGTTCAATATCAGATTCAAAAGCCTGTTGAGAAGGGTAGTTTTCGTTCCACTGGTAAATGCCATTTTTAATCATTGTAGCCGCACAAGCTCTAGTAATATTGAGAATTTGAGGTATTTCAGATAACTTTGCAGGCCTTACCATTCTTAAAATCTTATTTTAATTGTAAATTTAAACGATAAATTCGAAAAACATATGAAACATATACTAGTACCTATTGGTATTTCTCCCGACGCACACCAAACCTTGCAATATGCTGTTGACTTTGCTGAGCAATTTGCTTCTCAGGTTTATGTAATGGAAGTTTTCAATGTTTCTGTGGGAGCTGGTAAAAGTTTAGTCAACGTCCCTCAAAAACTAGCCGAGAGTGGAATAGAACGGCTAAAAGAAGTAATTGATAAAATTGACTCCAAAGGTGTTGAAATTAAAATTGCCACTTACAATGGAGATATAGTAGACGGTTTAAAGGATATTGACAAAGAGTTAGGCATAGACCTTATTATTTTGGCACCAAGAAGTAATGACGTTACAGAAGAGTTGTACTTAGGCAATACTTCAGGAAAAATCATTAAGCAGACAGACATACCTACCTTAATAGTGCCTAAAGGCAGCGTTATGACTACTCCAAAAACAATTTTAACTGCCTTTAAATCCGGTATTCTAAAAAGAAACCGCATTCTTACTCCGTTAATTGAGATCAAGAAAAAATTTGGGTCTACCGTAAACCTTCTATTGGTAAAAACACCAGGTTATACAGATTCGGACCTGAGAATAAATACGGCTCTTATGGACATTAGTTCTCAAGTAACCATGACCGAAGCCCCTACCACCTATTTGGGTGTTTTAGAGCGTTTTGAGGCACAACACCCAGATTTATTATGTGTTTTTAGACATAAAAGAGGGTTTTTCAAAAAGCTTTGGGAAAAGAACACCATACTTAAATCCGAGTTCTCGTCACGTATTCCGGTACTTGTACTGAGTGTGAAAAAGGATTAATCAGGTTGTAATAATTACTTGGCTAACTATTTTGATACTTAGCAGAAAAGTATTTCCTTTACGCCAGCCTAAAATGGGGGATTAGCTCAGCTGGCTAGAGCGCTTGCCTGGCAGGCAAGAGGTCACCGGTTCGACTCCGGTATTCTCCACTAAGTTTTATAGGGCTTCAAGAGTTTTTGACTTTTGAAGCTTTTTTCATTTGCACGCAATTTGCACGCAAAACTGGTTTTAGATTAATTCTGGTATTATTTGATACAAATTGGTTCATTTTGGTACTTCTCCAACCTTTAAAGAAGGTTTTTTCGTAAAATTTCTCAAATTTGGTGTTTCAATCTTCAATTTTAGATTAAGGAATCTAAGTCCCATAAAAGGTTCATTAACGAGAATACTTAAAGAGACCAAGAAAAGGACAACCTGTGAATAAGAATTGTGAATTTAAATGCTTGTCCTAAAAATCGGCCATTTATGGGACTTGATTTCTTTAGAGATATGCAATGAAAAGTTGCATTTACCCCAAAATAATCAGGGAAAATGGGTATCAATCGGTGGATTTACTAAGTCATGCAGACTTTTATCTTCGTTTTGGATACCTACCAGCTTATCAATTAAGAATCCAGGTTCCTTTTGAAATTCCGCCAGAAAACTGTTGAACGAAGTCCAAGTTTACTTGGATATTTATAATTGACCTACAATGACATTTTTGACATTAAACAGCAGTCAAATACTACAATTCATACAGCAATTTCTGCAATAGACACAATTTTGCTCATTATAATCGAATGATTGTTGTAATATAAGTATGGCGATAAAATCCATTATCCAAATTTCATTCATGAATACCTTGTTACCAAATTGTAGTTAATTATTTTAATAACAAAGCTAATGAGACCATTCCAACCATTTCACCTTAATACTTGTTGTCTCAAATATCTTATTTCGAATATTCTATTAATCAGTATATTGATTGTTAGTCTTTTATTACCTCAAAAAAGTCATGGTCAGGCATGTGTTGAACGTAAACCAATTTCAGTAGCTATAGCCATTGATGTCTCGGGTAGCATGGTAGGTATAATGGATAATGCCCGTGATTTTGCCGTCGGACTTATTAATGGCCTTAATTCAACAGGGAATCTTAATGAAGTTGAAGTATTCCTATTCAATGGAACTGTACCTGCTTATCCACTACCGGGAGGAGAGTTTGTATGGGGAAATCCATCAAGTGCAGTGACTTGGCTTGGTGGACTCGACGATTCTGATGCTTTTGGAGGAACAGCATTATTCGATGCTACCTATCTTGGTGCTAGCCTTGTGGTTTCAAGAAGTACATCAAATTTTAAACTTTTTGTTCTAGTAACGGACGGTGATGATAGCGGCTCGACACTAACCATAGGAGACGCAACTGCTGCCCTGAGCAGCTCAGGTCTTGTATCGCGATTGATCTTTATTGGTAACTCTTCATCGGGCGCCAATACCTTGAATTCCATGGCCAATGGGGCTGGGTCTGGAAGTATAGCTGTTAATTCAACCCCTGGGGACCTAAATAGTTTAATATCGAGCATTGTGGACGCCACTTGTATTAACCATTCACCTGTGGCAAATTTTACTATATCTGATAGTGACCTTAATCTGTGCACGGATGGGAGCAGTATAACCTTTAATGGAAGTGGTTCGAATGATGAAGAAACATCTTCAAATTCTTTAGATTATGAATGGACGATATCACGCCCAGATGGTTCCAATCTTAATCGTACGGGGAGAATACTTACGGAGAACTTCGATGACAGTCAACTTAATTCAGGTACGGGGTGGGGAGTATCCCTAACCGTTAGAGATGCAAAAAATGTACCTAGTAGTCCTTCCTTCAGCAGTTTCTCAGTGGTTGGAGGACCTCCAGACATTACTCTTTCTGCCAACCCATCTAATCCGTTTGATGCAAACATTACCGGTAGTCTGGAAGCCACACCAACTAACGATTGTGATGGTGGAGGTGCCATGAATTTCCAATGGACAGTGCTCAATGGGCCATCAGGAGGTGTTGAACCCAATCCATTGAATACTCCTGTAATTTCAATATCTGGTCTGGAAGAGAATATTACAACTTATACAGATGGTACAGACTTCCGTACACCATGGCATTTTCAATGTACTGCTACTGATAATGAAAATGATTCAGATACAGAGGAAATCACTCTTCGTATCTATAATATTCCACCAGATATCAATTTTATTGGCGATACTGAGCTTGATATTTTTTTTCCAATTCAGGTCGGAACAGATATTTTAAATGATGATGATGGCGGTGCACTAACCTTTTCTTGGGATATAGTTCAAGCGCCGAATTCATCTTCCACGAATATTGTCGATGGTTTTTCTACAGGTCCGGATTTTATTTTTTCCACTGATGATACCGATCCAGGTACTTGGCGATTAAGACTTACGGCCACGGATAATGAAGGAGAGGAGTACGAAGACTATATTTCAGTCCTTGTTGATGGACCACCAAATGCCGAAATAACGGGCCCATTTACCCCAATAGGCACGATTTTTGGATTCCCGTTAACACTTGATGGAAATCAATCATATGATCCAGATACTCGCAATGATTTACCCAATAATGGTCATAGTACCTCCGATCCTCCTATACAGGATATTTCCCAAGGCATTGTATCGTATTCTTGGTCTCTTATTGACGCACCCTATGATAATCCAAATCTTTTCGCTCTAGGGAGGGTTGATGAAGTTCTGGGAATCAACAGTTCAGGTCCTACTTTAACAATCCCTTTTGCAAAGCGATTGACAGCGGGATTTTATACATTTCTTTTAGAGGTTGAGGATGGTGAAGGGAATCTTGATTCTGAAGAATTCCAAATTGAGGTAATTGAAGAAGAAAGTAGGCCACTAGGCTTTATAATTCCACCGCAACAGACACATTTCGTAGATGAATTAACCAACGTTACGGCAAACGACATAAAAGTCTATGGTGGATTGAGTTTTGATCCAGATAATCTTCTTAGTTCACCCATTTCGGAAGGCATTGATAATTTCACCTGGTCGTATCAATATTTACCTTCGGGGTGCCTCACACCACCTGTATTACCAAGTGGCCCCGGGGCATTTGAGGCAGTCTTATATGCTGCCGGTAGCATAGTGCCACTTGAGTGCCAAGGACTATATCAGATTACGCTTGAAGTCATTGATGATGATCCCATCCCTAAGAGCAATCAACCTTTAGCAACAGCTGTAATTTCTATTGGCAATTGTCCTACTAATTTATGTATTGATTACCCCACCACTATTGCACCTGTTCCAATTCAATTCACCGAAGATACCGATGTGAGCATTTACTTTCATTTAAACTCAGTTCTATATGAAGATCCTCTAGCCATTTTAGGAACAGTTGCTAAACTTGAGATTTTTTATGAGAGTGAAATGGCACCCTTTTATACTGCCGAAGATCCCAATTTATTGGCTACTAACTTCGGTGGACTCCTTTCATTTCAATGGAATGGTTATGGCGATTTAAATCAACGACCAGATTCGGGTAAATATCATGTCAAAATTACTTTGCTCGATCAATCAGTAATGTCTATGATTGGAGGTGATGATGAATTGAATGCTATATTAATTGCAGTTGCTGATCCTGCTATAGACCCAACTACAGACGAACTTATTGCAAGAGAAAAGTTAATCGCCAGTACCGATCAACTTGATGTCAATTACTCCATTACCGGTGGAGGAATTCCTGATGAACTGCGCTGGCGGATATTTGATGCAGGCAATGCTGAAGTGGCTTCAGGCGCTATTCCCTCTCCACCAAATTCAGGAAACTTCAGCTGGAATGGTCAAAACACTGTACCAGAGGTGGTGCCAGCAGGTGATTATGAATTGGAAATCGAAACTTTTCAATTAGGATCATCTATGGGTAAAAGTGCCCGTCATCCAGTTACTATATTCAAATGTGATCTCGACAGTGATACTAATCGAAATGGAACTATTGACGATGTGGCAGATGAAATAAACGAGGAGAACTATACCGTTGTTTCTGGTTCAATTTTCAATGTAAACTACGATCGTGATGGAAGCCGAACTCAGGGAGGAATGCCAATAAATGATGTCCTATTCATTGATAATAGTGGTACACCTACTAATGAAGATAAAGATATTGACAATGCTGCGGACGAAGCCGATATTACACCTTTGGTGATACGAAAAATTATGAATGACATACCTCCGACAATCAATGTATATTTAAAAGTTGCAGAGCTTGAAGACATTCAATCGATTCATATGTTTAAATCAATAGCGGCTGGTGAGACTGCTATCTGGGGGGGGTTAGGATCTAGAGTTATAGGAGATCCGGATGAGCCTCTTGAAATTGACATTACCTCATGGGTTAATCCTACTGACCCTGCTTATGCTTGTGACCCTGTTTCAGGGGATTGTACATTTGGCATAGAAGGCATGTTTTTTCGTAACACAGGTCTTGTAAATCTCTTTGATGGCATTATCGATTTAACCCTTGAAGTTCGTGAGGGAGCAACAGTATTGTCGAGTGATGAAATTCAACTAAAAGTGGCACCATATCTAATGCTTTCACACCTGCAAGGTTCGACTGCGGTTTGGGTAAAAGATGGAGGAGCCTTAAATGTGGAAATGCGGGAAACAGCCAGTGCTGATCCAGGATACTTTGCACTCGAAAATAGTGGCCAATTGCAGGAAGTTACTGATGCAGTATTGGCCGGGAACCAATGGTTCCAAGACCATATGGAAGTAGGATATTATCAACGTCCTGGTGGCCCACCAAATCACATAATGTTACGTTTACCCTACGGTGCACAACCGAAATGGCCTAACTATAGTATATTAGGTCCAGGAACAGGTGACTTTCAATTGGGCGATGGGCTACCCGGGGGTGGTGCCGGAGATTTTGGTGGCAATTTAGAAATATTACCGCCAAATGCGATAAATCCCAACGGTCGTGTGGTAATTGGAAGTACGCGAAGTGTGGAACTCTTTGATTTTCTTACTTCACAGGAATCACAAGACCCATTTACGGTAAATACTGCATGGCTGAGGGTTAGTCACGTGGATGAGATCTTCGGATTTACGAATAATCCTAATGAAATGATTGTAGCAAACCCTATAGATTCTTACGCAATTCTGACATCCATACCTATAGCAGACCAAGGTAAATCAGTGTTCTTTGCAACGGGGAGCTCAATACCAGAATCTGGCGTAGTGACATCCGCTGCTATTGCCACTAATCGAATTAATACAGGTGTAGACCATACGGTTGGGTCAGCATGGGGATTTATCCGAATTTTTGAAGACGCTGGTAGTGGAGCTGCTGGGCAAGTAGCTCGCATTAGTATTTTGGATAATGGTCATATCCTAGTGGATAAAGTTTGGTTGGTTGGTTCACAAGTGCTTCCAATTGCAGATCCCTTAAACTATGGATTTTGGTTACACTCAACGTCGGAAGCACCTAACCAAGGTGATTGGTTTGTACCCCCAGATACCGGGGACAAATATGTATTGGTAGAAGGAACTCGCGTCTGGAAAAATAACACACCGGCTATAATTACGGTACATGAGATATTGGCAGACAGTGAATTAGAAGATCTTAATCTTCTTGACATAGAACCTGAAATTGCTACTATCAGATCCAATATTGAAGCGGCCAATGGTGCTCCTATGAATTTTATTCAAGTACCTACCATTTATGTTGGTGATAGGATTGGATTCAGTTCGAACCGGTCTTGCGTGGCTCTTACGCCAGGTTTAGCAAACTTCCAACTTGTTAACGGAGTACCCTATTTCCCTAGACAATTTGGCCCGAAGGACGTGGCTAGTAATGATATTTTTGAAGATGCCGTAAGCGCGGTAGTGCCTGCTGCCTTGTTCACTGATGATTGGAATCTTTATCACCGTTTAGATGGTGAAGTGCATTGCGGTACAAATGTTATTAGACTCTTTCCAGTATTTAACTGGTGGAATCCTTAATTAGTTAAAATGGAATACTCTTTGTAATGAAATCAATAAATAAGAATAAGATGAATTTTTTTAGTTGCTCGCTTGTAGTATTTTTTCTGATTATTGGTGCTCAAACATTTGCGCAACCGACCGAACAAGTGTTGCCAGAGCTTAAAAATAACCTTGACCAGTCCTATAGCAATTTTGATAATGTAGCTCTTCAAAATCAAACCAGTAAGAGCTACGATAGTTTAGTTCGTGCCCTCGCTATAGAGGTACCTTCAGGAGCAACCTTTCAGGAAAACACTCTTGATAATAAACTTCTGGCAATTGCTCAATACCTAAAGCGTTTCCCTGAACGCTTTCAGGAGATTAAAAATACTTACATTTTGGGTGTGGATGACTATAGATTCCGGGTTCCTTCTTCCCCTCAAGTATCTGCCGCTCATGCCTCGGAGGATTACCGTCTGGTATGGGAGTACTATCTATTAAAGCCATATACTAACCAGGGTTCTAATTTATATAAACAGCGAATCAATGAGGCCCTCGCACGAATCAACAATCCTAAATCTCTTTTTGCTTTGCAACATGCATATGCTAAAACTAGCGGGGCACCTTCAAGATACATAGGAACACTTGTTGCACAAAAAACATTAATGATTAACACCTTGGCCAGGATGCCTTCTGAAGCGAGCTTGAGCACCATGCTAGAGGTGGTAAGCTCTGATCTTACTACTAGTAAGGATAGCATAGCGTATTGGGATGCCAATAAATACCTAAAAGAGGTGTTGTCTGACACACCCATTTTAAAAAAATACAACTGGAACTCCATAATCAATAGTTTTAATACCACTAGATTGAATCCTTCTGCTCGCCAACTCTATGATCAAATTAAGTCTCAAAACTAAGGCCGACCCATTATGAAAACCTCTCCATATTCTTATTTTATTTTCTTGGGCATTGTTTTGGCAAGCATGCTACTTCATACAAATTCTGTTTTTGCTCAGTCCTTGGAATATGGCCCCCCCTATATCATACGGAATGGCAGTTTTCAACTAGTACAGGGTCTTTCCATTGATGAGACCAATAATAAGGTGCTAATCGCCGATGCGTTGGAGCATAGTTATCATAAGACAGATTTCTCAGAACTTTTGCTTCCCATCCCAATTTTCACCTCCCATGCTATCGTTTCAGACACGACGCTACCCGAAGCTTTATTAGAGCCTCAGGGCCTTACAGTAACTTCAAATCAACATGTTCTGATTGCTGACACCTTTCATAATCAGGTTAAACTATTTAGATGGAATGGAACTTCTTATTCATTTGATCCTATGTTTGCTTCTACCAATGCAACAATTGTGAATGGTACACCCATTAGTCTACCACGTGATATAGCGATTGGTCCGGATGGTAAGATCTATTTATTAGATTCAGGTAACGACCGAATACTTGTAGCGGATAATGTAAATGATACTTCATGGGCAGTTTGGTATGAAAACACCGATCTTGGTAATCCTTATGGTTTGGATATAGCCTCTGATAATTCTATCTATTTGGCAGATACTGATAACCATCAAATTCTTCAAATCGATAGTGGTGGAACCATTACACGCACTATTGGTCATTATGGAACTGGTTATGTCCAGTTTCGAAGTCCTCGTGATGTGGCAGTTGATTTAGATGGTAAAATATATATAGCTGACACGTACAATTATCGCGTGCAAATTCTAAAACCTGATGGGACCTATTATAAAACATTGGGTAAAGCTCCGCTATATTCCTTTATACAAAAAATTGAAGTGGATGCTAATAAGAAAGTCTATGTGCTTGATTCGGGTAATGGTTCTTTAATCCATTTTCCCGGTCCAGGAGTCCCAAAACCATACGATGCTTATGTACGCGACTTTTCTGGTGACTATGGAGCAGAGCCCTCGAATCTAGCTTATTTACTTGATTCTCCTGATATACTGGTTCGTCATAATCCAGATGTAGACTTGGAACTCGCCTCAAATTTAGGGTTAGAAGCCTATGCCTTTCAACAGCCTAGATTTGATAGAAATAACTACGTGTATGTGGCCGTTAGGAATCGTGGTATACATCCGATAAACAATGTTGGGATGAAATTGTATTCCACAGACCCTGGTCTTCCGCTAGACTTTCCAGAGTTCTGGGAGACCGAAGAATTTTATCTTAATTATACAAACTCTATCACTAATACACCTGGAAATAGCTGGAATATTGCTACAATAAATCCACCTGATTTATTACCTCCATCAGAAATTGATAGTGTAATTATTGCGGGTCCGATAACTTGGAGACCTCCTGCACCGGAGACAACTTCGGATGCAGAGGGTAACTTATTCTTGCTCACTCGACTATTACAACTTCAAGATCCTAGTGAAACGGCTAGTGGATTAGATCAGGTTACACTTAATAATAATGTGGCCTTACGACCTGTACAAGTAAGTCGTGGTCCATTTCCAATCGGAGATCAAAACACTTTAGTCATTGGTGCCAATTTTCCGGATATCAGTGGAAGCGTAGACGAGACCGAAGTAATGAACAAAGTTTTTGCTGCTGGAGACTGGATACAGGAAGTCAGTTATGGTCAGACAATCGTTAAACCGCAATTCGCTGGGGTTATTACCTTGGATAACAATCGCTCATTTTACGAATTGGCAACAAATACAATGCTAGTAGAGATGGCAACAGAGGCCATTGGTAAAATCCTCACGACTCAACCAAATATACTCGACGGCCCTACTATGGACCCTGGAGACGACATTGACCGTATACTTATTGCTGTTAACGATTTAAGTTTGAACCGAGACTGGGCCACAACAGGCAAATGGAAATACGATGTTCCAGGACCGGAAGACAAGTATTTCACTGTATCGATACAAAGCCCTTCAAATACAGTTAATCAGTATTCCCATGGGCTTAGTCATCAGTTAGGGCTCATTGATCTTTATGCGTATCCAAATGTTTCTTTTCCAATTGACCATCCTGCAGATGAGTGGGATAATATGGCAAAGCCAATAGAAGGTGCACATCCCGTTGTGTGGAATAAAGAGAGAGCTACCTGGGTAACATCTCTAGGAGCAAAGATCCGATTTATACCACGTCCACCCGGTGGAACTTCATATGTAGGTAATACCACAGTCGATTTATATTATCAATCTCAAGTGGATAGTGCCCAAGTGGGTGCCTTGGCCTTTGGCCTTACGGAAGGTATTACTTCCATGGCCCAAGAAACCCATTTTTATTTTGTAGAAGCTCGTAGCCCAGATCTGGGTAATGCTGATGCTACGGTTCCACAAGATGGAGTCATTATGTATTACGCCAATAATGAAATACCTCAAGGTCAGGTACCTGTAATTATTCGAGATCACACACCGGGTACTAATGTAATTTCGGATGCCGCCTTAGGAGTCAGTGATACAGAAAGTCCTGCTGGCACGGGAATTTCAGTTACCGTACAATCTGAAATTACAGATCAGGGATATGTTATCAGTTTTGATTATACACCCCCTGCTACAGACTATGATCTAAATATCCAGAAGGGTGAACCTTTGTGGACCAGTGATGATATTTGGGTCGATAACCAGATTACAGGTGGAGGATATCATGCTTATGATCAAATCGCACAACAGTCTTCAGGTCCCGTAGATGAAGATCCGGTCGGGGGAGTGGAAAATAGAATTTATGCAAGAGTATATAACACGGGTCCGGCAACAGCATATGATTTTGAAGTTCAGTTCCATTTGTCAGATCCCTATCATACTGTAGACGGTGTAGGTAGTTTTGATTTATATAAATCAGTTTTGGTTGGTGAGCTCGCCCCAGACTCCTATAAAGATGTATATGTCGTTTGGGAACCATTAGAGGAAAATGACCCACATAGCTGTGTTAAAGTATATCTCAAAAGATTAACTAACGACACCAATTCAGGAAATAATAATGCTCAACAAAACCTTCGGGTCATCAGTAGCGATCAGGCCAGTCCCTATCCAGAGGTAACCTTTAACTTTCAGGCAAGTAATGAACAATCACAACCCTTATTAGTATACTTCCAACTCGAGGGAATTCCAACAGATTGGACCTATCAGTTAACCCCTCGAAAAAAACTGCTGATTCCCGGTGAGCAAGTAATAGGCAGTCTTAAAGTAACACCTAAAGAAGGATATCCTGTTTGTACCAACCACGAGATAAACGTGACAGCTTGGATTCCTGAAGACCATACTTTAAAGCGTTTAGGCGGTACTACGGTAGATTTACAGTTGAGAAACCGAACAGACATTAAAATGTCCGCTCGTTACTTAGATTGTAATCGTCGAAAGAAGATTACGGGTGAGGTAAGACGTTTAGACCAACCTGAAACTACGGTAGGTAATGACCAGAACATGGTCCTAACTAATTACCAAACCGTATACCAAACTCCAGAGCGATACAAGTTATATCTGGAAAATTTATTTCAATTATTACAGGTAAAACCTTCTGAAGGAGAAGAACCAGTAGAAAAACCTATCCAACGCGGTTGTGCGGAGATTGTCGTAAATGGTTGTACTAATCCGGCAAGACCTAATGAAAAAATAACGATTAGTTATCAGGATCCTTCAGGTAATCCGGTATATAAAGAGGTGGTCACAGATCAAAATGGTTGTTTCCAAGATTTCCATGTTGTCATAGAAGGGGGAGATTGGGAAGTAGCGGCCTATTATCCAGGTGATGATTGCTCTGGCGCCACTACTATTGGGATACCTTTGGATATTCCTATCCCTAGAACTAGTGATCAAGACAATGATGGACTAGAGGATGACAATGAAATACATGGCGATGAGGATGGTGATGGAATTCCTAATCAACTTGATCGGGATAGTGATAACGACGGCATTATTGATGGTGAGGAACCTAACGGGGACCTTGACCAAGATGGCATTGACAATGTAGTTGACATTGATAGTGACGGCGACGGCATTATTGATGGAGAGGATAATCGTCCATACGAAGTGGACAAAATTGATGAGCACAAAGGGAATAATTACTATCACCTGTTTGCTGGTTTAATGTTATTTAATGATGACTTACCAATAAAGAATAATTTTGAATTAGGGCTTCGTTTTGGTCGTATAATCAGCCCTAAACTTTGGCTTGAGGCTGAATTAGGGCTAACCTTTACAGAAGATATAACCGGAAGTTCAGGTGAGGTTATTCAAGCTAATTTGAACTTATTACGGCGGTTCAATACACAAACCACACCTATTTTTGATCCATATTTGACAGGTGGTGCCGGTATTCTCTCATATAATGGATTCTCTGTTGGTAGCGATATAAGTCCTTCCTTAAATCTTGGTGGTGGCTTCTACACACGTGTAAGCAATGGCCTTACTCTACGTTTTGATAATCGTCTGTTCCTTACTAATGGAGATTTGAATCAGACTGGAACATTTTTCCACTACCAAGCAACTTTAGGACTAGTATTCCATCGTTGGAGATTTTAGGTGGTTCATTCTCCCTTAAAAGTATAAAATATGGATTCTTTGTTCTCCGTGGAAATGAAACATTTTCTCAACAGAATTAATAACCGAAGTATCTTTTATTAATTGGAAATTCAATTGTAAGATTCAGTTTTTTTATTCTTTAACAGCACTATGAGTCATGGCATAAGATCTACGACAAAAAAGTGCACATTAAACAATAAAACATCCGTTATAGTATGGTGCGGACAATGGCATCTGGAGAAACGCTATGTGAAATATATTCTTTCAAATCTTCATTTGTGTATTTGTTCCGAAAAACGAACGTTTTTTAAGACAACATTTTTACATGGAATGCCGATCTTTCCTCATTCACTAATAAAATATTGATCCATAAATAGGATGACATAATTGTTAAAATCCGTCTTTTTAAAGTCCTTATTTTCCAATTCCTTTAGTTTTAATTGTTGATAACCCACAATTTTCTGCTAAATCACGGATTAGACCCTTGTTTAGAATGGTGTCATTTGGTATCAAACGGAACCAAATAAAATTACTGGTCCTTTAGCACTATCTAGTTTGGTTCTATTTGGTTTAATTTATTGTTTATCAGGTATTTGTGAATAACTATTTGTTACGGTCTATTTCTTTATTCGCCTATTTTCATACATTTATTCAACAATAATATTGAAGGAAAACAAAAGCGCTTTTGTTCATTTCACATCCCTAAAAAGAAACAAAATGGACAATTTTTTAATACTCGAACGGCTAGACCGTTTGGAAAGACTGTTGATTGCCAATAAAGAGGTACTGACCTTTGAGGAAACCTGCGACTATACCGGAATTTCCAGAAGCTATCTCTACAAACTTACCGCTGCGGGAACCGTTCCGCACTCCAAACCCAACGGAAAACTGATTTTTTTCGAAAGAAAGAAAATCGTCCGTTGGTTGCACCAGAACGAACGAAAACCTATACGGGAAATCGAAGTAATAGCGGAGCCTGTTCGTTAGCTGATAGCAGGCGATACCATTTCCGGATTTTTTATCTACTCACTGTTACATCTTGGGAATCCCCTTGGTGTTCAAAATGTCATTATATGAAAACAGTACCGTACTTACGGGTGGGCACTTCGTACTATAAACTGGTGCAGGCACCGACCATCGCAGGCCATTTCAATGAAATCCTGGTTCATTGGAATATCGAAACTATACGCCAAGACCATGGAAAGGATTACCTGGGCAAGGTTCCAAAACTTGTTAAATTATCCTGTTGGACAATCCTTTCATTTGTTTTTGTATCCAGACTTTCTATATTTGCTGCTAGCAGAAAATTCCCAAAACAACAGAAGTGAACCACAGCAAACAAATAGTAAAATCAATTACGGCATTCGTGCTGTTTTGTGCTTTACTGTTTCCTTCTGCCGTTCAAGTCTTTCACTTTTTTGAAGGTCATGAACATGAAGTTTGTAACGATAGTAGTGAGCATTACCACGAGGCTCCTACAGATTGTAGTGTTTACCATATACAGCTAACTTCTTTCAGTTACGACTTTTCTATATTCCCGGATATTATTCCTTTTGAGTATGCTCAACATAATGAGCAACTTTTTTCTTCCGTAGTCATTGACTCTTATTCAAAGACTAATTTCCAATTAAGGGCACCTCCAATAGTTTAGTAAAATACCTCTTATTATTATGTGAACAAGCCAGTTCGTATCGTTTAAAAACGATGCTGACAATGTACTTTATTATTCATGTTGAATGATATTGTTACAGATACTTGCTTTAACTATAGTAGTATATTACTCTATTTATTTACGAGACATTACATCCGCTAAACTTCTATTTTGGGAACAAATTTGAAACGTAATATTTCCTATTTTCTCTTAACTGCCTTTATTTTATTACGGGTAGTTAACCTACACATGGCTTCTCATGCCCTAACCGATTCGGAACTTGAGCACTGTGAACTGTGTACTCTTATTTCTACCTCTAACCAAGATACTCCTATATATCATGATGTTTTAATATCAAAAATTTCTCAAGCTGATTTTTCTGGCATATTTGAGTCGAAATCAGAAAGTACATACCTAGCACCATATCATAAAAATATACTCTGGGTATACTTCTACAACAAACCTCCACCTTTCTTTTTCTTGGGATAAATATGCCTTTTTGCAAATTGTTTTATACAACTAACTACCTATTTATATGATTTTTAGGTAGAAACGGCGTATAAAAATATTATTGCAAACTTCTTTTTGTCCTGCCACTCCCAGATTCTATTTACTCCTCCTTTATTCTTTTTATAACTGCACTTACTCAATTGAACTCTACCATTCCTGGAGAAATTGATTGACTGCTAGTTACAAAAAGTCTATAGGGGAATATTATCTATCTCAATTGATTTACATCTATACATGCATAAAACTAAAATTAGTTTTAAACGGCTACTATTGCCCTTATTCGCCACGCTAAGCTCGTGCTATATTGGGTCATCACAAGAAATAAATGGCCATGTTTTGAACGTCAAAGGTTTGCCTATCATAGGGGCAACAGTTAAAACATCACCTAACACAAAGTATACGACAACAGATTCGGAAGGCTATTTTGAAATACAAATACAGCCTAACGATTCCATTCTATTTCTAAATGTTAAACACTTATCCCATACCCCAGTACAAATTGCGTTAAGTGATTTGAGCAACCCATCTTCCTTGACTATTACTATGCCCGATTCCGTTACGAATTTGGACGAGGTAACCGTGGTACAATCTAAAATATTACAACGGGCCATTAATCAATCACAGTCCATCGTAACCATTGACCAAGACTTTATTTCCAAAAACAATACGGGAACTTTTGCAGGTGCATTAGCGTCCGTACCGGGTATAAATACTATGAATGTTGGGGTTGCTATTGCAAAACCCATCATAAGAGGAATGGGTTTCAACCGCATCTTGGTGAATAATCACGGTATTAAACAAGAAGGGCAACAATGGGGTGCGGACCACGGCCTGGAAATAGACCCATTCGACATCAAAAATGTAGAAATTATAAAAGGCCCCGCTTCCCTTCTCTACGGCTCAGATGGTATGGGTGGGGTCATCAATATTACAGAAGGCACACGTTTAGCAAAAAATGGCAATCAGATTGAATTGAATTCATCCTATCAGACCAATAATGGTGCTATTTCAAATTCTCTTGAATGGAAAGGGAAATATAACAATTGGTTCTATAGTGCTAGGTCTACCTACCAAGACTATGGTGATTATACGGTTCCTTCGGACGAGTTTACTTATGCAGGGTTCAACTTGCCTATTTTTAATAACAGGCTCAAAAATACAGCAGGTAAAGAACATCACTTTAGCGGTACTATTGGTTACGGTTCCAAAAATTTAGTTTCCAGTTTGCGCCTATCCAGCTTTAATCAAAAAGCAGGGATTTTCACAGGGGCAATAGGGTTGCCAAGGGCTTATAACCTTCAACATAATGGTAAATTCAGAGATATAGATATACCCAGACAGGAAAATAGCCATCATGCCATTACAAGTAATACAACCCTGGATTTTGGACCTCATAGTTTGGAATTGGACTTGGGTTATCAGAGAAATATTAGAGAAGAATTATCGTTTCCCGGTGCTCATGGTATATCGCCTGAGCAAGTAGACTCCAATCTCGCACTTGGTCTTTATTTAGACACCTACACCGCCAATCTACGATTTGGTCTAAACCCGAACCCCAATCATCAACTCATGTTCGGTACGCAATGGCAATATATGCGGAATAACAAAGACGGTTTTGAATACTTACTCCCAGTTTTTAAAAGTTTTCAGCTGGGCTTGTACCATTACCAATCAATAGATATTTCTAATAGTTGGATGACGAATTTTGGTGTTCGGTACGATATAGGTTCGCACGATATTGAACAGCATTTACAACCTGTATATGACCTTGGAACATTATTACCAACGGGAGAATTCACAGAAAGAACGCCTGAATTTGAACGCAGTTTTGACAACCTTAGCGCATCGGCTGGTCTATCTTTTAAAGCGAACAACCAAAACCATATAAAACTAAACCTGGGAAATAGTTTTAGGTTTCCTACGGCTATAGAACTATCTAGCAACGGAGTGCATCATGGTAATTTTAGACATGAATTGGGCGACCCTGATTTAGGAATTGAAAGGGGCTATCAAGCAGATGTAACTTATTTACACCAATCTCAATCACTATTTTTAGAAATAGCCGCTTTCTATGGGTATTACACCAATTATATCTACCTATCTCCAACCGGAAATTTTTCACCTCTGGCCTCTGGAGGAACCCTTTGGGAGTACAAACAGGATAATGCAATATTCAACGGTTTTGAAATTACCGCACGCTATGAATTTCCTTTTAGGTTACATGCCAATTTAGGCTTGGATTATGTTCAGAACCTCAACCTGAACACCAATTTAGGTCTACCCTTAACCCCACAACCCGCAGTCATAGGAAAGTTGGAATACAATTTTACGGAATTCAAACGCATTAAAAACGCATCTTTTTTTCTTTCCGGTCGCTACAATTTCCAACAGAACAGAACGGACAGAAACGAAAGGGAAACCCCAGACAGTTTTATTCTAGATATGGGAATTGCCTTTGATGTAAAAATTGTCAATCAAAAAGTTAAGTGCAACCTAGGTGCCAACAACTTACTTAATACGGCCTATTTCAACCATATAAGCCGCTACCGATTACTCAATTTACCGGAACAAGGGCGCAATTTTATCTTTTCAATACATGTACCCATAAGCCTATGAATACAAACATTATTACATAGAACAATAAATCCCAGTATTAATATAAAAATGAGCAGCAAATGAAAAGAATTACACTAATGTCCCTTTTATATCTACTTCTATTTTCCTCTTGTTTAAAGGAAGATAAAGAAAGTGATATTGACCTAGAAGCACCCTCTATTTTGCCCTATGCGGGTAATGTAAGTGTTCAACCGCAATACTTTCTAAAAACCGACACCAATGTAAATGAAATCCCTCTGGCCTTTTCTATTACGGATGCTACGGGCATTCAACAAATAAAAATAGAATCGCACAGCGGATTTGATGGTCATACCCATGGAAAATCTGTCTCTAGTATAAACAAGAAATTTAAATTATTCAGCCATAGCGAGGTCATTGAGACGGAGCAAATAACAGACCCTAATCTTTTTAATTATACCGCCAGTATTTTCGTGGATGACCGTAACCCGGACATAGATGAAGACGAGCTTATTTTGGGAGGTCCTTATCACTTTTCAATTCAAGCAACCGATGTAGAAGGAAACGAAACCTCCTATCTAGACGATTCTACCTATCACACTACGCTTTACCTCAATACCACGTACGCACCACAGGTAGAACTAACAGATTTAAATATCCCAAATGAAATTATCGCGGGTAGAATTTATCGAAATACGGACCATAATGCTTCATCCGATATTTCTTTTCTATGGATTTATATAGAAGAGCCTAATACAGAAAACCCTGGTCAAGAAGGTACCATTCTAGAGGAGTGGGTTTGGGGCAAATCAAATTGGCCCCATCAGTACCGGTCAAATGAAGGAAACACTCTGCCTGACACGCAAGAGATTGACCTTCAAAACCTATTCACTAACAATTCTGACTTTTTTACAACACTACAGGGCAATACACTGGTAGTGTGGGCAGAAGATTTAAACGGAAATATATCAGTAAATCAATTTAATAATTAAGTAAAAATGAGAAACATGAAACAATCAATTTTGAAAATTTCTGCCTTTGCAGTAGCATTCGGTTTATTTACCGCTTGTAGTAATGATGACAACACCATTGTTGACGAAGAGTCGATTATTGAAGAACCTTCCGATACCGATTCGGAAGAACTGGAATTCAAGGATATGGAAAGTGACTGGGTTCGATTGTCCTTGTTAACGGATGATTCCATAGACGTAATGAAAGCCGATTCCGGTGAAATCACCTATAGTGTTGATGCTGTACTAGCAGAAGGCGAAAGCTTTTATAGTACTAATTCAGGGCGTTATCTAGCAGCTATTAATCGCGAAGGTGGACAAGTACGCTTTTTTGATTCAGGAATCTCAAACCATGAAGATCATGGCCATGAATATGAAGCTAAATGGGCCAGTACGGAATTCAGCAGTCTGCTGCCAACTCATTATACCGGTTCGGATGGAGACATTGTAATCTTTAATGATGGCGATGGGTCAATTGTATATGTTGACGAAGAATCACTAGAAATCCCATCCTATCAACCCGAAATTTTTATGCTTGAAAATACGGTAGCACACCACGGGGCGGCCATTAAATTGGATAATGGCATGTTTGCTTCCACTTTCAAAAACACAGATGAAGTAGGTGGTATTCCACAAATGGTGAAATTTATTGATGAGCAAGGAAACGTCATTGATGATAATGGCGGTGTTGAAGTTGATGGAATCCATGGGGTTGCTGTAAATGGTGATTATGGCGTTTTTGGTTCTACCGATGGAATAATACTAGTGGATACTGAGAGCAATATTGATTTAATTGAAAACATAGAAGGTCTTAATGCTGATTCTGGCAACTGGTTGGCTTCTATAAAAGGCCATGACGAATCCGATCATTTCTTTGCTAGAGCAGGTAATTTAGGTGTTTATATGATTGACCCTGAGACAAAAGAATTAGCAAATATTTATTCAGGTGATGATGTATCCGGAGACATGTTCAACTTTGATGGCCATTATTATATTTTATATACAGCCGATAATACCATACATGTTTTTGATGCAGAAACAGGAACTGAACTTATAAACCGTACGGTTGAAATAGCCAATATTCCAGAACTTGCCACTACTACCGAAGCTTCAAACGCAAACGCTTTAGATGAAGACCTTAGCCCGGTATTGGTGAGTTCCGATGATTTTATTTACGTACTGGCCCCTAACAGGGTTCAAATAAAAGTACTGCAGATAGAAAGCTTAGAACATGTACATACCATTGAATTGGAAACCCCCGTAAACAGTATTCGGATTAATGGGTTTTCTATAGAAGGTGACCAAGACGCAGAGCACGACCATTAGTATAACTATTGAATTAACCCTGACTAGGCTTATTAAAACCCCTAGTCAGGGTTTTTATATATGGCCAAATCACTTTATAATATTGAAGTCGCAATCCCTTTTAACCTTATAAATGGTGATAACACCTCAATCGGCCTTAAATTCAACTGTATTTACTTCAAAAGAGTAAATTGAAAATAAGTTCCCGAACAATTTTCAGGTCTATTGCTTAATAGTATAGTACCTCCCAATTTCTCAATAATAGCTTTAATAGTAGCCAAACCTATTCCCGTATCCGTAGGGTTTTCTTTCCGCAAGGTTTCAAACATGACAAAGACTTTTTCCCAATATTTCTCTGGAATACCGGGGCCGTTATCCTCATAAGTAAATGAATAACTGTTTTCATCCTCCGCAAAAGATATTTTGATTTCTGTTAACTCTTGGCGGGAAAATTTTATGGAGTTTAAAATCAATTCGGAAAAAATTTGAACGAAGCTTTTTAAGGAGTGAACAATGGTACAGTCACAACCTATAGGAGTCAGACTAATATGAGATGTCTTGCCCAACTCCTGTGAAATATGGTTAAGCTCAGTTGCAATATGAAACTCATTATATTCAACCTCACTGTTCATTATATTGGTATAGTTCATAATACCATTAATTAACGCTTCCATATAACTAACCCTATCCTCAATGGTATCTAGCCATTCCGGAACTTCCGTATCCTTTAACAGATGTAGATAATCCATTTTAATAAAACTTACCAAAGACCCAATACCTTGCAACGGGGTTTTCATATCATGTGCCAAGCGATATGTAAAGTGCTTAAGCTGATTGTTTTTAACCGAAAGCTCTTCATTTATAATTTGCTGAAGGCTGTTTTGACGCCTAAGCTCCAACTGGGCCATTACTTGATTGGCCAATGACCTTAGACAGGCCTGTTGTTTAAGCGTAAAGTTATTTCTGGGCGTAGTGTCTATTACACATAAAGTTCCTATTGAAAACCCGTCTTTTGTGTTCAACGGTGCACCTGCATAAAATTGCACTTGTGGCCCTCCTGTTACCAGCGGATTATCAGCAAAACGTTCATCCTTGCTGGAGTCTTTTACAATGAACAATTCCTCAGGAGTATTTATGGCGTGCGCGCAGAAAGCTAGGTCACGAGGGGTTTCCGTAGCGTCTATACCATAGAGGGATTTAAACCACTGCCTATCTGAATCTACCAAAGACACAAGTGCCATTGGAGTATTGCATATTTCTGCCGCTATACGAGTAATGGCATCATATTCTTCTTCCTCCAAGGTATTTAGAATCTCGAAACTTTCAAGTGCTTTAATTCGGTCCTCTTCGTTTAGAGGTCTCTTTGGTTTTAACATAAAGTCCTACGTATTACAAAATGTAAGGTAAAGAATTCTATTTGTAGGGGATAACTTACCTTGTAGTTAAACTGAACGTAATTATGGACCGTGTTATTGTTGTAACCAATAGAATTATAACTGCATTACTAAGGGTTGATGATGTTGGCAAGGGTATAATGTTATATGAAGGCATAAAAAAACAAGCATCTTTTAAAAATGACGCTTGTTTCTAGAACGGTATATTTTTCACTTTTTACAGACTGAAAATTGGCTAGTACGCCTTGTCTTCACCCCTTACGGCATTTACTACAGTTGAATAAATGATACTTAGGTCTAATCCCAAAGACCAGCTTTCTGTATAAAAAATATCAAATCGAATTCGGTTAATGATATCCGCCTTTTTTATAATTTCTCCACGGCACCCTTTAATTTGTGCCAAACCGGTAATCCCAGGTTTTACGAAGTGCCTTACCAGATATTTGTCAATTGAGGTTTCGTACATTTCCGTATGGGACTCCATATGTGGTCTGGGCCCTACTACACTCATATCCCCTAGAAAAACATTTATGAACTGTGGTAACTCATCTATACTGGTCTTACGCAATATTTTACCTATACGGGTAACCCTCATATCATTTTTAGTGGCCATTAAGGTATCGGATTCCGCATTCTGGGTCATTGACCTGAATTTATAACACCAGAATGCTTTTCTATTTACCCCATGTCTTTTTTGTTTAAAAAACAATGGCCCTTTTGACTCTAACTTCATAAGAATAAATAGGATAGGCGTAAGCCATGACAATACTGTAAGAATCACAAAGGAAGAAAACAACAGATCAAAAGTTCTTTTGATTATCGGAGCATATTCCAATTCCAACGGAGATTTACGCATAGCCAGAACGGGTATATTATCATATAGTTCAATGGACATGGAACGCGTAAAAATTTCCTTGTTGTCCGGTATGATCTTCAGCTTTTTCAAGTTGTTATCGGCAAAGGTAATAAGGTATTCCAGCTCCTTTTTAGAAAGGTTTGAGGTAACACAATAGATGTAGTCCACGTCATTTTCCAAAACATATTTAAAACAGTCGTTCATTTTTCCCAAATACGTGGGACTCACAGAAGGACGGTCGTCAAAAAAACCTTTGTACCTATAACCCAATTCCGGTTGATCAAAAACCTTCCTGATTTTCTTAAGGTTTTTATCACGGCCTACCACAACTACGTTTCTAAAGTTTCCGCCGTACAACCTGTACTTAGTCCTAACCCAATAGAAGAAAGACCTATAAACGGTTATGAACAAACAAATGACCAAATAAACCGTAGCACGGTATTCAAAAGCATAAATTCCATTAGATTTAAAGCCGTAAAGCGCAAAATAGGCGAGCCCGAAAATACCGAGCAATCTAAAATATTTACCCAAATTGGTTTCAAACCTCTCACGCCTTTCCGTAGGGTAGTAATTAAGACTGAAGGCCGCTATGAGCCAAGCCAAATTATAATATAATACATTGGTTCCTTCCAAATATGTAAGGGGGGTCATGAAGTAAAGTACCCCATTAACAATACACAAATGTATAAGAACTGAAAACGGAATGATCAACAACGATTTTTTCATAGGCCTAATTTTTCAAGTTGAAAAAATGGGGGTAGAAATAAAACCAAAGAACAGGCGCAAGGCCGCTTTAGATTTACCACGTAATTTAATCCGTAACAGAAGTAGGTATATTTATCTTCAATAAAGTAAATGCATTTTTTCTTGAGCTAAAGGAAAATACCGGAGTTATTTTTACCAATAGAGCGCCTATGGTAAGAATAATTCAAAATAAACAACCAATAGCGGAGAATAAATAAATAATGTAAACCGTAATTCAAAATGAAATATTAAAAGGGTGTTGAAATCATGAATATCAAAATTAACATTTCATTAAGAAATTTAACGGAATCCCCTAATTCATTGAAAACCGAATCCCATTCATTAGTTTTTCATGCTTTTAGCCGCTTAAATTTCACCCTTCCTTAATTCCTTCCACTGCAAAAGGGTATAAATCAACCCTCCCAGTAGAAACGAATCAATAAAATAAGCATGGGTCAGTTGAAAAATTTCTAAATAGGTAAATACGGTTACTCCCGAGCTAATAACCCAACTGATCAAGGCCTTTGGCTCCCATTCTGCAATTTCGCTCAACATATAATGTTGTTTTTTAACCCAATAAAAATGGATGATATAGATTGAGGAAATAGAAGGCGCCAGAACACCCAGAAAACTTAAAAAATCGAATAGATAATTTGAAAAACCGAGCAGCGCAAAGAGAATACCAAAAACACTTGATATCAAGGTCATTTTTTGAAAGGACCAACCAGTCTTTACCGTAGAAAAAGTGAGCGCCGTAGAATAGAGGTTACAGGCGTTGCCTACCCATGTAGAAACCAATAACAAAGCGAATGCCGGCAATACAAGTCCAAATTCCTGCATAACTTTTATAATATCCACTTCACCTGTTTGTATAGATGGGATAGCACTTAAAATCAAGGCTATGGGGAAACCGATCGTTATGCCCAGCACCGCGATCATACTCTGTTTGTCATTATATATAAAACGGGAGAAATCCGCCATCAAAACGGGGAAAAGAATAGAGGAACCTACCAGTATGGAAGTAGCTTCAAATAAGGTCATACTCGGGTTTTCCGGCACAAAATCCAACACCTCTTGAAAAGACATGCCCTGGTCAAAAGAAATATAAATAACATAGATTAAAAATAACATCAATACCGGCACGGCCATATTTGCCAATCGCTCCAAGCTTCGTATCCCACGAAAAGTTGTTGCGGTAATCAACGCTCCCATTACCAAGATTATAATCCACTGTGGCAACACTACAGAAAACGTAGCGAAGGCAGTGTCCGCAACGGCTACGGCCAATAACTCCAAGGCTACAGAAAACCAACCCAAAAGGGTGATACCAAAAATAGTATTCATGATTTTGGCCCCTTGCTTACCAAAACTAAAATGGAGTATCATATAGGTAGAAAGACGAGAACGGTTACCTATTCTGGTGGTTGCCAAGCACATTACCGTTAATACCGTAGTACTTATACCAAAGGCCCATAATGCATCCTTAAGTCCTATACCCAACGCAACTTCAGAGCCTAGATAAAGTATTGGGAGCGTAAGACCTGTACCTGCTATAAGCAAGGCTATGAGCCACCCAGAGGTAAAATCTTTGGGCTCTACTTTTGTACTGGTATATTGATTGCTCTCTGCCATCTTCCGTATTTTACTTCAATTCTTTAAGTAATTTGGTCAGCAACTTCCAAAATTTTTGGGTAGAGCTAATCTGTAACCGTTCTTCTGGAGAATGTGCTCCTAAGATATTCGGGCCAAAAGAAATCATTTGCATATTGGGGAAGGTTCCCGATAATATTCCACACTCTAAACCGGCATGTATCGATTTTATAGCGGGCAACTCTCCATTCAGCTCCTTGTAACAACGTGTGGCCAATGCCAACAACTCGCTGTCCGGTCTTGGTTCCCACCCAGGATAAGGACCGTTTTCAGAGACTTTGGCAAAAGGGAAACAGTCTCTTATCTTACTTACAAGTTCATCACGTTCCGCATTTTTAGCACTTCTGGTATGGCAACCTATATGGTAGCTGCCTTGACCCACATTAAATATAGCTATATTGTTAGACGTCTGCACTAAACCTTCTATACCTTCCGTCATAGCGTATACCCCGTTGGGCATAGTCAATACGGCCTCTATCATTTTTTTTTGAGTTTTGACATCCAGAACACCCATGGTGTTTTCTGATGAAAAAACTTCAATGCTCAAGTCGGGGTCGGTATTCAAATATTTTTGTTTAAGCACCTGTTCAATATCCTTCAATGCTTGGGCAAATAGTTCATATTTGTCTTCTCTAATTGCAATAATGGCAGAACCGTTCCTTGGTATTACATTGGTCAAAGTACCAACGTCTACACTGTGCAACCTACAGTCGGTTTGTGAAATCAAATACTCCAAACATTCGGTCAGTACCAATATGGCATTGGCTCTGTTCAGATGAATATCCATTCCTGAATGACCTCCGGTTAAACCGCTTACCTTAATTTCTTTAAGACTATATTCCTTGGCATCAAGCAGTTTTATATCAAACGGGCCATCAATAGCAACATCTACCCCACCTGCGCAGCCAATGGTAATTTCATCGTCCTCTTCGGAATCTAAATTCAACAAAATAGAACCTTGTAACTGTTCTTTTGTTAGTGCCATTGCACCGGTCATCCCCATTTCTTCATCAATGGTAAACAAGGCTTCTATAGGCGGATGTTCTATATCGTTGGATGTTAGTACAGCCATAATTGCCGCTACACCAATACCATTATCAGCGCCTAATGTGGTTTCTTTAGCCTTTACCCAATCTCCATCAACGAACATTTCTATGCCTTGGGTCTCAAAGTCAAAATTTGAAGTGGCCTCTTTTTGATGTACCATATCCAAATGTCCTTGCAACACAATAGTTCTACAATCTTCTTTGCCTTTGGTTCCCGGTTTTTTTATAATAACGTTCCCGATTGCATCCACTGACGTTTCTAGGTTTAGCGACTTCCCGAATGCCATCATAAAATTAATGATTACCTCTTCTTTAGTCGATGCCCTAGGTATGGCGTTTATGGCCTCAAAGTGCTGCCAAATGGTTTTGGGTTCTAAATCTGTAATCAACATTTAGTTAAGTGTTTTTTTAAATATTAGGTATGATGCAAATGCAACAATAAATGAATCGAAAAACGAAATTGATGTAAACGTTATATAATCAAAAGCCCCTAAATACGCCACAATGCAAGCAGCAACCCAGCTAATTAATGCAGAGGCACCAAATACAGGTAGTTCACTAAAACGCTCTACCTCATAGTGCTGTTTTTTCACAAAGAAAAAATCGGCAATAAAAATTGCAGATACGGGCGGAATGAATATGCTTGAAACATTTAGAAAATCGATAAAATGAACAGCCACCCCAAAAAGGGCCAAAAGAGTTCCCACAATACTGGCCAAAAGACCCAATTTAGCCTCTTTTGTTTTTGTAAAGACAGTTGACAAAGTTAGCTGTGTTGAATATAGATTAGCCGTATTCGTAGTCCATGTTGAAAATATGAGAATAAACAATGCGGGAATAGTCAGGCTTAAACCAATCATAATTTTCATAATGTCTATTTCGCCCGTAATAAGGCTCGGTATTCCACCGGCCAACAATACTAGAGGAAAACCAATGGTCAATCCTAAAATTGAAATCAAGCTGTCTTTATCCGTTTTAGCAAAACGGGAGTAATCAGGCATTAATACGGGCGTTAAAATTACCATACCAACAACTGCTGAAATGGCTTGCGTAGTTGTCATAGAACCGTTCCCTGCAATTTTAAAAAGGGTAAACATACTATTTTGGGTAGTAGTTGCATACAGTACATACACAACAAATAAGAGCATTAAAGGCACTGCAATAGACGAAAATCGCTCAATTATACGGAAACCATAAATAGAGGTGAGTGTCATTAACACACTTCCTAATAGTATTCCAACAGGCACCGGAAAGGAGATGTTCAAAAGTTGCGAAAAAGCATCTGTCAATGCTTGTCCAAAAATTTCAACCGTGACCGCATACCATCCCAAAAGGGTGATGGCCACCAATAAATTTATGAGCAATGCCCCTTTTTTTCCAAAAGAAAAATGAAGAAGCATATAGGTAGATAACCTAGTCCTACTGCCAATAATTGCCGTTACAGAACACAAGAGGCTAAGCACAATGCAAACACCCATAAAGACCCAAATTGCCTTTTCCAAACCTAAGGCCTGAGTAACTTCCGAACCAACAAAGAAAACGGGCAGAGTTACCCCAATACCTATGATAATAGAAGCAATGCGAATGCCGTTGACTGTTTTATCTTCAGGAACTTTCGTTCTTGAATAATCATCGGCAATCTGTGCTTCCTCTTTCAACATTAATAATCCCCTATTAATTTTACGGCCAGTGGTTTGAGCGCTGGGTGTGTGTAAATACCATTTTCTACAATCTGTATATCATCTAGATAAATACTTACTTTACCAACGATACCATCAAAATGAGATTTGGCAACTTGGCCTAACGGTGGCATATCCATAGGGCTGGTATGTCCAAAACCAAAATCTACTCCGCCCCACACACGTTCATCCTCAACAATCTCTCCCCTCATTTTTCTAATACTTGGGTTAAGCCCTATCATATTGTGTGATATTTTGTACATATTCGGATCATTGAACGAAGCTAAATATTCCTTGAAATTCTCAGCCTCTTTTGCCGTGCCCTTTACATCTGAAATTGCACCGTCTTTCATAATAAACTCCAGCTTATTGTCGGTTCCATAAACATTGGCATTCATCAAGAGGTCAAAAACAATGGTGCCGTTCATGCTTCCTACTTTAGGAACAATGTTCACATAACCAGGGGCCGTACCAAATTTAGGCATGGAAAAATCGCCATCGTCAATATCAAAAGAATAATCTAGGTTAATATCGTAAGATACATCCGTACCATTATCACTTGTAATGCGAATGGTTTTACAATCAAGAACCATATCTCGCACTTTGTTCAGCATCTTGCTCAAGTCTGGTACATTGTATCCAGTAAAAGTTCTTAAAAGCGATTGCACACTAGAGTCGGCAATAATCAAATAACGTAATTTTTTGTTATTCTTAAAGGCATTCTCCCATATATCCGAATACAAAAGAATGGTAGAATTGCACTCTAACCAAACATCTACATTGCTCAAAGCAGCCGTTAAAGCCTCTTCTGGCCAATCTTTTATACCGGCCTGCCCATCTTTCCCCGCTTTGGGTGTCCATATTAACAAAGGCTTTCCCCCCACCGCATAAACAGCGGCAGCAAAGGCATTCATAAGTTCTGGATCATTACCTGAATCGGCCGTTATGGCAACCGATTCGCCAGCTTTTACTTTAAACATGTCTTGCATGATGACCTTGGCCACCAAGCTGCGTTCTAGATTGTAATTGGTACTCATAGGTATTCTTATTTTTAAAAAAGGGAGTGGTGGGGAAACCAAAATCACACTCCCTTTTTATTGAAAAAAATTATTAGAAATTGATAGAAACCGAAGCTCCGTAAGTAGCTGGCCTTCCTCTCCATCCGAAGTCATCGAAACCTCCGAACAAAGAACCTGGCACATATTCGGTATAGTATTGTTTGTCCAGAATATTATTCCCCCAGATAGTGAATTTTACATTATCAAAAGAAACGGACGCCCGGGCATCCAAAAGCTGATAAGCGCTAGTAGTAAAGGCATCGGAATTACTTTCGTCCCAATAGGTTTTACCCGTACTGTTCAGGTTGATGTTACCGTCAAAGTTTACCTTCTCGGTAAGCGCAAAACTAGACTCCAAGCCTATATTAAAGTTGTTTTGAGGAACAAATGGCGTTTTCTTTCCGTTGAAGGCGCTTAAATCCGTGGCCGTTCCATTAACGCCACCAGTAGTCCCACCTTCAGTAATCTCAGAATCTACAAATCCATAATTGGCCAATAGATCCAAATATTTAGTTAATCTTAGCTTAGCATCCAATTCAAAACCTATGATCTTACTTTTATCATAGTTGTAGTTACCCGGATAAAATGTATCTAGATCGAATATGTATTGCTGCTGATTCGAAAAATTAGTGTAAAAGGCCGACCCGTTTAAAATAAAGCGGTTGTTCCACATTGATGTTTTAAAACCAAGCTCATAGTTATCGGTAAGTTCATCCTCAAAATCCCTGTTAAAACGGTCGGTCACTGCAGGGTTAAAACCACCTGTTCTATAGCCTCTACCATAATTAGCATAGATCAGGGCATTTTCGGTAGCTTGGTAAGACAAAGAGGCTTTGGGTTGTACAATATCATTTGAACGTTCAAAAGTGTCACCCGACAAATGGTCTTCTTGTTTGAAGGTATCGTTATCGTAACGGAAACCTGCGGAAGCCGTAAGCTTATCCGTTATCTTATAATCGATAAAGCCGAATAAAGCATAGGTTGTGGTTGTATTGATAACATCTGCGGCAATACCATAAAAAAGCTGGTTTAAATCAAAATCCCTATTATATCCATCTTGAAAAAAGGGCTTTTCAATATCTTGATAAAATCCGCCTGCACTCCAATTTATTTTTCCTTCGGAAGCTACATTATTCAACCGTAGTTCTTGGTTGAACGTTTTTGTTTCGGCCGTTTCGCCTTGGGTAAAATCATCAAAAGGTATAAAATCAAGATCACCGCTCAAAGATCGATCTACATAATTGTATGAAGTAATACTTTGAATTTTAACCTTACCAGGAGTATACTCCAAGCTTACATTTCCAAAAGCATTCCTAATATCCGATTTACCTGGTTCATCATGGTTTATAACATTATTGCCGTCTTCAGGGTCAGGCGAAAGAGCACCTCCGGGAAATCCATCAACAAATAAGTTTCCCGTTGGGTTAACGGAATAGTAGGCCGCACCACCGCTTACGTCTATAAATTGAAGGGTAGCACTGGCCTTGAAATTATCGGTTATTCTAGCGATGATTTGCCCTCGGGCATTGAATTCCCTAGAGAAGTCAACCTTTTCATCATTGAATTCATTAGTCAATAAACCGTCAAAATTCTTAAACTGGGTCGAAAGACGATAGAAGACTTTATCTTTCTTAATGGCGCCGGAAGAAACGAATTGGGTCAATAAGGCATTAGCGTTACCATACCCTAGGGTCAAATTGTTTTTCGTCGTGTTTACCGGCTCTTTAGAGTAAATATTGATGGCCCCGCCAATCGCATTCTTTCCATAAAGAGCCCCTTGTGGCCCTTTGACTACTTCAATCAGGGCCAAGTCGAACAATTCTTGATTGAGCAAACTCGGATCAGGAATGGTAACCCCGTCAATAACAAAGGCAACGGGTGCATCTGCATTTCGTATTTGGGGAATCCCCCTAATCGTTAAAAAGTTAATTCCGGCCGCTTGAGAGCTGTTCAGTTTAAGGTTGGGCACCAATTTTGCGAAATTCGTCACATTGTTGATCCCATTTTTTTCTATGCCTTCACTGTTCAAGGCGGTAACGGACTCAGGTATGGACTGCACGGATTCGGTTCGCTTTCTGGCCCTACCGACCACTCCAGCAAACCCTTGCACCTCAACCCCTTCAAGTTGTTGGGCATCCTCTTCAAGTACAATATTCATTGTACCACTTTCCCCTACCTGAAGTTCTTGGGTCTTGAACCCTAAATAAGAATACACCAAGGTAGCTTGTGAATTAACGGCTATTTCATAATTCCCGTTGAAATCCGTAGTTACCCCGTTTGAGGTTCCTTTCTCAATGATATTTACTCCGGGCAAAGGTTCTCCGTTAAAACTTATAAGACCTCTTACCGTCTTTTCTTGAGCCAAAATTACGATTGGCATCATCATTAAAATAAATAGTAGTTTTTTCATAAGTGACTGGCTTATATATGCTTTGAATTAGTTTGATAAAAGTAGCGCACAGATATTCTCACCAATTATTTACGATTACTAAAAGATTATTTAATAATTTTAAAGAATAATTAGTAATTTATGAAAAAACAGGAAGTTTTTGGCTTACCCCTCACAACTGCGTATTTTGAAATTTTGTTGGAAGAATTAATGGAAACCTTCAAAAAAAAGCATGGTATAAAAGAGATACCGAAATCTATGCAGTTTTATGGGTATGGAAATTATGATCCTGAGAAGCCAAACCTAAAAGAAGACCTAGAGCATATTGGCAGTGATTTTATCAACGGAAAGTATCTTTATGACAAAGTTAGGGACTTTAGAAAGGGAAAACCGATCATAAAACTTAACCAATATTACAAATCCGTTCTACTTTTATACTTAGGTTACGAATCAGTTGATGTTTTTCTAGATGAAAATAGACTAGAAGGTCTAAAAGAAAAAAAACAGCTTGCCCTACTGTATGATGAAAGCGCCAACAAGACCTTTTATTATTTAAACTACTACTTTGGAGAAGATGATGTTATTCTAAGAGGAGAAACCATCATATCCAATAACTGGAAAAAAATTAAGCACACCTATGTATATCCCCAAGAAGATGGCACCCACAAAGAACACTACAATTTTGGTAACATCGTTCGTAGAGAAGATACTGTACATATAAATTCTAAAACACTGCTAGACGGCAAGCTGGTAGAAGGAGCCAGCGAAATCTATTATATAGGACACAGTGACCCCTCTAATGTAAGATACCTGATAGGTACCTACTGCACTTTTGATATTTACACAAATACGGTGGCAGGACAATCCATTCTTGAACGATGTGATTCTAAGGAAGACATGGAAGAGCGGTCTAAAAACCCGACCATCCCCCCTTACATTGCCATGGAAGTCAGAAACAAGCGTATTGTAAACAAAAGCATTGTCCCCAAACACTTTCTAGAAATCTCGGAAGCCAGCCCGTATGCTTCTATCTATGAGAGTTTGGCCGGCTCCTATACCTTAACTTTCAAATTTCCCGATGGATTTAAAGAAAAATTAGATTTCAAAATCTTACCGACCAATTATAAAATGATGGTCCAGACAGAGAACGTTTATTTTGAAAAAGACAATTTGGACTTAATGAACAAGGGATCTGTGGTTCGTTTTAGTTTCGATTTTGCCGGAATTATCGCTTTTGACCATGTAGATGTGTATTTTAAAACCTACTTCTTAAAAGAGGATAGTGAAAACCATGATGGGGTTTTTAGCGGTATCGATAATGAAAATAGATTGGTTAATGGTTCTGTATCTATCAATTTCAACAGAGCGGAACATTAAACACTCTTACTTAAGGTCCAAAAACAAACCTATTACCTACTCTCTCTTCACAATTAAATAATTACTGCATAAGCTTTTCTTAACGCTCAAAAAGTTACAAATAGTGAATTAATATTGATTTTTGTGTTTCAGTATTTACTATTTGTAAACTTTTGATGACATTCAAAATTCAACACAAAGATATTAGATTTCTGGCCTACGGGGCATTTGCATCATTTGGCACCTACTTCTGCATGTATGCTTTTCGCAAACCGTTTACAGTTGCCACCTATGAGCAACTGTCCTTTATGGGAATAGATTATAAAATTATCCTCATAATCACCCAAGTCTTAGGGTATATGCTTTCTAAATTCATTGGTATTAAGCTTATTTCCGAACTCAAGGCCAAGAATAGACTGCCGTATCTTCTGGTCATGATTTCCCTAGCGGAGTTAAGTTTGATTCTTTTTGGACTTATTCCTCCTCCATACAATGTTATCTTCATGTTCTTCAACGGCCTCTCGCTGGGAATGATTTGGGGAATAGTATTTTCATATTTAGAAGGGAGAAAATTTACTGAAATATTGGGTGTTACCCTCTGTTCTAGTTTTATAGTTTCAAGTGGTGCCGTAAAATCGGTGGGTTTACTTTTGATTAAAGCCACAGGTGTTTCCGAAATTTGGATGCCTGCCTTGACCGGTGCCGTATTTCTAGTTCCCTTTTTGGGGTTCTCTATTTTACTTGACCGGATTCCAAGACCCACCGAAGAAGACAAAGTACTACGAAAAGAACGCAGGCCTATGAGCCGTGAAGACCGTAAAACGGTGTTGTCCAATTTCTCCTTCCCTATCATTATTCTTGTCTTTTTTTATATCAGCCTTACGGCAATACGTGATTTTAGGGACAATTTTTCCCGTGAGATTTGGGATGCTGTAGGTTTTGAAGATAATGCTTCTATCTACACCCTTTCGGAACTTCCGGTAGCGATTATAGTTCTGTTTTCAATTGGTCTTTTTGCGTTCGTTAAGAATAACTATCGCGCCTTTATGACCTATCACTATCTACTTATTTTTGGCGCCCTATTAATTGGCATAAGCACCTTTCTATTTCAAAACCAGCTTATAGGCCCTGTACTCTGGATGATTTTAATTGGCTTAGGATTATATATCTGCTACGTACCCTTTAATTGCATCTTTTTTGATAGGATGATAGCCACCTTTAAAATTGAGGGAAATGCAGGCTACCTCATCTATATAGCCGATGCCTTCGGGTATCTAGGAAGCATGGCCATTCTACTCTACAAGAATTTTGGGCAACGCTCCGTCTCATGGCTACAGTTCTTTAGCTACGGAACCTATGCCATAGCTCTTATAGGCTTTGTCGTAGCCTCGAGTTCATTAGTCTATTTCAAAAAAAAATATAGAAGGGAACAACAGACTTTAAAATGTGAATTACAGATTGTATGACCATGGAAAATAAATATGACCTTATCGTAGTTGGTGGTGGTGCACTGGGCACATTTCATGCCTACCACGCCATTAAAAAGGGCCTAAGGGTAGCCTTGCTCGAAAAAGATGGAAAACCTCAAGGAGCAACGGTTCGGAATTTTGGACAGGTAGTACCTTCAGGAATGGATTCCAAATGGCAAATTTACGGACGAGAAAGTTTACGCATCTATAAAAAAATCCAATCTAAATTTGATATATCGGTTCGTCAAGAGGGAAGCATTTATATAGCATCTAATGATGAAGAGGTTCAGCTTTTGGTAGAACTTAATGCTATAAACTTAACTAATTCCTATAAATCCAAATTATTGACCAAGGAAGAATGCCTGGAAAAGTACCCCGGTCTTCGTAAGGATTATGTGAAAATGGGACTATTCTTTCCGGATGAAGTAATGGTTGAGCCACGGTTGATGGTGAATAAACTTCATGACTATTTAAAAACTCAAGGACTAGACCTTTTTTACAACAAAACGGTTGTGGAGTGCAACAGTCTAACCAATTGGATGCAAGTTCATACAACGGACAACCTAAGCTTATCCGCGGCTAAAGTCATTATCTGCAACGGTAGCGACTTTAAAACACTTTACCCACGACTGTTTGCCGAAAGTGACCTTATCGTATCAAAACTACAGATGATGCAAACCAAGCACCAGCCCAATTATAAATTACAAAGCTCAGTGCTGACCGGACTTTCCATACGCCGTTATGAGGCTTTTTCGGAATGCCCTTCATACAATGCCATAAAGGCTAAAGAAAATAAAGAGTCTTTCCAAAAGAAATGGGGCATTCATATTCTTTTTAAACAAGCTGCAGATGGCTCTGTAATCATTGGTGATTCGCACGAGTATGCCCCTGCGTCACGTATAGAAGAATTGGGAATGGATTTGAACATGGATATTGACAACTTCATCCTTCAAGAAGCAAAGAAAATAATAGACCTACCCACCTATCAAATACAAAACAGATGGTATGGGCTTTACTCACAATGTAAAAATTCAGATATCTATCAACATACCATAGACCAAAATATTCACATAGTAACGGGTATAGGCGGTAAAGGCATGACGGGTAGCGCTGGTTTTGCCAAAGAAAATATCAACACAATATTTAACATATAAGATGCATAACATAGAATTAGCAGTATTTGATATGGCCGGTACGGTCGTAAATGAAAACAACGTAGTTTATAAAACCGTTCAAAAAGCTATAAATAAAAAGGGATACGATTTCACTTTAGAATTTGTTCTTGAACATGGTGCCGGAAAAGAAAAACACCAAGCCATAAAAGATATATTAAAAGCCGATAGCAATTCAATCTCGGAACCATCCGAACCTATTTTCGAAGATTTTAAACAACTGCTAGATGAGGCCTATCATGATTTGAAGGTAATATCATTCGATGGTGTGGAGGAAGCTTTAACAAAACTAAAATCACAACACATTAAAATAGCTCTGAACACGGGTTACAATAGGGCCATTGCAGAACTTTTACTTCAAAAAATGAACTGGACCAAAGGCAACCAATATGATACCTTGGTAACTGCAGACGATGTATTGGAAGGACGCCCCCATCCGGCTATGATTATAAAAGCCATGCAGGTTTTAGAAGTAAGTGACGCCAATAAAGTATTAAAAGCCGGCGATTCAATAATTGACATTGAAGAAGGAAAGAATGCCTTGTGTGGTGTTACCATTGGAGTAACCACCGGAGCCCACACAGAAGAACAACTGAAATCCGCTGAGCCTACTTATGTATTGAATTCTCTTATAGAACTCACCAATTATATTAAAGGCTGAGTTGCTACTGTAGCGGTATAGGGCTACAATAAACGATCCGTTCCCAACCTGGTAACGGATCGTTTTGTTTTTAAGCTATGCTAGCGTTTTATATAAAGAAATACATAACCAACATCTTGGTTGGTCTATCACTCCTGTTAACGGGCACATGCGGAATGCGACCGTCAAAGAAAATAGAATCGCCTTCTTTTAACAGCACTTCTTCATCATCAATTATATAATAACACTCCCCACTTAGCATATATTTAAACTCGTAAGCATCGGTCGTTACTTTCTCACGTTCAGAATTTGGGAGTACTTCCAGCAATATGGTTTCAAAACCTAACGAAGAAATTTGCTTTCCAAAAATATAGGTGTAATTAAAACCAACGGCATTATCTTCTTTTTCAATGCTGGCATTATCCTCCTTTCTTGATACGATAAATTTGGCCCCATTTATTTTGGCCATACCATTAAAAAAGTCGGTTACCTCAACTTCCAATGCATTAATAATTTTTAAGAGTACAGGTAGCGAAGGTATGGTCCGGCCATTCTCTATTCGGGAAATCAGGCCTCCAGTAACTTCTGCCCGTTGTGCAATATCGCTAATGGTCTTGTTTCCTTCTTTTCTTATTTCCTTAATTCGTTTTCCTATACCAATAAGGTAGTCTTCCATATCTATAACTTAATGTATACACTTAGTACCAATTACATTTTATAACATTTAAACCTACAAAATACATGGGACATTTAATCAACAAAAATCTAATTAAACGGTCATAATTACAAAATCTATATTTGAGTATTTGTAAATAACGTTAAGGTAACATTTTTATAACAAACCCCCTTTAAACCTTGCAATAACTTAATATTTAATAACATTTCACTTAACCTGTTCAACGGATATTTGTTGCGTAATAATTAACCAAAGTTTACAAATACGAAAAAATGAAAAGAACAGTTCTTTTAGCCTTATTCACTTTAATGGTCAGTATGGCCGCCCGTGCGCAGACCACTTTTACGGGAACGGTACTAGATGAAAACCAAGTGCCATTACCCGGTGCTTCTTTAGTTATTAAAGGAAGTGCAACCGGGGTAGCCACAGATTTTGACGGTAATTTTAGCATAGAATTACCACAAGGAAATGAAATTCTGGTAGTATCCTATTTGGGGTATATACCCTCCGAATTCAACACAACGGGAAAAACAACAGCAACCATCGTTTTACAACCCAACTCAGAACAACTAGGTGAGGTTGTAGTAACTGCTTTGGGTATTAAAAGGGAAGCTAAAAAATTAGCGTATGCTGTTCAAAAAGTCTCGGGAGAAGACATTTCCAAAGCAAAAGAAACCAACGTTGTTAACTCCTTAGCAGGCAAACTAGCTGGTGTACAGGTAACCGGTGGTAATTCTGGAGTAGGTTCATCCTCACAAATCATTATTCGTGGGGAAAGTTCATTAAACCCAAGTCCAAACGCGAATTCACCGCTTTTCGTAGTTGATGGTATTCCCATCAACAACAGTGTAAGTAGCCGGTCTAGCGAAGGTAACATGGAAGTAGACTACGGAAACGGTGCCCAAGACATTAACCCGGACGATATAGAGACCATGAGCGTTCTAAAAGGACCAAGTGCCACCGCCCTTTATGGCTCAAGAGGTGCTAATGGGGTTATATTGATAACTACAAAATCAGGAAAGAACAACAAGGGCATAGGTGTTTCCTACACCAACAACACCACATTTGAGTCTATTCTAACATTTCCAGAATATCAATACGAATACGGTCAAGGATCAAACGGTCAGTTCGCTTTTGCCGATGGTGGTCAAAATCGTTCCATTACGGGAGGCGTAAACGATCATGTTGACGAAAGTTGGGGTCCTGCTTTAAACGGTCAATTGATTGCACAGCATGACAGCCCAACAACCAGCGGTTTGCGTGCGGGTGATGTTCATGTACGACCAAGAAATGCAGACGGTACTTTTGCCGATGAAATTATTGCCACTCCGTTTTTATCGAGACCCGGAAACATTAAAAGTTTTTTTGAAACCGGACATACCATTAGTAACAACATTGCGCTAACCGGTGGAAACGATAAAGGAAACTTTAGACTCTCTTTTACCGATTTACAAAGCGAGGGCATCGTACCCAATACGGATTACAATAGACGTTCATATGCACTTAACGGATCGTACCAACTTGCAGATTGGCTTAAAGTCTCCGGTTCTATGAACTATGTAAACAGTAACTCAGGCAACCGTCCCGTAAACTCGTATGGTACGGAAAACATTATGTACTTATGGATTTGGTTTGGACAACATGTTGATATGGACTCGCTACGCGATTACTGGCAACCAGGTTTAGAGGGCGTACAACAGTACAATTATAATTACAATTACCACGACAACCCTTTCTTTAATGTTTATGAAAACACGAATAGTCTTGATAAGGACCGTGTTATTACCAATATGCGTGCAGACATTAAACTGGCCAAAGGTCTAGATTTTATGTTCAGAACCGGATTTGATTATGCCAACGAACTAAATATGCGTAAAAGAGCATATTCTACTCAGCGGTTCCCAAGGGGTCAATATAGAGAAGATAATATCTATGCTTTCGAGCAGAACACAGATTTTCTTCTTGGCTACAACACTACGTTTAATGATGACTTTGATTTTGGCCTTTCTTTTGGTGGCAATAGCCGTATTGTAAAAAATAGATATCAAAGAGTAAGTGCCAACTCGCTTTCAATTCCCGGCATATACAATTTCGGAAATACGGCAGAACCTCTAACGTCTAGCGATTACGATGACAAAAAGGAAATTAACAGTCTGTACGCCTTTGCGAATTTTGGCTTCAAAGACTATTTGTTCTTAGATGTAACCGGAAGAAATGATTGGTCTTCTACCCTTCCTTTAGAGAACAGCAGTTATTTTTATCCTTCTGCGGGACTTAGTTTAATTCTATCGGACATGTTCACGCTTCCCAAAACCATAACTTTCGCAAAATTAAGAGCAGGTTGGGCAAGTGTAGGTAACGATACTGACCCGTACAACTTATTATCGACCTACGGCTTTGGAACAACATTCAACGGTTTTTCAAGAGTTAATTCGCCTTCCGAATTAAAACTACCGGACTTAAAACCAGAAAGAACCAATTCTTTTGAAGTTGGAGCGGACTTAAGGTTGTTTAGTAATCGTTTGGGGCTAGACGTGGCATTATATAGGTCGGAAACCAAGAACCAGATTATTTCACTACCTGTTTCCAATACTTCAGGTTACAACAGGACGGTAATCAATGCCGGCCAGGTTAGAAACGAAGGTCTAGAAATTACTTTGAACGCCACACCTGTAAAGTCCGAGAATTTCACTTGGAACACTAACATCAACTTTACTACCAATAGAGGTAAAATTATAGCACTAGCAGACGAGCTCCCTTTTTATCAGATAAAAGAAAACTACCTTATTGTAGGTGCCGAGGTAGGTGAGAGAATGGGAGATCTATATGGTACAGGTTTCGTAAAAGTAACGGACACCAACAGCCCTCATTATGGAAAGTGGATTATCAACCAAGATACTGGTCTCCCCTCAAGAGACAATGATCTTAGAAATTTGGGTAACTATAATCCTGATTTTATGGTAGGCCTTCAAAATAGTTTCCGTTACAAGAACCTAAATCTGGGCGTTCTTTTTGATTGGAGACAAGGTGGTGTTTACCATTCAAGAACGGTCTCCATTGGTGGCACCACAGGCCTTTTGGATTTTACTACGGAAGGTCGTGAAACAGGTATTGTGGCCGAAGGAGTAATAAATACCGGAACTGCGGAAAATCCAGTATATGTAGAAAATACTATAAATGTACCTGCATCCGGGTACTACTCTACCGTGTACAACCGAAGCAATGAGGAAACCACAATGTACGATGCCAGCTATGTGAAGCTTAGAGAAGTAAAATTCGGTTACAACTTCCCTAAAAAGATGTTCGCCCAAACCCCAATTGCTTCCGCCAGTATTTCTCTTGTTGGACGTAACCTAGCACTATGGACGGAAAACCCCCATGTTGACCCTGAAACCTTATCATTTTCGGGCGGAAGTGTAGTTCCTGGCGTAGAGGATATGGCCTTGCCAAGCACAAGAAGCTATGGATTTAATATAAACATTGAATTCTAAATAGAATTAATCACTACAATACATATTCAAGATGAAAACATCAAAAATATTTACCATAATCCTTCTATCCGGCTTAAGCTTAACGGGCTGTACCGCAGATTTTGAAGAAACTAATACGAACCCTAATGCTCCGGAAATGGTAAGTGCCAATCTACTTACCGCTACGGCAACTTCAGAAATTGCCCGCACTTTAACATCTGAAGGATATTCGGACGGAAATACTCTTATCCAGCTAATGGCAAAGAACAATTTCCCTGGCTTTGGTCAATTTGAATGGGGAGATCAAGGACTTTGGAATTTTTTCTATGAAATTTTACCAGAAGTAACAGATATTCTAGAAATCTCTAGAGCAGAGGAAACAAAGAATAGCACTTATGAAGGCATAGCCCTAACCTTAAGAGCCCTTTGTTATGCCAACTTAACGGATCTTTATGCCAACGTTCCTTACACGGAAGCCATTACCGGAAAAACAGATGCGGTTTTTACCCCAAAATATGATGATCAAGAAACGGTTTACAATGGCGTTCTTCAAGATTTAGTTGATGCCGATGCAGCGCTGGCCTTGAATCAAACCATTACAGGTTCATCGGGAGATGTAATGTTTGATGGTGATGCTTCAAAATGGAGAAAACTAGCAAATTCCCTTCGCTTACGTTACTTGTTGCGAATCTCAAAACAAAGAGACGTATCGGCCCAAATGCAAGCTATTGTGAGTGCCGGAAACTATATCATGACCAATGATGACAATGCTACCTTAACTTTCAGCGGAACTTCAAATACTGATTCTTGGCCAGAAAGTACAGGACGTATTGGTGGTTTTGACGAGAAAAGCTTGTGTACTACCGGACTCGAATACCTTACCCGTTTTAACGACCCTAGATTGGATATTTGGTTTGACCGTAACAGTAATGGTGAATATGTGGGCATACCAATTGGCTTAAATCAAGATAATGCTAGAGCGTATGACGATGCCAATAGCCCTAGCCGTTTAGATGTTGAATTGTTCTACTTTTCCAGAACTGAAGCTGAGGCCTATATTATAAAAAGCTCTGAGGTGAACTTTATTTTGGCCGAAGCCGCAGAAAGAGGCTTTATTTCCGGTGATGCCGAAACTTTTTACAATGAAGGAATTCGCCAGAGCATGAAGTATTGGGGCATAACGGACGATGCGGTTATTGATGCTTATTTAGCACAGACTTCCGTAGCTTACGATGGAAGCATTGAATTACTAATGACCCAAAAAACACTAGCACTTTGGAATGTAGATTACCAAGGTTGGTTTGATTATAGGAGAACAGGCCTTCCTGCTCTTGAAGCCGGACCGGACAATGAAAACCAAGGTCTTTACCCGGTTAGATTTCTATACCCTTCTTCTGAGCAAACGTTGAACGAAATAAACTATAAAGCTGCAGTAGAAGCAATTGGTGGGGATAATATAAACTCTAAGGGATGGTGGGAGACCGGAACACGGTACTAACCTTCTTACATACAGCAATGCTTTTGCCCAACGTAACAACCAAGGCAAAAGCATTGTTATAAATTAATCTTTCAAATTATGAAGCCAATTAAGTTACTTATACCAATACTAGCGCTCTGCGGAATATGGTCCAAAAGTGTTAATGGTCAAGAAGTACCTACTTTAGATATTGAACACGTAGTGGTCATAGGTTTTGACGGACTAAGCCCGGATGGACTGCAAAATGCAGTTACACCTACTTTTGACAAATTAATGCAAGAAGGTGCCTATTCCTTGCATGCCAGGGCAGTGCTTCCTACAAGTTCAAGCACCAATTGGGCTTCAATGATTATGGGAGCCGGACCCGAGCAACACGGGATTACATCAAATGCTTGGGAAAAGGATAATTTTACCCTACCTGCGGTAACCCAAAGCGAAGAATTCATATTTCCTACCATCTTTCAATTGACCAATGACCAGATTGCTTCTGCAGAAATAGGTGCCATTTACCACTGGGGCGGTTTTGGAAGATTGTTCGAGAAAAGTGCAGTTGATTATGATGTAAATCCGGAAACGGAAGATGAAACCGCAGTTCTGGCCAGTTCTTACATTAAAACCAAAAGACCTAAACTTACCTTCGTTCATTTTGACCATGTAGACCATGCCGGCCACGAGTACGGCCATGGAACGCCAAAGTACTACAAATCCGTAGAAAAAGCCGATCAGCTTTTAAAGCAAGTTTTACATGCAATTGCAGCATCTGGTCTAAAGGACAAAACCCTAATCATTGTTAGTGCCGACCATGGCGGCTTAGGAAAAGGCCACGGCGGAGAATCACTCAAGGAAATTGAAATTCCATTTATCGTTTGGGGCAAGGGGGTCAAGAAAAACTACAAGATCACCCATCCGGTATACCAATATGACAATGCGGCTACCGTTGCTTTTGCTCTGGGTCTAAAAACCCCATATGCCTGGATCGGAAAACCCGTACTCTCGGCTTTTGAAGGTTATGAAATTGAAGATGACTATATGCTTCTTGAGCAGTTGAAGGAGCCTCTAATCTCCCCAAAAGCGGATGGTTATAAAAAGGCAGGTGGACTCTTCGCGGAAACAACTTCCTTGAAAATTGAAAACCCAAATGCAAAAGGAGTAATCCGGTATACGTTAGATGGTTCATTACCAACAAAAACTTCCAACGCATACAAAAAGGTCATCTCACTAACCCAAAATACGGTAGTTAAAAGTGCGATGTTCACTAATGAAAAAATTAGCAGTCCGGTTGCAGAAGCCTATTTTAGAATTCGCTCAAAAGATCTTAAAAAACCAGTAAAATACGAGATTTTCTACGAAGACCAACTTTCTTTTCTTCCGGCCCTAGGTTCAAAAAAACCAAATCTATCCGGAAGTATTTTTGAAATTACTTCCGATGAAATAAAGGATAAGATAAAACCTAATACGGTAGTACGGTTCACTTCCCAAATAAGGGTAGATGAAGAAAAAAACTTCAGGTTCTATCTTCGATCAGACGACGGCAGTCAACTCTTTATTGACAACGAATTGGTAGTGGATAACGACGGCGACCATGGGGTAAGGACCAAAGACGGTTCGATCAATTTAAAACGCGGCCTACACACCCTCAAGGTCCTTTGGTTCAATGGTGGAGGCGATGGCTGGCTTGATGTTTTCGTAGAGGAAGAAGACAAGATCAAACAAATTTTAACCAACCCTTTATTGATCGCCAATTAAATGAAGTTTCTCAATTTTTGTTTTATAACGCTGTTTTCGCTGGGCACTACAGTTTGTGCCCAGCAAAATAGTACCGAACTGGCCCCTTGGGAATATGGCATGCTAGACATACACCATATCAACACTGGCCGGGGCGATGCCGCTTTTTTGATTCTTCCGGACGGCACTACGCTTTTGATCGATGCGGGCGATATGTCAGAGACCCATGCCCGGACCCTTTCCGCAAGAAATGCCAAATTGGTGCCGAACGGTTCCAAATCGGCTCCGGAATGGATTGTTGACTATATCCGGCAATTCGCTCCAAAAGACAAAACCCTACAACTCGATTACGCCCTCATCACCCATTACCATGATGATCATTTCGGGGAAATGGACCCCAATCGAAAACTAATAAAAGAAGGGGATTACGCCCTTACGGGAATAACCGAAGTAGGCTACCACATCCCCATTAAAACCCTTCTAGACCGCGGAAGCCACTTTCCTGTCGACCTCAAGGATGCTGAAATCCAAAAGAAAATTGATAAAAACGATGCCTATGGAATGATTCCCACGCTTCAGAACTACTGGAAGTTTATTTCCCATCAAACAAAGGCTACCGGACTCCAACATAAAACATTTGAAGCGGGACTAGTGAACCAGATCGCACTTAAAACACAAGCCAACGATTTTCCAGGTTTCAATATCCGGAACATTGCGGTTAACGGTCATATATGGACGGGCCGTTCAAACGAAACCTTTTCACTATTCAAAAAGGGCGAATATTCAGGTGAGAACCCCTTGAGCACTTGCCTTAAAATCAGTTATGGCGATTTCGACTATTTTACCGGAGGGGATATCAGCGGTATCGACGCTTTTGGCGGCACCGATATTGCTTCATTGGAATCTAACATTGCCCCTATCATCGGCCCTGTTGATGTAGCCACCTTAAACCACCATGGCAATCGCGATTCCCAAAACAGCTTTTACGTACGCAGCTTAAGGCCCCGCGTCTGGATACAACAAAATTGGTCTAGCGACCATCCGGGAGAAGAAGTCTTGCGCCGGATTACCTCCCAAAAACTCTATCCGGGAGAACGTGACATTTTCAGCACGGTACTTTTACAAGCCAACAAAGAGGTTATTGGCAACCGATTAGAACAGTACAAAAGTCAAAACGGACATGTGGTCGTACGGGTTGAAAGAGGTGGAAAAGCCTACAAAATATTTATCTTGAACGATACCTCCGAACAGCGCGAGCTTGTATCAGAACACGGCCCCTATGCATCCGAATAAAAAAATAAAACCCAACAAAAGAACCGAGGGCGATATTAATTATACCCCTGCTAGACAAGCTTGGCTAGACCATGAGGTAGATGAAAGCACAAAAGCCCTCCTTGAAAAAGATGCCCGTTATTTTTTTCATCAGGCCCTATCATCTCCCTGTTTAGACGTACTTAAAAACTGCGAGGGATCCTATATAGAAAACCTGTCCGGTAAAAAATATCTTGATTTTCATGGCAACAACGTACATCAGTTGGGGTTTTCACACCCCAAACTCATACAGCGCCTTACCGAACAACTGCAATCGCTTACCTTTTCTACGCGACGGTACACCAACGAGGCGGCTATTCATTTTGCAGAGAAATTGGCTTCGCTCTTGCCATCAGATCTAAACCGAACACTTATGACACCCAATGGCAGTGCCGCTATTGGCATCGCCCTTAAACTGGCACGGGCCATAACCGGCAAATTTAAGGTAGTTTCATTTTGGGACTCCTTTCACGGCGCCTCATTAGATGCCATAAGCGTAGGCGGGGAATCTGTTTTCAGAGAACACATGGGACCCATGATGCCAGGAGTAGAACGTATTCCACCACCTGTTACCTACCGCGGCATTTACGAAGGCAACGAATCTAAATGTCTGGAGTATTTAGAATATGTATTCGCAAAAGAAGGAGATATTGGCGCCTTCTTGGCAGAGACCGTACGGAATACAGATGTACAACTTCCCTCCAAATCTTTTTGGAAAGAAGCACGGAAACTTTGTGATACCTATAGCGTACTATTGATTTTAGACGAAATTCCTATAGCCATGGGACGTACCGGAAAAATGTTCGCTTTTGAACATTACGATATAGAACCGGATATCCTTTGTCTGGGAAAAGGTTTGGGAGGTGGAATTTTTCCACAGGCAGCTATCGTTACACGTGATTCCTATAATAATTTCAGTGATATTTCCTTGGGTCACTACACCCATGAAAAGAGTCCGCTTGGTGCTGTATCGGCCTTGACTACCCTAGAAATTATTGAAGAGGAACTTCGCCTGAATAAAATTAAAAAACTTGAGGATTTCATGCGCCAAGAAATGAATCGCCTAAAAGAAAAATATTCTATTATAGGCGATGTTAGAGGTTTAGGACTTTTATGGGGACTTGAACTCGTAAAAAACCCGAAAACAAAAGAAAAAGCAATTGACGAAGCCGAAAAAGTAATGTATGAATGTCTAAAGAACGGACTTAGCTTTAAAGTCTCCGCTGGCAACGTACTACAACTTGCCCCAGCACTTACTATTTCTGAATATGAACTTAAAAAAGCTGTTAAGATTCTTGATAATTCCCTTTCTTCGTTAAACCATCAAACCAACTGAAAATGAAAAATAAATACCTCCTACTAATTCTCAACCTTATGCTCTTTTCATTCGTGAATGGGCAACAAGACCAACCCACGCTATTGGTAAACCCATATCTACAGGATGCCACCCCTAATTCTATAAAAATAATGTGGCAAACCAGTAGTGGTGAAGAAAGTATTGTTGAATGGGGAACCACCCAAAAACTAGGTAAAAAAACAGAAGGCTTAGCTTCAGACATCAACTTTACTAATTCTAGAATACACGAAGTCCAAATTAAAAACCTTAAAAGGTTTACCACCTATTTTTACCGCGTACGTACTGAAAAAGTTGTTTCTGACATTTTTCAATTTAAAACACCTCCTTTTGCGAATGACAATCAATCCTTCAATATGCTCGCCTTGAGCGACATACAAAAGGACCATCAAAATCCCGATAAATTTTCGGAAATCGTGAATGAAGGTATTCTGCCGTATCTTAAAACTGAGTATGGCAAAGCGCTTCCTGATAATTTAGCATTGGTATTAGTTCCCGGTGATCTTGTGGAAAATGGCACAAAATATGAGCAATGGCAGAACGATTTTTTCGGACCGGCAAAGAAACTGTTCTCGGAAGTACCCGTTTATCCGGTATTGGGCAACCATGAAAAAAATTCGGCCTATTACTTTAAATACTTCAGCCTACCCAAAAACGGAACACCCGCCTACGCGGAGCATTGGTGGTTTAAAGATTATGGCAATACGCGCATCATAGGTCTTAACTCAAATGATGGCTACCGAGATATTGAACAACAATATACCTGGTTAAAAGAAGTGTTGTCAAAAACGGCCAAAAACCCGGATATCGACTTTGTATTCGCTCAATTGCACCATCCGCACAAATCGGAACTATGGATACCCGGAGAAGAAGAATCCACTGGAAAAGTAATTAAACTTCTTGAAGATTTCTCTACAAAAACCGGTAAACCCAGTCTTCATTTTTTTGGTCATACCCATGGTTATTCCAGAGGGCAATCCAAAGACCATAAACACCTTTGGGTAAATGTTGCTTCGGCCGGTGGTGCTATAGACAACTGGGGCGAGTTTGAAGGCCGTGATTATGATGAGTTTACCGTAACCCAAGACGAGTACGGTTTTGTTATGGTAGAAGTAGACGCAACGGAAGGCAACCCTAAATTCACTTTAAAAAGAATAAGCAGAGGCAATGAAAACATCCTAAGGTCCAACGAAAAGACCGATGAAATAACCATTTACGCCAAGAGCCACAAGCCCGATGCACCACAAGCTATTTCACCAAATGGAGAAAACATCGCATTCACCGGAACCACACTACAAGCCGGAAAATTCAATAGTACTTTTAACGGGGCATATCACGCAGCTGCACATTGGCAAATAGCTACGAAATCTGATTTTTCAAACTTATCTTTAGACAGTTGGAAACAGTCTGAAAACTGGTATTATCTTGAAAACAGGCAAAAAGGTGATGATCTTACTGACGAACCCTCCAAACGATTAAAACCTAACACCACCTATTATTGGCGTGTTCGCTACCGTGACCAACACCTGAATTGGAGTAACTGGTCCAACACTTTAACTTTTAAAACCAACAACCCATGAAACAAATTATTTACTGCCTCTTTGCCTTGATTCTATCTGTTAATATCAACGCCCAAGATAAAGACACAAAAGTAGTACTCATTACTTTAGATGGGTTACGATGGCAAGAACTTTTCTCTGGTGCGGACCCGCTTTTAGTCTCAAATAAAGAGTACGTTCACGATACAACGGGATTAAAAAATAAATTTTGGAAACCAACACCAAAAGCAAGAAGAGAAGTCTTAATGCCCTTTGTGTGGAATACCATTTCAGAAATGGGCCAAATACATGGCAACCGAGAATTGGGAAGCAAGGTTGACCTTACCAATAAAATGTGGTTCTCATACCCAGGCTACAATGAAATATTAACGGGTAAGGCCGATGATGCCCGCATAGACAGTAATGACAAGATACCTAACCCCAATACCACTATTCTAGAACTTGCAAATACAAATAAGCGCTACAAGAACAAAGTAGCGGCTTTTGGTAGCTGGGATGTTTTCCCGTTTATCGTAAATGAAGAGCGTTCCGGGGTACCGGTAAATGGCGGATTTGAAATTGCCAAAGGAGACAACCTTAGCGAACGCGAAAAATTCCTTAACGAACTACAACCAAAAATACCTAGCCCATGGAGTACGGTTCGTCTAGATGCCTTCACGCATTATTATGCTATTGAGCATATGAAGAAAAACCACTCGGCACTAACCTATATCGCTTATGGTGAAACCGATGATTTTGCACACGATGGTGACTACGAAGCCTACTTGAAATCTGCCCATAACACAGATGCATTGCTCAAGAACTTATATGATTTTACCCAGGAAGACCCATTTTATAAAGACAACACTTTATTCATCATAACTACGGACCATGGCCGAGGAACTGAACCTTTGGAAACATGGAAAAGTCATGGCGAAGACATAAAAGGTGCCGGACAGGTTTGGATGATTCTATTTGGAAAAGGAATTTCTATTAAAGGCGAGATTTCAAGCCCTGAACAATTGTACAGTAACCAGATTGCCCCCACTGTTATAAAGGCTTTGAACTTAACGAAGCAACCTAAAAGCATGACAGGAAAACCACTATCCCTAGAAGAAAAATAAATCTATCGTTTTTATAATGATAGCTTGATATTAAGTTAACTTTTCAACGGCGGCTTTAAACGAATTTTGCGCTGTGATTATTTGAGTTAATCTAGTTTGAGTTAGTTTAGTAAACCGATGCACGTCTCATGCATCGGTTTTTTTATGCGCAATAGCCTGCTTTTTAAATGTAAAGATTAACTAACAAATTGTTAATCTATAGTTTACGGTCGAGTAAACTAAAAGGCCAACCTTTATCCAAACTTGTTTTCTCCATATGAAAATAGTTCTAGTGTACTTATCGACCGAAGTAGCAAACCTTCTAATCTTACAACTTAGAAGCTACTTTTCGCCCCTAAAATTCAAGAAAATAAGAAAGCATAGCTGCCCCTCTATATCATGAAAAAAAGACCAGTAGATATTGTTGTCATTTCAGACATACACCTTGGCACATATGGTTGTCACGCAAAAGAACTTATTCAGTATTTAAAATCTATCAACCCTAAGCAAGTAGTGCTTAATGGTGATATTGTAGATATATGGCAGTTTAATAAACGGTACTGGCCAAAATCGCATATGAAAGTGGTAAAACTGATTATGGAGTGGATTACCAAGGGCGTAAGAGTGCACTACATTACTGGTAATCATGATGAAATGATGCGTAAGTTTTCTGGGTTTAACCTGGGCTCTTTTAGTATTGTCAATAAACTGGTATTACCCATTCATGGCAAAAAAGCCTGGATTTTTCATGGGGATGTTTTTGATGTTACCATGCAGCACTCTAAATGGCTAGCAAAACTTGGAGCTATTGGATACGATACGCTCATACTCATAAACAGTGCGGTAAACTTCTGTTATAAGAAGCTGGGAAAAGGTCCAGTTTCCATGTCCAAAAAAATAAAGAACAGCGTAAAATCTGCCGTGAAGTTCATAAATAATTTTGAAAAGACCGCTGCAGATATTGCCATAGAAAACGAATTTGATTATGTCATCTGTGGACACATACATCAACCTGAAATCAAATCCATTGAAACTGACAATGGTTTGGTAATGTATTTGAACTCCGGTGATTGGATAGAAAACCTCACAGCTTTGGAATATGCAAAAGGCGAATGGTCATTATACAGGTATGAAGATGACATGTACATTCAGGCCTATAACTCGGACAGCAATGATCATGTTGAAATGTTGGAGAAAAAAGAGCTGTTTCAAAGCCTAATGGCTGAATTTAATGACATGGTTGCATCAAAAGTAAGCAAAGACCAACCTCAAAACACTCAGTAGATGAAAGTACTCTACGCTATACAGGGCACAGGAAACGGACATTTAAGCAGGGCCCGAGATATTATTCCCGCTTTACAAAAAAGAAATATAGATTTAGACCTATTGGTGAGCGGTACACAAGCAGACATTAAACTGCCCTACCCCATTAAATACCAACTGAGCGGGTGGAGTTTCATTTTCGGAAAAAAAGGTGGTGTAGATATGTGGCGCACTTACTTAAAAACGAATTCCGGCAGAATCAAAAAAGAAATCAAAAGTATCCCGGTAGCTGAATACGACCTGGTCATCAATGATTTTGAACCAATATCGGCTTGGGCCTGCAAAGCCAAAAACCTGCCTTGCGTAGCTCTTAGCCACCAGGCGGCCGTTTTATCGCGTTATGCACCCAAACCCAAGCAAAAAGACCATCTGGGCAAGATTATATTAGAAAAGTATGCGCCGTCTACTACGCAATACGGGTTTCATTTTAAAAATTACGATGAAAATATATTCACCCCTATTATTAGGCAAGATGTAAGGTCTACAACAAGAACCTTGGGCGAACACTATACCGTTTACCTTCCTTCGTACAGCGATGAAAAATTACTTAAAATGCTCTCGCAAGTTAAAGATGTAAAATGGCAAGTATTCTCAAAACATAACCAGAAAGAGATTTTCTCCAAAAACATAACCATTAGTCCCATCACTAATGAAGCTTTCGTGAATAGTATGGCAAATAGCAAAGGAGTCCTTTGCGGTGCCGGTTTTGAAACACCGGCCGAAGCATTGCACATGCAAAAGAAGCTTTTGGTCATACCAATGAAAGGCCAATATGAACAGCAATGTAATGCAGCAGCATTAAAAGAATTGGGAGTACCAGTGATCAAGTCATTAAAAATGAAACATCTGGACAAAATCAAAAATTGGATAGATACCGATATCAAATTAGACGTACACTATCCTGATCTTACCGATGAAATTATTGAATCAGTTTTAGAAGAATCGTTAACGGTTCGCAAAGGCAAACACTTTTAAATGACGGATACAAGTGAGCAATCAACTTTTGATTTGCAACCTAAGGATTTTGGAGAAGACTTTATTTGGGGGGTTTCTACCGCTGCCTATCAGATTGAAGGAGCGCACCAGAAACATGGAAAAGGAAAATCCATTTGGGATGAATTTGTAACCAAAAAAGGAACCATTTTTCAAGATCAGCACGGCCAGATAGCCTGTGACTTCTATAACAAATACAGAGATGATATTCTTTTAATGAAATCAATGAATATCGATCACTTCCGATTTTCATTATCATGGTCAAGAATACTGCCGGATGGAACTGGCAAAGTGAATCAAAATGGGGTAGCATTTTATAATGACGTTATTAATTTCTGTCTTAAATGCGGCATTACTCCATGGGTAACCCTTTACCATTGGGACCTCCCTCAAAAATTAGAAGAATTAGGAGGATGGACCAATAGACAAATATTAGATTGGTTCGAGGACTATGTAAAAATATGTGCCAATAACTTTGGTGACCGAGTTAAGCATTGGATGGTACTGAACGAACCTATGGTGTTCACCGGAGCTGGTTACTTTTTAGGGGTACATGCACCAGGAAAAAAGGGGCTTAAAAACTTTATACCTGCCATTCATCATGCGGTTTTGTGTCAGGCTTTAGGCGGAAAGTTACTCCGTAAAATGGTTCCCGACTCCACCATAGGGACCACTTTTTCCTGTTCTCAAATTACGGCCCGATCGGGTAGTAAAAAAGACCTTAAAGCTGCCGATAAAGCAGATGCTCTTTTAAACCGACTTTTTATTGAACCCAGTTTAGGTCTTGGCTACCCGGATGAAAGCATTCCTGTTCTCAGAAAAATAAAGAAGTACGAAAGGCCCGAAGATGCACAGAATAGTATTTTTGAGTTTGATTTTATCGGTATTCAAAATTATACCCGAGAGGTAGTTAGACATAGCTATACCGTACCTTATTTAAGAGCTAAAATTGTAAAAGCACCTGAGCGAAATGTTCAGACCACGTTAATGGATTGGGAGGTTTACCCGCCAAGTATTTATGAAATGTTGAAAAAATTCAACGGTTACAAAGGTGTAAAAAAAATACTGATTACCGAAAATGGCGCTGCTTTTGAGGACCTTTTGGAGGAAGGAAAAATAGATGATCTAGAAAGAACCTCCTATCTCCAGAATTATCTAAAACAAGTGTACAAAGCTAGTTCAGAAGGAGTGAAAGTATCTGGATATTTTGTTTGGACCTTTACCGATAATTTTGAATGGGCCGAAGGCTATTACCCTAGGTTCGGTTTAGTACATATAGATTTTGAAACTTTAAAACGCACCATTAAGGCCTCTGGAAAATGGTACCGTAGTTTTTTAGGAAAGAAAGTAAGCTCGAAAAATATTGAAGCCAAAAAAACCGATGTCCCCATCGGCTAAATTTTATTCAAGCTAATTCAAATAAGAACGTATGCCGGATACCGCGCGGCAAAGATGCCCTTTAATCACCTGCTTATGGTAATCAAAAGATTAGGGGTTTATTACGGTTGTGTTAAGTTGTTACAATTCCGCTCTTCTTGACTTAAATCCAATAAAAAACTAGCAATTATGGAGTGTGTATCTAAACATCACTCATAATTGCTAGTTTTCTGAAAGTTCAAGTATCGCTCTATATTCTATAAATCAAACAAACTTGGCAACCACAAACTAAGCTCTGGAATATACGTTACAAGTAAAAGCGCCAGCACCATAGCTAAAAACAGCGGTAACAGCGGTTTTATTACCTTTTCTATAGTGGTATTGGCAATACCAACCCCTACAAAGAGTACGGAGCCTACAGGCGGTGTACATAGCCCAATACAAAGATTCAGAACCATTATGATTCCAAAATGTACTGGGTCTAATCCTAATTTGGTTACAACAGGCAAAAATATTGGCGTAAAAATTAATACAGCAGGTGTCATATCCATAAAAATTCCCACAAATAATAACAGCAAGTTGATAATGAGAAGTATGACAATTTTATTATCACTGATACCAAGTAGCCCTGAACTTATTTCTTGCGGAATGTTCTCGTATGATAATGCCCAAGACATACTCATAGATGCCCCAATCAACAACATTACGATAGCGGTAGTAGAAGCAGAATCCAATAAGATTTTTGGAAGTCTTGGAAGTGATATTTCCTTGTAGAAAAACCCTAAAAGCATACTGTATAATACCGCAATGGCCGAAGCCTCAGTCGCAGTAAAAATACCAGCTACAATACCTCCGATAACGACCACCAACATAAAAAGACTTGGCAAAGCATCAACAAAAGTTTTAAAAACCTCTTTTAATGTGCTACGTTTTCCGACTTTATAGTCCTTTTTCTTAGCCCAAAACGAAGCAATTATCATCAAGAAAAGTCCAGTTAGAATTCCGGGAATATATCCTGCTAAGAACAGTGCCGCAATAGAAGCCCCACCACTTGCCAAGGAATAGACAATAAGTACGTTACTGGGAGGAATAATAAGACCTGTAGTAGCTGCAGTGATGTTCACGGCCGCACCAAATTCCTTAGAATATCCTTCTTTTTCCATTTCAGGTCCCAAAATACTTCCCATGGCTGAAGCGGCTGCCATAGCGGAACCAGCAATGGCCCCCATAAGCATGGCGGAAACAATGTTAATCAATGCCAAACCACCTGGCAAGGAACCCACCAAGGTCTTTGCAAAGGCAATTAAACGATGTGCAATTCCCCCCTTGTTCATCAGTTCTCCAGAGAGAATAAATAAGGGTATAGCTAAAAGTGCAAAACTATCGAGACCTGTACCTATCCGCTGTGAAACGGTAGTAAATGCCGGTAGCACAGGAATGCTGACCAACATGGTAAGAACAGATGATATGGCAATACTCCATGCAACGGGAGTTCCTATAGCTAATAGAACTACAAAACTCAGGACCAAAACTATAATTGGTAAATACTCCATAATACTTAGTCTTTAAGAAGGTCAGAAATTTTATAATAGATGATAAGCACGCCACTAATGGGAATCACTAGGTAAACCAGCGATAACGGCACTTGTAAAGCAGGAGAATGTTGGTCCAGAACGTGCGTAATGTAAACTAATCTAGAACCGCCAATAACCAATGCTCCAAGGCTAAACAGAATGACCAACCAGTGCACTATTAATTGTAATTTCTTTTGTGTAGCCTCACTAAAACGCTTTGGCAATACATCAATTGCAACGTGAAGATTTTTACCTGATACGTATGCGGCACCTAAAATCCCAACCCAAATCATTAGATATCTGGCCAACTCATCTGTAAATGAACTTGGTGAACCCAATAAAAACCGACTAAAAACCTGCCATAGCACGTTTAAGACCATTATTCCCATTATCGTAACGAGAAAATAGGCCAACACTTTATCAATGTTTTTCCGTAATTCCATATTATTTGGTTGCTTGTATTTCTTGAATCAATTTGTAGATAACCTCGTCATCCTTGTATTTGTCAAACGAGTCTTTTATTTTTTCTGAAAAAAGTGTTTTATCCGGTCTGATGATTTCAACGCCAGCTTTCTGTACTTCGGCTAAAGCTTCGTCTTCGGATGCTGCCCACAATTTTCTTTGGTATCCCACTGAACCATCAACGGCTTTCTTTAACCACCCTTGCTCTTCTTCCGAAAGGCTATCCCACAAATGAGTACCTGCTAATAGTACATCTGGTAATACCGTGTGCTCGTCCAAAGTATAGAACTTACAAACTTCATAATGTCTGGAAAGATAGAAACTAGGTGGATTGTTTTCTGCTCCATCTACAACTCCTTGTTGTAATGCCGTATACAATTCACCCCAAGAAATAGGTGTTGGTGAACCTCCTAGGTCCTTAACCATATCCATGGCCGTAACACTCTCCATTACCCTAATTTTCAACCCGACAAGATCATCTGGGTTGTTAATGGGTCTGTCTTTGGTGTAAAAACTACGGCTTCCCGCATCATAATACCCTAACCCTTTAAGCCAGTACTGTTCACCGTCGTTCAATAGTTCTTGACCAATAGGACCATCAAGCACATCAAACGAATGTTGTCTGTCCCTAAATAAGAACGGCAAGCCCAGCACTTTCATTTTTGGCGCGAAATTCTCGAGGGTTCCAACAGACACCTTGGTCATATCCAAACTTCCTATTTGGAGCAATTCAAGACACTGACGTTCCGTGCCCAATTGTTGGTTTGGATAAATTTCCAATAACATTTTGCCTCCGGAAAGCTCTTTTAGGTCCTCTCCCATTTTAACCATGGCCTTGTGTACTGAATGGTTAACATCCAGCCCATGAGCCAAACGAATAGTTCGGTTTCCACCAAGTTCGCCACAGCCACTAATCATGAGCATGCCAAGACAGAAAAAAACAAATTTTAGATTCAATTTCATATGATAATCAAATTAGAGATCAAAGTACTCTTTAGCATTATTGTAGCAGATATTTTGTACCATTTTACCTATCCATTCCATATCATTCGGTAATTCTCCCTTAGCCATTTCGTTACCGAAAAGATTACAAAGAATACGACGGAAATACTCATGTCTAGGGAAAGAAAGAAAACTTCTTGAATCGGTCAGCATTCCAACAAAACAGCTAATAAGCCCCATATTGGAAAGCGTATTGATTTGATCGATCATACCGTCTTTTTGGTCTAAAAACCACCAACCGGAACCCCATTGAACTTTTCCTTTTACACTACCATCATTAAAATTACCCGCCATTGTTGCCATTAGGGCATTATCTCGCGGATTTAAATTATAAAGTATGGTTTTAGTTAGCTTATCCTTGCTATCTAGGGTATCAAGAAATTTAGATAAACTCTCGGCCTGCGTATAATCACCTATGGAATCCCAGCCTGTATCAGGACCAAGTTCAGATAACATTCTAGTATTGTTATTACGCAATGCGCCCAAGTGAAACTGTTGTACCCAACCAAATTCGTGATAGGTTTCTGAAAGGTATAACAAGAGAGCGCTCTGAAACTTAGCTGCTTCATTTGGACTTACCTTGTTGCCCTCTCTTCTTTTTTTGAAAATTGCCTTTACTTCTGACTCGGTAAAGTCTTCCGCATATAGGTGCGAAAGGCCGTGGTCGCACACGAAACAATCGTTAGCATTAAAAAATTCGATTCGATTCCGCAATGCATCACAAAGCTCATCGTAAGTAGTAATATCAGACTTTGAAGCCTTCTCTAAACTATCAATATATTCATTGTAAGTTTCGCTTCCGATCAAAATGGCTTTATCAGGTCTAAATGCGGTACTTACTTTAGTAGCAAAGTCGCTTTTTGCCAATTGCTGATGATATTCCAAAGTATCCGTTGGGTCTTCCGTGGTACAAAGCACATCTACATTCATCTTACTGATCAATCCCCTAGAAGTAAATTCTTGGGATTGTAGCATTTCTGTAGTAGCATCATAAACTGCTGAAGCATTTTTTCCGCTCAACGTATCGGTAATTCCAAAATATCTCGAAAGCTCAAGATGAGTCCAATGATACAATGGATTTCGCATGGTATGTGGAACGGCCTCGGCCCATTTTATGAACTTTTCCTTATCGGAAGCATTTCCTGTAAGGTATTTTTCATTGATACCAAGGGTTCTCATTGCCCTCCATTTGTAATGATCTCCATCAATCCAAGCATTGGTTATATTTCCAAAAACCCGATTCTCCGCTAAGTCCTTTGGCGGTAGATGATTATGGTAATCTATTATAGGCATTTGAACGGCGTACTCATGATAGAGCGACTGTGCCTGCTTACTCTCTAGTAAGAAATTATCGTCTAAAAATTTGGTCACTTGTTATAGTTTTTGGTGGGTCATAGTTATTTTTTGGAATACTAGCTTTTTATATTATACCAAAAAACGACCTTAAGCCCCTAAAATAGGTTTCTATTCTGGCATAGACAAGAAAAAATACAGAATCAACACTCAGGCATCTAAGTGGATGCAAATATTAACAATTTTGGTTGTTAAAATTGCATAAATAGTATCAATTGAATGATTTTACCCCCATTTTAGAACGGACAACTTCTTATTTAAGAAAAGAATAACGTCCAGGACTTCTTCTTCAATCTTTATAGATTTAATTTTATAAAAAAGAACGATATGAATTTAAATGATAAAGTAGTTTATATAACAGGAGGCTCAAAAGGCATAGGTTACGGTGTTGCTATAAAATTATTGGAAGCAGGAGCTAAAGTGGCCATAAGCGGAAGGACCCTTAAGACAGTTGAGGAAGCTGCAAAACAGCTTGATGCCCAAGACCGTGTTCTTCCTTTGGCCTCTGACGTTTCTAAACATGGCGACGAGAAAGCAGCTGTTCAAAAGATATTAGACAAATGGGGACAGTTAGATGTAGTTTTAGCCAACGCGGGAGTAGGGTATTTTGCACCTGTAGATGAACTTGAAGACGATGCTTGGCACAAAATGATAGACACGAACCTGAGTGGCGTATTTCATACACTAAAAGCATCAGTAGAAGCACTAAAGAAATCAAAAGGATATTACATAACCTTGGCCAGTTTAGCGGGTACCAATTTTTTTGCTTCAGGTGCGGGCTACAATGCTACTAAATTTGGGGTAGTTGGTTTTACTCAAGCGGCTATGTTAGATTTACGTAAGTACGATATAAAAGTATCTACAATAATGCCGGGTTCTGTGGCCACACATTTTGCAGGTAACGAGCCCGACGAGAAAGATGCTTGGAAAATACAGCCCGAGGATATTGGTGAACTTGTTTTGGACTTATTAAAAATGAACCCACGTACTTTGCCTAGCAAAATTGAGGTAAGACCTACAAGACCAGATAAAAAATAGCATTTCTACTGGGGCGGGAGTTAAACTTCCTTCTCCTCAAACGGAACTTTTATATTACAAATTTCAGTGATTAGAGCAGTTAGCTCTGTATAAAATAGGGAAAGGGTTTCTTTCCCTATTTTTGTTTCTTTTTTTGCACCATTGCCCGCCTTATCTTTTGTAGCGAATTTCATTACGCCAGAACTTAACTTTTTAAAGGATATAATTCCTGCCTCCATTAATGCTTCGGGGTAATCAGAAGCATACATTGTGGCATAACAAAGGAGCTGAAAAGCTTTGCTGAATTTATAATCAGACGTAATAGATACTCCATCAACAATTTCCAATTGATTTCGTTCAACGCTTCCTGTTTTATAATCAATGATCCTTAAAACTCCATCCACCTCATCTATTCTATCTAGCTTTCCTTTTAAGTTGACCGGAAAACCTACTTCAGGAATATCCAATGATATTTTCAGATTGGCTTCTAGTCCTATTATTTTAATCTGGTGTTTTTTAACATCGGCAATTTCCAGATTAATGAAGTTTTCAATGTAACGTAAGACCACGTTAAAGGCTATCAAATTTTTCCCTCTAGAGATGTCACCATCTAAATAGGTTTTGGCAAAATGCTTTTTCACCAATTCAGCTACCTTGGTTTTCGCTTCAACAAGCATTTCCTCGGTTAAAATATCACCCAAGAAAGGAGTGTAAAGGTCTTCTAAGGTATCATGAACTATGGTTCCAAAAGTATTGGCTGCAATAGTTTCCTCAACCTCAAGCACATCATCTATTCCTAATAAATTTCTTTTATAAAAATCGATAGGGTTACGAACATAGTTACTCAATGACGTAGGCGAAAATCCTTTTACCGCATGGCCTTTAATAAGTTCTAAAAGGCTCTCGTCCTTTTCGATAGACTCCAAAGTATGCCGCTTAGGCGATATGGATGGTGATGCTACACTTTCATTAATAATGGAGCTTCTTTTCTCATCCGTTAACAATTGATTTATAAGTCTACTGCGTTCACCACCTTCCAAAACATCTGGTTCCGTATTGTAAAGTATGTAGATATTTTTTGCACGTTGTAATAGCCTGTAAAAGTGGTAGGTATAAACGGCATCTTTCTCCTTAAAAGTTGGGAGGCCTAACTGCACTTTTAAATCGAAGGGAATAAAAGAATTATTTGATTTTCCCGATGGAAGAATACCCTCGTTAACAGAAGTAATTATAACTGTTTCAAAATCTAGGTTACGGCTTTCGAGCATTCCCATAACCTGTAAACCCTCTAATGGTTCCCCTTGAAAATCTAAAGTTTCTGAAGATAACAATTCACGATAAAGCCCTAATAAAGATTTTAGGTCTGTTATGAACTCATACTTTTCTACCAAATCCGACAACTGGTTGAACAAATTAAAATATCTATAAAGATATTCCAGAGACAGCGCATCTTTGGTGTCGTGCAATTTGTCCTTGAGCGCTGCAATTATTTGTAAGCAATGTTCTAGAATTTCTTTTGGTGTAGGAGTCTGCTCATGAAAAAGTAGCGTAGCGGCAACTGCACCACCCTTCTCTACTTGTTTAATATGATCCGTACTTATATATACCCAGTTCTTATTTTTTATAACCTCCTCAATAGATTCACCTTTCTCGTTGTTTTCCCCGTTTCCTAAAAGGACATGTACATAAGGATGTGCTAAAAAGGACAATATATTTTGATAAAACCACCCTTGCTCGTTCCTATTGATATATAAGTTTAAAAATTGATCGAATAAGCTTGCCAAAGGAATCTTATTTAAAGGATAACCCATGGTAACATTAACACTTTCAATACACTCAGGTATAGAATTTAAAACTGGATTCAACAGGGATTCATCTCCCAACACAACCGCAGTTCGTTTTAAGTCAGATGCTTTCGCACCATGAATCTGTTCAAGTAAATGAGCTGTATATTTTGCTTGTGAAACATTCTTAGGCACTCCCACCACATTAATCTGCTTATCCCCCAAATAGTATGAACTTACGCCTTTAAGTGCATTTTCTTTAAGATAAGGCCATGTTTTAAGGTGTTGTCTTAGAAAAAAACCAGCATCGTGAATAGGGTCTTCTAAAAAATAGGAATCAATGTCCCAATATATATCCGAATTGGCATGGTCCAGAATATGTTGAATAATTTTTGTTTCTGCAGTATTTAAGGCATTAAAGCCGATAAAGACAAAGAATTTCTTTGGGTTGTTCTCCAAATAATTTTCCAATTCTGAATGAGCTTTGCGATATACTAAACCTTGGTGGCCTAAACCGATATTTAATAAAGCCGAATTGAAATTCTCGTACAAAGATTCTAGATTGTTCCAAAAACGGAGATAGTCCTCCATCATTTTTGTCTTTTCCTTTTGAAGTGACCAATGGGTTACTTCTTGGATAGCCGCCAAATTAGAAAACAGTTTCTTAGCATCAACTAGATATCTGTCTATCTCATTAAAATCCTGTAGCAGGGTTTGTGCCCAATTGGAAAAACTATAAAAGCTATCCTTTTCTTGGGACGTTTCTTTAAGGTATGTATTGTAGAGGATAAAAAGCTGCTGAGTATTACTAGCATAGGATAAACCCGAAATCTGTTCTATAAAGGTTTCAACGCTGTAAATCTCAGGAGCAAAAAAAGTGCTGTCCGCAGATTTTGCAATGGCATTTTTAAGGAAGGTACCGGCCCGCTTACTGGGAAGCACAAAAACGATGTGCTCGTGCGAACTGTGTTTTTCCCAAACTTCTTTGACTACTTCTTCTAGAAAACTCTGCATAGCCAAAAATAAAAAAAGCCCTGACAAATGTCAGGGCTTTTAAACTTATTTAGTGAAGAGAATTACTTTACTAAGTTAATCTCAACTCTTCTGTTTTCTTTTCTACCAGTTCTAGTGTTGTTAGAAGCGATAGGCTTGTCTTCACCGTAACCGATAGCAGACAATCTGAACTCTTCAATACCTTTATCTACTAAGAACTCTTTTACAGAAAGTGCTCTTGACTCAGAAAGGCTTTGGTTCAATTTCTGGCTACCAACGCTATCAGTGTGACCTTCTACTGTAAATTTAGCAGTTGGGTACTCTTTTAAGATAGTGATGATGTCAACCATTACAGAAGTAGACTCAGCTTTGATAGAAGACTTACCTGTATCGAACAAGATAGTTCTAGCGTAGTCATTCAATTGCTTTTGTACTTCTTCAGTAACTTCAGGACAACCAGCGTTAGCTACAGTACCTGCAACATCTGGACATTTATCATCTTTGTCCAATACACCGTCACCGTCAGTATCAGGCCATGGGCAACCTTTGTTCTCAGCAGGACCTGCTTCGTTAGGACACTCATCGTCACCATCGGCAACACCGTCACCGTCAGCATCAGGACAACCAGCTAAGTTAGCTAATCCAGCTTCGTTAGGACATTTATCATCTTTGTCGGCAACACCGTCACCGTCAGCATCAGGACAACCGTTCATTTCTTTAGAACCAGCTTCGTTAGGACAAGCATCTTTGCTGTCTTCGATTCCGTCACCGTCAGCATCAGGACAACCATTGAAAGCTTCAAGACCAGCAACTTCTGGACAAGCATCATCTTTGTCATATACTCCGTCACCGTCAGTATCAGTACCACCAAACTTAACAGAGATACCTGCTAAATGTTGCCAGTGTTTACGACCGTAATCCTCAAAAGCGTGCTTGTAAGTAGTCTGTACAGTAAGACCGATGTTTTCAGTAAACCAGAAGTTTACACCAACACCACCATTAACAGTACCAGCACCAATTTCATCAACCCAAGTGTAACCACCACCTACTTCTACGAATGGATCTACAACTTTTTGATCAAGGAAGTTATATTTAATTGTACCATCTAAAGCGTAGTGCGAAAGATCATCTACACCAATATCACCTAATTTGCTGATTTTGTTCAAAGATCCTCTTACACCAACGGAAAGACCGTCACCTACAGATCTAGACACACCAACATAAGAAATAGAAGGAAGAATATTCCAGTGATCAGTAGCGTTGAAAAGCTCATTACCGAAAGAACTAGTCTGTGTCGGGAAATTGTCATCGCTAGTCGGATATACATCTATGGCATTAACTCCGAACTGTACTTGCCATGGATTATTCTCGTCTTGCGCTTGCATGCTGTTGATGCCTGCAATAAGGACAGCAACAACCAATAATTTGCTAAGATGTTTCATGTATTAATTTTTAAGTTTAAGTGTTTATTAGCTGCAAATGTAAGTTGTTAAATATTATTAACAAAATCAATTTCTTATTTTTTTTAACGCATTTAATGCCGTAAATAATGCATTTAAACGATTTTTAAGGCCTTTCCAACTTCGATAAAAGCCTCTATTGCGCGGTCTAAGTGCTTGATTTCATGGGCAGCAGATAACTGTACACGTATCCTTGCCTTACCTTTTGGCACCACAGGGTAGAAAAATCCTATTACATAAATTCCTTTTTCCAACAAACGCGTTGCCATTTCCTGCGCTAATTTAGCGTCATAAAGCATTACCGGCACAATAGCCGATTCTCCATCAATAATATCAAAGCCAGCTTTCTTCATTCCTTCTTTAAAGTAGGCCGCATTTGCTTGTACTTTGTCACGTAGAGAGGTATCGTTTTCTAAAAGCTCAAATACCTTAATTGATGCCCCTACAATAGCAGGCGCTAAAGAATTAGAGAATAAATACGGTCTTGAGCGCTGGCGCAAAATCTCAATAATTTCTTTTTTACCTGTAGTATACCCACCCATGGCACCTCCAAGTGCTTTACCCAGGGTGCCCGTAATGATGTCTATCCGACCCATAACGTTTTTTTCTTCCAATGTTCCTATACCGGTTGGCCCTATAAACCCCGTTGCATGACATTCATCTATCATAACCATGGCATCATACTTTTCTGCCAATTCGCAAATCTTATCCAAAGGAGCAACAAGACCATCCATTGAAAATACACCATCCGTTACAATTATTTTAAAACGGGCTTGGTCTTCGTTGGCCTGCTTCAATTGCTTTTCAAGATCTTTCATATCGCTATTCGCATAGCGGTAACGCTTCGCCTTGCACAATCTAACACCATCAATAATAGAGGCATGGTTCAAAGAATCCGATATAATGGCATCCTCCGCAGTTAGCAAAGGCTCAAAAACCCCTCCATTAGCATCAAAGGCAGCGGCATATAATATGGTATCCTCCGTACCGTAGAAATCGGCTATTTTCTTTTCTAGTTCTTTATGAATGTCTTGGGTACCGCAAATAAACCGCACCGATGACATGCCGAAACCATGACTGTCCAAAGTATCTTTTGCCGCTTGAATAACTTCTGGGTGAGATGAAAGGCCCAAATAATTATTCGCACAAAAGTTAATTACTTCCTCCCCGGTTGAAATTTTGATTTCAGCCCCTTGTGGCGATGTAATTATCCTTTCGGTTTTATAAAGGCCATCTTCCTTAATACTGGTAAGTTCTTTTTCTAGGTGTTCTTTTATTTTTCCGTACATATTGTTATATGAATTCTGGTGTTACTTCTTCGTTAATGTAAACAATGATTTTATTCTCTACAACATAGCCCATATCCGTCAAAGCATCGGCATAGGAATATAGTTGTTCTTTATATTTAGGATTTGTTTTGCCCGTTTTATAATCTATAAGTGTTGCACTCTTTTCTTTAAGCACTATTCTATCTGGCCGTAACATCTTACCTGCAGCAGTAATGATATCTTTTTCATTCTTTATAATATTTCCTTCCTTATAATAGGCATTGAGTGCAGGGTGTTTCACCACGCGCTGCAGTTTACTCCTGACCTCATCTATTTCCTGACTTTCTATTTCTCCTTGTTGTACCGCCTTCACTAAAGCAGGCTCAAGATCGTCCTCGGTTTCTATAAAGCCTAATATATAATGTATAAGATTCCCTTTTGAAAGCGCAGCCTCCCTTTCTGTATCCCACAATATACCTGAACGGGTCAATATTTTAAAGCTAGACCTATCTTTATGTGTAAAAGTGTAATCTATTTCCTGCTGCCCCTTTGTTTCATGAACTATTGGGGCCTCTTCTAAATCGCCAAAATTATACACTAACTCATCATCTGACCACAATCCCTTTCCTTTCAGGTATTCTATGAACAGACCGGAATAATAATCGGTTTTATGTTGCCCCCTTGCCAAATCCTTTTCTGTTACAACATAAAGTGCTTTCTCTGCCCTGGTTAAGGCCACATACAATAGGTTTAAGGCATCAAGCTCCATTTTATGCTCTTCTTCAGAGTAAATTTGAGCAGCTTCTTCACCATAATTTTCAACTTCCTTTTTCTCCGTAATAAGAATTTCTTCAAACCCATCAAAAACATCGGCATTTAGCGGAAGCCAGATTTTTTTGTCCATCCGCTTATAAATATGCTCATTGGCAAACGGAAATATAACAATAGGAAATTCCAATCCTTTAGATTTATGCACGGTCATAATACGCACGGCATCAATATTATCCGGGGCCGAAATACTAAGTTTCTCCTTCTTCTTTTCCCAAAGATTCAAAAAAGCTTGAATTCCAGTTCCTTCCTTTTGTTCGGTTTCAAGAACAAAATCCATAAAAAAGGTAATGTACGCATCAGAACCTTCAACCAAGTTACATTGGCGTATAGCTCGCTCCATACCGTCATAAACAGAAAGCTGTTTCAGTTCATTAACATCAAGATTATACTCGTTTAGAAAGAGCTGTTCTACGTTCTTTAGGTTCTCATAGATATACTGATGTCTGTTCTTTCCATCTTTTGAGAGAAAAGTCAGCAAATCATAAGCTATCTGCAAATTACCTGGGTTGCCAATGTAAGCCATAAGATTGGCCAGAAAACGTACTTTGTCACTACTATTCAGCAAAAGGCTTTCGGAAGAAATAGTAGGGATATTCTGTTGTGTAAGAAAATCTGCCAGTAATACACCTTGACGGTTACCCCTTACTAGAATACAGATATCTTCATATCCGTATTTTTTTTCGATTACGGTAGAAATAGTATTTAGCACTTCTTCACAATACTGCTCATCTTTGGTTTTTTCATCGTCCTTCTCAATAAAATTGAGCTGCACAGTTCCACCTTTTTTAGAATTATAGCCTTGCTGATTACCATCAACAAACATGGTATTGTACATGGCATTATTCAAAAATGGACTGGTAGCCGTAAAGAAGTCGTTATTAAACTTAATTACCTCATCATAACTACGCCAGTTTGTAGGCAAGGATTCTGTTTGGGCGAGAATTGCAAACGGACTGACCGTCTCGTTCACCAAATCCAAGAACTGTTCTGCCCGACCACCGCGCCAGCGATAGATAGCCTGTTTGGCATCTCCAACCAAAAACAGGGACCCTTTATTACCTTGGAGATCCTCCCCCTCTAAGGCATGACCGATAAGAGGTATAAGGTTGTTCCATTGCAAGGTAGAGGTATCCTGAAATTCATCAACAAAATAATGCTGGTATTTCTCCCCCAAACGCTCATAAATAAAGGGCGCCGGCTGATTTTTTATTTCTTTGGATATAATGGTGTTGAATTCCGCAATTGAAAGTTGATCCCGTTCGTTCTGCAAATTTTTGACCTCTTTTTGAATGGCATTCAAAACAGTTAATGGAACCAAGTTGGAATATGCATTCTTTAAAAAAGAAAATTCATAAAAGGCATGTTTGATTTTATTGAAAATTTCAGTGAACTGCGGATGCAAATCATCTAAGGTAGCTTTAGTAGCATCAGCCGTAGACTTGTTGTAAAGTACGGCATCATCAAAATTTTGTTTCCAAGCAGCATTAAAATCAATCGCCAAATCTCCAGCGGCAATTTTATCCATAAATTTTGGAAAATATGCACCTTTAAAATCCGAAAACTCCAGTCCGTTTTGTTCTATTAATTGCAAGGCCAAGGCTGCAAAACCAACAATGCTTTCTTGGGTGGCCTTTATTCTTGTCCGCAAGATTTTTTTTAATCCGATAAAATCATCAATATTTTTATCCTTTAGATTCTGAAGGTGATCTACATGGTTCTCTCTAAAAAGCAGCTTACCTATATTCCCAAGGTCATAAGCTATATCCCAGCTTTTATCATCATCAATTTTCTCTAGTGCAAATTCCAGTAAAACCTGCGTCAGTTGCTTGTCAGTTCCAGCTTTATGAACCAATTTGGCTACAGCTTCATCCAGCAATAAATCAGTATCTAAAACTACCTCAAAATTCTGGGGCAATTTTAGGTCTTTAGCAAAGGTTCGTATTAGTCTGTGGGTAAACTTATCAATTGTAGAAATATCAAAAAAAGCATAATTGTGCAAAATCTCCTTCAATGTCCGTTTGGAGCGTTTGCCAAGGGTAACAGCATCAATGCCCAACTCGTGCATTAAATCAATAAAGAGAGGAGGTGCTTCTGCTTCACTAGACACTTGACCAAATTTAAACAAACTATCCAAAATACGGTGCTTCATTTCATTTACCGCCTTATTGGTAAACGTAATAGCCAAAATTTTACTGAAACGATTGCCAGAAGAAAGAACGATTTTAAGGTATTCTTTTGTTAGCGTATGTGTCTTTCCAGAGCCTGCTGATGCGTTATATATCTTAAAAGTGCTGTGTTGCAAGTGCTTTTTTACGCAAAATACTAATTCTAAAAAGGTTCTTAACAAATTATTTAGTGAATTTGTATGTTAAAAACTGTAAATTTGATTTCACTAAATTTTAATCTAAAAACACATATAAAATGGCTTTTGAACTACCAAAATTACCTTATGCATATGATGCATTAGAACCACATATTGACGCTAGAACAATGGAGATTCACCATACAAAACACCATAACGGTTATACAACCAAGTTAAATGGTGCTATTGAAGGTACTCCACTAGAAGGCAAATCTATAGAAGATATATTAGAGAACTTAGACATGTCTAACGGTGCTGTTAGAAACAATGGAGGCGGGTTTTACAACCACTCTCTTTTTTGGGAAGTTATGTCACCAAACGGTGGTGGAAACCCATCTGGTGAGCTTGCCACTGCAATAGATAGCGCTTTTGGTTCTTTTGAGGCATTCAAAGAGAAATTTAGCGGAGCTGCAGGTACGCGTTTCGGTTCTGGATGGGCTTGGCTTTGTGTACAAAAAGGAGGCAAAGTAGAAGTATGCTCCACACCTAACCAAGACAACCCTTTAATGCCAGATACAGGCTGTAGCGGTTTTCCAATTTTAGGGCTTGATGTTTGGGAACATGCCTATTACCTAAACTACCAAAACAAGAGACCAGATTACATCAATGCTTTTTTCAATGTTATCAATTGGGACAAAGTATCTGAACTATATGCTGCTAACAAATAAGCGTTAAGCGTATATATTCTTTTATAAAAGAAGAATAAAAAACCC
>NZ_RCNR01000012.1 GCF_009725985.1 Zobellia amurskyensis
TTTTTTAAATCCGACTATACTTTTTTGCAAAGTAGCCTCTTCTTCCATTTTTGGATTAGAACCGTATTTATTTTCTCCTTCCTCACTGTCCGTACAAGCTAAAATAAGGTTATAAATAGGCACAAGTAAGAACCATCCACTTTTGCCAACATCATGCATTCTTCGTACACCTACAGCAATACCCGGTATCAATACACCCAATGAGTATATTATGGATAAGAAAAGAAGCGCAGGGACTTCAACCACTATGGCTACAATTTGTAAACCATAAGAAATCAACATATTGAACAAGAAAAACATCCAATATTCTTTTCTTCTGGCACGACCTTCAAAGCCTGCATAGTTCTGTAAAACTTTTAAATACCAATTCATAGGTTTAAGATTTAGGGGTTATTACTATTTATGAATGGTACAAACGGACATCTTTGCTATGTATTATGAAATTTTAGATGAACTGCACGGAAAACAGAGAAATTAGATTATCTGCAGAACTTAATCATTAAAGTTTTAGGTTTTTCCTGAAGTACAACCCCAAGCCCAGCATCCCAAGAAATATAATAGCCTACCAAAAACTTCATCGTAGATTGAACGAAGCCATATCCACATCCTAGATACCAAGTAAAACTAATACGCACAAAAAAACCCGCATAAAGCGGGTTTCAATGTATATAGGTGGTTCTTACTCTGCTACTCCTGTAATTTCAAGGTCAAATACTAAATCTGCACTTGGCGGTATTGGGCCTGTACCTTGAGGACCATATCCTAAATGCGATGGTATAAAAATCCGCACTTTATCCCCAATTTTCATATTCAAAAGACCTTCTTTAAAACCAGCTATTAAACTAGCGTCAGGACTATATTCCATTGGTATTGGCTCATACCCGCCACCTTGTTTTCTGCGAACATCAAATTTATTATACTTTGTAGCAACATCTTCATAGTTACTATCAAACAACGTTCCATCTTCCAAGAATCCGGCATAATACACAAGAACTTGACTACCAAGAGTAGGCTTCTCACCTTCTCCTTCTTTTAAAGTCAATATTTTAAGTCCACTAGGTAATTCCTTGGCTTCTCCTTTTTGACCTTCAAGTGTCGCAGTAAAGTCGCTTTTCATTTTTTCAAATGCAGCAATTTTAGCTTCTTCTTCGGCAAAATAATCGGTCATAATCTGAACGGCATCAAACTTCTTGGCCATTTTACCATTACGAACAATCTCTACGCTGTTCATAACCACATCTACTACCGGTTTGTCTTTTGACATAGGGTCTTGTGAAGTTTCCGTAGTCGCGATTGAATCAACCACATCTAAACCTTCCACAACATGTCCAAACACCGTATGTCTTCCATTTAAAAATGGAGTTTCCTTATGGGTTATAAAAAACTGGCTCCCGTTTGTAGTAGCTCCAGAATTGGCCATAGACAGGATTCCTTTTTTATCATGTACCAAAGAATCATTGAACTCATCTTTAAACTTGTATCCTGGATTACCACGACCCGTGCCTGTTGGATCACCACCTTGAATCATAAAATCCTTAATGACTCTATGAAAAATTAGGCCATCAAAATATTTTTTCCCTTTTAAGCTATCGGTAACAAATGGGCTTTTCCCTTCCGCCAATGAAATAAAGTTAGCTACGGTAACCGGTGTTTTTTCATATTCCAACTTTATAATGATATCACCTTTACTAGTATGAATATCGGCAAAAACGCCATCTCCTAATTCGGCATATTGACTTTTACAACTAGCTAGCAAAACTACTAGGGTTAACAAGTAATAGATTTTTTTCATGTTTTAATCCTTTGTTTAAATTGTACTCTTTTTTAATTATTAGGTGCACTTTATTCTACTGAACCTTGCTCTTTTTCAATTTTAAAAATGGATAATGTAACCTTAAACGGAACATTTATGCCAATCTTATCATTATCTCCATGATAACCGTATCCTAAGGAAGAAGGAAACAAAAAAGTACCTGTCTCACCCTCTTTTAACATCTTTACGCTATTTCGCAATCCTGGAAACAAATCCTGTTTATCTACCTTATAAGTTAACGTACCAATATCGTCCATACTATAAATAGTATCGTTCTTTAGGCTGATGACATTATAGGTCATTACCACCAAATCATCTGGTTGAGCAGTGTAATCCGCTGCCTCATTCTTAACATCATAATAAAACCAAGACCCACTTGCAGAGTGCGTGTACTCATGTACGGTATCCTTGGCCATCAAATCTTGCATTAACTTCTCTTCTTTGGCCAAAAGCTCTTTGCTGCGCTTAACCGACTGCTTAAAAAAACTACCCGATTTAACTTCAACGGGTCTTCTTGCTTCGGGGCCACCACAACCTACCAGTGTAATTAAAAAAATAAGACTTAAGATTCTCATGCCTGTAATTGGTCTTGATAATTTTCTAAAAGTGATTCAAAATAAAGAGCGGTTTCTTTAAGCGACCTATCGCTTTTTCCTCCTGCAGCATTATCATGTCCGCCTCCCTCAAAATAGGCCCTTGCGAATTCGTTAACAGAAAATTCTCCAATAGACCTAAAGGAAATCTTTATAATTCCTTCTTCTTTATTCTCTATAAAAATAACAGCAAATATAATACCTTCAAGCGTAAGTCCGTAATTAACAAAACCCTCCGTATCTCCTTTTTGGTATTCGTAGGTATCAAGTTCTTCTTGACTCAAAGTAATATAGGCAGTTCGGTATTTATCAATAATAACCATGTTTTTTAGCGCACAACCCAAAAGATGCAACCTACCTGGCGTATTAGTGTCATACACCCTGTGATGTATCTGTGTATTTTCAGCACCTTTATCAATTAAATCAGCAACAACACGATGTGTTCTACCGGTAGTAGACCTGAATTTAAATGAGCCGGTATCCGTCATGATACCTGTATAAAGGCAATCTGCCATTTCTGAGGTTATTTTATCCACATCACCCAAAAACTCAATGAAATTATAAACCATTTCACAAGTTGACGTCATAGAAACATCCGAGTACATAATTTCGGCGTAATCAGACGGTGCTTGATGATGATCGATCATAACAAATGGCACCGTTAAATCTTCTAAAACGGATTGCATCTGCCCAATTCTCCCCAAATGGTTAAAGTCTAAGGTAAAAACTACCGTAGCTTCGGCTATTTTTTCCTTGGCTTGGCTATTCTGTTTTTCAAAATTTAAAATGTTCTCGTTACCCGGCATCCATTTTAAAAACTTAGGATAATCATTAGGTGCTACAACAACAGCCTCCTGACCTCTATTTATAAGATAGTGGTACAATGCCAAAGTTGAACCAACAGCATCACCATCGGGATTTTTATGTGGTACGATTACGATTTTTTGCGGTTGGGAAAGTAGTTGCTGAACCGCTTTTATAGACTCCAAATTCATGCGTGCGAAGATACAATTTAATAACGTAGCCTTTTAAGGCAAAGTCTTATTTTTGCCGTAACATTTTAATGCCAATATATGCTGAATAAATCTATCCTCATCTGTTTCATATGTCTTATTACTAATTGTAAGACGGTAAAACCAAGTGAACAGACTCCAAACAAAGAGATGACCATTGCCGCCTCCAAAGCAGATTTCACTTTGGCATTTGGCTCTTGTAATAAACAAAACGAGACCAATTTACTTTGGGACGACATTCTTAAAACCCAACCTGATCTTTGGGTTTGGGGAGGTGATAATATTTATGCGGACACAGACAACATGAAGCGACTACGCAGCATGTACACCCAACAAAATGCCGTGACAGGATACCAAAATCTAAAAAAAGAAGTACCTATAATAGGAACATGGGACGACCATGACTATGGACTGAACGACGGTGGGGTTGAATTTGATAAAAAGGAAGAAAGTCAACAAGAGTTTTTAGATTTTATGGGAGTTGATCCAAATGACCCTAGAAGAACTCAGGAAGGTGTTTACAGCTCACATACCTACAACACACCAAATGGAAGTATTAAAGTAATTGTGCTGGACACTAGGTATTTTAGAACGGCCCTAACCCCGGATACAGCTACTAAAAAAAGAACAAAACCGAACACCTATGGTCAAGGCACTGTTTTAGGAGAAACCCAATGGTCTTGGCTTGCCAAAGAACTTAACAACTCCGAAGCCGATTTTAACCTTTTGGTAAGCAGTATTCAAATACTATCCAACGAACATGGGTTTGAAACTTGGGGAAATTTCCCCCACGAAGTGGATAAACTTGAGAAAACGATAGTTGATTCTAAGGCAAAAGGCGTCATGATACTCTCTGGCGACCGCCACATCTCCGAATTTTCAAAAACAGAAATACCGGGCTTACAGTATCCTCTTGTTGATTTTACCAGCAGCGGACTTACACACTCATATACAGCTTATAAGGGCGAAACCAATCCGTTTAGGGTGGGTGACGTTGTTTCTATAAAAAGTTTCGGACTAATTAAATTTAATTTTAAAACTAAAGAAGCGTGGATGCAAATGCTCGGTGATGACCTAAAACTCTTAGGCGAACTACATCAAACCTATTAAAAGTTGCCGATTATTGAATAAAGCGTATTTTTGCAAAAAATTTTTACAATGACAACGAACAGAACATTTACGATGATCAAACCCGATGCGGTTGAAAACGGACACATTGGTGGCATTCTGGAAAAAATAACTTCCGCTGGCTTCAAGATCGTCGCCATGAAATATACACAACTTAGCACAAGAGATGCACAAGAGTTCTATGCCGTTCACAGCGAGCGTCCTTTTTACGGGGAATTAGTAGAATTTATGAGCCGTGGGCCTATTGTTGCCGCTATCTTGGAAAAAGACAATGCTGTTGAAGATTTTCGTGCATTGATCGGTGCAACAAATCCTGCTGAAGCAGCTGAAGGTACTATTAGAAAATTATTTGCTTCAAATATTGCTGAAAATGCGGTACATGGATCAGATAGCGATGAGAATGCAGCTATTGAAGGTGCTTTCCATTTTTCTGGAAGAGAGATTTTCTAAGACATTATACTTTTACTAAAAACCTGTAAGCTTCAAGAAATTGATGCTCACAGGTTTTTATCTTAGTACCAGTTTCTGCACCAAATCCTTACCCAAATCTTCATTGAGCATTTTTACTATTTTGGACTTGCCCAAACTCAATTCCTCCCTAAGTACGGATGATGATAACGCTACAAAAAGTGTATCTCCCTTAAGTTCAATATCCGTAGTGTAATTATTTACGCCATTTCCCATAAGGTTTCGCCATGCTTCGCGAGCGTCTACTTTATCCATACCTTTCTGAAGCCGATTCTCCTTTATGAATTCGTTCAAGGCCTGGCTCATATTCAGGTTTTCATTTCGTCTCTTTGCCATTCTATTGGATTGAAATAGGTTCAAATCGTTTATAATCGTACCGAATTCCTTCTTCGTTCACTACCGAAAAAGTAGTGTCATCTAATTCCACTAACTTTTCGGACCACTCACTTAATTCGGTCTTATAATCAATTGAAAAATTATTCTCGTTTTTGCTGATAACAAAAGCTTCGGCATCATCTGAAGTTGCGTAGGTACCATCCAATCTTGGTTGCATTTTTTTACGGTAACCTTCTTCTCCGTTTATAGAAATGTAGTCAATACTGGTATTTACCTTGTATTCTTTAGTTTTACCATCGGGCAGGGTTACCTGCGTAATTTCCCAATACCCATCAAGCTTACTCAAATCTTCTTTAGAAATGCTAGAGGAACACCCTAAAAACAAACCTATAAATCCTATTAAAAATATCTTCTTCATCTTTTAAAAGTCTACTCCTTATAATCTAAATAATTTATACGTCTGGTGTATTTGTTTTACAACCGCTTCGGTACGCTCGGCATGTGTATCACTTATAAAAATTTGACCAAAATTTTCATTGTTCACCAAAGCTACGATATGTGACACCCGATGCTCGTCTAATTTATCAAAAATATCATCCAGCAATAAAATAGGCGTTGTTTTAGATCGTGCTTTTATAAACTGAAACTGAGCGAATTTTAAAGCAATTAGAAATGATTTTTGCTGCCCCTGACTACCAAATTTTTTAATGGGATGACCAGAAATTTCAAATCCCAAATCGTCTTTGTGCACCCCTACCGAAGTATACTGCAAAGCCTTATCTTTCTCTACGGACTTTTCCAAAAGGGATAACAAATTATCATTAAGCAATTTACTATCATAACTTAATGATACATCTTCTTTACCTCCTGATATGGCTATGTATTGCTCTTTAAAAATAGGAATAAAAGCTTCTAAAAAAGCTACACGTTTATCAAAAATTTTTGTTCCATAATCGTGTAGTTGCTCATTATAGACCGCAAGTGTATCCTTATTAAATGTATGATTTGCCGCAAAATATTTTAAAAGTGAATTACGTTGCGCCAAAACCTTGTTGTATTTTATAAGGTCTTGCAGATAGCTTTTATCGGATTGAGAAATAACCCCGTCAATAAATTTCCGCCTTGTATCACTGCCTTCTATTATCAAATCGCGATCCGCAGGCGAAATAATCACCAAAGGTAAAAGGCCTATATGGTCAGATAGGCGATCATACGCCTTTCCATTCCGCTTAATAATTTTTTTAGCCCCACGTTTTAAACTACAGACTACTTTTTCTTCGCGTTCATCTTTTTGAAATTCGCCTTCTATAACAAAAAAATCTTCGTCGTGTTTTATGTTCTGTGTAGAAACCGGATTAAAGTAGCTTTTGCCAAAGGAAAGATGGTACACCGCATCTAATACATTGGTTTTCCCCACACCGTTAGGCCCCACCATACAGTTAATCTTCTTGTCTAAATCTAGATCTTTTGAATCAAAATTTTTGTAGTTAATGAGGGATAATTTCTTTAAAAACATGCGCTATAATTCCAATTTTAATGGTGCCGAATTCGAAAACTCAAAAATAACGAATAAATACCCTTTCGGTTTTGGATAAAACCTTTATTTTTGCGCCACCAATAAAATTAGAAAATGGCAACATATAAGAAGCGGGGTTTTAAACCGAAAGATAAAGCAGAGGAGCAAGAACTTACAGAACAGGAAAGCGCAACTGCAGAAGTCTTTAGCACACTAGACGAAAGTGCCTCTAAAACCGAAGCTTGGGTAGCCAGTAATCAGAATTATATTTTAGGTATTATTGGCGTTATTGCTGTGGGAGTTTTAGGATATTTGGCCTATGCTCAATTTGTAGAAAAGCCTAAAGAGGCAAATGCTGCAAATGAAATGTATTATCCACAACAATATTTTGACCAAGCACTTAACAGCCCAACTGCTAAAGATTCTTTATACAATCTTGCCTTGAACGGTGCGGAAGGAAAATATGGTTTTCTAGATATAATTGATGAATACAGTGGCACAAAAGCAGCTAATCTAGCTAATTACTCAGCTGGTATGGCGTATTTGAACATGCAAAAATACCAAGAAGCTATTTCGCATCTTGAAGATTTTAATTCGGAAGACGATATTCTTGGCGCTTTGGCCAAAGGTGGTCTAGGCGATGCTTTTATGCAATTAGGTCAGCCAGAAGATGCTTTAGGGTATTACGATAAGGCTATTGCCCACAGCGCTAATAATTACACGGCTCCTAAGTTTTTATACAAAGCCGGTGTTACAGCTTTAGAATTAAATCAAAATGATAAAGCCTTAAAATACTTTCAGAAAATTAAAGATGAGTATTCATCTTCCGATGAAGCACGTACTGTTGATGCTTTTATAGGCATGGCTAAAATTAGCAATTAATGGCTACAGCAAACAAAAACTTATCGGTCTACGATAAAAACAAAATCCCAAACGCGATGAATCTTCGGTTTGGGATTGTTGTTTCAGAATGGAATACAGAAATCACTGAAGGCCTATATTCAGGAGCTATTGAAGCACTTTTGGATTGCGGGGCTATTGAAGCCAACATACTACGCTGGGATGTACCTGGGAGTTTTGAACTGACTTTTGGATGCAAAAAAATGGCAACTACCAAAGATGTTGATGCTGTTATTGCCATTGGAAGTGTAATTCAAGGGGAAACCAAACATTTTGATTTTGTCTGCAGTGCTACCGCACAAGGTATTAAAGACCTGAACGTACAATTAGATACCCCAGTAATTTTTTGTGTATTGACGGACAACAATATCCAGCAATCACGAGAACGCAGTGGAGGCAAACACGGCAACAAAGGTACTGAGGCCGCAATTGCTGCTATACAAATGGCTAGTTTAGGTAAATAATTACCAAAAATCACATATACTACTTTAAAAATCCTGCTTTTTAGCTAAGGACTGTTCAATACTGAACGGACAAGTTGCTTGCATACCCCCTGCCAAACTGAAAAAAGGGTTGTTTTATTCCTACAAATTTTCTTCTTAGGTTCTGTTAACAAATTTTGGCAGCAGGAACACGGCATATTTTTTGATTTTAAGTAACTTTGAAGATCATGGGAATGCTAAGTAAATTCACGCGCTTAAAGCGAAGTAAGAAGTTTGAATACACCCCTCGTTATTATGACGATAAGGGAAAAGGCAATCCGTTTAAAATTGAACCAAAATTCGATCAATACAGGAGTACCCTTAATCCGGCAAGAGGCCTAAAAGGCAAGTTTGGTAGTGCCATGTCAGATGTAAAACGTAAAGGTGATACCAACTTAAAAATACGAATGGCCGTTATTTTAGCCATTTTAGTATTGATTGTACTTTTCATTATCGATTTTGACATCTCTATATTCTTTCCAAACTAATGGCAGATATCATAAAACTTTTACCGGACCACGTTGCTAATCAGATTGCAGCGGGTGAAGTGGTTCAACGCCCTGCCTCAGTTGTAAAGGAATTGCTTGAAAATGCAATTGATGCAGGTGCCTGCACAATAAAACTGATTATTAAGGATGGTGGAAAAATTCTTATTCAGGTCGTTGATGACGGTATGGGTATGAGCGCCACAGATGCACGATTAAGCTTTGAACGGCATGCCACTTCAAAAATACAGAAGGCGGAAGACCTGTTTAATTTAAACACCAAGGGTTTTAGAGGTGAGGCTTTAGCATCTATTGCTGCTATTGCCCATGTAGAAATGCAAACCAAGCCTGAAAGTGAAGAACTGGGCACTCATCTTAAAATTGAAGGCAGCAAAATTATATTTCAAGAGGCGAGCGTTACACCAAAAGGCACATCAATGGCCGTGAAAAATCTATTTTTCAACATTCCGGCACGACGTAATTTCCTAAAAAGCAATCAAGTAGAGCTCAGACATATTACAGATGAATTTCATCGTGTTGCCTTAGCCCACCCTACAATCGCTTTTCACTTTTATAATAACGGTAGCGAGCTTTTCAATCTTCCATCAGACAATTATCGCAAGCGAATTGTGAATATTTTCGGTTCGCGAACCAACCAGAAATTGGTTCCTGTAGAGGAAGAGACTCCCATTGTAGTTATAAAAGGTTTTATTACAAAACCTGAATTTGCAAAAAAGAGTCGCGGTGAACAGTTTTTCTTTATCAATAACCGATTTATAAAAAGTCCGTATTTGCACCATGCAGTAGTAGCTGCATTTGAAGGCCTTATAAAATCCGATAGCTACCCCGGTTATTTCCTTTACTTGGAAGTTGACCCGGCATCAATTGATATTAATATACACCCTACCAAAACGGAGATAAAGTTTGATGACGAACACAGTCTGTATGCTATTTTAAGGTCTACCGTAAAACATAGTTTGGGTCAATTTAACGTTGCCCCTGCACTAGATTTTGAACACGACCCCAATCTACAGACACCTTACGATTTTAAAAACAAGTCCGTCATTCAACCAAAAGTAACTGTAAATTCAGGGTTCAACCCCTTTCAAGAAGTAAAAAACACAACTTCCGCTCCACGTAACTACCAAAAACCGAATACCCAAAGCTGGGAAAGCCTGTATGTTGGTTTAGAATCAAAAATGGGCTCCAATGAGGATTCAGGTAGTATCAGTTTTGAATCGGATACCATTACAGGCTCTATTTTTGAAGGTGAAAAAGAAACGACCGAAGCCGTTACAACTACTTTTCAAATTAGAAGAAAGTATATTGTTACAACCATAAAGTCGGGTATGGTGGTTATAGACCAGAGCCGAGCGCACCAAAGAGTACTTTACGAGAAATTCCTAAAGAACAGCACGGTAAAACAAGCCGTAAGTCAACAATTATTGTTCCCATTAAACCTCTCTTTTTCAAAGTCAGAGATTAGTGCTCTTCAAGAAATAGAAGATATTTTAATTTCAATAGGATTTATCTTCGAAAAAATAGAAGGCGAATCAATTACTGTTACGGGCGTTCCTCTTTTGGTGGCGGAAAGTGAAGTTGGCATGATATTGGACCAATTGATATCTGACTACCAGCAAGAGGTTACAGAGGAAAGTTTTTCACATACAGACATACTTTCTAAAACTTTAGCTAAGACTTTGGCAGTCAAAACAGGAGAAACACTGGACAACGCTTCTCAAATTGCCCTTGTAAACGACTTGTTCGCTTGTAAGGAAGCTATGGTAAGTCCGTTTAATAAACCGGTATACATTACAATTACCGAAAATGACATTGATAAAAAATTTATATAGATGGGAAGACTGACAGAAGCCATAAAACACTTGCTCATAATTAACATTCTGTTTTTTGTGGCGACATCCATGTATGGTGAACAGATGTACCAATGGTTTTCTTTGTGGTTTCCTAAAAACGAAAATTTCGCTTTTTATCAGGTCATAACCCATATGTTCATGCATGGTGGCTTCATGCACATAGCCTTTAACATGTATGCTTTATGGGCATTTGGGACGCCACTTGAGCAAATGTGGGGACGCAATAAATTTTTATTCTTTTATTTTTCAGCAGGCCTAGGCTCCGCATTAATCCATACTGGTGTTAACTATTACTATTTTAATGAGGGTATGCAAACATTGGTGAATAGCGGCATGACCGAAAGTAACATAATGGATATCATATCATCTGGTCAATACAGCCCGGATTGGTATAATATTGCTTCAAAAAGCACTATAGATAATTTTCTATCTGCTTATAACACACCCGCAGTGGGGGCTTCAGGAGCAATTTACGGTATTTTAGTGGCATTTGGAATGATGTTCCCTAATAGTGAGCTTTTCCTAATGTTCATTCCTGTACCTGTTAAAGCCAAATACTTTATACCCGTTTTAATAGGATTGGATTTATTTTCAGGAGTAACGGGATACAGTCTTTTTGGTCAAGGAATTGCGCATTTTGCCCATATTGGTGGTGCCTTGTTCGGCTTTCTAATGATGTGGTATTGGAAAAAAAATCAGTTTAACAATAACCGCTGGAACTAAGATGACAAACGGAAACTTAAGATACCAATATGCAAGACTGAGCGTTTCTGAAAAGCTCATTGCCATCAACGTTATAGTTTTTATCGTTATGGGATTAATCACATCCCTGATAAGCCCGAGCGTTGAAAACTGGTTCGCTCTACCTAAGGATTTTTTCGACTTCCTAATGCAACCATGGTCCTTGATCACCTATTCATTTTTACACGGAGGTATTTTTCATATACTATGGAACATGTACATGCTATACGTAGCTGGCCGCATCTTGCTCAACCTCTTTGATGGCAGACGTTTTTTAAACATCTACTTTCTAGGAGTTATATTAGGAGGACTCCTGTTTCTCCTAAGCTATAACATATTCCCTACTTTAATAGGCGTTAACGCTTCCCTTATTGGAGCTTCTGCCGGGGTTATGGCCGTGCTTATATTTGTGTGTACCTATATACCCAACCAAGAGGTTCGTCTTATTTTCTTCAACGTAAAACTTTGGCAAATTGGTTTGTTCGTTGTTTTAATGGACTTGGTTCAAATTCCATTAGGCGGTAATGTAGGAGGGCGAATAGCACATTTAGGAGGTGCACTTTTAGGCTATATGTATGCTAGACAATTGTATAATGGCAGAGATATAGGCGAAGGGTTTTCTAGCTTAATTGACGGTATAGCCAACCTTTTCACAAAGAGCGAAAAGAAAGCTCCCATGAAAACCGTTTACAAAAACAAACGAACAACAGCCACCAAACAGGCCACTCATGACAAACAAACCCACCAGAAAAAGATAGATGCCATTCTAGATAAAATAAGTAAATCTGGGTATGAGAGTCTTTCTAAAGCGGAAAAAGACTTTTTATTCAAGGCAGGTAAGGAAGACTAGCGTATGAGAGGACTTTCATTCTTTAATAAAATCGTTTTCTTTTTTAATATCATATTTGCCTTTATTCTATTATTGGCGTGTGCCGTACCTTATCTATCGCTAGAACTTTTTCCCTTTTTATCCATTTTAAGTTTAGGAGTTCCCGTTTTAGTTCTTGTCAATACCCTATTTTTCCTATACTGGTTATTAGGTCTGAAAAAACAGGCTTTCACTTCACTATTTGTTCTTGTCTTTGGCTACTTGGTTTTAGGCACCTTTATAAAACTCACTCCAAAATCCACTGACTTCAAAAAAGACGAATTAAAGTTGTTAACGTATAACGTTCGTAATTTCAACAGGAACAAAAATTTACTAAGTGATAGTATACCTCAAGAAATAGAGAATTTAATCCGTAAAGAAGATCCAGATATTCTATGCTTTCAGGAGGTAGGTTATAATATGCAGAAAGATTATTTAGACTTCCCTTATCACTTTTTAAAGAAAATAACAGCAGGTCACAAAATCCACATGGGCATCTTCTCCAAATACCCCATAATCAATGCAGAAATCATAGATTTCCCCAACAGCATCAACAATGGGTCGTACGCCGATATTCTATATAAAGGCGATACCCTGCGGCTTTACAACTTACATATGCAATCCCTTGGAATAACTCCAGGCACAGGAGTTCTACGCTCGCAATCCTCTGAAAGGCTTTATAGGCGAGTTACCAATGCTTTCAAAAGACAACAACAACAAGCTCAGATTATAGCCGAACATAAAGCGAAGAGTCCATACAAAACCTTAGTATGCGGTGACTTTAACAATACTCAATTTTCATCGGTCTACCATACCATAAAGGGCGATATGCAAGATACTTTTATTGAGAAAGGTTCTGGCTATGGGCGTTCTTATAATTTTTTAAAGATTCCCATTCGCATAGATTTCATCATGGCAGATGCTAATTTTGAGGTGATGACGCATAAGAATTATGATGAAAAATATTCCGACCACTTCCCGGTTATGGCCTCATTTAGATTGAAATAGGAAGAAGCAATCCGTAGCATCAGCTACAATATGAATCAGCAGTGCCAACCCAAAAATTCGTGTTTTTTTAAAGTAAAATAAGACACAATAAGCTGCAATAGCCCAATAGCTATGCAAAGGATGAAAACCTATGCTACATCTATCTGGGGAAAAAATAGGAGTTGCCAGCAAATGATCTACATCTATTATAATACCGGCCAGCAGTATAAGAACAGCCTTTAAACGATACTCTTTATAGAAGTACCAACCAACCAAGATGGGCACTACAAAATGAATACCATAATGCATTATAAACCTAAGCATTCAAAAAAGTTAGTTTCTGGTTCTTTAAATAACTTAACGCATTAGTTCCTTCGTTAAAAAGCAAATCCAATATACTGGTGTTAGGCGAAAATTTATTTCTATCGGAAAAAACTTGATTATATTCTTCCTGATCAAAATTCAACTTACCCTTTGGGTTTACAAGAAATCTACCATCAAAGACATCTACAGGATTCGCCTCAAACACAGTGTTCTTTTCTGCAGGCATATCCATCTGGAGACAATCACAAATCGTCTCAATTGTCAAAAGGTTATAATCTAATAAATAGTCGTATTGTTTCTCATAAAGCGGTGCTATCTCATCTTCATAAAATTCAAAAAAAGGAGAAGTCCTGTATGCCGTTATTAGCGTCCGCCAATGTTGGCGTTGCCACTCATACGTATTATCCAACTTTACATCTTTATTTAACCTGCCCTGCTTATTACCCACATGCTGGACAGGTATGCTAAGCATATGTCTACCGCGATCATTACAAACATAAGCTCTGTTACGGTAGGTTTGCTTCTGAAAGTTGTCCTGTACCTCCCAGCAAACCTCATGTTGAGCTATTGCAGAAAAAGTTGCTATATCCGGAATATAGGCCGGGTTTAAAAGAATTTTCAATATGAATAATTTTTAAAACTGTTTGTTTAAAATACCTGTGGAATATATTTAAGCAAAATACGAACCCCTACTACAAAAACCAATAAGGCCGTTACCCTTTTAATGCCTTTGGGCGTAAATCTCTTTAAACTGATGCGGATTCCCAACTGTCCCCCAATCAATACAGATACCACAAGTGCTAAGGTCTCCTTCCAAGGAAGCTCCAACATTCCTCCTTGAACGAGACCTGCTAATCCCGAAATAGAGTTTACCAATATAAAAAAACTGGCCAAAGCCGCTATTTTAATCGATTTGTCCCACTTAAGATGATTTAGTATTGGTGCCAAAAAAATTCCTCCACCTATACCCACTAACCCAGATAAGAGTCCAATACCTCCTCCTAATATGTACGTCAAAAACTTAGGATAGTTCGCTACTTTTTCCGAAACATCTCTTTTTGAAAAGGTTTGTGATGCCAAAAAAATGGAAGAAGTTACCAATGAAAACCCTAATAAAAGAAAGAAAATATGTTCTTCCAACCGAAAAGAAGCTCCAAGAAATGCCAATGGTATACTAGCTAAAACAAAGGGCAAAAAATCCTTCAACTTGGCATGACCATTTTTGAAGTATAGATAAGTACTACCGGAAACTACTACTAAATTACATATCAATGCAATGGAACGTATAGCGAAAAAACCTCCTAAAAATAACGTCAATAATGCCAAATAACTAGACCCACCACCAAAACCTACTGAAGAATACAAAGTGGCTACAATAAAGAAACCCAGACACAATAGCACAAGATTCTCAATACTTAAGAGCATGCTTTGAAATTTGGTTCATCCCTCCTTCTACATTGATCAAATTGGCATTAGCATGAAGACCTTTCAATTTTTCCACTGCCTTTCTACTGCGCACTCCAGACTGGCAGACCACATAAACATGGGTGTCGTATGAAATTTCAGTATGTCGCTCATCTAATTCGGAGAGTGGAATATTTTTAGCAAACGATAAATGATTCCTGCTAAATTCCTTTGGTGTACGGACATCTATAAGTTGTACTTCACCTTCTTCTATAACTTGTTGAAAAACATCAGAAGTTATGGAGGTCACCGCTACCCCACAGTCAAAATCATAATGCTCTTGTAGTGCATTTATCTTTAGGTTTTCGGGGTTTGCCGCAAAACGGATTTTCTGGAACGTACTGGATAATCCATCAAAAAGCAACAATTTTCCCGAAAGGGTCTCTCCTATTCCCGTAATAATTTTCACAGTTTCTAAGGCTTGAAAATTACCGATAATTCCCGGTACGATACCTAAAACCCCATTTTCATTACAATTGGGCACCTCATCAGACTTTGGCATTTCAGGAAAGAGACAACGATATGTTGGTCCTCCCTTAAAATTAAATACACTAACCTGGCCTTCAAAACTGTGCAACGCCCCGTATACAAAGGGTTTGTTCAGAATTACACAAGCATCGTTTACCAAATAACGAGTAGGAAAATTATCCGAAGCATCAACTACCACATCATAACCCGCTATAATTTCAAGCGCATTTTCACACGTCAGAAACATTTCAAAAGAAATGATATTGGTCTCAGAGTTTTGCTCTTTCAATTTTTGAACGGCAACTGCAACCTTAGATTTGTTTACATCACTTTCAGAATAGAGTACCTGTCTGTGCAAATTTGAGAGGGAAACTATGTCGTTATCCACAATCCCCAAAGTTCCCACGCCCATAGCATTAAGATAGGTCAATACCGGAACTCCTAATCCGCCTGCTCCTATTACCAGTACCTTGGCCGACTGTAATTTTAGTTGAGCCTCCATACCAAACTCTTTCAGAATCGTTTGCCTGTCGTAGCGTTCCGTGTTCATTCCACTGCCAATTTCACGATGGCTTCCTTGTATTCTTCCTCAGAATTGGCATTCAAAAGCACATTTGGGTTAGAAGGAAAAACCAATTTCACATCACTATTAATTAGATATTTTCTAGGACAAGTTCCGTTACCACTTTCCAAATAGGTTAGACTTTCCTGAAAAGCTGTTGGCTCCCAAATAGCACATAAGGGTTCCGGTAAAGGGTCTTCTTTTTGAGCAAATGAACTCGCTACCTTATTGGGGTCACGAGCTGCAATCAATTCCTGCAACGCCTGTAAATCTATTAAAGGAAGGTCACATGCCAGAACCAACCAAGCCACATCCGGATGCTGTAAATGAGCCGAAAGGAGTCCGTTATATGGTCCTTTGTACTTGTTCTCGTCTACAATCACCTCAACATCATCGGCAATCTCATTTTGCTGTTCGGGCCGTATACTTAAAAAAGTCTTTTCGCAGACCCTTCCCAAAAGGTTGTAAAGGTAATCGCGCTGCGGCATGCCGTGATATGGAATCAATCCTTTATCTTTTCCCATTCGGGTGCTTTTTCCACCAGCAAGCACCAAACCGTATATTTTAGGACCTATAATCATTTTTTCCTCCTGTTTTTTCTTTCAATTGAATAGCGCTGATCTGTATGTCATGAGAAAGCGCCTTGCACATATCATAAATGGTTAGTGCACTTACCGAAACTCCGGTTAATGCCTCCATTTCAACCCCTGTTTTTTCGGTACATTTTACGGTGCACGTAATTTCTAAGGCTTGATTTTTGGGCAAGATATCTATCTGTACTTTTGAAAGGTTAATTTGATGGCAAAGTGGAATTAGTTCCGATGTTTTCTTCACCGCCTGAATGCCCGCAATAACCGCTGTTTGGATTATACTTCCCTTTTTACCGAGAAAATCTTGTCCTGCCAAGGTTTCAAAAACCTCTTTTGGAAATTCAACGCGCCCGGAAGCAACTGCTGTGCGTGCCGTTACTTTTTTTTCGGATACATCTACCATGGCCGCGTTACCCGAAGCATCTATATGTGAGAGTTTTTTTTCCATGAAACTATCCCCCTATCGAGGTCATTGAATTTGAGAATACACCTTTGTATTTCTGTTGTGCCTCAAAGCCCGTTTTTGAGCGGCTCCCAATGGCTTTTAGAATACTTTCCTTAATTTTTTCTTCTGAATCTTCTCCCCTTAAAATATCACGTATATTCATACTAGGTTGTGCATAAAGGCACGTAATTACATCTCCCGTAGCGGAAATTCGCAAACGATTACATGTACCACAAAACGTTCTGCTAAAGGATGGAATTACTCCAAAAGTGCCTTTAAACCCCGGTATTTTATAGTTAATAGAGGTTGATGTCTTGGGAGAGGGAAGTTCATAATAATCCGGGTGCTCCTCTTTTATGTAGGATAAAATACGTTTATAATCCCAAGCGATACTTTCAAAGGTCTTGCTTCCTCCGTTAAACGGCATCTCTTCAAGATAACGCACCGAAACATCATAGTGTTTCGTAAGCTCTAGCATTGGCAAAATATCTTCTGTATTCTGGCCTTCCAACGCAATAAAGTTGATGCGAACGTTAAACCCCTCGGTAATTAATCTAATGATATTATTATGTACCGTGTCATACTGATTACGACGCGTAATTTTCTCAAACGTCTCCCGGTTGATGGCATCCATACTAACATTGATGTTTTTGATACCCAATTCCTTAAGCTCATCAATATAAGGACCGATTAAGGTGGCATTTGTGGTAATAGAAATATCGTTTAGCCCATCTAATTGGGCCATATGGCGCATAAGCACCATCAAATCTTTACGCACAAAGGGCTCTCCCCCTGTAATCCGTATTTTATCCACGCCCAGAGAAACTAAAATCTCACTTAATCGTGAAAGCTCATCAATTGTAAAAAGCTTATCACTTTTAGCAAAATCAATCCCTTCCGCAGGCATGCAATAATTACAACGTAAATTACAGCGATCGGTTACCGCTAAGCGGACATAGTTTATAGTTCTCTTATGATTGTCTATCAGCATACATATATCATTCTCTATATAAGCGAAAAAATAAGGACTATCCCCAAGGTTTTCGTATTCGTTGAAGCAAGATTCTTAAGGATGAGCCGAAATCCAAACGGTCTTGTTCTTAAAAATTTCTTTTTTCCAAATTGGCACTCGTTCTTTTAGGGTGTCAATTAAATAACGGCAGGCTTCAAAACAAGCGTCGCGGTGCGCAGATGATGCCCCTACCACCACAACAGGCTCCTCAACTGCTTTTTTTCCTACTGCATGGCGAATAACCTCTTTATTCAGCTTCCATTTTTCGGTTGCTTCAGCTGCTATTTTCTCCATTTCTTTAAGTGCCATGGTTTTGTAGGTCTCAAATTCCAGCGCCGTAACTTCCTCATTATTGGTAAACTCTCTTACTGCGCCTACAAAGACACAACTACCACCGCTATTAGGGTGTGAAAGTTCAGTATATACTTGCCCAGGATCAATTACATCTACAATCTCTACAATCATATTTTCAAATCATCCGCCGCTTACGGGTGGAATTATAGCAATTTCATCGCCTTGACTCAAACCCTTTTCATCATTCGCATACTCACTGTTTACAGCTACCGCCAATGAAGAAAGCTTGCCTAAATCAGGAAAGGTATTCTTTAATTTCTGCTTCAATTCAGAAACGGATTTGGGCACCACATCACCTTCATCAAAACGAAACGATGATTCTCCTACAATATCCTTGGCAATACCGAATAACAACACCTCCATATCCAAATAAAATTTAAAGATACAATGTACTTAAAAAAATAAGAAATATTAGGGCATTAAGATGACTTTGGCATTTTCAGGCATTACATAAAACGTATCGGGTTTTGAGGTCTCGTCCAACGTAATACTCTCAAAAAGAGCGGTTTTTCTAATCCCTTGAATTGTTTTTCCCTCATTTACATGCCAGGTGATAGATTTAGGTAATTTAACTCCATTGATATTTGCCCAATCATTATACCGAATAAAGCTCAATTTATCGGATTTCTCTTCTTTACCGAACGTAAAAGTGTATCCTAACCAAGCCATTTCATAGGTTTCTGGGTCATAGTGCAGAAAATAATCATCTTTTGAAGAAGCTCCTACCCCATCATCAAAGCTTATTTGAATACCAGGATAGCTTTTACCTTCAAAAACTAAATCTTCTGTCTCACTATAATTAATTCCCGAATCGGCAAGAACGAAAGGCATTGCATAGAAATAAAACATAAGATTATGGTATAGTGCCGCATTGCCCCTATACGCCATTTGTTCATTCTGCAACCAAACATTACTACCATCAAAACCTAGTGATATTGGTGGAATTTCTACTTTATCTTGTCTAGAGTATAAGTCTATGGTATGCTTTTCATTACCATCTGGCTTAACCAGTTCAAAATTTAAGGTTCGTTTGCTTTTCCATTTATTCAAACCTCCATGAGCATCAAAAACCTTATTCAATGCTTTAGGGTACGCATTGCTCACCTCTTCTGTTACTGTCTCCTTTTCAACTGGTTTAGTCTGCTTAGTAGCTTCTTTACAGTTCGTTAGGCCTAAAACCAATAAAATGGTAAAAATTTGTTTCATGTGTTTGTTTTTAGTGTTAGGTCTATGGGTCGCACAATTACACTTTTATTTACATTTGCGGTATGCACAAAACTAAGCAAATCTCTAGCGTTCAAAATACGCTAGTAAAGAAAATACTGCTTTTAAAAGAGAAATCTAGAGAACGAAAGAAATCCGGACTTTTCATCATAGAAGGCCTCCGAGAAATTCAATTGGCTCTAAAAGGTGGTTATGAAATTGAAACTGTGCTTTTTCAAAAAGATGTAATTGATGAGAACGAAACCTTTTCGCTTTTTGAGAACACTCAATTTACACCTGATTATATTGAAATCACAAAAGACGTCTACCAAAAATTAGCGTATAGACAGACTACGGAAGGAGTTCTGGCCATTGCCAAAGGTAAACCAACGTTACTGAACGATTTAAAATTACCCAACAAGAATCCGCTTATACTTGTGGCCGAAGCTCCTGAAAAACCGGGAAATATTGGGGCGCTATTACGTACTGCAGATGCTGCAAATCTTGATGCGGTTATTATTGCCAACCCAAGAACTGACCTCTATAACCCTAATATTATTCGCTCTAGTGTAGGCTGCGTTTTCACCAACAAAATAGCCATGGGCAGTACTTCTGAGGTGATTGATTTTCTAAAAGCTCAAAATATCAACATTTATTGCGCTGCGCTATCAGCTTCTGAAAATTATATTAAAACCGACTTTAATCCCGGTTCCGCCATTGTAGTAGGAACAGAAGCGGACGGACTGTCACAAGAATGGCTCAATAGTTCAAAACAGAACATTATTATCCCCATGCAGGGAGAGATAGATTCCATGAACGTATCGGTCTCGGCAGCTATTCTTATCTTTGAAGCAAAAAGACAGCGGAATTTTGAGTAAACACCGTTGTATTTTTTACCGGACCAACTCCATTTTACCAAAAATCTATATCGAATGAGCATTCTGTTTTATACTATTATTGCCATTCTCGTGTTACAATTTATCCTCGAGACCGTTCTTGATTACCTAAATGCCAAACGTTACAATGACCCGGTTCCAGAAGAACTCAATGACGTTTTTGACGAAACCGAGTACAAGAAATCTCAGGCCTATAAAAAAACTAATTATCGTTTTGGACTGTTGACCTCTAGCTTTTCATTTCTCTTAACGTTAAGTTTTTTGATTTTTGGAGGATTTGAATGGATAGATCAAATAGTTCGCACTGTTACTAACGAGCCTATACCCATGGCGCTTATGTTTTTTGGGATTATTATGATAGGTAGTGATATGGTAACCCTTCCCCTGTCTTACTATTCAACTTTTGTAATAGAAGAAAAATTCGGATTCAACAAAACCACCAAGGGCACTTTCTTTCTGGATAAAATAAAGGGATGGTTGATGATGGCTATTGTTGGGGGCGTCATATTATCATTGATTATTTGGTTCTTTCAATTGGCCGGTTCTTATTTTTGGGTATATGCATGGGCACTTGTAGCTGTTTTCACCGTGTTTATGAACTTGTTCTACAGTAAACTTATTGTACCCTTGTTCAACAAACAGACCCCTCTAGAAAACGGAAGCCTAAAAACTAAAATAGAGGCCTTTGCCCAAAACGTAGGTTTTGAGCTTAACAACATCTTTGTCATAGACGGTTCAAAACGATCCACAAAAGCCAATGCTTATTTCTCCGGCTTCGGTAAAGAAAAACGAGTTACGTTATATGACACTTTAATCAATGATCTGGACGAAGAAGAAATTGTCGCCGTTCTGGCCCATGAGGTAGGTCATTATAAGAAAAAACACATCATTTTTAACCTTATAGCTTCTTTGTTACTTACAGGCGTCACCTTGTTTGTATTATCATTGTTCATCAATAATCCTGCGGTATCCATAGCTATTGGAGTATCACAACCAAGCTTTCATGCAGCCATGATCGGTTTTGCTATTCTGTATAGTCCAATTTCAGAAATTACAGGTTTGATTATGAACCATTTTTCAAGAAAATTTGAATATCAGGCAGACGATTATGCCAAAGACACTTATGCGGCATTGCCACTTATTACTTCATTAAAAAAGTTGTCAAAAAATAGCTTAAGCAATCTTACGCCTCACCCTGCTTTTGTTTTTATGCACTATTCACACCCAACACTTCTTGACCGGATTCAGAATTTAAAACGGTAATCCAAACATCCGTATTCAAAATTAAAGACACTTTACCCATAGCCTAAAAAGAGGAATAATTTTTGTTGTACGGCTGCCAAGATTGTTCTATTTTTATTTGAATATGACGCAGGAAGCTATAGAAAAGGAAAACAAAGAGATTGCCAAGCAATACAAAGAATTGCTACGCATAAGCTATCAACATCTATCCGATGAGGATAAAACGCTTATACGCTCTGCATTTGAAATTGCGGTAGACGCTCATAAAAACCAACGTAGAAAATCAGGAGAGGCTTATATTTTCCACCCCATAGCGGTAGCGAAAATTGTTGCTTCGGAGATTGGTCTTGACGCCACATCCATAGCTTCGGCCCTGCTCCATGATGTTGTTGAGGATACGGAATACACCTTAGATGACATTGAACGTATGTTTGGCGAAACGGTAGCACGTATCGTTGATGGACTTACAAAAATAGCCCATCTTAAAAAAGATATGAGTACCTCGCAGCAAGCCGAGAATTTTCGGAAGATGTTGCTTACCCTTCATGATGATGTTAGGGTTATCATTATTAAAATTGCGGACCGTTATCACAATATGCTTACTATGGATGCCATGCCTGAGCACAAACAAGTGCAAATGGCATCCGAAACTTTGTATATCTATGCTCCGTTAGCACACCGCATAGGGCTTTACAACATTAAAACGGAACTAGAAGACCTTAGTCTGAAGTACACGGAACCACATGTATACAATGGCATTAAAGGTAAAATTGAAGAATCAAAAGAAGAGCAACAGGCTTATATTGATGCTTTTTCAGGGGTAATCGATAAGTCATTAAAAGAAGAGAATCTCAATTATTATATCAAAGGTCGGATGAAATCCATTTTTTCAATCCGAAGAAAAATGAAAGCCCAAAATGTGGCTTTTGATGAGATTTATGACAAGTTTGCTATTCGTATTATCTATAAATCAGACCGGCAGAACGAGAAGTTTCTGGCTTGGAAAATCTACTCCATTGTAACGGATCACTTTACGCCTAACCCCGTTAGGTTAAGAGATTGGATTTCATCTCCAAAATCTACTGGATATGAAGCGTTACATATTACGGTTATGGGCCCTAAAGGAAGGTGGGTAGAAGTCCAAATCCGTAGTGAGCGTATGCATGAAATTGCCGAAAAAGGGTATGCAGCCCATTTTAAATACAAACACGGAGACCAAAAAGAACAGGGTATTGAAGTATGGCTCAACCGTCTGCAAGAAGCGCTTGAAAATGCCAACACCAATGCGGTAGATTTTGTTGAAGAGTTTAAACTGAACCTGTACGCCAAAGAAATTTTTGTTTTTACTCCAAAAGGGGAGCTCAAATCCTTACCTAAAGGCGCTACACCTTTAGACTTTGCCTTTAATATACATACGGAAGTGGGTATGCGTACCCGAGGTTCAAAAGTGAACGGAAAACTGGTTCCATTAAACACAACACTACACAGTGGTGACCAAGTAGAGATCATAACTTCGGTTCAGGCAAAACCAAATCAGAACTGGTTGGATTACGCCACAACCGCCAGAGCTAGGGCAAAAATAAAATCTTCTTTAAGGGAAGAGAAAAAATCGGTTGCAGAAGATGGCAAAGAAATTCTGCGAAGAAAATTAAAATCTCAAAAAGTAACCCTTAATGAGGACTCCATTAACAAAATGGTAACCTTCTTTAAACTAAAGACTAGTCTTGACCTCTTTTACAGAGTAGGAATTGGAGCCATAGACAACCAGATGCTTAAAGACTTTTCTTCGTCTTACTCCAACGCATTCATAAGTTTCTTCAAAAATAAAATGCGAAGAAACCCTAATCCAATGGAGGTCAACAAGGATGAGATTACTACCAAGTATGATGTTCTAGTCTTTGGCAAGGAAGAGGAAAAGTTAGAGTATAAGCTTTCTCAGTGCTGCAACCCCATTCCCGGGGACGAGGTGTTTGGGTTTGTTAGTGTAAACGAGGGCATTAAAGTTCATAAGAAAAATTGCCCAAATGCCATACAACTACAATCCAACTATGCCTACCGTATTATTAGTGCCAAATGGATAGATTCTAGCCAAGAAGAATTCCTCTCTGAAATACGATTAACGGGAATAGACAACCTTGGTCTTGTAAGTGAGATTACCGAAATTATATCCGATGATATGCACGTAAACATTCGGAATCTTAATTTTAGTACGGATGGCGGAACGTTTAAAGGCACCATTACAGTGGTGGTAAAAAATAATAGTATTCTAAAAAAATTGATGGCAAATCTGAAGAAAATAAATGGAATAGATAAAGTCACAAGAATTTAGAATCGTAATTAAAATATAACCGTACCTTTGCGGATTGACGAATATAACCCTAGTTATGGCAGCCAACAAAAATCAAGAAATCGTAAAAAACGTTTTCACCACTTTTTTAGAAGATAACGGGCATAGAAAAACTCCCGAACGCTATGCTATACTTCAGGAAATTTATGACAGTGAAGAACATTTCGATATCGAATCGCTGTACATAAACATGAAGAACAAAAACTACAGGGTAAGTCGCGCTACACTCTACAACACTATTGAACTTTTATTAGAGTGTAAACTGGTTAGAAAGCATCAATTTGGCAAAAACCAGGCACAATACGAGAAATCATATTTTGATCGTCAGCATGACCACGTAATCTTGACCGATACCGGTGAAGTTATGGAGTTTTGCGACCCTCGTATTCAATCTATAAAGAAAACCATTGAGGAAGTTTTTGATATCAAAATCAATACACATTCCCTCTATTTTTATGGTACTCGAAATAAAAAAGAAAACACGAACAGCTAACCAAAATTTTAAATGGCAGTAGATTTATTGTTAGGATTACAGTGGGGAGACGAAGGAAAAGGAAAAATTGTTGATGTACTTACAACAGATTACGATATCATCGCTAGATTTCAGGGAGGTCCAAATGCAGGGCACACGTTGGAGTTTGATGGTATTAAACACGTATTGCACACCATACCTTCGGGAATTTTTCACAAAAATGCCTTAAACATTGTTGGTAACGGGGTAGTTATAGACCCGGTAATCTTCAAAAAAGAACTAGACGCATTAAAAAAGTTCAATTTAGACATTAAGTCAAAATTGTTCATCTCAAGAAAAGCACACCTTATTTTGCCAACGCACCGCTTATTAGATGCAGCTTCGGAAGCATCCAAAGGGAAGGCTAAAATTGGCTCTACCCTTAAGGGAATTGGCCCAACATATATGGACAAAACAGGTCGTAACGGTATGCGTATCGGCGATCTTGAAATGTCTGATTGGAAAGAAAAATATCGCAATCTGGCCAACAAGCATGAAGCCATGATCGCTTATTATAATGTTGATATTCAGTATGATTTGGCAGAATTGGAAAAAGACTTCTTTGAGTCTATTGCCGAATTGAAACAACTTAGCTTTATTGACAGTGAAGAATATCTTTACCAAGCTCAAAAAAGTGGAAAGAAAATATTGGCCGAAGGTGCACAAGGTTCATTACTAGATATTGATTTTGGAACATATCCATTTGTAACTTCTAGTAACACTACTGCTGCAGGTGCCTGTACCGGTCTTGGGGTTGCTCCAAACCAAATAGGTGACGTAAAAGGTATTTTTAAAGCATACACCACAAGAGTAGGTAGCGGACCTTTTCCAACCGAACTTTTTGATGAGGATGGGGAAACTATGGCACGTGTAGGCAACGAATTCGGTGCTACTACCGGCCGTCCTAGAAGATGTGGTTGGCTAGACCTTGTTGCTCTAAAATATGCAGTGATCATTAACGGTGTTACCGAATTAATGATGATGAAAGCCGATGTTTTAAGTGGGTTTGATACTTTAAAAATCTGTACCGCTTACAACTATAAAGGTGAAAAAATAGAGCACCTTCCATTTAACATAGAAGCTGAAAACGTAACGCCTGTTTATTCAGAAATGAAAGGTTGGAAAGAAGACCTTACCAAAATGAGCAGTGCCGATCAATTGCCGGCATCGTTACAAGATTATATAGACTTCTTGGAAAAAGAACTTGAAGTGCCTATTAAAATAGTTTCCGTAGGGCCTGACCGTACGCAGACTATACACAGATAACCAAAGGTTACAGAAGAACTTCGAAATGTATATTTCGATATGTAGTTTAGGATAGTGTGGATACTTACAGATTTCAGTGCGTTCTGTAATCCTCCTAAATCTATCCTAAACTATATTGCTTCTTTTAAAAAAAACCTACTTTTGGGCAAAATTCAGATAGCATTGAATCTACTCCGCATTTTTTTGTTTTTCCTTGGCTCATCTATTATTGGCCATGCACAAGAGGAAAAGACTTCCTCTAAAGACACCACACAAAGCAAACAGATCAATATTGTTTATGGTGCCAACTTTACTAAAAACGAAGCTCAATTTCCGGGAGCCTCAATTTTCAGCAAGGACGATAAACAGGTGCAATTTGAACATCAAGGAGCCGATCTCTGGTGCGACATCGCCATATATTATCAAAAAGAAAACCGTTTACGTGCTTTGGGCAACGTTCGCCTACAGCAGGGCGATTCCATTAAAATGACCAGTGGAAAAATCAATTACGATGGCGAAACTAAACTTGCCAAAGCTTTTGAATCCGTGCTTCTGGAAACCGATCAGCAAAGTGGAAAAATGACGCTTAAAACAGATACGCTCTATTTTGATCGCGAAAAACAGGAGTCGTATTACAACAGTTCAGGTACCATTATAGATTCTACAAATACATTGACCAGTGAAATAGGCCGCTATTTTATGGAACTGGACAAGTATCAATTTAGAGATAGTGTTCATATAGACAATCCTCAATATATACTTGATTCCGAACAACTAGACTATTACACCACTTCCAAGAATGCATATATGTACGGTCCTTCTACCATTACTGGCGAAACCTATAAAATATATTGTGAACGTGGTTTTTACGATACTAAAATAGAAAGTGGTTACGGAATTAAGAATACCCGTATAGATTACAACAACCGTATTATTCAAGGTGATAGTGTTTATTTTGACAAAGCTTCCGAATTTGCCTCGGCCACCAATAACATTACGGTAACAGATACGGTAAACAACGGAATCATCCGTGCTCATTATGCGGAGGTCTTTAAAGCAAAGGATTCTGTTTTTGCAACAAAACGAGCGGTTTCCGTAAGCCTAGTAGAACAAGATTCCCTATACATGCACGGCGATACCTTAATGATTACCGGAAAACCCGAAAACAGGGTGCTACGCGCCTTTAGGAATGCAAAATTCTACAAAACCGATTTAAGTGGAAAATGTGATTCCATTCATTCTTCCGAAAAAACAGGCATCACCCAATTAATCCGTAAACCTGTAATTTGGAACGGTGACAACCAAATGACAGGCGATAGCATTCACCTGATATCCAACTTGGAAACGGAAAAACTAGATTCTCTTAAAGTACTGGACAACGCTTTTATTATTTCTTTGGATAGTATTAGTATGACCGGTTACAACCAAGCCAAAGGCAAGGATCTTTTTGGAAAATTTGTTGAAAATGAACTGAAATACATAGACTTGGTCAAGAATACCGAGGTTATTTATTACATGTACAATGATGATGAAGAGCTTATTGGTATAGACAAAACCATTTGTAGTAAAATCAACATTGTAATGGCCAATAACGATGTAGAAGATCTTTCTTTTTATATTGAACCTGACGGCGATATTTTCCCCGAAACAGAGCTTCCCGTTGAAAGTCGAAAATTAAAAGGATTTATCTGGCGTGGTGATGAACGAATAGTGACCAAAGACGATATATTTGATGAAGACGATAATAATATAGTACTTCCCGTTATTAGAGGTATAGAAAATCCTATTGATATTGATGCCGAAGAAGCGGAACGTTCCGGAAACTCTAATGACCCGGTAAACAATATTCCGATCACCAATGATAATACTCCAGCACCTATCCTAAGACCCAAGGTCAAAAAAGTGACTTCAAGTCCCGTGCAATGAAACAAGATTTTTTAAAATATCAAGCGCAAACCTCACCACATCCGCTAGCATTAGAGGTATCGCATGCCAAGGGCAGCTATATTTATGACACCAATGGCAATGCACATTTAGATTTTGTTGCAGGTGTTTCGGCATGTAGCCTTGGTCATTGCCACCCCAAAGTTGTTGCAGCAGTTCAAAAACAAACGGAAACCTATATGCACGTAATGGTGTATGGAGAGTACGTGCAAGAACCGGCTGTTGCCTACACCAAACTCCTGGCCTCGCTTCTCCCCTCTTCTTTAGAAACCACTTATATGGTTAATAGCGGTACCGAAGCAGTTGAAGGCGCCATGAAATTGGCACGAAGAGCTACAGGAAGAAGTCAATTGTTTGCTGCTCGCAATGCCTACCATGGCAACACCATGGGGAGCTTAAGCCTAATGGGGTATGAAGAACGAAAGAGTGTTTTTAGGCCGCTGCTTCCAGATGTAGGTTTCATTGAATTTAATAATGATCGCGATCTAGAAAAAATAACCAAAAAAACTGCAGGGGTCATTTTAGAGACCATACAAGGCGGAGCCGGCTTTATAGAACCTAGAAATGAATATTTAAAAAAAGTACGTCAGCGTTGTAATGAAACGGGTACTTTGTTGATATTAGATGAAATTCAACCTGGTTTTGGTCGTACCGGTAAACTTTTCGCTTTTGAACATTATGACTGTGTTCCGGACATTCTAGTTACCGGAAAAGGCATGGCTTCCGGACTTCCTGTTGGAGCATTCACCGCTTCTACCCAACTCATGGCCACATTGCAGGACAGTCCCAAATTAGGACATATTACTACATTTGGGGGAAACCCCGTTATTGCTGCTGCCTGTTTGGCCACCTTAAAAGAAATTACGGAAACTCAACTTATTTCTGACACCCTTATAAAAGAAGCTCTTGTTAGAAAACTGCTTCAACACCGACTAATCAAAGAAATAAGGGGAAAAGGGCTCATGTTGGCTTTGATCTTGGAAAATCCAGAAATAGCCAATCATTTAGTACTAACCTGTGCCAAGAAAGGTTTAATACTTTTTTGGTTGCTTTTTGAACCCACTGCGGTACGAATTTCTCCGCCATTAACCATTTCAACAGATGAAATTGAAAGCGGTTGTGGCATAATACTTGAAGTTTTAGAAGGTTACAAGCAATAACCTGTTAACTAATTTGTTAATAATATAGGTGTAATCACGTTCAAAAGAGCACTTCAAAAGGCTACTTTTAATAACATAGTTTAACCAAAACGTTCCTATGGCGTTAGAATCCAACGAAAGGCCTAATAAGCCAATTGCCAAGTTTGAATCGATGCTTAAAACCGACGACATCTATTTCTTTGATGCCGAAGATTTTGAGGATATCATACATCATTATTTAAACAATGGTAAAATAGCGCTAGCGAAGAAAGCAATTAAAATTGGTCTGCAACAACACCCAGATTCTATTGAACTGAAGTTGTTGAATATTGAAGTATTGGTTTTTGAAAACCAACTAGATATTGCCGAGCAGTATCTAGATGAACTTCAGATATTGGACGGTACCAATGAAGAAATCTTTATTCAGCGGGCTAACATATATTCAAAAAAAGACAATCACGAAGCGGCCGTAGCCCTTTTGAACAAGGCGCTTAATTTAACGGATAATAGCTTTGATATTCATTCCCTATTAGGAATGGAGTACCTCTTTATGGATGATTTTAAGCTCGCCAAAGAGAGCTTTATGCGCTGCGTTACTTTTGATGAACAAGACTACTCATCCTTATACAATGTCATTTATTGTTTTGAATTCTTAGAAGACCATGACGGTGCCATCGTGTACTTAAATGATTATCTGGAACGAAATCCATATTGCGAAGTGGCATGGCATCAGCTTGGTAAGCAATATATGTTCAAAAAAATGTATTCCGAGGCGCTTGCTGCATATGATTTTGCCATTATCTCTGACGATACGTTTATTGGTGCCTATTTCGAGAAAGGCAAAGTGCTCGAGAAAATGGGCAAATACAATGAGGCGATAGAAAATTACGAGGCAACCATTAAAATGGAAGACCCAACATCGCACGCGTATCTGCGCATAGGAAAATGTCACGAGAAGCTTCAAAATGATGATATGGCCAAGTATTATTACTACCATACCGTTCACGAAGACCCTTTATTGGACAAAGGATGGTTAGCCATAACCGACTTTTATTTCCGAAGAAAAAACTATGACAAGGCCCTTCATTATGTAAACAAAGCCTTGAACATAGATGGTGAAAACCCTTTATACTGGAAAAAGTGTGCTTATATAAATGCGGCACTTAAAAAATACGATCAAGCAGATTTTGCTTTTAAACAGGCCGTAGATCTTGGTAATTACGAATTAAAAACTTGGCTTAATTGGGCAGATGTAGTTCTGAACAATGAAGATGCTACGAGTGCCTTACAAATTCTAGTTCAAGGTCAGCAATTCTATCCTGAAAGCGCAGAACTTAAATATAAGGAAGCAGGTTTTCATTTAGCCAATAATGATATGATCAATGGGCGCATAAGCTTAATGGATGCCCTAAAACTTGATATTCAAAAATTACCGCTATTCTTTAATGAATTCCCTCAATACACAAAATCTGACTGGGTATTGAAAGCTATAGAAAAAGCAGAAAAATCTTCAAAATAAACACCTAATTCCCAAGCCCTTATATTTTTAGACCATAAAAAATATAAGGGCTTGTTCCATTTTTTCCTACGTTCAAATTTTAAAAGCTATTTTTGTTTTTCAACGAAGAAATTTCATGGAAAAAAGAAACTTTTTAGACTATACTTTCATCACTTTAAAAGGTATGGCCATGGGCGCCGCAGATGTTGTACCAGGAGTCTCCGGGGGTACTATCGCTTTTATATCGGGTATTTACGAAGAGCTTATAACCTCTATCAACAACGTAGACCTTTCCCTATTTAAGGAGCTTAAAGAAAACGGACTAAAAGCCGCTTGGACCAAACTGAACGGTAATTTTCTTTTGGCATTATTTGCCGGTATCGCCATAAGCGTCCTGTCCTTGGCAAAATTGGTTAGCTGGTTATTGGAAAACAAACCCATTCTTATTTGGTCTTTCTTTTTTGGACTTGTAATCGCCAGTATTTTACTAGTAGGTAAAGAAGTTCAAAAATGGGACGCTAAAACTATAATCGCATTAGTACTGGGTGCCGCCGTTGCTTATTATATTACGACTTTACCCCCATCTGAAAGCGCGGAAAGTCTTCCCTTTTTATTTTTATCGGGTGCGTTGGCTATTTGTGCTATGATTCTGCCTGGTATTTCGGGCGCTTTTATATTGGTTCTCTTAGGATCCTACAAGACCATTATTGATGCCGTACACAATCTAGACTTCAAAATTATTGGCGTTGTAGGGATTGGGGCAATTTTTGGCCTATTGAGTTTTGCCAAATTATTAAAGTGGATGTTCAACAACCAAAAAAACCTTACGCTAGCATTACTTACCGGTTTTATTGTTGGTTCATTGAACAAAATATGGCCTTGGAAAAGAATACTTGACACCAAAACTATTGGAGAAAAAATCATTATTATAGACGAAAATGTGAGTCCGTTTAATTTTGAGGGAGACAATCAGTTAATGATTGCTATAATTGCAGCTTTGGTTGGCTTTTTGGTTATTTTCGTTCTTGAAAGAACAGCAGCAAAAAAATAAGTCCCCCGTTTCATGTACAACACCAGAACATTTACTGACAAATTCTTTTTGGTCATAAAAGGTCTGTGCATGGGTGCCGCTAACAAAGTACCTGGCGTATCCGGAGGCATAGTTGCCTTCGTTGCCGGCTTCTATGAAGAATTCATCTATTCGCTCCAAAAGGTTAATGGAAAGGCTTTTAAACTTCTATTAAACGGAAGGTTCAAGAGTTTCTTTAGGTACATAAACGGCACTTTTCTCTCGTTACTTATTTTTGGAATGTTGGTCAGCTACTTTAGTGTATCTAAACTGTTGGACTATTTTTTAGCACAGAAAGAACTCTTTGTTTGGGCCGCTTTCTTTGGTATGATACTAGGGTCTATCTATTATATTTCAAAGGACTTTGAACACTGGAACCGAAAAACCATAATTGCGGGTTTAATCGGGCTCATTGTTGGAATATCCATAAGTTTTCTTAATCCTGCCAAAGAGAACGACAACCTCTTTTTCATTTTCGTTTGCGGGATGATCAGTGTTTCGGGTATGACCTTACCAGGCCTTTCTGGTTCTTTTATCCTAATACTTCTGGGCAATTATGTACTGTTGTTGGTAGACTCTGTGAACTCATTATATGACACATTTGCAGAAATACTTCGGGGCGATTTCAGCTTTACCAGCAATAGTGAACGCCTTCACACCTTAACTATTTTAGCCGTATTTACAGCCGGTTCGGCAACAGGTTTGGTTAGCCTTTCGCATTTACTGACCTATGTACTCAAACACTTTAAACATATCACCACAGCCGTAATCATTGGTTTTATAACCGGTTCGTTGGGCGTGGTTTGGCCTTGGAAACGTACCATTTTCAAAACGGATGTTTCCGGTGAATTGATTCTTGACAGCAACGGAAAAGAAATCATCAGTAACTATGAGCGGTTTTTTCCTGATTTAGGAAGTATGGAAACTTGGTGGGCCATATTTTTTATAGCCTTCGGAGTTGCTATTTTGTTATTGCTTGATTGGTACGGAAAAAACCGAAAAGAAGCAGAACTTACAATGTAAACGATTTCTCGTTTATCAAAAAAAATAAACATGAAAAGAACAAGGTTCGGATTAGTAGGAAAAGATATTTCATATTCATTTTCGCGAGGGTATTTTACCAAAAAATTCTCGGATTTAGGTTTGGATGACCATTCGTATGAAAACTTCGATTTTCAGGCTATTGATGAAATTACCGATGTTCTAAAGAACAACACAAATATTAAGGGTATGAACGTTACCATTCCCTACAAACAAGAAGTTATGCCTTTTCTAACGGAACTGGACGAAGAGGCCGAAAAGATTGGTGCCGTCAACACCATTCAATTCACCAAAAACGGATTAAAAGGATTCAATACAGATGCCTATGGCTTTAAGAATGCCATGGCTCCTTTTTTAAAACCACACCATAAAAAAGCACTTATTTTAGGTACCGGTGGTGCTTCAAAAGCGGTAGCTTATGTTTTGGGCGAACTGGGCATTTCGTATATTTTCGTTTCAAGAAGCGCAGGAGATAATAAAATAGGTTATGACCAGGTTACGGAAGATGTATTAAAAGAGCACACCATATTGATCAATTGCACGCCATTGGGCACACACCCTAATATTGAGGAGCGCCCTACCCTGCCCTACGAGTTTCTTAGTGAGAAGCATTTTCTTTTCGACTTGATATACAACCCAGAGAAATCGGCGTTTTTGACTGCTGGAGAGGCTAAAGGAGCCCAAATTTCTAATGGTCTCCGCATGTTGGAGCTTCAAGCAGACCGTTCATGGGAGATTTGGCAAGAAAGCTAGTCTACCTCTCATTTCTGTTTTCACCAGTAACTACCTAAACCTTAGCATCTTTCGTTATTCTTCGTATTTACAGGCCTTTAGGCTGTATTCCCTTTTTGGTTAAAAGCTAAAATACGGGCATACCTTTTGTCATTAGAGCGGTTGTTAGTATCTTACCCTAGCAATCTGCATAATATATATCTTATAAATGATGGAAGATAAGGAACGGGAACTACAGCATAACGTAGGGGGAGAAAACATAGAAGAAACCACTGAAAACACCGAGGCGACTACGAGTACCGATGCTCCGGAGGCAGTGGAAATCTCTAAAAAAGAACCATCCGGAACACCAGAGGAAGACAGCACTCCAAATGAGGCCGAAGTAACAGAAGCTACGGAAACTGAAATAACAGTGGGGTCAGAAGAAAATACGCCTTCAGAATCAACGGAAGAGGAAGAATCAGCCCCTGCCGATGCAAAAAAAGAAGATACCCCAACCAATGAAGAAGATGCCGTTCTTGACGAAATAGATGAGAGCAACGCAGAGGATGCAGAAGATAGTGACAACCACGCAAGACATAGCATTCCCCATTTAGACTACCACTCCATGTCTATGGAGAATTTGGTAGGCGAGCTACAGAAATTGGTTCGTAACGAAAAAGTCCAGGCCATTAAAAAGCATGTGGATGACATAAAATCTGAATTTGACCTGAAATTTCAAGAGTTTATAGAAGGGAAAAAAGAAGACTTTATTAACGGTGGTGGTAACGAAATTGACTTCAGATATAATTCGGTAACCAAAAGACAGTTCAACGAGGTTTATGGCGATTATCGTGAAAAGCGTAACCTTTACTACAAATCGCTTGAGAAAAACCTAAAGGAAAATCTAAACAGGCGCCTAGAAATTATTGAAGAGCTGAAAAGCTTGGTGAATGTTGATGAAGATATGAACACCACATATAAGGCGTTCAAAGACCTTCAGGAAAACTGGCGTAATGCAGGTCCCATACCTAGAACCGAGTACAATAATGTCTGGCGTACCTACCAACATCACATTGAAATTTTCTATGATTTTCTACATCTAAACCGTGAGTTGCGCGATTTGGATTTTAAGCACAACTTAGAAGAAAAAGAGAAACTGGTAATACAGGCCGAAACCTTAGCCAAAGAACCAGACCTTACCATAGCGTTCAGGGATTTACAGACGCTGCATAAAATATGGAAAGAAGATATTGGTCCTGTAGGTCAAGAACACCGTGAGGAAATATGGGAACGTTTTAGCAACGCTACAAAGGTTTTACACCAAAGAAGACAAGATCATTACAAAGAGCTAGATGCCGAGTATGAGAAGAACCTTGTTGTAAAAAATGACATTATAGCCGCTATCCAAGCCATGTCCGGAAATGTTGCTACAGGCCATAAGGCGCTGCAGCAACAAATTAAAAAGCTGGAAGAACTTAGAAGTGCCTTTTTTGCCGCAGGTAAAGTGCCCAGAAATCAGAATGAAAAAACCTGGGATGCCTTTAAAACAGCGGTGCGTAATTTTAATAAGAGCAAAAACGCCTATTATAAGAACCTTAAAAAAGAGCAACAGGACAACCTTGATAAAAAACGGACTTTACTAGAGCGTGCCGTTGCATTAAAAGATAGCGAAGAATGGGACAGTGCCACTCCTGAAATGAAACGCATCCAAAATGAATGGAAGCAAATTGGCCATGTACCTAGAAAATATTCGGACAAAATCTGGAAAGAGTTCAAAACTGCCTGTAACCATTATTTTGACCGACTACACGCCTTAAAGAATGAAGGCCTAAAAGAGGAACAAGAAAATTATGAAAAGAAAAGTGCCCGTTTAGAAAAAATATCGGCATTTGAACTTTCGGGTAAAAGAGAAGACGACCTTAAATCCATAAAGGAATTTATAGCGGAATGGAAGTCGTACGGTAGGGTTCCGTTTAAGAAAAAGAACATAGATCAAAAGTTCAATAAGATTTTAGACGGTATTTTCAAGAAACTGGATATTGACCGCCAAGAATCCGAACTACTGAAATACGGTAATAAAATTCAACAATTGGCAGATGCCGATAACGAGCGCGCCATACAAAATGAGCGTAGTTTTATCCGTAAAAAAATAGAGGAAAGCAAAGGTGAAATTCGTCAATTGGAAACCAACCTTCAGTTTTTCTCGAATGCTTCCGAGGATAATCCGTTAGTGCGCGATGTTATCAAAAGAGTAGAGAGCCACAAAGAAACCCTCGAAACTTGGAAAGCCAAGTTAAAGAAGCTCAATATCATGAAAAATGATTTGAACAGAGCTAGTGAGGAAGAAGACGAAGAAGCTGCCGGTGAAGAAGAATAAACAAAATAGCTAGTTTAATAAAAAAGTAACCCTGACAAAGGCCGTACCCCAAAGCGTTAAGCAATTTCACTTTGGGATGTATCTACGGTACGGAAATCAGGGCTATTGCATTTAGGAATTGAATACGGCATCAACTTATTTGATATATTTGTGTGTAACCGTCCAACTCCTATCCTTATGAAACGCATTATCCTTTCCCTACTTTTTTTGCTGACTCTCAGTTCTATTTTTGCACAGAGCGAACAAAAAAACAGAGTTATTATATTAACGGATATTGAGGCCGATCCAGACGACACCCAATCCTTGGTTCGCTTGTTTTTGTATGCCAACCAGATAGATATAAAAGGAATTGTTGCCACTACTTCCTGTTGGCTTACCTCCAGCATACATCCGGAATCTATTCAGCGAGTAATTACAGCCTATGGCCAAGTACAACCTAATCTTTTAAAACACGAAGCTGGTTTTCCAGAAGCCAAAACACTCTCCGCTTTGGTTAAAAACGGCCTGCCCAAATATGGTATGAAAGGTGTTGGAGAGGGAATGGATTCTGAAGGCTCCGAATGGATCATAAAAGAATTGGAGAAGGATGATGACCGACCGTTATGGATTTCTACATGGGGCGGTGTCAATACCCTTGCACAGGCTCTTTTTAAAATTAAGAATACCAAAAAGGAAAAAGAAGCCAAGAAATTAATTTCAAAAATTAGGGTTTATACCATATCCGATCAAGATGATAGCGGCATTTGGATCAGGAATAATTTTCCTGATTTGTTTTACATCGTTAGTCCGGGCGATTATTATGAACACGCTACTTGGACAGGAGTTAACAGCTTTGTAAAGGGCATTGACAACACAAATATCAGCAACAAGTGGATAGCACAGCACATTCAGCAGGATCACGGCCCTTTGGGTGCGCAATATCCTGATGTAGCTTGGGGCGTAGAAGGAGATACACCTGCCTTCTTATCGCTAATCCCTAACGGAATAAATAATGCCGAACATCCGGAATGGGGTGGCTGGGGCGGACGTTACGAATTGTACAAACCCGATTTCTCAAAGGCAAAAGAAGGAGGTTCCATAGTGGAAATTGCTCCTGAAACTAGGGCTATATGGACCAATGCCATTGACAATTACACACCCTACATTCCTAAAGAATACGGCCGCTCCGTAAAACAAGATTCGGTTTCATTTAAAAATGATAAAGTTACGTTATGGCGCTGGCGAGATGATTTTCAAAATGATTTTGCCGCTCGTATGGATTGGTGTTTTATGCCTTTTGAAGAAGCTAACCACCCTCCTGTTCCCGCATTGACCCATCCAGAACACATTACGGTGAAATCCGGCGAAGGTTTTACTTTGGATGCTTTTGATACAATAGACCCGGACGGTGATAATTTTAGTTTCCTCTGGTTTAACTATCCCGAAGCCGGCACCTACAAAGAACTAATAAAAGTTAATGGTACCGAAAATGCGCATCTTGCATCTTTTACCGCTCCAAAAGTAACCAAAAAGGAAACGGCTCATTTTATCGTAAAAGTTACGGATAAGGGAAAGCACCCATTATCTAGATACAAGAGGGTTATAGTAACCATAAATCCCAAATAGCCAATCCCCATTAAATTATAAAGTAAAAAGTGACTTCTAAAAACACAGAAACCTTCTGCCCTGCAAGCGTTAAGGAATGGAGAAGTTGGTTATCTCAAAATCATATTTCCAAGTCTTCTATTTGGGTTGTTTTCTATAAAAAGAATTCAAAGAAACCTTACATTTCATGGAGCGAAGCTGTAGATGAAGCACTGTGTTTTGGTTTGATCGATAGCACCAAAAAACGCATTGACGACGAAAAGTATATGCAGTTTTACAGTCAGCGGAAACCGACGAGTACCTGGTCCAAAATCAATAAGGACAAAGTAAAGTTACTAATGGAAAAAGGACTCATGGCACAGGCGGGTATGGACAAGGTTGAAACCGCAAAACAAAACGGTTCTTGGTCTATTCTGGATGCCGCTGAAAACCTCACTATTCCAAAAGATTTGGAGACGGAATTTCAAACTAAACCTACTGCAAAAGATTTTTTCTTGAGCTTAAGCAGGTCTAACCGAAAATCTATTCTGCAATGGATTGCCATGGCCAAACGCCCTGAAACAAGACAAAAGCGCATACAGGAAACTGTGGACCTTGCCAGCAACAAACTAAAACCAAAACAGTTTAGGTAAAGCTATCGTCAACAATTATTGTTTATCCCACTTCAGAAATACTAAAGGCCAACACAGACACCGAAATCTCAAAACCTATAGCATTGTAGCAAGTGAAATTTAACCTCTCTTAATTTTAAGGAATAAGAATTATGTAGACTAACCGTAAATGGAAACAGAAAAAGTCGACATAAAAAATATTGCACGGGATGCATTAACCAACGTATTTAGAACGGACACGGATCAATCAGGTTTTATTCATATTGATTTTGGCCAGGACATCAGTTCTACTGAATTTAGAACCTTAATGATTCAATTAAAGACCGAGTTATCTGTCTTAGTAGCCAACAAATTCCACAAAAAATTAACCTACCAATGGCTTGGACGATTTGACCAGCAATTGACCACACCGCACCATCTAGACAACGCTGCAGACCAATCCTTTTTGATGTTAGGATACGAACCTAGCGATATAGAAAGTGAATTATACTTGGCGGACTATCACAAATTTTCAAAGGAAAATAAGAAGGCCGTTAACAATAATTTTGATGAGAGCAACCCTATTTATTTAGGCGATGAAAAATTACTTGAACCCTACATCACTAAAGTACAGCCGTTTCCAAAAGACACCTATAAAATTGTCTTGATTAACAACAGCAACTCCAAAGCAGAAAACCTGACACTTGGTGTGTTTCATAAAGCAACAATCATAAACCAAGATTTAAGTAAAAAAAGGGTTGTTAATTCCATGATGTTGAACATGGTTCCTATGAACCTGAGGGATGAAAAGAAAATTGATGAAGCCGATTTTAAAATCACCGAACACGTAAGTACATAGCCGGAAAAACATCCAAATTGGTATATTTACAATTCGGGTTGTTTGCTTATGCAAAGTGAACAACCGGAGACCAGAACCTATACCAACACCAAAGATGAGACTACTTATTACCCTAGCGCTATGTGCATTCGCCCTTTTTCCTAGCATTGCCCAAAGTGAAACAAACGTTTATTTTACCACCGGATTCAAAATTGGGGAAGTAACGGATTCCTCCGCCATTATTCTCACCAGACTTTGCAAGTCGCCGCAACCTGTGGCAGTGTACCACAAACAAGAAGATAAAGTATTTAGGCCTCCAATCGATTTTGACAATAACATGCCTATTTCTGAAATGGAAGGTGCGGTTGGCGGTGCTGCAGGGCAAGTGAAAATCAACTTAAAATCAAAAGATACGGTCATTAGCACAGCATGGGAATATGTTTCCGGATACCGAGATTTTACACTGAAACGGAAGTTTACAAGCTTACGGCCCAACACCCATTATGACATACAGATTCAAGGTAGAAAAAGTGAAGGTGCCCCTGTAACGGAGATTAAAGGTGCATTTTCCACTGCTCCAGCGGCAGATCAGGCGGTACCGGTATTGTTCACCTCGTCTACTTGTCAGTTCTATTGGTCGCATGATGATGCTGATCGTGGCTTTAAAATTTACGACAGCATGCTAAAGCTCAATCCCCTATTTCATTGCCAAACGGGAGATTACGTGTATTATGACAAACCCGGACCTATGGCTTACACGGTTGAGCTGGCAAGACACAAGTGGCACGCTATGAATTCTTGGCCCGCTTTGTTCGACTTTTACAAGCGCACACCGGCCTATTTACAAAAGGATGACCATGATTTATTAAAAGACGATGCCACCTCCTATTCTTCGCCTTTTGGAGAATTAAGCTATGAAGACGGTCTTGATATTTGGCGTGAACAAGTTCCTATAATAGATAAACCCTACCGAACGTTTAGATGGGGCAAGGATTTACAAATTTGGAACGTAGAGGTACGGGAATTCCGAAGTGACAACAAAGCACCGGACGGAAAGGAAAAAACCATCTGGGGGAAAGAACAGATTGCTTGGTTTAAAGAAACCGTAGCAGCATCGGACGCTACTTTTAAGATTCTGGTTTCGCCCACGCCCGTAGTAGGTCCCGACCGCTCCAAAGGTAAATATGATAACCACTCCAACACCTCGTTTGAAACGGAGGGCAAATGGTTGCGCCAATATCTGGCGGACCAGAACGTGTTGGTCATTAACGGAGATAGACATTGGCAATACGTTTCCGTAGACCCCGTAACGGGACTACGCGAATTCAGTCAAGGGCCGGTGAGCGATTTTCATGCCCAAGGTTGGAACCAAGAAGATGTACGCCCCGAACATAAGTTCTTACGCGTAAAAGGAGGTTTTTTGGCCGTAAAGGTATATCGTGAGAAAAAAGAAGCGGTCATTGAATTTATCCATTATGATGTAGATGGAAACGAAGTAAACAAAGAGGTTATAAAAGTGACCGTATAACCTCCTAATCGCATGGAATATTTAAACAACCCCAATCTAAAAAACAAAAGCAAAGAACTGCTGCTACGGTTGTAGTGCTACAAATTCTTAGGATTCACCCCAATGGAATTGAACAATTTGGCTTTCGCCGAAAAAAACTTGTTCTGTACGGCATTCCTTTTCAGCTCGGCATCTATGAGTTTGCTTTCCCTGGAGTTGACCAAAAATAGGGAGCTCTCCCCAAAACCGAACTTTCGCTCTTCGGCGGCTACTAGGGTGTTGTAGTTGAATACCACATCATCTATCAATACATTTTGTTTCTCAAAGGATTCTAGTTCGCGGTACAGGCCTACTATTTTGTTCTTGATGCGTATTTCCGCATCATCCAATTCAAACTCGGCATTCTGCAACTTCATTTTGGCCAGTTTCAAATCGCCTCGTTCTTTTCTTAGAAAAAGAGGTACGCTAAATGCCACACCGCCTTTATAGGCTTCGGTCGTAAAACTGGAAATATACTCGGGTTTCTCCGTCAAGAAATTATATTGCAACTCAATTTTAGGCAATAGTTTATTGGCTTTCAATCGCTTTTCAACGGTGAGTCCATCAATCTTATAACCTAACGATTTGAGCTTCGGGTGGTTCGCTATGGAAAAACTGTCCAACGGCATCCCCATAATTTCTAATGTCGTATCGATAGCGCCCGCCAGATTGGTTTCGGGAATTACGTTGGGCTGTAGCTCCACCGGCATATTATCGCCCATCCACAGAAAATTGGAAAGTTCCAAGGCACTTTTCATAAAGCGGACTTTTGCCTGCTCCAAATTCAGCTCACGGTCTTGCATGGCTATTTTAGCTTCCACGGTATCGATTGCGGCAACTTCCCCAACTTGGGCACTCTTCTTTACCCCTTCAAAACGCATTTCGGCATTCGCCAAAAAATCAGTGTACACTTGCGTGTCTTGGTAGGCATGCAACCAGTTAAAATAGGCCAAAGAAGCTTCAAAAAGCACCTCGTTCACCTGTAAATCGCGCTCCACCAAGGAACGCTCCTTAAAAATCTTGGCTTGCTTTAATGTGGTCATACGCTCATTTATCCAAAGCCCCTGCCCTACGGACATGGAAACTCCGGCACTGTACAGCCCGTCATCGGGAACGTTTTGAGAAGGGTTTAAATACACCCCTTCATTCTGTTCAAAATTTCCCTTTAGTTCCACCCCGTACCACGTTGGTATTTTAAAAGTGGTGTTCAGGCGGTCATAATATTCCGTGCCCTTAAATTCCTTTCGGTCATAATCCACCTCAATTTTAGGGTCAAATCCACCGCGGGAACGCATTAGCTCAGCCTGCCCCATACCAATGTTCAGTTGGGCCTGTTTGGCTATAGGGTGATATTTTTTTACATACCCCAGATATTCGTTAAAACCTAATACCACCTCTCCGGGCTGTTGGGCCTGCGCAACCAAAAAACAAACCACAAAGAGATAAAACAGTATGTTCTTCATCATTTTTCCTTTTTAGCAGTCGTTTGTTTAGGCAAATAGTAGTTAGGCGGGAATCCGTTTATCTGGCGCCATAGCTCGTACCAAATGGGCACATCTTCCAAAAGTGCAATGGTACTGGCTCCGGAACCTACCCTGATTTCTTTGGGCCACTCCTGCTCTTCTGGATCCGGCGCTATCAAAACCCGATATTTTCCGCTAGGATCTATAAAGGTTTCCACGGCTACTATTTTTCCGCCAAAAGTTCCGTAGGAGGCATTGGGCCATCCGCTGAAAACAATGGCAGGCCAGCCATCAAACTGTATGCGGACTTTCTCGCCCACATGCACCAAGGGTAAATCCATAGGGGCTACAAAGGTCTCTACCGCCATATCAAAATCGGACGGCATGATTCCCACTAAGCGATCACCTTCTTTAAAGTTTTCACCTATTCCGCCTTGTATGGCCTTGTTAATATAACCGCTCTGGGGCGCTTTTATATAGTACATGCCCGTACGGATCTCATAATTGGCAAACTGGTTCTCTAGCTTGCTTACCTGGGCTTCGGAATCAAACTGATTGGATTGCGCGGTGTACATATCGCTCTGTGCTTTGGAAATTTTATCCGTGTATGCTACGCGTACCCGGTTAATTTCCATCTCGGCATTTAGGACCTCGTTTTTGGCCGCCAATAATTTGTTCTCTTGGGAAATAAGCTTCGCCTGTGTTTCTTGTAGCTTCAATCGTTTGGCCTCCACATCGGTCATGGCTTTTAGACCTTCTTGCTGCAATTGCTCAATACGGTTGTACTGCCGCTCCGCAATCTGCAAGTTGGTCTGTGCCGCTTCCAAATCAATACTATCGCTTTTTACCTTTAGTTTGGATTGCAATAGTTTGTTTTTCGCCTGCTCAAATTTCAGGTTGCTTTCATTGCCCAATGCCGAAATCTGATTGTTCAATGCGCCCACTTTACTTTGGTACGACTCTACGGACATATTCTTCGCCTTGATCTGCTGGCCGGTTCTTTCCATCAAACGTGGGTCAAAATACTCGTTCTTTACTTCGGAGATATGTAAAATGGTATCGCCTTTTTCCACATAATCACCTTCTTGCACGTACCATTTTTCAATACGTCCTGGAATGGGCGATTGTATGCTCTGCGGCCTGTGCTGCGGACTCAGCGTCGTCAGGTTTCCCGTACCGCGTACACTCTGCGTCCACGGAATAAAGAGCAGGATAAAACCAAAAAGTGCGGAACCCAACAAAAACCGGTTCAGGTGCTTGTAGTGCCTTTGGTGAAACACCCGGTCCGTAGATTTAAACCCGGTTAGGTGTACCGTTTTATTTAGGGGATTTTTAGAAATATTAAGCATAGTCTCTTATGTTATAGCAATAATTCGGCCTTGGTCCATCGTAATAATGCGCTTGCAGGTCTCCATCCATCGTAAGTCTTGGCTTACCACTACCAGTGCCCAAGGATTGGCGGGATCCCCCAAGAAATTCATTAGGCGCTCTGCCTCCACTTGGTCAAATTGATTTAACGGATCGTTCAATACAAGCAGCTTTGGTTTGCGCACCACACTACGCGCCAATACTATTTTTCGTGCCACGGTATAGGGTATCTGTTGTCCTTCTGGGTGGATTATAGTGCTAAGCCCCTCCGGTTGTTCTTTTACGAACTGTAACAGCCCCACACTTTCCATGGCCCAATGCAGGTCTTTGTGCGAAATGCTCGTATCCCCAAAAGTGATGTTCTCCAGAATAGTACCTTCAAACGGACTCTCCTCTGTCATAGACTGGCCCAAGAAAGACCGGTAATGATTGGGGTTGATGCCGCTCAACGAAAAATCGTTGGCATAGATATTACCCTCCGTAGGTTCTATGATACCTGCGATCAACCGTAGTAAAGTGGACTTACCGGAACCATTGGAACCAATGACCAAATACCTACTTCCAGGCTCTATTTTTAAGGAAATATCATGTAAGATCTGGTGCTCTTTGGTGCCAAAATAAACCTTGTCCAGTTCTACCGTTAGGGTACCTTCTTCGGTTAAAGGACGCTCGCCGTCTTGCTTCTCTAGATCACGGTCTACCACCTGCCCCATTTTTTCCAAAGAGGTCAACAGGTCATAAAAAGTTTCCAAACCACGGATCAGTTTTTCTACGGAAGTAATCACCAAAAGAATAATAATTTCCGCCGCCACAAACTGTCCAATGTTCATTTCTTGGTTCAAAACCAAAAGCCCACCGATTACCAAAAGTCCCGCGGTAACCAATACTTTAAAACCGATCATCTGTATAAACTGTAGCACCAAAACCCTAAAATGGCTTTCTCGTGCTTGCAGGTAATCTGCCACCAACATATCGTTTTTATCTACGGCAAGGCTGGTTCTCCCAGAAAGTTTAAAACTCACCAAGGAACGCGCCACCTCTTGTATCCAATGCGCCACTTTGTATTTGCGTTTGGATTCGTCCAAACTGGTATCCATGCCCTTTGGCACCGTAAAGCGGAACACCACATAGATCAACAACAGCAAGAGCATGCCGTAGATGATAAAAAACGGATGGTAAAAGGATAACAGCAACAGCCCGAAAACAATCTGCAACAAGGCCGCCGGAAAATCCAACAAGAGTTTGGAGAGTCCCTTTTGTACATTGAGCGTATCAAAAAAACGGTTCGCCAACTCGGGCGGATAATAATTGCGTAGTTCGCTCATCTTAATTTTTGGAAAACGATAGGTAAACTCAAAAGAGGCCCGCGTAAATATTTTCTGTTGCATATTCTCAATAATGCGTATCTGCATTAATTGCAACAGGCCGGCAAAGGCCACACCACCGGTAACCAAAATAACCAGAACGATCCATGACGTACTGATCTCCGCCCCCTGTATTAAGTTAATAATGGACTGTATGCCCAGCGGAAGCGAAAGGTTTACCAAACCGGCAAAAATGGCGTAATAAAAAATCTGAAGTACATCTCTTTTATCCAGTTTTAGCAAGCCCATAAGGCGTTGCCATGCCGTTAGTACGTTTTTAACCATTAAGTTTTTTATTTAAAGAATTAAATACCAGTTCTGTAAAGTAGTTGGTTGGGTCGCCTTTTTCGTGACAGTCCGTTAAGGAAGGAAAATGGTCTTTTAGAAAATATTGATGCAAAGAGCCTTCCAGTACCGTACTGGCCAAACTACTAGAATATGGGTACGAGGTATCTACCTCTTTGATCATGGTACTAAGGCGGTCTACCAACCTTTTATAGATTACAAAATAACCCTCCTTATTATTGGTGTCCACTTCTTTGGTCAAATAAGATTTAGAATACTCGTTAATAACAATGTGGGTTAAAAACACCTCGTTAATGTGCGAGATATTGCTATCTACCTCCGTAGGTTGGGTAACGATGGCCAAGGCCGTTTTTAATTTCTCACTAGCATCTTTCATGCTATTGGTAGAGAAAACCAATTTGTACTCCAACCAGCTCCAATACCATGAGGTAAGGTACAACAACATTTTGTGCTTGTTCTCAAAATAGCGGTAGATAGAACTTTCATTGCTTTTAATTTTAACGCCCAACTTTTTAAAGGTGAAGGCCTCAAAGCCTATTTCATGGATCAACAGAATACTTTCTTCCACAATGCGCTTGCCCAAGGTGGTAGACTGCGGGTCTTTGATATATAGTTTATCGTTAACCCCTATTTGAATTGATTGTAAAAGACGCTCCATAGCTCTGAAATAATAGTTACAGCGATAAATATAATAGTATTACTATCATAACTTGAAAGTTTAACTTTTATTTTAGATACTATTACTATTATTTATAGTGACAGCCCTACTATTTTATGGGGATGATAAAAAAGAGATTATTTTTTTACGGATTCCCCAACTGTGTCCTACATCTATAAATTCTGACGTTTGGTCGAAAAACACTACAAAAAGTGCAATTGTAAAACGGACACTTGCTATATCTCAAGTTAATTAGTGATATTTAAAGTTCTGTAGGAAAGTGACGTTTGGGTTTGAGCGAAAATGATGCTATGGGTTGTCTCACAAGTTCTCTATTAGCTTTTGACTATTTTTTTGTGATTACACTTTTCCGTAAGATTATAAGATACAAAACAGAGATATTTGTAGCATACTGTTTAACCAACCTTATGTTCACAAAAACAGGAATGGGCATATAATGCCATAAAGACTAATGAACTTTATAAAAGTAAATTATTTAACCCTAAAAGGATGGGTATATGGAATTTGCCTTATATCCATTAGTTAGCAATAATTATGAAAACAAACCGTAGATGACACAAAATCCTAGAATATATAGGATTGATAAATCACATAGACTTCTAAAAAAGTTGCTGACTTGTGAACTAATTATTGAAAAAATAATAAACACATCTTTTTCTAAATTAGGCATTAAAGGAACCTTCAATTCAGCTACTTTAAAGCGTATAAGCAAAGAAGAAATCACATACTTTCTTTATGTCTATGATTCGGATGAGACAGTTTCGGATTGGAAAGAATTTCTTCCACCAGAATTGACTAAAAATGAAGGCTTTTTACAGCAAAAATTATCTCTTGTTTTATTCGCAGAAACTGAATTTGATATATTTTGTATAATAGGTGGTAATGCATTTCAAATAATCCTTCCATTTATAGATAAGTCGTTTGGTTTAAACACTTATTCTAGAATTATACAACCTGAATTCGATGAGATTGCTTCGATAAAATCAAGGGGAATAACTGGTTCTAGGGCTGGTTTAAGTGAGCAATTTAGAGATAATTATAAAATTATTGATTACATAAAGTTTGGGAAAGTAACTCAAGAAATACATTTAAAGTTAAGCCAAGAAACTAGTGATTTACATTTTAGTTTTCTAAAAAGTAAAGACAATGACCGAATTCAAATTTATGTCAGTAAGGCTTTTAAGATTAAAAAAAATGTAGAGTTTAACGAATTACATCAAGTAATAAAAGAACTAGTTATAATATCTGAACTTGCACCATCGGACTATTTAGATTCTTACAAAGAAATCACAGATAGAAATTTAACGGAGAATATTCTTCATCAAGAATTGATTACACATTTGTTTAATGACACAGAGAACCTAGGAAGAAGAATTTCAAATGCCCATAAATCATTTCAACACGATTTTTGTAACCCAAATAACATTGAAAAATTTTATGAAGCCGACGAGTTCAGACTTAAAGAAAAAACGGAGAATAATGGTTACACAGTTTTCAAAACAGTCTATGACAGAAATGAAATTTATGATGCAGTTCTGACAAGAGCAGTTGAGCGTTTTGGAGTGAACGACCGTTTCAATTTTATGAATTTCGTTAGGAGTGTATATATAACTTGTTATCAAGACGGTAAGCATTCAATTGGTTCAGGATTCTTATTTCATATATCAACAGAATTTCCATATGACGGAAAACCAATTTTTTTAGTCGATACAAAATGGTATCGACTTCAAGATTCCTTCGTAGAAGATTTAAAAACAAATACAACTCACGTCTTAAAGACATATAAAGCTTCAAAAAATATATTATCTGAACCTTGGGATAAAAATTTAATACGCAGAGAAGGAGATTATAATTTATTATATGATTCCAAACCAAATTATATCGTCATTGATACCATAATTGCAGATGGACTTGAACTATGTGACATATTGTATTATGATAATAACAATATATATTTAATTCATGTAAAATATGGTTTTCAATCAAAAATTCGTGAATTAACAAATCAAATTACAATTTCAGCAAGACGGTTGAGAGAAACTTTGGGAACAAAAAAGAAACCATTACTTGAAAAAATATACAATAGTTTGGTTGCGAAGAAACATAACATTGACAACTTAACTTTGGATGAATTTAAGTCACTCTTTGAAAAGAGAATCACTTTTGTTTTAGCTTTCAGTTCTCATTTGACCTCTGACTTAATTGTTGAAAACAACATCGAAAAATATACCTCTAACATTGCACGATATTCACTAATTCAATGTTCAAGTGAAATGAGAGCTTATTATTATGACTTACTGAATTATCAGATACCGAGAAAATAACTATTGCTAACAAAGTATAAAAATAGGGCAAAAAGTGCTTAATCGAAAGGTCTGTGTGTATTTGCAAAGTCGCCAAATTTTTAAATTTGGTATATTTAAAACAAAAAAAATAAATAACAAAATTTAAAAATTCGGCTATAGCTTAATCCGAAAAGTATCGCTAACAACCGCCCTACTTTTCTTATACTAGACCGTTGTAATAATATCACCTATCTCATATGAAAAAAATTTATTACAGAGAAAATGAATCTGAATACAAAGAAGGGGTTTTTATTTCATTTTCTGAAATCATAGGTATTCTTATACTATTCGGAATTTTGATGTATTATTATTTACACGCTGTTGAATTAGCTGACTGGACTAAAATCGTTTTAATTACAGTAGTAGGGTTTTCGCTGTTATATCTTTTTCAAATACAAGGAAAAAAGAAATTGAATCTTGACAAAAATGGCTATGGAGGAATTATGGCAGGAGAATATATCCATAATTTGATAAAGAAGAAAAAAGGAAAATCTATTAAAGGAAATGGAAACTGGGTTTCTACTGTTGGAGATTATGAATTTAATTCTTTAATTATTCGAAATAAAAGACTTTTAGCTTTTTATGAGGACTGTTTAGAAGAACTCAAAGAGCTAACCAAAAACGGATATGAAGAAATTAATATAATGAAAGCTGATAATTTACATCGTGAACTGAATTTTAAAATTGATGTTCTGAAAAAAATTGCGGAATTAAAAATTGAAAGATAAAATACTATTGCCAACACTGGTAACCGATGCAGAACTGTATTTTACAATTGAACCCTATAATTTTCATCATCTTTTAGAAAAACCAACACTGTAAATCAGATAATTACAAATTTACGCAATGCTAAAAATGTATAGTTTGATGAAATTACAGCTTGTGCCTTAAGCACAATGGGTATAAGTAATGCACAATTTGGGAAAATTCGAAAGTCCATACATTTAATCCGCTAAAGCTCCGCTTTGACTTTTTACTTAAAACGAAATCATAACATATAAATAAAAGAACAGATTGAATGGAACAAATTTTAGTTGAGTCTAGTAAAACATATAAACAAGGTTTTTTATTAAAAGAGCAAGATATTAGGAGAATTATTAGTTTAAGTAAAGACCAATTTTCTAAAATTTCATCCGAAAAAGTTGAATATAAATTTACACTTCAATATTTCAATGGAGCTGTTGCTAATACTGATAACATTGAATCAGTTTTAAAACAAGAAAATGAAGGTTCCTCTAGTATTGTAAGATTAGATATTCAAGCAAATCAGAAAACTGACGGAGAAGATGCTTTTATCGGGATTTATTTCAGAGACATCGAAAATGATGATGAATCTGGATTCAAACCTGTAAAGCATATAATCAAAGGACAATCTCGTGATTGGGTATTCGTAACTAGTTCATTAATTGAAGAAAGGATTGTTAAGATTAAAAAAAGAGGCTTTAAATTTAGTTCAATATTTGGCAAATTCTTCAGCCCCATTTTTATGTTAATATTTATGGGAGCATTGTTTTCTTCAACACCAAATGTCGCAGAGAATAGGACATCAAAACAGTTAGAGTTAATAAAAAATATTGAAAAAAAGTGGAAGGCTAACGAAATTACTGACCCTATAGAAGTTATAATTCAAATTGAGAAAAACAAAAATTCTGAAAGTGTTACTGTGACAAATATTTTTAGTGAATTATTCCTAAGTAAAAATTTTCTACTAATTATTGGGATAACTATTTTGATAATATTTTTCTTGTATTTTTATACTAAATTCAGCCCACGATTCAATTTTTATTGGGGAGGTTACATTGAGAAGTACGATAAAAAAGAAAGTACTAGAAAATTGGTTCTCGGATTATTTTTTGGAACAATCATATTAGGTGTAATCATAAACTTACTATCCAGTTTTATTTGGGAGAAAATATAAAAACTACAGTTAACAAAGAACTGAGGTAATAAACAAACAAATTCTTCCTTAATCTGAGACAATACTATTCTACAGCCATAGATTCTAAAATCAGTTTCTTTGAGAGTTTTTAATTCGATTCATCTTCTATTTATCTAGACAATACAGAAACGTAGGTTTCTCTCGCTAACACAAGCGTCACGCTCGTGCCACCTTGCTTCACTAAAATAGTGTACCGCACGAAGTATTAGCTACATTTCATACCTTAGACCTTCAACCACCCTACGTGCGCTTATTGGATTTACTTTTTGAAAAAAAAGTATTGACTGCATGGGGTATGATTAATGGTAAACAGATGAAAGACTATTATTAAAAAGCGCTAAAATTGATTTTAGGGACGTAATAATGTGGGCAACTCAATCTAATTAATTACAGAATATTCAATTAACTTATTATCATTGGTTATCCCAAGAGATGATAAAAGCCCTATTTCTTTCGTTTTTTTTTTGCTGGCCGGTTCGCCAATGCACAAGATGCTCCTATCTCAGAATTTGCTTTGTATGGTACTTGGGTTTTTGAATGGAATGACCGTAAAGACCCAGCGGAACACTTGTATTACGCCTAAAAAATCTTAAACGCGCCACCTAAACGTAAAATAGCGGCATGAAAATATTGCTATATTTGGGTGTACACTCTAATCCATTTCCTTAGAACGTAGCCTATGAAAAAAGATGCGCAGTTGTTATTCGGCTTAACCTCACAAAAACCAATAATCCATATACCCCGCGTCTTTCTTGTGCTAAGTTTTCTCTTCTGCATTTCATGCCAAGAAAACAGTCCTAAAGCAGACTTAATTCTTAGCAATGCCACCATTTGGACGGGTAACGAGGAACAGCCTACGGCACAGGCCATAGCCATATTGGCGGATACCATTTTGGCCATTGGCACCAATGGGGAATTAGAAAAATACAAAGGAAACACCACGGAACTTATAAATGCGGAAAACGGTTTTATTACCCCTGGTTTTATAGATGCCCATGTTCATTTGCTTATGGGCGGTAACAGCCTTTTAAATGTGGAGCTTCGCGATGCCAAAACCCCGGATGAGTTTACCCAGCGTATTTCGGATTTTGCCACTACCATAGATTCCGCAACTTGGATTATGGAAGGCAATTGGGACCACACCTTATGGGGAGGTGAATTGCCCAAAAAAGAATGGATAGATCCATATACAAAAGATAATCCCGTTGCGGTATACCGGTTAGACGGTCATATGGTTTTTGCCAATTCTGCCGCTTTGGAGTTTGCAGGTATAGACAAGAACACGCCGGAAGTACCCAACGGTGAAATCCTAAGAGACGAAAATGGAGAACCTACGGGAATTCTAAAGAGCAATGCCATGTACCTTTTACTGGACAAGATTCCGCCCCTGAGCAACCTACAGAAGAAAAAAGCCATTAAGGTGGCAACCGATTATTTTTTGGCCAACGGGGTTACTTCCGTTCATGATGTAGATAGTTTGGGCACTGCGGCGGTGGCACAGGAATTATTGGATGCCGGAGAATTGTCCCTTCGTATCTATTCCGCAAACCCATTGGGACGTTGGCAAGAAGCCCAGAAGAAAATTAGCTCTGATGAGAAGTGGTTAAAAACGGGCATCGTAAAAGGTTTTATGGATGGGTCTCTGGGTTCCCATACCGCTTCCTTTATAGCACCCTACACGGACAAGCCCACAGACAATGGTTTCCTAATAAACAGTGAAGAAAATCTATACCAATGGATTTTGGCGGCAGACAAAGCAGACCTTCATATTCAGGTACATGCCATTGGTGATAATGCCATTCATACGCTACTTGAAATCTATGAACGCGTCATAAAAGAAAACGGAAAAAAAGACCGCAGGCTACGTATTGAACATGCACAACATATTGCCGAAAAAGACATAAATAGATTTTCCGAAATGAATATTATTGCCAGTGTACAACCGTATCATGCTATTGATGATGGCCGCTGGGCGGAAGAACTGATTGGCCCTGAACGTATGAAGACTACTTACGCCTTTAAGTCTCTTTTAGATGCCCAGACCATTTTAGCCTTTGGTAGCGATTGGCCGGTTGCTCCAGGTTCCCCATTAGAGGGAATCTACGCAGCGGTAACCCGAAGCACTTTGGACGGCAAAAACCCCAACGGATGGGTGCCGGAGCAAAAAATAAGCCCCGAAGAAGCCCTGAGAGCCTTTACCAAAAATGGAGCATACGCCTCTTTTGATGATAAAATAAAAGGCACTTTAGAACCCGGGAAATTAGCGGATTTTGTTATCTTAAGTGAAGACATTAGAAAAGTAGTGCCCAGTGATATCAATAAAATAAAAGTTAAGGCCACTTATCTTGGGGGGAAACTGGTTTATGAGAACCCCGAACTGGATGAATAGAGAGCAATACAAGTGGAACGAAGTTGAAATTTAAAACCAAGGTCCGCCTTCAATTCAAAAAAATGTAGTACTTTTTTACCCGCTAAGGTCATACGTGAGACCTCTTCCCCAAAACATGTTCCCCTTTTTATGGTATAGGTGTAAAATTTGAGCTAAACTACTGCGCACAAGCGTATATCTTAGCTACAGGTGGTCCTACTCCCACGGGTTATGGCCCACCCCTAGAAGATATCCGGCAGTTAAACCAAAATATCAGTTATGAAGAATTACTTAAAATTTTTAGCGGTACTCCTATTTGTAAGTTGCGGTAACGATAAAACGGTTGCCCCAAAAATGGCAGAAGTAGACCAAAGTACCCTTGCCAAACATATAGAACGCTTGGCCTCAGATGAGTTTCTGGGAAGAAAGCCCTTTACGGAAGGTGAGGTAAAAACGGTAAACTATTTAAAGGACGAGTTTGAAAAGTTGGGCGTTTCTCCCGGAAACGGAGACAGCTATTTTCAAGAAGTGCCCATGGTAGAAATTACGGGTACGCCTTCTGAAAAGATGGTCATTTCCGGTAAAGAGGGCAGCTTTAACCTAGATGTTCTTAAAGATTTTGTGGCCACCACCAGTAAAATGACTACGGATGTAAGTCTGGACAATTCCCAACTTGTTTTTGCCGGTTACGGTATTGTAGCACCGGAATACGACTGGAACGATTATGAGGGTATTGACTGGAAGGGCAAAACTGCCGTGGTCCTGATTAACGACCCTGGATTTCAGTCTGGGGATTCTACTTTGTTCAAAGGCAATGAAATGACCTATTACGGCCGTTGGACCTATAAATATGAAGAAGCGGCAAGACAAGGCGCCAAGGGCCTTATCATCATTCACGATACCGAGCCTGCTTCTTACGGTTGGAACGTTGTGGAGTCCGGTTGGAGCGGCTCTAAATTGATTATAGAAAGTGACCAACCCCTGTTGGATGTAGAATCTTGGATCAGTGGACCTAGTGCCGAGCTGCTGTTCGATGCTTCGGTCATGAAGGGCGAAGACTATAAAACGCTGGCCAGAAGTAAGGTCTTTAAACCTATTCCGCTAGATCTGGAAGTTTCCGTGGCCATTCAGAATAAAATAAAAAAGGACGTTTCTAAAAATGTAATCGGCCTTATTCCCGGCACGGACCTAAAAGACGAAGTTATCATCTACTCCGCACATTGGGACCACTTTGGTGTGGGCAAAGCCATTGATGGCGACTCCATTTACAACGGTGCCGTAGACAACGCCTCAGGTACAGCGGGTCTTTTGGCCTTGGCCGAAGCGTTCAAAAAAACGGATACCACCAGACGTTCCATTGCCTTTATTGCCGTAACCGGAGAAGAGCAAGGCCTGCTGGGTTCTGCCTTTTATGCCGAAAATCCCATTTTTAATCCAAAGAAAACCGTGGCCAATATTAATATTGATGCGCTATCCAGCCCCGGAAAAATGAAAGACCTGACCATAACCGGTTTTGGACAGTCCGAAATGGATGAATATGCCGAAGCAGCCGCCCTAGAACAGGAACGTTATATTATTCCAGACCCCGATGCCGAAAAAGGGTATTTCTTTAGATCCGACCATTTCAATTTTGCAAAAATTGGTATTCCGGCATTATACGCCAGCGGTTCCCATGAAGGTTTTGATATGAGTATTGAGGAGATAAAGAAAATGAAAGCGGACTATTTAACCCATATCTACCACCAACCCTCGGACGAGTACAATCCCGAAACCACGGAACTGAGCGGCGTTCAATTTGATCTGCAGTTATTTTATAATGTAGGATTGCGATTGGCCAATGAAGATTATTTCCCCAAATGGTACGGTGGAAGCGAATTTAAAGCGGCCCGTAAATAGTATCAAAAAGAAGTCAACTAAAAATTAAAACACGGTTTAAGGTATACTTTCATATACATCTTAAACCGTGTTTTTTTAAATGAAATTTATGATTTTACATACGTAAACTCAATTGTAGTTTCTTCATTATCCACATTCAAGTACGTATAAATAAGCGTAAGTGTAGTATCGTTTTCCAATACCAATTTAGCGCTTGTAGATTTTTTCAATTCAACTGTTTTCTCATCCGTTACCTCATATTCCACCAGACTCGTTTTTATAAAACTACAATCGGCATTGGTATCAAAATCCACCGTTTCGTTTCCTTTAGTCACGCTAGCAGCAAATTCGGCCGGCATTGGGTAGCTCACCCCAATATTATACTTTAATAGATCGCTTCTTCCAAACGTAGTTTTGTGCTGTATAAATTCAAACACACTGTCTGACTGAAAGTCGATCGTGTTCTTCATTAAACAAGAATCGGTTGCTCCTGTCAATTCCCATTTTCCGAGCAATTTGGCAATCACAGCAGTTCCATCATAGGTGTTAGTATCGGCAGGAGTTTCCGTTTCTTCCTCTACTTCTACCTCATCCGTATTGGACCCTTCCGGTTGATCCAAGGCTTCGTTATCACTTCGTACAAAAATATCTACCCTTGTCTGTTCCGCACCACTGGCATCAGTAATTACTGAAGTTACCTTAAGCGTATCGTCTATAAGTTCAATTTCCGAAGAAGAATCAAAAAAAGTAACCTTGTTAAGTCCTTCTATCGTGTACGTTCCTTCCTGTGTGTTTGTAGAAATACTAGAACCCGCAGCGCTGTTAGTTCCTGTTTTGTATACCAGGCTATAGGTATCATCATCATTAAAATTGGCTCGGGAATCCTTTAAAACTTCAAATTCCGAACTGGCAATAATTTCATTGTTAATGCTACTGCTTATCAATACCCACTCCCCTAGTAAATTGGTCTTGGTTTCCGTAACATACTCCGCAACCGCTTCTTTTTCAGTTTCGGTGCTAGAATCATCGTCACTACAATTGATCATCAGTAAGGAAAACATAACGACCGTAAGCATTGAAACTCCTAATCTAAGTTTTGAATTTTTCATAAATTACTATAATTGAATTGTTTTGGTTTTACAGTTGCAAAAGTGGGTTCGCTCTTTGCCGCCATCCCCATTTTTATCTATTTTTTGGATTGAAAGTGGTCAAAGTCTATACCAAAACTAGCCTATATGAACCGTTTTTTATTGAGCTACTTTTGATGTAAAATCATAAGAATCTAAAAATCAGCAAGAAGCCTATAGGAAATTAATAAAAACTTAACATAGTCTATTCTATGCTACTTTATTTTACAACATGAAATAGGTTTCGACACGCTTACTTGGAGAGAGGATAAACCAGAAAACTTATAGAACAAAACACGAAGCGGCTACCATACAATAGATTAAATGGTCTGGATACGCTTGAACAAGAATTCTTTGTGCGATTTACCCAATGGAATTACCTTTCTATTGATTTCCAAATGACCATCGGCAATGACATCCAATTTAGAAATATTAACTACATACGACCTATGCACGCGAATAAAACTGGCATTGGGCAATCGCTCTAGCATGGTTTTTAGTGTACAGCTCAAGACCAGATTTCTATTTTTTGTTACCACGGTACAATAGTTTCGGTCTGCCTCAATATACAGGATATCCTCTAGCAGCAGCTTTTCCATTTTACCGTTATGCCGAATAAATACGCGATCTCCCAAAACTTCCATATCGGACAATTCCGTTTTCACGGCTTCTTCCTTCTCCACTAGTTGGTCCGCCACCAATTCTATGGTCCGTTGCAGATTTAGTTTATTAAAGGGTTTGGTGATAAAAGCTTTGGGCTTAGTTTCCTTGGCCGAAGCAAACGTAACTTCATCCGTATTGGCGGTAAGGTAGATTACAGGAATATCCTTAAACTGTTGGATGGCCTTTGCTGTCTGAATTCCGTTTAAATTCCCTTTTAGATTGATGTCCAACAGCAAAATATCCGGTGCGTTCTCCTTCGTATGGGTTATGGCCTCTTCGCCGCGGGTAACGATACCTGTAACCTCGTACCCTAAATTGCCTAGTTGCAACGAGATGTTGGCAGCGATAATCATATCGTCCTCTACAATAAGTATACGGGCTCCTTTTTCCATCATCAAGCGGCTTTATGAAGTTGAAATTGAATGGATACCGCAGTTCCTTGACTAACGTTGAGTACCATTTTACCATCTAATTGTTTTGTGAGCAATTCTACCAACTGCGTGCCGAATCCGGTGCCATGAGCAACGTCATCTCCCCATTTTCCTATACCGTCATCCATAACATCTAACTGCAGTATTTGCTCTACTTCTTTAAGACTTATTTTTATTTTTCCTTTCCGCCCATTAGGGAAAGCATATTTTAGAGAGTTCGTAAACAGTTCATTTACAATTAGCCCAATAGGAATAGCCATATCTACATCTAGTTCCAGCGTTTCCATAGCCACCTCCAATTGAACCTTTTCGTTAGCGCCAAAGGCATCTACAACATATTCTCCCAGCTGCTCAAAATAGCCTTTCATTTCAACTGCCGCCAAGTTCTTACCGGTGTACAACTTCTGATGGATCATACCCATGCTCTGTACCCTATGTTGACTTTCGCGCATGGTCTTTAGCACATCTTCATCATCTATACGTGCCGCCTGAAGGGACAATAGGCTAGAAACAATCTCTAGGTTATTCTTGACCCTATGGTGAATTTCCTTGAGTAAAAATTCCTTTTCCTCATTCTGCTTTTGCAATATTTTATTGACCTTGAATTTATTCTGAATGGCCTTATAGGACAACAATAAAAGGAGCAACAACAAAGCCAAGATAACCACGGTCAACTTTTGTGTGGTCTGCTGTTTGTAAATGAGTTCTTCCTGAGACTGAATCCTATCTTCCTTACTGGCCACATCAAACTCCGTTCGTAATTGCGAGGTTCTTTTGTCCGCCTCCGCGGTAAACACATCGGCTTTGAACTTATCATACTGCGCAAAGGCCGCATAGGCTTCCTTATATTGGTGGTTTCCCGCATGGGCCTTTCCCAACGCTTCATAGGCCTGACTCAGAAAAAATGCATCGCCAAAATCTTCCGTAGCAATAGTGATGGACTTTTCCAAGCACTCAACCGCTTTGGTATATTGGCCTTCCATATTTTTCAGTTTACCAATGGCCGACCAACTTCGCATCAGCAGAAAATTATTATCCAATAGCTCCGCATATTTTAGCGCATTGACCCCGGCTTCATCTGCCTTTTCAAATTCATTTAGATACGCATAGGTGTCCACCAGTAAGATATACACATCGCTTAAATTATTGTAAAAACCGTACCGTTCCCCAATGGCAATGGCATGTTGAAAATAGTTTAACGCCTGCTCATACTCCGCCAGCGCCAAATAATTATTGGCTACCACAAAGAGCGTAAAATCGTAATCTAGGTCATTAATACCACGTTCTTCATAAAGTTCCAACGATTTAAGACCATACTCCAAGCCCGTTTTAAATTTGGACTGCTTCCAAAAAAGGTTGCTTAGGTCACTATACGCCATGGCCTTGGCCCTGTTGTCATTTAGTTTCTCACCCAAACGAAGGGACTCTAAAGCATAATCGGCCGCTTTGCCCAATTTCCCACGTCTTTCGTATACATACCCCAACTGCGTATTAAGGTGTGCCAAGTCCTTTTCTTCTACTTTGCACCGTGCACTTTCCAGTACTCTTTCGGCGGCATTCAGCTTTTCCATCCGTAATAAAATGGCAGCTTCCGTAATCTGAAAACGGCCCTCCCAGACACTATCCTTGCTAGCTTTGGTAAGGTGTAGCCCCTCTTTGGTAAACTCCATGGCCTTGTTCAAATTCCGGCTATGCCAATAATAGGCAAGGTCATTAAGTATGGAAAATTTAAGGGTATCCGGTCGTGCGGCAGGGTAAGCTTTTTCTAGGGTATCTAGATATGAAGCGCCAAAATTATCTGTCTCTACAAATACTTTTTTGTAAGTAATATCGCCATCGGACTCTGTAATTTGGGCAAAAAGAACACTACAATTCAAAATAGAAAAGGCCCAGAACGTAATAGCTTTTGGTAAAATGGTTCTCATGGTTTGGTGTGCTACTCACCGAGGGAAATGAGGAAATTAAATATACAACAAACTTGTTAGAATTCCTTCGGTAAAAAAAAATGAGTGTTCGGACAGTAATTTTAGGGTTTCGTCCGTATTGAATTCCGACCTATTATGAAATTATATAGTTTCAACAAGAATTGAAGTGTTAAGTCCCCCCATGTTGAATTGATAACCTTTATTAAGATAGGTATGCATGAAGCTCATTGGACTCTTACTAACACTCTTTACGATGGTAATGTTGTCCTGCAAAAACAATGACCAACTTCAAGCAGACGGGTATTCCGAACAGGAACGTCTTATAGTTACCAACTTCGGCAACTTCATAGAAGCATCATGGAACGAAAAAAATATGGACACCTTAAAATCGGTTTCTTCAGAAAATTACATCCGTAATCAAAACGGAATTCAGGTGGCAAGCAACCAAAGTGAAATGCAAGCCTTAATGAACGTTTATTTTATGGGTTTTCCCGATGCTAAAATGACCATTGATACCATTGTAGTCAAGGACCAACAACTTTTTACACGTTGGACCTTTAACGGCACCAACACCGGTGTATTTGGCGGAACGCCGGCTACGGGTAAAAAAATTAGTCTAAGCGGCTGTGCTACGACTACTTTTAATACGAAAGGCAAAATGACACAAGAGAATGTATACTACAACGAACTTGAATTGCTTCAGCAATTGGGCTACACTTTGGTGCCACCTGTTCTTGAATAGATAGCATTTACAAACCATAACCGTTAAAGACCTAGAACCAATGAAAAAACTAAAAACCACCCTCCTCCTAGTAGCAACCACACTTGCCATTATCGTTACAAACGCGCAAGAGACTACAGTAACCATAGAATTTGACAATGCGGAGACTGCTTTGGAAGTAGTAAAGAAATATGTAACGGCACTGCATGAAGGCGATGCTGACCGTATGAGCGCCCAACTAGCGGAAAAGGCAACGGTCTATGGTCTAAATGGAGGCCCGGATTCCCTAACGGTAACGGAACACACCAATTACTATACACGTAGTGTAGCCACCTATGACCATACAATTACCAATGACCTTTACCTACCCGTAAAAGTTGAAAACAATTGGAATGAAGGAGAATGGATTCTAACATGGGGAACCAATACCATAACCCACAAAAAAACAGGTGCAAAAACCATAATCCCCTATCACACGGCAAACCTGGTACAAAACGGTAAGATCATCCTAATGCAAAACTATTATGATTTGCTAAACGTCGTAAAAACACAAGGCTTGTCCGTAAACGGTCCCATTAAATAGCATACACCAAACTTTCATAAATATAAATACAACCATTAAAATTAGTATGAACCAATAGAACACAAACCTTATGAAAACCATTACATCTCTACTCAGCACCCTTCTTTTACTAGTCTTTATTATTCCAACTTCCGGTACAGCCCAAGAAGGAAACTATTACATGGTAACAACCTGGAAATTACAAGTACCAGAAGACGGTAGTCGCGCCGAAATGATGGGGCTTTTAAAAGACTTTTCTGAAAAAATAGTCTTTAAAAACGACAAAATAATAAGTGAAAAAGTGATGCACCACGTTTCTGGGGCAGATATTAGAGATGTTGTCGTAACTACAGAATATGCCAGCTGGAACGATATTGAAGCGGCCAATATCCGTCAGGAAGAACTTATGAAAGAAGGGTGGCCCAAAGAGGAAGAACGTGAGGCCTATTTTAAGTCCTTTAGTAAGTATGTCGTAACCCATTCCGATGAAATCTTTCAGGAAATACCGTCATTGACTAAAAAGTAAACGAGTATAAAAACAATACTAAACCAGGCAGGATAAACCATTGCAGAGTTTCGGGGGAAGCTAAAGTGGAATCCTGTCGGTTTATTTGATACTTAAAAATAAACAAACAGATAGGTTATCTTATTCAAGGGAATTAAAAAGACAATGCTCTCAATGGTCTGTGGTAAACCTGAGAATTAGCTAAAATGTATTGTCCCGATAGCCTGTCTGTTTAAATTGATTTTTCTTCTACGATTTTGGGACTTTCAATAATGCCACGGTCCACACATAATCGCCATCATGGGTAATACTTATTGATAGATCTAGATGCTGTAAATGCGGATACAGTATCCTACAACTTGGTTTGCCCGCTGCCCTATCCCTTGTAATTTCTATTTTATTAAAAGCCAAAGTTTCAGTGGGATATACTTGCTTTACCGCCTTATAAATGGATTCTTTTACAGAGAATGTTGAAGCAAACCGTAACGAAGGCGTTGTAAACTGATTGGCATATTCCTTTTCCACATCCGTATACACCCTATTGATAAAGGCCTCATTGAGCATGGTATTAAAATCGGGCAAAAACACCAGGTCGTTCCCAATCTTATAATCTGGGCTCTCCTCAAACATTTCCATTAATACTTTGGGCTTATTCATTCTGATCCGTAGCTACTGCCATTACGTTCAATCCACCATCTATATAATGCAGGTTTCCCGTGTTTCCTTTGGACAGATCTGAAAAATAATATAGTGCCCCGTTAGCCACATCTTCCTTTGATATATTACCTAAAGGAGCGGAGTTTTTAGTCATTTTCCGAAGTTTTCTTACCCCTTTTATACCTCCTGCCGAAGTAGTCATAACCAAGCCTGCGGAAAGGGCGTTCACCCGTATCCCCGACTTTCCAAAGTAATAAGCCAAATACTTTACCATGTTTTCCAAAGCTGCTTTGTTTATGGCCATACCTGCATACCCCGGAAATACTTTTTGACTCGCATGATACGTCAGCGTTAAAATGGAAGCCTGTTCCGCCAATAGTGACCGCCCCATTTTACAGATTCTCATAAACGAAAATGCACTGATATCAAAAGAGTCCATAAAATCATCAAAAGGAATGTCTATAAAATCTGGCGCTTCTTCCTTTACTCCCGGTGGGGATGAACACATGACCTTATGATTACCGTAAGCCACACCATGTAGCATATAGTCTATTTGCTGCCATTTCTTACCAAGCACTGTGAATATGAGTTCTAGCTCATCATCTTTTCTGATGTCGCATGCAAATACTTCAATTGGCAAGTCTTTTACCAAGGTCTGTACCACACTTAGATTATCATGGTCTACGCTCAAAGCCACGTTACACTTGCTCTCCACCAACTTTAGCGCAATGGCCCAAACGATACTACTGTCATTCCTGACCCCGAATAGTAAGGCATTTTTACCTGTATTATCAATCATTCTTTTAAGCTTTTGAAATGGCCATGGCGCTATTGGTGCCACCAAAACCATAATTTAAACATACTATTTGATCAATAGGTTTGGCCAGAGCCAATTGAGGAAGCAAATCACGATAAGCGGCTAACGGATCTTTAGGTCCCTGCCAATTGTCTTTGGTCTGAAAAAATTCCTGTTCCGACTTTAAAGTATCACTATTAAGACATGGGGAAACCATTTGTTTTTTCATCATTAATAATGAAACGATTACCTCTACCGCACCCACAGCCCCCAACATATGCCCAAATTGGGATTTTGGTGCACTAACGTGATAACCCTTATTGCCCAATTGCCCCACAATACTAAAAAGCTCTAAGGCATCTCCCGTTATGGTGGATGTTCCGTGCGCTTTTACCACATCTGGATGAAGGTGTGTTTGGTTGCTCAGTCCTTTCCACAGTCTTTCCTGACCGTCATACGATGGCGCAAACATATTGCCATCACCATCCGAATTGTTAAAATAGCCATCTATAACCCCCAGGATATTGGCTCCCCTTGCCTTTGCTTGATCATAGTTTTCCAAAGCCACAATACCGCAACCAAAAGAGCAAACAAAACCATTACGGTTTACATCATAGGGCCTAGAACTTGTTTCAGGGCTAAACTTGGTACTCAATACCTGCATGGCATCAAAACCGATTAACGACTCTAGAGCCGTACCTTCAGTGCCACCGGCAATCATCCTATCCTGAAGTCCAAAAGCGATCAAGCGGTACGCATAGCCAATACTGCCCAAACCTGTAGCACATGCCGAACCTATAGCCTCACAAACCCCTTTGTTTTTAATCAGACAAGATACGTTGGCGGCATCTCTGTAGACCATAGATCTTGGCACATTACTGGAACCCAAGGCCCGTGTTTTCTTTTGGTGGTCAAAAAACAGGTTCCAGATTTTGCGGGTCACTTCCTGTCCGCCTGCACCGGTACCTATAACCACTCCCGTATGTTCGGACTCCACCTCGCTTTTAGTCCATCCGGCCTCTTTGATAGCCCCTAAACTAGCTTTCATGGCCCAAGCACTACCTAGGTCGCTCGTAGCCAAATTAGCATTTGGTATCAGTCCGTTCATATCTTCCAAATCCATGGGATATTCTTCGGGCAGACCGTTGGAGAATTTTCTAAATCCGGTTTCTTCCGGTGTGGCATAACCCGCCACTTTGGTCCGTATCTTTTTATCGTAAGAAGCTACTAAATCCCAGTTTCTTATAAGCGATCGATTGCTGAAAATTTTCTCTTCGAACTCCTGTATGTCCTTACAATGTGGGAACACACCGTCCATGCCTACAATAGCTACTTTATTCATACTCTATATGGGATTTATTTTATTAGCGAACCTATGTGATAAAAGTCTACTGATTGTTCAAAGCAGCCTCGATCAAGTCTATCGTACCAGAAACCGATGAGCCTAAATCATCTATATCATCATCATCAAACTCTACATCAAATTTATTTTCTGCTTTGGCGATAACGTTTATCAACTCGGTTGAAGGCACTTCCAAGTCGGTAAGAAAATCCGTTTTTTCGGTTACGTTCTTTAATTTTTTTGAATCTACTTGCGGTGTGTTCTCTAAAATTTCAATTAGTCCTTTAAGTATTTCTTCTCTGGTCATTCTATTATATATTTAAATTAAACTGTTCTTTATTCCTCTGCCCTTCAAATCTTTAAATTCCGAAACCTCAATATAACTCGTTGGAACTTCCTCCTTCTTAAATTTCGCTGCCGAGTATGTTTTGTAATACGTCTCTAAATCAAACTCTTTGGGCGCTTTGTATATCTTGCCACTTGAAGTCATTTGCCGAAACTTATAATCATCAAAATGAGCATGCATAATGGCCGTATCCCCAAGTTTTATAAACGATTTGCAGATGGCCTGCCCCATGGACATAAAAACAAAATTGTACTTCTCATAGAGTTCGGAAAAGCCTATTTCCTTTTTTACGCATGAAATGAAAGCATTGCCTGCCACAACACTGGCTTGCCCAAAAGCTTCAATTTGGTCCGCTCCCCTAAAAACTCCAAAATGATCTAGGGTGTCTTTCTCACGCGCCGTATAAATAGCAACCACTCCTACTTTAGGATCGTGCCATAAAAAGGCATCTAAATAGACCTTAGACGGCCCATGTGGCAACACCGCATTGGGCGATAGCCCTACCAAACTGGTTAGGTTATTTGTTTTCATCATAGAATTTTTTGGCATCTTCTATCCATGATTCCGCATTAGATTTTACTTTATCCCATTCAGGGTTGTAGTATGCAGATGTTGTTCCGTTGGGTATGCCCAATTCTTCTCTCGTGAAAAATCCCACCTTATGTTCACCGAACTCATAGACTCTATTTTCTTGGGTATCTACGGACATATAACCATCAAAGAAAACTACTTTTTTCTTTTTCAGAAATCGTTTGACATCCAAATGGAAGATTATTTTTTTAGCCGTTGGAAGCACCTGTCCGTAATATTCAAACGCACCGCTTAATGCTCTTCCGCGACCTGTAACTTGGCACGAACCTGCTGCCCACATACCGCCCAGCTGTGCAAAACCATCTTGGCCCTGCGATCCTGGCATAACCGGATCACCCAAAAAATGACACCAAAACCACGGGTCGTTTTCAGAAATGGTGTAACTGGCCTTGGCGTAGCCTTTTCCGTATTTACCTCCCCCTTTTATATAATTGAGTTCAACCTCGTGAAAACATTGCATATAGGGCTGTGGCAAAGAGAACCAATCCCCCTTATCCGTCAAATTATATTTCTGGCCTTGGTCTATCTGCCATGGATGGGTTTTGGTAGCAATTAAATGAATATCCTCTTTATCTAGGTAAGCAACATCTGTTGGCCATTCGGTTAATCTCATGCTTTACAATTGGTTTTTATATTGATTTCTTATGGGATTAAACGATACCGCCATTTACGGCAATATTGGTCCCGTTGATGTATTTTGCTTCCGCCGATAAGGCAAATTGTACCACATTGGCCACCTCATTTGGATGTCCGAAATACGAAGAAGGTATCATTTCCAAATACTTCTCTTTTACGGCCTCCGAAAGGTTTTTGGTCATATCTGTATCTATAAATCCCGGTGATACGGTTATGGCCCTAATATTTAAACTTTTATCAATCAGGGCAATCTCTTTGGCAATGGATTTGGACATGGTTACCATAGCCGCTTTGGTCATGGCGTAAACCACCTGAAACCCGTTACCGGTTTCACCTACGCAAGAACCTATATTTATCATAACCCCTTCTTTGTTTCCTATAAATAATTTGAGCGCCGTTTTAGCTATAAGTAATGGTGCCTTTACATTTATATTCAGCATCTTGTCCATATCGTTCATAGATTGGTACATCAACGGTTTATCCAGAGCGATACCTGCATTGTTCACTACACCGTACAACGATGGGCCAGCCAACTTCTTTAGGGCGCTGCAGAAAGCCTTTGTTTCTTCCACATCCGAGAAATTGGCACATAATACCTCATGACCATCTCCTAATTCATCCATCAGGCTTGCTAAAGACTCCGGTTTACTTGCGTGTAGAATAAGGCTGTAATGCTTAGACAATGTAAAGGCTATGGCCCTGCCTATTCCCCTACTCGCCCCGGTAACCAATACTTTCTTCTTTTCCATTGCTATCCTTACCTTATTTATGCTTTTTCCAACTCGTTTACTATAATCTCATATACTTCCTCCGATTGCAGGGAGTGGCCCAACCTTGTGGTGGTATAAAAAGAAGCACCTTTCCAATTTTCAGCAATATTCACCCCATCCCTATAGAGATTCAGTTTGTCATTTCTATCATGTACCACCGCACCTGGGATATCAATTTTTTTCACGAAATCCGCGGCATTATAATAATCTTGATCCTTCTCAAAAAACTTTGTAAACTCTTCATTATAAGCTTTAATGGTTTGCCCACTGAAACCAAGAAGCTTGATAAAAACTGCCGTTAAATCTATGAGTCTATCCGGTGCCCCGAGTGAGATAATTTTCTGAATGCCACTACTCTCAAAGTGAGATTTGTAATAGAGTGCCGTTAACCCACCTACTGAATGTGCAACAATAACCTCCGGTTTTAACTGCTTTACAACTTCGTCTAAAGCAAGCGCATATTGGTAGGCGTCAAAAAAGCGTCCACCAGAAGCTCCATGTCCAGGAGCGTCCATACTAATTATATCATATGCTTTATCTTGAAGTTTAGGCAGTAAAGGAGCCCATCTTGCAGAATTGGATTGCCAGCCGTGCATTAAGAGTACTCTTTTCCCTTCTCCCGGCCACCTGTACGTTTGGATTTTTCTTTTGTTCAAGTATAAGGTTCTTTTTTCAGCATCCTTAAGAAGTTCTGCATGCCTCTCCTTGATTTTTCCTGACTGGGGATACCTAAATAGGTTCAACGCCATCCGAGCCCCGAGTTTGGGTGAAACACGAACGATAAGATTAATAAAACGCCCAACTAATTTGGGGATATGCGCTGACGTCATTAGTTGTGCTTATGTCTATTTAAAGGCACCGCTCTGGGGGTATCTATTCCTACAAATTTAACAAAACTAAAGACAGTTCCTAATCAATTTTAACCTGAATGACCTGAGAATACACTGTCTTGTTTACAGTGAATATACAAGAGAAAAAATACTTAAATACAGTACCACACGAGAAATAACAATTTCTCAATACAGGTTCTCAAAAACAATAAAACCGTAAAAACATTCGCTTTTTATTCTGCTATTTCCCCTTATTCAGCTACTTCATAAGTTCAGAAAAAAGATTCATTAACCTTCGTTGCTTCCGATAAGTCCATGAGAAAGTTCAATCTAATTTTTTATTCGCTACTCATTCCTTAAATTTAGTTATCTTAACCTATCAACTCTTTTTAACTCCACTTTTACGTATGAAAAACCTAATCTATTTTTCACTTTTAGCCTTCATAACTTTTAGCTTGTCTTTAGGTTGTAAAGATGAACAAAGCGAGAAAGTAACTTCTAACCCGGAAGTCTCAGGCTTATATCAAGAAAAACATCGCCCACAATTCCATTTCACTCCGGAAGCCAAATGGATGAACGATCCAAACGGAATGTATTACTACAAAGGCAAATACCACCTTTTTTATCAGTTTTATCCGGATAGTACCGTATGGGGACCTATGCATTGGGGGCATGCAGAGTCTAAAGACATGATCAATTGGGAACATTTGCCCATTGCTTTGTACCCTGATTCATTAGGTCTTATTTTTTCCGGGGGAGCTGTGGTGGATTTAAACAACACCTCAGGTTTTGGCACCAAAGAAAACCCTCCTATTGTAGCCACATTTACACATCATAACATGGCGGGGGAAAAAGCCAAAACCAACGATTTTCAGACACAAAGTATAGCATATAGCCTAGATGAAGGTACAGAATGGACCAAATACGAGCAAAATCCCGTAATCCCGAATACGGAGAAAATCAAGGATTTTAGAGACCCTAAAGTGGTTTGGCACGAGAAATCACAAAAATGGATACTAGTCTTGGCCGCATATGATAAAGTTAAGCTCTATGCATCGCCAAATCTTATTGACTGGAATTTCCTTTCCGATTTTGGTATTGAAGGCGATACCCGATTATGGGAATGTCCCGATCTGTTTCCTATAAAAGTTGAAGGTTCTGACGAAGAAAAGTGGGCGCTGATCGTAAGCATCCAAAAAGATGCACCCAATGGCGGGACCGCTACATCTTACTTTATAGGCGACTTTGACGGCAAAGAATTTAAGAGTGATGTCAAAGACCAGAAATGGTTAGATTGGGGTGCGGACAATTATGCCTTTGTAACGTGGAACAACATTCCTGAAAATGATGGCAGAATATTGGGTATTGGTTGGATGTCCAATTGGCAATACGCCTTAATCGTACCCACGGAAAAATGGAGAAGTGCCATGACGCTTCCGCGGGAGCTACAATTGGTTAAAACAGAGTTGGACTACAGTCTTTTGAGCATCCCTGCTCAAGAAACTCAAAGTTTACGAAAGGATTCCGTTTCCTTAGACCCTTTTAAAGTAGAAGGTAAACATGTGCTGGAAGGCTCGTTCTCCCCATCGCAGTTTGAAATTGTAATGAATATTGACTTAAAGGAAACCACTGCTCAATCCTTCGGTATTGAACTAAAAAATGGGCTTGGAGAAAACCTGGTAATCACTTTTGATAGAGCCGAAGAGAAACTATATGTAGACCGGACCAACTCCAGTACCAATAAATTTTCCGAAGCTTTTTTCAGTAAAAAACATTCCGCACCGTTAAGTCTTAAAGACGATATATTGAAAATACAGCTCTTTGTTGATGCATCGTCCTTAGAATTATTTCTTAATGATGGAGAACTGAATTTTACGGACATATTCTTTCCAACTGAGAAATTTGACACAGTCTCCTTGTTTGCCAATGACGGAAACTTGAATATTTCCGATACCAACATGTATTCCCTTAATGGAATTTGGAATATTGAGAAGAAATAGACCGATAACTATGAGGGTTGAGCCTGTTTAAGAATACATAACAAACTCTATTTTAGTGTTGCATCTGGATACAATAACCATAGATTTTGCTACGCTTGTTCTATGAATTGTATTGAACTTTGTGCAAACAAAATTTAGTGAGTATGAAAAAGACTAAAATCGCATTAGTAACCGGTGGAAGCCGTGGATTGGGTAAGGATATGGCCATCAATATTTCAAAAAAAGGAATAGATGTTGTCATTACCTATCACACCAACGAACAGGCCGCCAATGAGGTCGTTTCCGAAATAGAAAAGAACGGTCAAAAGGCTAAAGCCTTTAAATTGGATACGAGCAATACCAAAGAATTTGGAGCATTTTTCGATCGGTTATCCGCTTATCTAACTCAGGAATACGGCAATCCAAATTTCGATTTTCTTATAAATAATGCTGGTACCGGATTATACAATCCTATTGTTGACACGAGTGAAGAACAGTTTGACGAGCAAATGAATATCCACTTTAAAGGTGTGTATTTCTTAACCCAAAAGGCCTTATCATTTATAAATGACGGAGGACGTATCATTAACATATCGTCTGGTTTAACCCGATTTTCATTTCCCGGTGCTTCGGCATATGCGTGTATGAAGGGAGCCGTTGAAGTATTCACTCGCTATCTGGCCAAAGAATTAGGACCAAGAAAAATTACAGCTAACATTGTTGCCCCGGGTGCCATTGTTACCGATTTTGGTGGCGGTACGAACCGGGATGATAATGAAAAAAGACAAACCATTTCCAACATTACGGCCTTGGGTAAAGTTGGAGAACCTGAAGATATTGGCGGAGTTGTTACTTTCCTGTGTACGGAAGATGCCCGTTGGATCAACGGCCAACGTTTAGAGGTCTCCGGAGGTATGCTGCTCTAATACATATGTTACCTATGAAAACTAGAGTTCGGAGAATAGAAACTATTAGTGAATTTCATAAAATAAGAGGGCTGTCTAACCCTCATCACCCTTTGGTTAGTTTAATTGATTACGGTCTAACCAAAATTCTTCCAGAACATATTGGAGAGCAATGGCTCTTTAATTTCTATTCCATAGGTATAAAAAGAAATGTAGGTCCGTTGCGATACGGACAAAAAGAATATGATTTTGATAATGGTATACTATCCTTTATTGCGCCAGGGCAGTTATTACGTGTGGAACCCAACAACAAGAAAAATTTAAATCCATCCGGATGGCTACTCCTTATACATCAAGATTATATCTGGAATACATCTCTCGCAAAAACTATAAAACAATATGATTTTTTCGACTATGCGATAAACGAGGCGCTTTTTATGTCCGAAAAAGAGGAAAGCCTATTGGAAGGTATTATGCAAAACATTAAGCGGGAGATTGAGGACAACATCGATAATTTCAGTCAAAATATTATCATAGCGCAAATTGAACTGTTACTCAGCTATTCGGAAAGGTTCTACCAACGCCAGTTTATCACCCGAAAAAAAAACAATCATGAAATTTTAGTCCGATTGGAAGAAGTACTAAACCACTATATTAACGATAACACACCAGGCGAAAAGGGCCTACCTACGGTTCAAAACGTAGCCTCTGAATTACATTTGTCCCCCAATTACCTTAGCGGATTGCTTAAAAACCTGACAGGGTTAAATACACAACAACATATTCATGAAAAGCTGATTGCAAAGGCCAAAGAAAAACTATCCACAACAGACTTATCCGTGAGTGAAATAGCCTATGAACTTGGGTTTGAGCATTCGCAATCGTTTAGCAAACTGTTCAAGTCCAAGACAAATCTTTCACCTTCAAAATTTAGGGTTTCATTTAATTGATATAAATATTATTGTTCTTAGTTCGTAAATTTGTATTAAGAATTATCTCTATTCACTATGCTTGCCAAAAGGCTTCTCAATGACAATTGACCAAATAATCAACAAGATTTACCCGCTGTCCGAAGCTTCTAGAGAATCCCTCAAAAAGCATATTACGGAAGTAACATATCCCAAAGGGCACATACTCTTAAAAGCCAAAAAAATTGAAACCAGTATTTATTTTATTAAAAAAGGAATTGTCAGGGCATTTTCCAATTTGGCGGACAATGAGGTAACTTTTTGGTTTGGAAAAGAAGGTGATACCGTAATAAGCATGAAAAGCTATGTTGCCCGTAAAAAAGGCTACGAAGACATAGAACTTTTAGAAAATTGCGAACTCTACGAATTGAAAACCCAAGATTTACAGAAGCTCTTTAATGAAGATATCCAGATTGCAAACTGGGGCCGGAAATTTGCGGAACAGGAACTTATAAAAACAGAAGAGCGACTTATATTTCTTCAATTTAAAAACGCTTCGGAACGGTATGCATCACTCTTAAAAAATTCTCCTGACTTAGTTAAACGGGTGCAATTAAGACATATATCTTCCTATTTAGGAATCACGCAAGTCAGTCTAAGCAGAATACGCGCTGAAATTAAATAAGAGGTCATTTTTTATCATTTGTAAAACGATTCCTCAATGCAATCCCCGACTTTTACATAAAAAAAGAAATGAACTGGATTCTCTTAGTTATTGCGGGACTTTTTGAAGTAGCTTTTGCTTTCTGTTTAGGAAAGGCCAAAGAATCTTCCGGTAATGAAATGTATCTTTGGTATACGGGTTTCTTAATTACCCTAATAGTTAGCATGGGGCTACTGATTAAAGTCACCCAACATTTACCTATTGGAACGGCATATGCCGTTTGGACGGGTATTGGAGCGGTGGGCACCGTGTTGTTAGGCATTTTGGTCTTTAAGGAACCGGCCTCCTTACTACGCATATTTTTCCTCACTACTTTAATCGGTTCTATTATTGGCCTAAAAGTGGTTTCTCACTAATGAATGAGAAAGGTTAGCTTGCTATTTAAAAATTGATTTTATCTATTTTTACTCTTTAGCATTATTATGCAAGAAAACAAAACTGTAGAAACCCATATAGTTCCACCACTTTCTATTCCAATCCGGCTTCAGGAGTACGGTGTGGGTGTTTTCAGTTCCGTTCCTACTAAGTCCGCCCTAAAGAAAGTCCTGAAAAAAAAGTTCATCACTGTAAATGGTGCAATGGCCTCCACAGGAACGTACATTAATGGTGGTGAGACCATTACACTAATTGTTCCGACAGAAATTACCGCTAATAAAAAACTGATTTTTGAATTAAGAGTCATTTATGAGGACGAGCATCTTGCCCTAATTCACAAACCTGGGGGCATTCTGGTAAGTGGCAACGGCTTTAAGACAATTGCCCATGCTTTGCCTCAAAACTTGCAACCTAGTACGTTGCCAAATACTACTAAACCGCAACCCGTACACCGACTGGACTATGCCACAACGGGCGTGTTATTAACAGGAAAAACAGGGAGCGCTATTCGTAAGCTCAATCAACTTTTTGAGGATAAAAAAGTTCAAAAAGTATACTATGCGGTAACTATTGGAGAAATGCCTCCATACGGAAAAATCACCTCTCCTATAGACGATAAAAATGCCGAGAGTCATTTTGAGGTTGTCCAGTCCGTTGCTTCCGAAAAATACGGAACTCTCAATCTGGCAAAACTCGACCCGAAAACTGGAAGACGCCATCAGCTACGAAAACATCTAGCTTCCATAAGCAACCCTATTCTTGGGGATCAAACCTATGGTAGAGAAGGTTTTATTTTGAAGGGAAAAGGACTTTACCTTCATGCGTATTCCCTAGAATTCATCCACCCTTTTACAGCAGAGAAAATCAGTATAACAGATGATTTACCAAAACGGTTTACCAAAATATTCGGTATGCTTTAAATCTGTTTTAACAGGAATCAAGCAAAAATCTCCCAATCTTTAAAAACAGGCTCATAGCCTTGTTTCTTTATCATTTCCCGGATTTCCGCAGTAGAGCGTTCATCCGAAATTTCAAATTGTTCCAAAGATTCCGGTTCTGCGGTATAACCTCCCGGATTAGTTTTGGACTCCGCACTGATGGATGTTATCCCCAATTTTATGATGTTGTTACGGAATGTTTCACTTTCCCGTGTAGACATGGATAGCTCCACATCTTCATCTAGCAATCGGTAGGCACAAATTAACTGAACCAAATCTGCATCCGTCATTTCAACTTTGGGTTGCACATCGCCTTGATGTGGTCTCAACCTTGGAAATGAAATACTGTACTTCGTTTTCCAATAGGTCTTTTGCAAGTATCTTAAATGCAAAGCCGTATAAAAACTATCTACACGCCAGTCTTCCAAGCCAAACAGAGCGCCCAAGCCTATTTTATGAATACCGGCCTTGCCTAATCGGTCCGGGGTGTCCAAACGGTAATTGAAATTCGATTTTTTCCCTTTTGGGTGATGCACCTTGTAAGTAGCCTCATGATACGTTTCTTGATATACCAGAACGGCATACAGTCCAGCCTCCATCAATTCCTCATACTCCTCTTGATCCATAGGTTGGACCTCCATACTGATATTGGAGAAATGTTCTTTTATCAACTCAATGGCATGTTTGATATATGCCACCCCAACTTTTCTATTGGCTTCACCTGTTACCAATAAAATATGATCATAACCCAATTTCTTTATATGCGCAACCTCTTTTAAAATCTCCGCATCGCTCAAGGTTTTACGAGGAATTTTATTGGTCATACTAAACCCACAATACGTACAAATGTTCTGGCATTCGTTGGACAAATACATGGGCAGATACATCTGGATGGTATTACCAAAACGCTTCTTGGTCAACTCATGACTCCGTTGTGCCATTTCTTCAAGGAAAGGCTTGGCAGCCGGGGAAATCAGTATTTTAAAATCATCTAGCGAAACTTTATCTTTCTTTAGAACTGCTGCTACTTCTGCCTCGGTAACAGCATAAATTTCTTGCTCAAGCGTATTCCAATCATGTGCATCAAATATTTTTCTAAAGGACATAAAATCTGTTTTAATTCAAAAATGAGGTAAGTGGACTACTAGCTTCAGCTACTTCTTTCATAGGAGCTAATTTTGCTCTGTAGGCCATCCGACCCGCTTCCACAGCCATTTTAAAGGCAATTGCCATATCAACCGGACTTTGAGAAACTGCTATGGCCGTATTCACCAATACAGCATCGGCCCCAAGTTCCATGGCATATGCCGCATGAGATGGTGCTCCAATACCTGCATCTACAATTACCGGAACATTGCTTTGTTCGATTATTATCTTAAGAAAATCATCTGTTTTAATTCCTTTGTTACTGCCAATAGGCGCTCCCAAAGGCATTACACATTGTACACCAACCTCTTCCAATCGCTTGCACAAAACAGGGTCGGCATGGATATAGGGCATCACTACAAAGCCCAATTTCACTAATTCTTCGGCCGCTTTTAAAGTTTCTATAGGGTCTGGCAAAAGATACCTTGGGTCTGGGTGAATTTCCAACTTCATCCAATTGGTTTCCAAAGCCTCACGTGCCAATTGTGCCGCAAAAACGGCTTCTTTGGCCGTCCTTACCCCCGAAGTATTTGGTAATAGGTTGATATGTTCAGCATTCAAGCTCTTGAGCATATCATCTGATTTGTTCTCTACCTCTACCCTTTTGAGCGCAACGGTAACCAGTTCACTTTCCGAAGCCAGTACAGCTTCCCTCATTTTTTCCGAACTAGAGAATTTTCCTGTACCCGTAAACAATCTCGAGGAAAAAGTTTTATCCGCTATGTGAAGTGCGTCTGTCATATTTAAAAATTTGTTTCCCTGTTCCAAAGTTGTTCATTGGTTGAGGATGCTTTCAAAAGTTTATGAAAAGCGTTTATCTTATTAAAGTCCTTCGTTATTTCACCCGAAGCCGCTATACCGTACACACCGGTTTTTAAAACCTTCGGAACATCTTCTATTGTAATTCCGCCAATGGCGATAATGGGCATATCTGATTTTAACTCCTCCACAATACTTTGATAGCCAATAAGTGGAATAATTGGACTCAAATTTTCTTTTGTAGTCGTAAACCGAAAAGGGCCTAAACCAATATAGTTTACTCCTTTTTTGACTAAAGCCAAGCAGTCATCCAACGTATTTGCCGTACCTCCAATGATATAATAATCGCCCAAAAATTTGCGGGCAACTGCTGGGTCGGCATCAGTTTTACCCAAGTGCACACCATCTGCCTTTACGTCTTTGGCAATTTGATAATGGTCATTAATAATTAACCGCGTCTGAAAATGTGCAGTAATTTCCCTTGCCTTTTCGGCAGTCTTTAATACTACACTTTTCTTTACATTTTTTAAACGTAATTGTACCAATTCAGCTCCTGAAGTACAGGCTTTCTGAATGTTTTCTAAATGCTCTTCAGGTGTTTTTCCTTGAGAGATATAATGTAGTTTTGGTATAATCATAATCTTGTGTTTCTATAAAATTCTTGCATCGCCTTAAAATCTTCAATAGGCGTTTTACTGTTCCAGATGCCTCCTAAAACCCCAACACCTTGAAATCCTAATTTTTGAATTTCAGACAAGTTGTTTTTGGTTACACCACCCATACCAATTATTCTTTTATCAATATGGTTTACATTAAACCCCCTACCCTCATATCCTATCTTTGAAATGGATGAAAATACCGGACTTAACAAATGGTAATCAAATTCAAAATCGCAAGCTTCTAACTCCTCTGGTTCATGAAAAGAAGAGCTAATGGTTTTTCCATACATACTAAGGTTTAAAAAATACTGACCTGGATTGTCAATATTATCCCGCCTTTTCTGTTCTTGAAAATGAATACCTTTTAAATTAAAGGTGTTTACCAGCTCATGATGATGGTGCACCACTATCTTATTATGATACTTTTCTTCTATTAAATCTAAATAATCGCAATATTGTTGGTAATCTTTATTAGGTTTCCTCAAATGATAATATTCCAACCCTTCCTCAAACAGGCGATTAAGTATGTCTATCTCATTTGATACATCTTCTTCCGGTGCTATTAATACAATCATACTTTAAATCTATTTTTCAATATTTCGCCCTGACTCTAGTAACATCTTTTTTAGTTACATTTTGTAAAGCTATAAAAGATAAAGTGTAAAGCAGGTTCCCGCCTCCTGATTGTAAAAAATGATAGAAGTAAGATTATCTAACAACTCTAAATTACAAATACACTTCCGAACCTTTATCTTTAAATTCTTTCGACTTTTCATCCATTCCTTTTTGAATGACTTCATTGTCTACGATATCATTAGCAGCGGCAAAATCACGTACTTCCTGAGATATTTTCATTGAGCAGAATTTAGGTCCGCACATAGAACAGAAATGCGCAATCTTGGCACCATCTGCAGGTAAGGTCTCATCATGATACTCACGAGCCAATTCCGGGTCTAGACCAAGGTTAAACTGATCTTCCCAACGGAATTCAAATCGGGCTTTACTCAATGCGTTATCCCTATGCTGTGCACCCGGATGCCCTTTTGCCAAATCCGCCGCATGTGCCGCTAATTTATAGGTAACTACTCCAGTTCGTACATCATCTTTATTAGGTAAACCCAAATGCTCTTTAGGGGTTACATAACACAACATAGCGCAACCGAACCATCCTATCATAGCAGCTCCAATACCCGAAGTAATATGATCATACCCCGGTGCGATATCCGTAGTTAAGGGGCCTAAAGTGTAAAATGGAGCTTCGTCACAAACCTCAATTTGTCGTTCCATATTCTCCTTGATCATGTGCATGGGCACGTGACCCGGACCTTCAATAAAACATTGTACTTCATGCTTTCTAGCAATTTTTGTCAATTCACCCAACGTTTCCAATTCCGCAAACTGAGCTTCGTCATTGGCATCCGCAACCGAACCTGGTCGTAAACCATCTCCTAATGAAAAAGCAACATCGTACTGCTTTAGAATCTCGCAAATATCTTCAAAATGAGTATACAAAAAGCTTTCCTTATGATGCGCCAAACACCACTTTGCCATGATAGAACCGCCGCGGGAAACAATACCCGTAACGCGTTTGGCCGTCATGGGCACGTAACGTAACAAAACGCCTGCATGAATTGTAAAATAATCAACACCTTGTTCCGCCTGTTCAATTAAGGTATCCCTGAAAATTTCCCACGTAAGGTCTTCGGCAACACCATTTACTTTTTCCAATGCTTGGTAAATGGGCACCGTTCCCACAGGAACTGGAGAATTACGAATAATCCACTCTCTAGTTTCGTGAATGTTTTGACCGGTTGAAAGATCCATGATGTTATCAGCTCCCCAACGGCAAGCCCAGACTGCCTTTTCTACTTCTTCCTCAATAGAAGATGTAGTAGCCGAGTTACCGATATTTGCATTGATTTTCACTAAGAAATTACGACCCAAAATCATGGGTTCCGCTTCTGGGTGATTTATGTTAGATGGAATTACTGCACGCCCACGGGCGACTTCTTCACGCACAAATTCCGGTGTAATTTTATCTGGAATTGCTGCGCCAAAATGCTCGCCCTTATGCTGCTTTGTAATCTCTGTCATTTCATCAATTCGCTGATTTTCACGAATGGCGATGTATTCCATTTCAGGAGTGATTATGCCCTGTTTGGCATAATGCAATTGGGTAACGTTCTTCCCTTTTTTAGCACGTAGCGGCTTTTTCAAAAGTGAAAAACGCATATGGTCCAAACTGCTATCGTTTAAACGTTCATTACAATACTCCGAAGAAAAACTATCTAGTTGCTCTACGTCTCCTCGCCCTATAATCCACTGCTCTTTTATTCTTTCAATTCCGCTATGGACATCTATCTTCTTTTCTGGATCTGTATATGGACCCGAAGTGTCATAAACCGTAACGGACTCATTTGGTTTCAATTTTCCGGTTAAAGAATCTTTAGTATCACTCAACTCAATTTCCCGCATGGCCACCTTAAGCTCTGGGTGAATTTTTCCGCTAACATAGATTTTTTTTGAATTCGGAAACGGTTGTCTCGTAATATGATTTTGTTTGGGTGCAGTGTCTTTACTTTTCATTTTTTTTGTGGCTAGGAGCTTTAAGCTATTGCTTTGGCTCGTTTATTTATAGTTTTCTAAATTCAATTGATTTTTCGCTTTGCGCTAAAACTGTATTTCAATTATCCGCCTTGAGCGGCCTGAATGACCAATACTTGATCTTGGTCTTTCAACTCTTGAGTTTGCCAGTTATGCTTTGAAACAACTTGTTCGTTTATCGCTACGGCCACACCATTTACAGAAGAATCAATTTGTTTTAAAAATTGATAAATGGTGGTATTAGAGTTGACCTCTAAACGCTTTTGGTTCATGTGAATAGTTATCATACAGTATAGATTTTATGCTGTAAGAATAGAAGTTTAGAAAATATCTTTGAAAAGAAAACACTCCTAAGGAAAACGCGGAGTATTTTAATGAAAAGGCTGTAAACACCCATTGCGAGGTGTTATTCAACTTTTCCCTTCGGCGGTACTAACCGCATCAGGTTCAAAGGGTATGTCTCAGTTCCATATTTTGGGAACACCCCTAAAGCTTACATGACAAATGTATAGAATGAAGGTTAAAAAAAAGAATTTTAATTACTATAAATTTAAGTTGGAATAAAAAAAGGGAAGGAGCATTGCTCCTTCCCTTTTTTACTAGGTAATCGTTTATTGGTTCGTCCAGGCCTATTCCACCACGATGAATTCCGATCGTCTGTTCATCTGATGTTGCTCCTTGGTACACGGCACACCGTTGCTACAATCGTTCGTCAGCTGGGTCTCGCCAAAGCCCTCAAAAGAGATACGCCCCTCGGGTATTCCTTGTTCCACCAAGTAGGCCGCCGTAGACTTAGCCCTGCTTGTGGACAGTTGCATGTTATAACCGTCGTTCGCCCTTGAATCCGTGTGCGACCGGACCTGGACCTTTACGTTCGGGTACTCCCTGAGATAGGCCAATACCTTGTCGATACTGATACGGGCGTCCTCACGGATGAAGTGTTTATCGAAATCAAAGTATATCGGTTCGATGTTCAAATACTTCGCAAGGTCCGTTCCCACAGGTGCGGACTTGTCGCTCTGTGCCAATACCACCTCTATGCCCGTGGCGTCCTTGGCGTTCACCGTGGCGAATATCTTGTCGCCCTCGTCGTAATCCGTTTTCGTGGCCACTACCCTGTAGTTTCCGTCCTCACAGTTCCCTTCCATGGCGAACGCGCCGTTGGCATCCGTTTCCGAACTGGCTACTAAATTTTTCTGCGTATCGTATACCTTGATGGACGCGTTGGCCAACAAGTCCCCCGTCTTCTTGTCCTTCACAACCCCGGTAATATTGGTATGGCAGGTAAAGTCCAATGGTTCCTTTTCCAGAAAACCATAGATATCGTCATTGCCCAGTCCACCTTCACGGTTCGAGGCGAAGTATCCTTTCTTCGTCTCTTCGTTCACGATATACGAGAAGTCGTCCTCTTCCCCGTTCAACGGTCGTCCTACGTTAATGACCTTACCGCTATCGTTCTTCAGATCGGTCGCGAATACATCGAGACCCCCAAGACCGGGATGCCCGTCAGACGAGAAATATAATATGTCCGAACCCGTTACGAAGGGAAAGGTCTCCCTGGCCTCCGTATTGATTTGTGGTCCCAAATTTTGTGGTGCCCCGAAAGTACCGTCCTTGTTGATCTCTACCGAAAAGATATCCGACTCCCCTGCCGTTCCCGGCATATCGGAGGCGAAATATAGTTTTGTCTCATCGTTGTTCAAGGTCGGGTGTGCCACCGAATAGCTGTCCCCGTTAAAGGGTAGCTCTACGATATTGCCCAATTCTTCATCTATCAGGTCGGCCCTGTATATCTTTAGTCTGCTTATCCCCTCCTCGTCCCTGGAAAACTTTCCGTTGTCCGAATTGTTACGGGTAAAGTACATGGTCTGCCCGTCCTTGGTAAAGGCCGTGGAGGATTCATGGGTCTTCCTGTTCAGTTTCCTGTCCAGTTTTTCCAGTGACGTGAAATTGCCCTGGTCGTCGCCTTTGGCCCGGTACAGGTTCAGAAAGGCACCGTTGTTCCATCGGTGGATGTTCTTGGATATCCTTCCGCTGTCCCTTGCCGTGGAAAAGACCAGGTCCTTACCGTAGAAAGAGGGCGCGAAATCCGATACCTTGGAGTTCAGTGCCAGGTTCTTCAGTTCATACCTGCCCGAGCGTTCCTCGATCTGTTCCAGATAGTCCTCGTTATTACCGAAGGCCAATGCCCGTTGGTCGTTGGACCTGGCCGTCTTGAACTTGTTCATCCATACGTCTGATGCCGTATACTTCTCAAGCGATTTTAACGTCTGGGCGTAGCGGTACATGTATTCGGGGTCGATATCCGTTATGCCCAACTGGAACAGTTGCCCGTACCAATTGGAGGCCTCCTGGTAGTTCGCGTTCAAATAGTTCGCGTTGCCCAAGTTCTTGAAAATCTCCTCTTCCGTATACCCGTCCTCCACCAGGTCCTCGTAGGACTGTATCGCAGAGGCATAGGAATAGTTCGTGAACTTCGTATCCGCCTTTTTTATCTTTTTCCCCTGTGCCTGTGAGACCATCGCCATCAATGCCAGGCTGCAGAATATATATCTTGTTTTTTTCATGTCTTGTCCGCTTGTAGGTTAAAAGAATCTTGGTGTAATTACACGTTTGTACCGGTTCAGGAACTCGTATCTCAGGAAGATCTCAAAGGAACCGTCATTGAACCTGCTGGCACCGAGCTCGGTAACCTCCCTGTCATAGGCCAGGCCGAGCATCAACTGGTCGTTCAGTTGAAAACCGAAAAGTGCGCTCACCGCCGCATCCCATCTATAGGCCAGCCCCAACGAGAACTTGTCGTTCATCAAAAAGTTGGCACTAAGGTCCACCTGCAGGGGCGCTCCCCTTACCAGCTTGACCAAGGCCGCGGGCTTGAACTTCAGCCTTTGATTCACATCGAAAACATAGCCCGTGATGAAATAAAAGTTCATCCGCTCCTCCGCCAAGAAGGAACTCGCGTTCGTATCGGAACCATCAAAATGTTCCGTCTGCAAAAAGTTGGGAACCGATAATCCGGCATAAAAATGGTCCGTATGGTAGTACACCCCCGCTCCGATATTGGGCGAGAACTTGTTGTCTATATTGGGAAGGTTACTCTCCGCACCATAGTTCCTTAACTTAGAGAAATCTACGTTTAGAAGGTGACCGCCCGCTTTCAACCCGAAGGACAGTTTGCCCTCTCTAGAGGTATTCACCGTATAGGAGAACGCCGCATCCACGTACGTGTCCTGGTTCGTGCCGTTGCCGATCTCGTCGTTCACTATCGATAGGCCCAGACCAACCTTGTTCGAAACGGGTGTATGGAAATTGAGCGTCTGCGTCGTGGGCGCACCGTCAAGGCCGACCCACTGCGAACGGTGGAGCGCCGCGATACTGAAAACCCCGCGGGAACCCGCATACGCCGGGTTCACAGATATGGTGTTGTACATGTACTGCGTGTACTGTGCGTCCTGTTGCCCACATACCGAGACAAGGCCCGCGAATATGGAGAGGATTGTTGTTACTACTTTTTTCATGGTTATTAAGTTTTTTGGAGGAATTTATCTGTTGATGTATATCTAGTCTAACTCGCTTAAGTTGTCTCCCTCATTCTAGTATTTGATTACATAGAATAGCACAGCTATCAACAGAGCGCATATTTTAATGAAAAAATTCATAACGTGGCGGTTAGTGTAAATATATAAGGTTTACTATTAAAGTAAGCCGAAGACTACATAAATAATGTTAATGTTAACAAATATACCTGCTAACAATTGTTCATTCCATTTATTGTTGTCTAATAGGGGAAGGCTGTATGGGAAACTCCATTTATTGTATATAAGACATCTAACGAACCGAGCACTTAATCGAAAAACCCTTCAAAAACAGCACTTTCAAGAGCCTCTGTTTTTTTGTTGAATAAAGAATCAACTATAACGTTGTAATTGATTCTTCTATTTTGTTCTTTTTCACGTTGAAAAAGTATTTAAAATGGTGTTTAAAAAGTAGCTCATCAAGTGTAAAACTCAACGCGAGACTAAAAATGAAAAAAAAACCTATTTGTAAGAATTTATCATTAAATAGCCAAACTTCTGTTCTACCCCTTATAAAATAATTTGATACATTTGATTTTCTTAGTCTCACCATTGTTTTACTACATTTATGAATTCAGCATACCATAGTGTTCTAACTATAGCCGGAAGCGATTCTGGTGGTTGTGCCGGTATTCAAGCGGATATAAAAAGTATTAGTGCCAATGGTGCCTTTGCCGCTTCGGTTATTACTGCTACTACCGCCCAAAACACCCGAGGCGTTTTTGATATTCACGCCATTCCGGTGTCGCACATACGCAAACAGTTGATCGTGGTTCTTGAGGATATTGAGTTCGGAGCTATAAAAATAGGTATGCTCCACTCTGCCGAAGTCATTGAAATGGTAAAAAAAACACTTAGGGAATACCCTGTAAAAAATATAGTTTTAGATCCTGTTATGGTTGCCACATCTGGGGATAGGCTTTTAAACAAAGCCGCTTTGAATAGTCTAAAATCTTTTTTGAGCGATGCTTACTTGATTACACCTAATATTCCTGAAGCAGAAATTCTCATCGATAAAAAAATCGATTTCAATAACATTGTTGATGCCGCTAAAGAAATTGGAAATACTTTTAAAACTTCGGTTTTATTAAAAGGAGGACATTTAGAAGGTTCCGATCAAATGACCGACACTCTGTTTGTATATGAAATTCAAAAAACCGTGTTCGTTCATAATAAGCGTATACAAACAAAAAACACCCATGGTACAGGGTGTACGTTATCTTCTGCCATTGCCGCACAATTAAGTTTGGGACTCCACCTAGAAGAAGCGGTAAAAAAAGCCTGTTCCTATTTAAATAAAACCATTGTACAGGGCAAAGACAGAATTCTTGGTATGGGTAACGGTCCTGTAGAACATTTTCCTAAATAAAATTTATTATTTTTTTTCTACACATATCGATAATTGTCGATATTTGCACCTATGGATGTAAAAGAGGCGGTTGAAATAAGCAAATGTTTATCAAACAAAACCCGAATGCAGATAATGGAGTGGCTCAGGGAACCTGAAAAGAATTTTCCGCCACATGTAAGTATAGACCATTTTGATGATGGGGTCTGTGCTACATACATATTTGAGAAATCGAGATTATCGCAATCTACTATTTCCAATTATTTAACAAGTATGGAAAAATGTGGATTATTGGTCATGACACGTCATGGAAAATGGTCGTATTTTAAGAGAAATGAAGCTATAATTACAGAATTCGCAAAGTATTTACTATAAAATTTTAACCTATCAAATCGACATATATAGATATTACTATTTAAAATGAAACTATTAATTGATGTTTTCGGATGGCTGGGCTCGGGGCTCATCATCTTGGCCTATGCCATCACAATGATGGAAAACAAAAAGTATTTAGGCTACAGTAAGTACTTAAACCTGCTTGGTGGATTATTAATTGCGACAAACTGTTATTACTACAGCGCCATTCCCCCATTTGTATCTAATATGTTGTGGAGTATTATTGCTACCCTAACCATTTACAAAACCAGAAGAAAAGGACCAAAACAGAATAACAGAAAACGTTTGACCTAAATTAAAGAACTATGAAAATCTTAATCATTGGAGGGCACGGAACTATAGGAACAAAAGTAGCTGCTCATTTTTCTCAAGAAAATGAAGTACTAATTGCCGGGAGAACAACTGGTGATTTTCTTGTGGATATCAAAAACAGTTCCTCTATATCTAAAATGTTTGAGCAAGCAGGGCTATTTGATGCTATTATCTGTATTGCCGGTGAAGCCAAGTGGGATAATTTTGATGACCTTACTGAAGACGATTTTCATATTGGGCTAAACAGTAAGTTAATGGGGCAAGTAAACCTTGTTCGTATAGGGCAAAAATTTCTTAACCCAAAAGGTTCCATTACCCTTTCTACAGGTATTTTGGCAGATGACCCAGTAGTTATGACCACTAGTGCCGCCATGGTAAATGGAGCCCTACATAGTTTTGTACAGGCTGTAGCCTTAGAGATAGAAAATAGTATTAGGGTCAACGTTGTTTCTTCAGGAATGGTAGAGGATGCCTATGAAAAATACAAAAATTATTTTCCTGGACACAACCCTATTCCCATGAAAAAAGTGATTAATGGATACGTTCGTAGTGTGAACGGAAAAGGCAATGGCGAGGTCATACGTATCTACAATTAAAACACCTTCTTTTTAACAGAATTTTCATCATTTGGTCAGTACTGAGGCATAATTATGCCGAAATTGGTCTAGAATGAACATATGTGGTAGTTTAAAAAATGTCCGTTGCCTATCAACGGACATTAATTTAAGAATTTGCCCCTATGTTATTATACTAAACCAAATGAAAATCAAAATCACTTCAATTATAACATTGGCGCTCTTCTTAAGTGCCCTGTTATCTCTTTCTGCTCAAGAATCAATAGTAGAATGGACCAACCCATTTCCAAAAGATGAACTTGGTACCAGTTACACCATCACTCCAAATGAGCTGCCCGACAATCAGAAATTATTTGAAATTAAAAAGAATAAAATAGAGATCCTCTATACTTGGAAAGGAGACGAAGCTCCCTTTGGAATGATTACCACAACCAAAGAATACAGTCATTTTAACCTAGAACTTGAATATAAGTGGGGAGAACGCAAATTTGCCCCTCGCCTAGAAGCCAAACGGGATGCTGGTATCGTTTTTCATATTAAAGGAGAAAAAGTTGTCTGGCCCACATGCCTAGAATGCCAAATTCAAGAAGGTGACACGGGTGACCTATGGGTCATAAAAGGCCCAAAAGTCAGTTGGTTTCAAAAAGATGGTTCTGAAAAATTATTGGATTCCAGTGGCAAAAAAACATATATAGAAGGCGACAAATACGGCAATCATGAAGTTGATGGTTGGAACAAAGTACGCGTAGAAGTTAGAGGTTCAGAAAGTGCCAAGTTCTTTGAAAACGGGCAATTGGTAAATGAACTGAAGAACTTCTTAAATGCGGATGATACTCCTTTAGAAAAAGGGAACATTGCCCTGCAGGCGGAAGGCTCTGAAATTATCTACAGGAATATCAAAATTCAAGAATTAAAATAAGCACAAGCATACTCTATTTAAATGAAAAACAAGATTGCCCTTCTTTTAGTATTGGGCCTTATGGCTGTATCCTACGCTCAAGAAAAATTTGAACCAGAATGGGAAAACCTCAACCAGCATAAAGCTGCCCCAGAATGGTTTGCAGATGCCAAGTTAGGCGTCTATTTTCACTGGGGCGTCTATAATGTTCCTGCCAATGGAAATGAATGGTACGGCCGTTTTATGTATGAAAACGACCGGGTAAAAAGCTGGGGCAAAGATGTCTATGACTACCATACCAAAACCTACGGGAGAGATGTAGATTATCATGATTTTATACCCCAATGGAAAGCCGAAAAATTCTCAGCAAAACGTTGGGTAGATATGTTTGAAAACATGGGTGCCAAATTCATAGGAACTATTGCAGAGCATCATGACGGATTTTCGCTTTGGAAAAGTAAAGTCAATCCTTGGAATTCCTTTGACAAAGGACCTAAAATTGATGTGGTAAAACAAATTGGTGACGAAGTAAAGAAGCGCAACTTAAAATTCATGACTACTTTTCATCACGGATTTCACATGCATTTTTATCCTAAAAAAGAGAATAGTTTTCTTCGTCCTGTAAGCATGCATGCAGTAACTTATGATAACCCAGAAGTTCCTCAGGAAGATGAGTACCGTATTCTTTACGGAAATACCACGTATGAAGAAGAATGTGATATATGGTTAGGAAAACTAAATGAAGTAATCAACACCTATTCTCCTGATTATATTTGGATGGATTTTGCCCAAGGGTATATTCAAGAAGATTATCGCAAACAATTTTTGGCCAACTATTTCAACAAAGCACAAGAGCAGAATAAAGAGGTGGTGGTTAATACCAAAGGGTCATTTTTTCCAACGGATTTAGCTGTGGTGAATTTAGAAAGAGCTACGGTAAAAGATATTGCCCCAGAAGTTTGGGTAACGGATTTTCAATTGGGTAGCTCATGGGGCTATAATAAAGATAAACGTACTGCTTTAGACCCTAAAAAAGCCATTCGGATTTTGGCCGAAGTGGTGAGTAAAAACGGAGTTATGATTTTAGCCGCTGCCCCAATGGCAGAAGGTATTATTCCAGAAGAACAAGCCAAAGCAATGGAAGGCATTGGAGCTTGGCTACAATTGTACGGCGAGAGTATTTACAAAACACGTCCATTTGTAGAGTATGGCCAAGGACCAACCGAATTGAAACGAAATCCAGAAGACCAGTGGAATGATTATGGAGCTATAAAAGCTGGTTTATACAACTTGAATTCAGCTGATATTCGCTACACCAAAAAGGATAAAACTGTTTACGCCATTCAATTGGGTTGGCCGGGTGAAAATACAGAAACGGTGCTGACGGCCTTTACTAACAAAGCCAAGGATATGGAAATTAAATCGGTTTCTGTATTGGGCAGCAAACAAAAAATAAAATGGAAAAAAACAGCGGAGGGGCTTTTAGTAACCGCGCCAAAGAAAATGCCGGCAGAGGCCGAAGCTGCATTGGTCTACAAAATAACTTTAAAATAATAAGAACACAGATATCATTATGAACACAAAATCCATTTTCACATTTGCCATAGGTTTAATGACCACTGTAACAAGTCTGGCCCAAGACCAGAAACCAAACATTATAGTAGTCTTAACGGATGACCAAGGTTGGGCGGACGTAGGCTTTAACGGCGCTACGGATATTCCCACTCCAAATTTGGATAAACTAGCCTCTGAAGGGGTTATTTTTGACAACGGTTACGTATCGCACCCTTATTGTAGTCCGTCCAGAGCTGGACTCTTAACAGGACGCTACCAAGCACGTTTTGGTCATGATTGTAATATGCCTTATCAATCTGAAAACGATGCAACCGTTGGGACACCACTTTCAGAAAAAATGATTCCTGAAGCACTTAAAGAACAAGGGTATCGCACAAGTGCCATTGGTAAATGGCATTTAGGAGACCACCCTAACCTACATCCTATTCATCAAGGTTTTGACCATTGGTTTGGTTTTGCCGGCGGTGGAATGAACTACTGGGGAGTTCCTGATGGACCGCTCAAAACCATTGTTAGAAATGGTAAACCGGTTCCGCAAAATGAATTACGATACCTTACCGATGATTTCACGGATGAGGCCATAGATTTTATTACAAAAAAAGATGACAAGCCCTTTTTCATGTACTTGGCATACAATGCACCACATGCACCTGACCAAGCTACCAAGCAATATCTTGAGCACACCAAACATATTGAATACGGAGGAAGAAGTGTTTATGGAGCCATGGTAAATGCGGTTGATGCAAACGTAGGAAGGATAGATTCTACGCTTGTGGCAAACGGCATGAAGGAAAATACAATTTTGGTCTTTTTAAGTGATAATGGAGGTCGTGCAGAACACGCAGACAACCGCCCATACAGAGGTCACAAAGGCATGTTGTTTGAAGGCGGCATTAAAGTTCCTTTCTTTATTACTTGGCCAGAAAAACTAAAAGCTGGTCAGCATTATGAAAAACTCGTTAGTTCTCTAGACCTTTTCCCAACCTTTGTACAAGCTGCCGGTGGTAATGTAAAAAATGAAACCCAATTAGACGGTACTACACTCCTACCCTATATTTTAGACGGTAAAACGGAAACGCCCCATGAACAGTTATTTTGGCGTTCTGTTGGTGGCTTTGAGTACGCTGTTAGAGATGGGGATTACAAACTTTACAAAAGTGCCTACAAGAACAAAACCTTACTTTTCAACCTTAAAAACGACCCTTGGGAAAGAACTGATATAGCCGCCAATCACCCAAAAATAATTGCGAAATTAGAAAAGGTCTATACCGCTTGGGATGCTAAAAACCTAGCACCAGGTTGGATAGACCCGCATGCAGAAAATGTAATCAAAGAAGAAAAAGCATTTGAGTCCATGCGAAAAAAAGCGGAAGGTCCAACTGGCAAATAAGACTAAAAAAAGAAAGCATTAAAAATTTTTATAATAGATAAAATGAAACAATCCAAATGGTTTAAATCTTGGCTCATTGTACTGGCTATTTATGCCAATCCAATCGTTCAGGTTACCGCCCAAGAGCAACCCAACTTCATATTCATTTTAACCGATGATCAACAGTATGGACTTATGGGGTGTACGGGCAACACTATAGTTCAGACACCTAATCTTGATAAATTGGCTGCAGATGGTGTGTTGTTTACCAATGCACATATAACCAGTGCTATATGCACGCCAAGCAGAGCCAGTATTCTCACTAGTCAATTTGAACGGAAACATGGGGTTAACTTTAATTCCGGTACCAGTATGTCCCAAGAAGGTTGGGCTAATACCTACCCCATGGTCATGCGAGAAAATGGTTACTATACAGGATGGGTCGGAAAAAACCATGTTCCTGTTGGCAAAGGTGGTTACGATAGTGGCGTTATGGAAAAAAGCTTTGATTATTGGTATGCAGGACACGGTCATTTAGGTTTCTACCCCAAAGATCGGCACGAGATTTTCAAAGACGCTAAATATGATACTCAAGTTGAAGTTATTGACGAGGGAGTGGAAGACTTTTTGTCCAATGAGCAGAAGTTGAGCGGAGCTATAAAATTCCTTGATCAAAGACCAGCGGACAAGCCTTTTATGCTTTCCGTGTGTTTTAACCTTCCTCACGGGGCGGGTACCGGTTCTATGCAAATGAGAGACTCCGACGATGAGATTTACAAAACGCTTTATCGCGACCAAAATATTCCGTTACCAGAAAATTATATCGCTAGAAAAGATATAAAAACACCAAAGCTACCGGCCGAACTGCTTCACGCAGAAGACCGTCAACCAGGTTATGATTATGTAGATACACCTGAAGGTTTCAGAGAACGATACATAAGACAAATGGAAGCCATGACAGGTATAGACCGTCTTTTAGGGAAGCTTAGACAAACCTTGAAAGACCAAAAATTAGATAAGAATACGGTAATTGTATTTACTTCTGACCATGGTCTTTTTATGGGTCAATTCGGTCTTGGTGGGAAAGCATTGTGCTATGAAGAAACTACCCACGTACCCATGATTATTTTTGACCCAAACACTAAGAAGTCTAATAGAGGAAAAACTTCCGATGCTTTGGTACAGAGTATAGATATAGCCCCAACTATGATGACCATGGCCGGCGTAGCAGTACCAGACAGTTACCAAGGTAAAAACTTAACCGGACTTTTAGCCGGTGAAGAACAGGCTGTACGCCCATATCTTTATACTGAAAATTTATGGTCTACCCAATTTGGAAATCCAAGATGTGAAGCTGTTCAAGACCATGAATGGAAATATATTCGTTATTATAAAAATGATAATTTCTCTGCCCTAAAAAAGATAGCTACGGCTAAAAAAATGGACATTAATACAAATGCCATGTTGTACAAAGTTCACGATCCGGACATTGCTGTGTACAGAGATTATGCAGACGGACCACTAAATGGCGAACCAGCTGTCTATGAAGAGCTTTTCAACCTTAAAAATGACCCAAAAGAGACAACCAATTTAGCCTCAGATACTGCTAACACAGCTAAGTTAGAGGAATTAAGAAAAGTCTGGAAAACGGAAATCACCAATGCCAGAGGTACAGATTTCCCAAAAGTTCTTAGGTATACCTCGGATAGCGAAGGAGAAAGAGGCGTTATAATTGAGCCTAAATAATTATAGATTACACTTTATTTAAAATTGAGGGTACAAAAGGTAAAACACTACCATCTTTTGTGCCCTTTTTCAATTAAAGGCTTTGGAAGATAGCGCCGTTTGTCTAGAACCCAACATTCTCCAGATACACCAAATCACGAGAATTTTCCCTCTACCTTACTTATTCCAGGCCAAAAATATGATGAAACGGCTATTTTCCATTTTGGTATAACTGAATAATTATTGGTTATTCATTAGCCACAGAAACTAAAAAAAGTAGATAAACATAACTACTAGGGTTATTAAAGTTAGGCCGATAATTAGGCTTAGATTCTTAATTATATGTCCCCTATTGAATGTATGCATGAGCACATTCCACTTTTTATTAATTCATTCACTGTGCTTTTTATTCAATTCCATTAAGTGGTCAATTTAAACTATACACCAGACAGATGTATTAAAGACACTCTGTAACCCATGTTGTCATTAACGATTTGGTTTAAAAACAAAAAACCGCCTCAATTTACCAGTTTGAGGCGGTTTTACTAAACAATCAAAACACTACTAACAATTTTAATTAAGGCCGATTATCATCTATTTGAATTATATAATCGTCATAATAAACATCACTTATTCCTGCTGGTACCGGTTGAATACGAACCGTTCCATTTGTGGTAGCATCTGCAGTGAAGGTAAACTCAACCAACTGCCAAGTACCCAATGCATCTTCCGCATCATTCCAATTATCGTTAACTTGCTGATTGCCAAAATAATGTTTAGCAAACGCTGTTGTGGTAGTACTGCCCAAGTATCTTTTGAACTTTACTCTGTAAACTACACCTGCTTCAAACGGAAAGGTTCCGCTGGTAACCGTATTAGGTTTATTGCCATCAGGAGCGGATAAATGTATAACGTTTCCTGTAGGCTCTACCATAGAAACTACATCTGGTGTTGGTGCTGCAACTATTTCCGCAGCTCCAGTTCCGTTGGAACCTGTATTTAACCAATCCGTATCAATTGCATTTTCATACATACCCACATCGCCAAGAACATTATCGTCATTTGCCACGACCGTATCAGGACCGAAATCGGCAATCTCACCTGCGCCTATAGAACGAATATCACCTGGACCTGTATATGAAATTGTAATCTCGTCATCTCTATACAATTCTTCGCTCAACATGATTCTTAAAAGAGTCACATCTGCAGCATCTACTTCAACAGAACTGACTACTGAAGCAACACCGTTTACCATGGCCGAAAAACCCATTGTAGCATCTGCAGAGGTCGTAATTGAAGCTGGGTCCAACTCTTGATCAAAAGCAATCAAAATAGCATCGCCTTCCGTCATTTTTTGAATCACCCCTACCCTATTAATCGGGATTGGAACATATACCTCAACAGGTACTGCGGCAAAGGCTTCAAGAACACGTTCATCTACGGATTTTAATGTACTACTACCACCGTCATAAGAAACAGTAACCGTATTGGCCGCATCCGTTCCTTCTAATTGGTTATCTAACATAAGTACAAGCACGTTAGCATTTTTTGGTTTTTGAGTTACAGAAACAACTGTCCTTGCCGCTCCGTTAACCTCTACCGTAAAATTAGCCGATACATCTTCCGTAAGGGCCACCAATTTGGAACTCAGGGGAACTTCAATTGAATTATCTGCCAATTCAACCACGTCACCCGATTGCTCCAAAGCCTCATCTAAAGCGGTAACATTAAAAACTACAGGAATTTCATAGGTTTCCTCATCTCCTTGAACGGTCTCGGTTCTATCCCTTTTCGAAATCAAACGACCTTCAAATTTTCCAATACGCTTGTTAAAAACTAACGTATCTATAGTTTTTTCTTCATTAACATTAATGATGTTTACTTCATCCTCTTCATTTTCTTCGATGGTATGAATTGTCCATACCGTAGAAGTAGGTCTAGATGTATTATTAGAACGACTTAAATCTTCAAAAACAAGTGCATCACCAAACTTTAAATCAATTACATCTTGACTTTTAAAATCGATTTTATCACCGGCCAAGTTTCTGATTTCCATATCTGCTACGATAGTATCGTAGACATCCACAATAATGGTGTAATCTAAAACCCAAGCCGCACCTTTTTGAACCGTTCTCAGGGTGTCGAAAATGGATGAGTTGGTTTCTGTGTCCCACCCTGTTGGCAAAACGAACTCTGTATATTTTTCATACTCGTTATGCAACTTTATGGGTGTAAGTGAATCGCCTTTGGTAAACAACACATGTACCGTTCGCTCATCTGAAACCTTACCCGCATCCTCTATGATATTAGATTCAAAACTATCTGCTTTAGTAGGTAGAGGTCCCTTTAGAAAAAATGTTCCTTCCGGTATGGTCCACTCATGTTTAGTGGTACCATTTGACAGATCCATAAAGGACCCATAATTGTTTATATCTACATCCTTAACAACCGCGGTGCCCCATGTAGTTGTAAATGCGGCATCTACAAAGGTGTTTGGTGCTACGTACTCGTCATCATCTTCACAGCCAACTATAATCAGCAGTAAAAAAAGAAACCTAATACTATATTTTATATCTCTCATTTTCTTTTATTTAGGTTTGATTTATTGAACAAACTCGTCCCAATTAAGATTAGAATCTATTTCACTTTGTGGCATTGGTAAATAGGCATGCAAGTTTTCATTAAACTTCTGCGCTCCAACCGTACAATCCTGAACTTCTGGCGGTTGATTAAATACACTTTTACCTTCATAAGTGGTAGGCTCTTCTCCTGAAACGGTTAAAAAACACTTATATCTGATGTTATGCTTACCGTTTAAATTTTTCTCAAAATGCCAGTAATCATATTTTAAAGATGCCAGATTTTCCAATTGCTCCTTAAATTTTCCCCAACGTCTTAAGTCCGTTGCTCGATCACCTTCCAAAGCCAGTTCTAAAGGTCTTTCCGTAAAACGCAAGTGCTCCATTAAATTAACAAGGGTAACGGTCTGCGCTCCATTGGAAGCATCAAAATCTATATCATCCATATAGGTAGTCTCCAAATTATTGAACTCCGCACCTGCTTCAGAAGCCTTCCCTAATAAAATTAAATGCGAACGCTTTCTTACCCTATTGATGTACTTTAAACCTTCGGATAAATTTCCAGCCTCAAGCATACATTCAGCATACATCAAGTATACATCTGCCAAGCGAATAACAGGAATATTAATTCCTGAGCGGTTGTTCATTAAAGTGGACCTATCTTCTCCTGCACCACCACCAATAGTGTTCCAATGCAAGAACTTCTTAAACATGGTAACACGGTTTCTAGCGAAGGGTGCTACTCCTGTAGCATTGCCATACTCCCCATTTACTACTCCGTACATAGGAGCGTCCGGATCATCTACCTGTCCCATACAATCTCCCATTCTTTTACTGTACAAACGCATCCTATCTTCGGACCCAATTATCTCTCCATTCTCATTGTATACATTTGCACCAACACTAATGTTAGCGGGATCTGCGGGATCTGGCTTTTCTGCTCTATATTTCATGGACAACCACGAACTTGGTTGAATATTAGCGTTAAAAACTAGGTAGGTAACATTCTGGGCCAAAGACTCTTCTCCCGTAGTTTCTAGATTGACATTGGTGGTATAATTGATTTCAAAAATAGACTCAGAATTAAACTCCGCTATACCCGTTACAGAGGTAGCAATGTCTTCTTCCAATGTATAATTGTAATTTTCTATTACGTTTTTGAAATAAACTTCCGCGCTTAGAAAATCATTTTCGGCTATGTAGCTTTTTCCCATAAGAGCTTCACAGGCACCAGCCGTAATACGACCCAAATTATTGCTGCCAAGTGACTCCCATTCTGAGTAAGTTTTAGGGAGGTTATCTATCCCGTACTGTAAATCATCCCGGTAGAAAGCTTGCACCGCATCAGATGAAGATAATGCTTTCTGAAATTCCTCAAAATCCTTAGGCACCGAACTTACCAATGGTATATTGCCATTGTTAAAGCTGGCATTAAGTACATAGTAGAAATATCCTCTTAAGGCACGTGCCTGTGCATATACTTCCAATCCTTGCTCCTTAGCCGACTCAGTCTTATAATCTACTGCTAACCGCTCATAATTCTCTATTACTTGGTTAGCTCTAAAGACCCCCAAATAAAGTGCATTCCATTTGTTCTCTACATACTTGGTATTTGCCGTAAAATCCTGAAAATACATCTCATCCGGTCTAGTAGCTTGCCTATATCCACTGGGTACCGCTAAATCTGTACGTACGGATTCGTTTTGAATACCCAATACATCATTATCCTTTAATGCGCTATAGACCGAGTTCAACCCTTGATTAAGTTGTGAATTATTTTTCCAAAAACTTTTAGTGGTCAAAGAATTTGGATTTGTTTGATCCAAAAAATCATCACTACATCCCTGTGAAATTAGGACTAGCATGCACAACGCCATAGCTCTCCTATAGAGGCTATTTGTCATTTTCAATTTTGTTTTATGTGTTTTTTTCATCTTTAGTTGTGTTAGAATTGTAATTGTAGACCCACTTTATACTGTGACGTTACCGGGTATGTACCTTGGTCTATACCCCTACTACTAAAACCATTGTTACCTACTTCAGGATCAAAACCGGAATAGTTGGTAATGGTGAATACATTTTGAGCTTGGACATAAAACCTAAGCTTAGCTATCTTCATTTTATCACTTAATTTTGATGGAAAAGTATATCCTAGGCTAATATTCCTAAGCCTTATGAACGAACCATCTTCTAGAAAGTAATCTGAAGCATCTCTATACGAATTGGTATTTGGCGACCCATCATAATAAGGTATATCAGATGTTGGGTTAACCGTTGTCCACGAGTAATAAATATCAGCATGAGTACCAGATTGGTAGGCATATGCCTTACTACCGTTCATTACTTCTGCTCCTTGAGAACCGTACCAGTTCATGGAAAAATCCACTCCTTTATAATTGGCTCCAAAATTGAACCCCATATTAAAATCTTCCGAACCACTACCCTTGTATACTTTATCATCCTGATCTATCTTACCATCACCAGCATCTGGAATACCATCATTATCTGTATCTACGGTAAGTTGGTCTACATATCTTAATTGTCCCAAAGAAGCTGCAGGATCGATCTCTCTATAAGCTTCAAGTTCCTCTTCTGTTTTGATAATTCCATCCGTCTCACGCAAGAAAAAAGCAGCCGCCTCATACCCTTCGCGTATTACACTTACCAATTCTTGAGGTCCTCTTTGCGAGATATAACTGTTATCTAAGAATATAACAGGATTGTTAGGACTTGTTTTGGTTACCAAGTTCACGTTTTTAGCATAGGTTAAACCCATGTTCCAATTGAATCCTTTTTTACCGTAGTGATTGAATTTCAAGGCCATTTCATGACCCGTGTTTCTCATATCACCAATATTCAAGATACTACTTCTGTTTGACCCGAAAACACCTGTTGAAGGAGGGTTTACAACGCCGAATAACAAATCTTTCTTTTCACTTACGTACACATCATTAGAGAAAGTAAGCTTGCCATTAAACAAGGCTAGATCAACCCCTAGGTTACGCTCTTTGGAGGTTTCCCATTTTACATTTTCATTAGCATACCTTTCTTGAGTTGTTCCCAAGGCCGGTGTTTCTGTTGTAGAATCTAAACTGGGGTCTACATCGGCACTTCCAAATACATAATCTTGCCCTAGATCAACAACTGCCTGATTACTATAAGAAGCAAATCTATCATTACCTGTAGTACCGTAACCCACTCTAATTTTAAATGAATTAACGGTTTCTTTAATAGGCTCCCAAAAAGCTTCATCGGAAACATTCCAACCTAAAGAGGCACTAGGAAACCAACCCCATCTGTTTTGTGGGCTAAATTGAGACGAACCATCTCTTCTTATACTCCCACTAAAAATGTACTTCCCATCATAGTTATATTGAATTCTACCAAGATACCCGATAAGTGTTCGTGTATAATCCCTTCCACCCGATGTAATCAAATCACCTGTGGTATAGCCATCAAAAACCGTAACCGCGGCATCTGCATTATCCCTCTTCTCCGCTCTGAAATATTCATTTTCAGTCTGCTCTAAGGAATTTACCAATAATACGTTTAGGTCATGCTTTCCAAATCGCTTATGGTAGTTCATCATGCCTTCAAACGTCAATTTATTATTGTCGGTAACCGAGGTCTGGATCAAAGAAATATCCCATGGGTTTGGTGGTATCAAATCTCCAGCGGTATTATAAACATCTAATCTTGGTATGATACGTACACCTTTGTCATGGGAAAAATTGGCACCTCCCCTAGCCGTAAATTTTAAGGATGGCGTTGCATCAAAATCAATCTGAATATTGGCACCGTTACTGGTTCCGTCCCGCACTTCCTTTGTATTTAAATTTCTGGCCACACCACCAAGGGCTCTAATAGGTCCTATTCCACCTGGCTCGTCAACATCATCTTCTGTAACATCTGTAAGCTCCGTTTGTCCTAATTCTATATCTGGTTGAAACGGCTTGTATTCCAATATTTTATTGAAAACACCATAATTTGGTAGTGTTTTCTCATCTCTTTTAAAAGTTAGTCCCGTTGCTATTTTCCAATTTCCTTTTGTAAACTGAGTGTTAGATCGAATATTAAATCGGCTATAATCCGAATTGATCATTATACCTGACTGATCATAGAAACTGGCGTTGAAGTTATACGTCAACCCATCTTTACCACCTGAAACATTAACAGAGTGATTTTGAATAGGCGCCAAATCATTCAGAATTAAATCTTCTAATTGAGTGTCATTAGTAAACCAAGATCTATTCCTGTGAATTTCCGCATTAACACCACCTTGTACCTTACCACTGGACTGCGCTCCACGTAGCATATCCATATACGTAAGTTGGTACGAAGACATAAGCGGCGTTCCCGATGTAATATCCTGTACCCCATACTCAGAGTTTACGCGAATATCCATCTTACCTACTTTACCTTGTTTGGTCGTAATTAGGATTACACCCCCGGCACCACGTGTACCATAAATAGAAGCAGAAGCAGCATCTTTTAATACATCTATAGATTCAATCTCACTAATGCTTAATTGAGGGTCACTATTATAAGGAATACCATCAACCACATAAAGTGGACCATTTTGCCCGTCTAAAAGCGAACTGAAACCACGAATAAGAATGTTAGCCTCCTCTCCTGGTTGCCCAGAACTGGAGGTGATATTTACACCTGCAATCTGGCCCTGCAATGCAGTACCAATATCCGAAGTGGTAGTTTTGGCCAACTCTTCAGATTTTACTTGCACTACGGCACCAGTCAGTTCCTTTTTACGTTGGGTACCGTAGCCTACTACAATAACTTCGTCTAATTCAGAAGCATCTTCTTCTAAACTAATATTTAAGCTTGTTTTACCACTTACGGCAATTTCTTTGGTAGCAAAACCAATATAACTAAAGATAAGTACGTCTGTAGATGATGCCTTTATAGTGTATAGACCATCAAAATCTGTGACAGTACCTGTTTGAGTTCCTTTCACCACAACGCTTACTCCCGGTAATGGTGCACCATCCGCAGAAACCGTTCCAGATACGGATTGTTCCTGCGCATTAGCAAAACCAAAGCATAACCCCAACACGAGCGTCATGAGCTTTAGCCTCGAATTTCTGATTAATAGTAGTTTGTTTTTCATACATTCTCATTGTTAAAGTTTAGTTAAACAAATGTTGATTTTTTATTTCAATAGGGTAATGACATATGATTTGATCCTTAGGCCAAATGATTAATATCAGAAATGAGGTGTGCCGTATATGGTTTATAAACAAGTTTTTAAGCCGAAAATATTAGAGAAAATGAAGTAATTGAGAAGCGGCCTGAAGTCAATTGTATAGGATACCCGCTCTTAGTGGGCATTGCAGAAAAAGTTAATATTATGTTAGCAAAACCCCGTATGAGCAAGGTCTCTTCCTTATAAAGAACAAACCAAAAATTTTTAAAATTTAGCAAATCATAGATTTGAGCAAACCACCTATTAATGGGGCTTTCTAAGAAGGAAAACACATATGATTAATCATATGTATTACTATCTAAACCATATACTACGTTTCAAATCTTAGTTTTATCTTACATTGTTATCTGGAATGCCAAGGTTTAATATAGAAGAGGTTTTAGGTTGAATATTGTGAGATAATAAACTTAAACTCCTTTAAAAACTGGCATTTTATTTTTAAGCGTAAACCAGTAAGAAAGAGCCGCATAGAGAGAAAAACTCATGATCTTACTTCAAACAGCAGATCAACCATAACCAATAATTTATTTTAATAAATGATTGTAGTACCTAAAAAAACGAAGTTGTACTGTTTACTCACGTTCCTCTGTTTGAACGTGCTGACCAATGTATTTGGGCAAAACCAAATTTCGTTTCAACATATCTCCACAAAAGATGGTCTATCACAAAGTGATGTAAATACTATTTATCAGGACAAACTAGGGTTCATGTGGTTTGGAACCCATGATGGTATCAACAAATATGACGGTTATGAATTCACGGTATACAATCTTGATGATAATGACCCTGACAGCATAAGTAGCAACCTTATTTTTGACATTGCAGCAGATGATGAAGGCAACCTGTGGATTGGAACCACTGGAAACGGGCTAAACTTCTTTAATGTAACTACAGGTAAATTCACCCAATACGTACACGATAAGGACGATCCAACAACCATTTCCAGTGATCATATTACCAAAGTATTTATTGATAGTAAGAAAAGGCTATGGGTAGGAAATAGAAATGGCCTTGACAGATTAGATCTTAATACTATATCTGAGGGAATTGAATTTGAACATTTCAACTCTGAAATTAGTTCCCCTATTCCTAAATATGACGGTTCTTTTATAAGTTCTATATATGAAGATAAAAAAGGCGGACTTTATGTAGGAGGTAAAGCCGGACTTTATAAACTAAGGAAAGATGGTAAGGGCAAAGACTTTTTTGCCAATGTTACCGAAGAAATAGGCTTACCCAAAACAACCATTAGAAGTATTGCCGAAGATGCAACAGGTCGTCTTTTTATTGCCACTAGTAGAGGGCTCTATTATCAAACTTTAGGGGCAGAAGCAGGTTTTGAACAGTTTCATAAAGGTGCTTTCGGTAAAGTTCTTCTTGATATGGACAATCATATTTGGGCGGGATCAGACCGTGGTCTTTTCTACTTTGAGAATTTTACAGATAACAAACCACCGGTATTTTTAAGGCAGTTCCAATATGATTCAAAAGACCCTTCAAGTTTAAGCAAAAATATTGTGAGGTCTTTGTTTATGGATGATACGGGCATCATCTGGATAGGAACAAATGGAGGTGGCATAAATATATTTGACCCAAAAAGAAAACAGTTTAAAAACGTTAGAAATACTTCTGACCCAAATAGTTTGAGCTATGACAAAATCAGGTCTATCTATGAGGACAGTAATGGTACATTATGGGTCGGCACCGAAGGTGGTGGACTAAACATGCTCACAAAAGACAATGACAATGGCTCATACAAACACTTTGAACATTTTAATTCCCTTTCAAAGATTTTTGCCATAGAAGAAACTAAGATTGGAGAAAAACCAATTTTAATGATCGGTACCGAAGGGTTTCCCGGTCTCTACTTTTTAGACATCTCAAACCCAAAAAAAATTACAGAAACTGCCTTAACAGGAACAGATTTAAACAATGGCGTTTTCAGCCTTTTGTCGGACTCAAATGAAAATTTATGGGTGGGCACTTATAATACAGGTATACACCGCTGGATAAAAACCGATACTGTAGGTCATTTTAAAAAACAATCTTTTGGTCATTACCCCGGAAAAACTAATTCCGTTTCCAGTAATATTATCAGAAATATACTGGAAGACCACAATGGAAACATATGGTTGGCTACCGGAGACGGACTTTGTGTACTTACCGCCAAGGAGAAGTATAAGAAAAGGCCAAAATTCAAGGTATACAAACATGACCCGGATAATCCAAAATCTATTAGTCACGATTATATTCTTTCATTATATGAAAGTTCATCGGGTGAGTTATGGGCCGGTACTTTTGGTGGTGGGCTAAATAAATTTATACCCGGTACGGATGAACAACCGGCTACTTTTGAGCGTTATTCCTCATTAGATGGCTTACCTAATAATGTGATAAAAGGAATATTAGAAGATAGCAAACAAAACCTATGGTTGTCTACCAACAAAGGACTTTCTAGTTTTGACCCTGAAAAGAAAACCTTTAAAAATTATAATTCCAGTGATGGCCTGCAAGACAATGAATTTCAAGAGCTTGCTTCCTTAAAAAGAGCGGATGGTGAAATGTTATTTGGTGGAATAAATGGTTTTAACGCCTTCTATCCAGATGAAATTCAGGAAAATAAGTATCCCGCAAAAACTGTGATTACAGATTTGCTTGTTTCTAATAAATCGGTAGAAATAGGCGAAGAAATAAACGGTAAAGTTATTCTTGAGGAGAATATCAGCAAAAGCAAAAGAATAGAACTAAAATATGGCAATACTAATTTTTCGTTTGAATTTGCGGCATTGCACTATGCAGCACCTTCTAAAAACCAGTACGCATATAAATTGGAAGGATTTGACACCGAGTGGACAGAGACTACCGCTAAAAAGAGATATGCTACATACACCAATTTAAAACCTGGAGATTATGTGTTTAAAGTGAAAGCTTCTAACAATGATGGTATTTGGAATTCCGAACCAACTACCTTAAACATACACATAATCCCGCCATGGTACCTTACCTATGTTGCTTACTTCTGCTACGGCCTGCTGTTCTTAGGGTTTCTTTGGTTATTATGGCGCTATACGTTTATTAGAACATCAGAAAAACACCAATTAGAGCTAGAATCCGTTGAGCGAGAAAGGTCTGAGGAGTTGCAACGTATGAAATTGGAATTTTTCACCAATATATCGCATGAGTTCAGAACTCCATTAACCCTAATAAAAGGGCCTTTGGAGTATGTTCAAAAAAACGTTTCAAGCTTAGACCAACAATCGTTAAAAGAGCAATTGGGCTTAATGCAAAAGAATACCAATTACTTGTTACGCCTAGTGACTCAACTGTTAGATTTCAGAAAGATCACCCAAGGTAAAATGAGATTGGTAATGCGGCATAGCGATATTGTCTCATTTGTTCGTGAAGTTGCAGAACCCTTTCAGTTTATGGCGCACAAGCAATCCATAGATTTTGAATTAGATGCTGCTTCAGATACATTAATTACTTGGTTTGATCATGAGGCTTTAGAGAAAATAATGAATAACCTACTCTCCAATGCCTTTAAATTTACCGAGGCCGGTGGGCAGATAAAAGTTAAAATATCGGAAGATATCGTTGATGGAAAGAATGAAGTAGTTATCAAAGTAAAAGATTCTGGAATAGGTATGCCAAAAGCCAAAATGGCAAAAATTTTCGAACGCTTTAATTCAGCCAAGGAAGGCGAAAAAAACCGTAGAATAAACCCAGAAGGTATTGGCATTGGACTTTCATTTACTAAAAACTTAGTGGAACTTCACCAAGGAGTCATAGAGGTTTTTAGCAAACCGGAAAAGGGTACAAAATTCGTTGTTCGCTTGCCAAAGAATAAGGAAGCCTATACCAATATTGATGAAATTAGTTGCAAAGATGTGTCCGATAATGATTTCCTAGTAAGATCTTCCGAGACCGAATCATTTGCTATTGGCCTAAATGATGACCTTATTGATGAAGGCATGTCCAAAACTAGACCCAAACTACCCGTTTTGCTTGTTGTGGATGACAATCCTGACATTCGCACGTTTATTAGTAAAGTCTTGGGCAAAACATACACTGTATATCAAGCCGAAAATGGCAAGGTGGGGCTTGAGACGGCTAAAAATGTAATGCCAAATATTGTTATATGTGATATTGTTATGCCTATTATGGATGGTATTGAATTCTCTCGTATTATGAAAAGTCAACCAGAAACGAGCCATATTCCCATTATCATTCTAACGGCAAAATCTTCACAAGAAAGTGAACTAAAAAGCCTAGAGTTGGGTGTTGATGAATATTTACGGAAGCCTTTTGATTTTGAATTGCTAAAACTCAAGCTATCAAATATTATCAAACGTCGTGAACACCTCCGGAAACGATTCAATAAAAAAATTACGGTCCAGCCCAGTGAAATTGCAGTAACGTCAATGGACGAGAAGTTCTTGGTACAGGCCATTGCCATTGTAGAAAAACACATGATGAATACCGACTTTAATGTAGAAATGCTGGTTAAAGAAATGGGACTGAGCCGAAGCACACTTTACCTGAAATTTAAGGAGCTAACAGGCTTATCCTCAAGTGAATTCATTAGAAGCGTTCGCTTAAAGCGTGCCGTGCAATTCTTTAATAAAAGTAATTATTCGGTTAAGGAGATCATGTACAAAACAGGTTTTAGTACTGCTTCATACTTTTCAAAATGTTTTAAAAAGCAATTTGGTGTAGTCCCCAGTGAATATGTAAAACAAATAAGCAAGCAGAAAGAGTCTGCAGATACTTAATATTATCATTAATCGTATAAAATCCTTTTAAACTTCCATTTAAAAACCAGCTTATGAACACAGCATGAAGAAAAGAAACTATAACGAACGTTTTTAGATTCGATTCAATAAATTTACCTGGACCATTAAAAACCAGAGATCAAACAATTTAACCTAAAATTTAATCTTTTGAAAAAATTATCGCTTGCCCTTATCTCGGTATTGCTATTCTCCTGCAACACCGAAAAAAAAGAAGTACCACCTTCCAAACCCAATGTAGTTTTCATTTTTGCCGATGACATGACCTATTCCGCAATAAATGCTTTGGGTAACAAAGAAATTCAAACCCCCAACCTGGATAAATTGGTACACAAAGGCACCACCTTTTCCCATGCTTTTAATATGGGTGGATGGAACGGTGCCATTTGTGCAGCATCTAGGGCCATGATCATTTCCGGACGTAAGCTTTGGGAAGTAAACGAGTTTAGAGAAAATTGGAACAACGGAAAAGAATTTGATAAAACTTGGGGCAAACTCATGGAAGGAGCAGGCTATGAGACTTATATGACAGGAAAATGGCATGTAGATGCCAAAGCCCAAAACGTTTTTCAAAATGTAGTTCACGTTCGCCCAGGTATGCCCGGTGATGCATGGGCCACGGAAAATACCGGTGCCAAATTTAAAACTTTAAAGGAGGAGGGTAAAAAACCGGAAGACATCATGCCTATTGGGTATAACAGGCCCCAAAATGAAAACGATACACTATGGACCCCTAATAATATGAAACACGGTGGTTTCTGGCAGGGTGGTAAACACTGGAGCGAAGTTCTAAAAGATGATGCTCTTGGGTTTATAGACCAGACTAAAACCAGTGAGAAGCCTTTCTTTATGTATCTAGCCTTTAATGCCCCTCACGACCCTAGACAGGCGCCACAGGAGTTTGTAGACTTATATACTTTAGATGATATTAGCGTTCCTGAAAGCTTTCTACCCTTATACCCCTATAAAGATGGAATGGGTAATAGCCCAAGTCTTAGAGATGAAGCTTTAGCTCCTTTTCCCAGAACTGAATATGCCATTAAGAAGCATACGCAAGAATATTATGCTTTGATTTCTCACCTTGATTTTCAAATCGGGCAGATTTTGGAGGGATTAGAGAAAACCGGTAAAATGGATAATACCTATATCATTTTTACCGCAGATCATGGTCTGGCCATGGGTAAACACGGTCTTCTAGGTAAACAAAGTCAGTTTGACCATAGCATACGTGCTCCTTTTATGATCGTAGGGCCTAAAGTTCCAGAAAACAAGAAAATTGATGCCGATATCTATTTACAAGATGCGATGGCTACAAGTTTAGAGTTGGCCAGCATTGATAAACCTGAATACGTATTCTTTAATAGCGTTTTAGACCTTGTAAACGGAGAACGTAAAAAAAGCCACTATGATGCGATCTATAATGGTTATATAGACTTACAACGTATGATCCGTAAAGACGGCTACAAACTGATCGTGTACCCAAAAATGGACGTTGTTTTATTATACGATTTAAAGGCGGACCCAAAAGAGATGAATGATTTAGCAGCTGATCCTGAATACAAGGAAAAAGTAGATACCATGTTTGCCGAGTTAATGCAACTTCAAAAAGATATGGAAGATACGCTAGATATTAGTTCCGTACTTAAAAATTACAGAGAGCAAAAGTAAACTAGGTTTACATATTAAATAAAATCGCCCTGTTCGTTAAGCAATGAACAGGGCGATTTTTTATTGCTTCCATTAGCAGGTCAAACCTTTCTAACTAAATGCTTCTATACCCCAGAACAACACTTCTAGGCACAAAAAAAGTGCACCGAACACAAACAATCGATGCACTCAAACTAACACAAAAAAAACAATCTTAAAGTAGAGCTTAATCTTAAATAGATATCTCTAACACATGGGCATATTCACCCGATTTTTTACCTAAATCCTTAATCGTAAGAGCTTCTTTTGTTTGCTCAAAATCTATTTTAGCATCACTACCCAATAATTTCACCGCTTTGATATCCAATCCCTCGGCATAAGCATTTGCACTTCCTAAAGACTCTATATTGATCTTACCGTTCTTTGGCCAAGCCAACATAATGGCGTACAGCTTATCCCCTTTTTGGGTAAACCGAATATCTTGTCCCGTAAACTCTTTGTTTTTTCCTTCGGAATGGTGTCCCTTTTTAACCTCTGTTGGACCTTCTCCAAAAGTTTTCCAATATCTGGTATCGTATATAGCATCGCCGTTAACAGCAAGCCAATCCCCTATTTGCAATAGAATCTCTTTTTGGTCATCAGGAATGGTTCCATCGGCTTTTGGGCCTACGTTTAGTAGTAAATTTCCGTTTTTAGAAACGATATCTACTAAATCGTCTATTAATTGGTTAGGAGTTTTAGAATCCCAGTTGGTAACATGAGACCAAGAATTTTTACCTATTGAGGTATCGGTCTGCCAAGGTAACTTACGAATACCTGGAAGTTTTCCTCTTTCCAAGTCATAGATTACAGTCCCTTCGGGAAAAGCTTCATGACCAAAATTCTTATCATTTATTAAAACCTCTTTACCCCATTCACGACCTTTATTATAGTAATATGCCGCCAATTTTGGCCTTAAGTCCGCAAAATCCTCAATATCTACATAGAAATCAAAGTAAAGGATATCTGGTTGATACGTATCCACCAAATCAATTGTTCGTTTCCACCATCGTTCTTTAAACTCCTCTGAAACAGGCTGCTTTAAATCCTTTCCTTTACTGGAATACAAATCGGCATACTCTGGGTCAACCGTATCAAACTTGTCCTTCTTATTATAAAAAGACCAGTTAAAGGCAAAGTGAGAAGAAGCTCCCATTTTTAAACCCTGTTCGCGACCTTCTTTAAAAAGTTCGCCCAATACATCTCTTTTTGGTCCCATATCAAATGAGTTCCAACGTGTTGTATTTGATTTATACATAGCAAAACCATCATGGTGGTCCGCTACAGGAACTACATATTTAGCTCCAGATTTTTTAAATAGATCGATCCATTCCTTAGCATCAAATTTTTCGGCCTTGAACATGGGAATAAAATCTTTGTAGCCAAATTCTTTTTGGTCTCCCCACGTCTCTTTATGGTGTGTATATGTTGCATTGGGTCCTTTCTTACCTGGTTTTAGGGTAGCGGAAAAAGTTGCAGTATCCATATACATCTGTCTAGGGTACCATTCCGAACCAAAAGCAGGAACCGAATAGGCGCCCCAGTGAATAAAAATCCCAAATTTATCATCGCTGAACCATTTTGGGTCTTTATAGTTTTTCTTGATCGATTCCCAATTAGGCTGAAAGACTTTAGCTGTATCCGAAACGCTCAGTTGCGCTGTATCTTTTTGATTTTTCTTATCTGAACTGCCGCAGGAAGCAATACAAACAATGGCGACTGAAAGTGCCGCTAAATGTTTAAAATTCATAATCTGGTTGTTATTGACGATACCATTTTTTCTCGTCTTATTAGCAGCTGCTAAATTCTAATTTTATCACCTATCCACGAGCTACTAATGTGCTAAAGGTTACAACAAATGAACATTTCACTTATACCATTTACAGTAATCTATATGCTCATAGTGGTTTATGTCATTCATTAGAACTTGACAATATATTGACAACCCCTAATCTTCTTCCGGTCTTAACAAATACGTTTTAGTACTCTAAAATTGAGACTCCCATAACTAGGCTTAACCAAAAAAACCATCTGTTCTATTCTTTCAGCTGTCCGTGGTCTTTTCCCTGAAAATTATTTTAGACTTTCACCACAATAATATTAACGTAAAAATGATGTTGAGAAAAAGCTTTCTATTTATCCTCTTACTACAATTCAGTTTTTCTTTTGGTCAACTGGGTTCTGAAGCTACAAATGGTGATGTATCTTTTAATAGCGGTTGGCTCTTTCAAAAGGGCGACCCTTCTGGAGCTGAAAAGTCTACTTTTAAAGATGCCGATTGGCACAAGCTTAATTTACCGCACGATTGGGCCATTGAAGGTCCTTTTGATAAAAAATATAATGCACGTACAGGAGGTTTACCCGTTCACGGTACGGCATGGTACCGTAAACATTTTACCATAGACAAAAAATATGCAGCTCAGCAAATAGCTATCTTGTTTGATGGTGTCATGAACAATAGCAAGGTCTATATAAACGGAACCTATATTGGTGAGCGTCCTTTTGGTTATATGGGTTTTGAACTGGATTTAACACCATACATTACATTTGGGGAAGAAAATGTCATTGCTGTTAGGGTTGCACCGGAAGATTTAGCATCCCGTTGGTACTCTGGTGCGGGTATCTATAGAAACACCTATTTAAAAATAAATAACCCGGTCCACATTCCGCTTTGGGGAACCTATATTACTACGCCTAAGGTATCAGATGAAAAGGCTACGGTAAAAATTGAGACTACGATAAAGAATGCCGATGGAAAAAAAGTTTCGGTTACTCTAGAAACCAAAATAATTGACGGACTTAATAACGTAGTAGCCTCTAGCAGTCAAAAAATCGGACTAGAAAAATCTTCGGAAAAAGTTGTTATAGATGAAATAGTAGTGAACAACCCCAACCGATGGGGAATTGAAAACCCCTATTTATATGATGTTGTTACACAAGTAAAAAAAGGAAATATAATTTTAGATGAGTATAGCAGTACTTTGGGAATTCGTAGTATTTATTTCGATGCTAAAAAAGGGTTTCTGCTTAATGAAAAACCAGTGGAATTCAATGGTGTATGTATGCATCATGACCTTGGGCCTTTAGGTGGCGCTGTAAATTACCGAGCTACCGAACGCCAAATGCAAATTATGCAGAGTATGGGCGTAAATGCCTTGCGTACAAGCCACAACCCACCGTCGCCAGAAATGCTCCAGATATGTGATAAGCTGGGTATTGTTGTATTAGACGAAGCTTTTGATGAATGGAAAATTCCAAAAGTCATTAACGGGTATAACAAGTATTTTGACGAATGGCACGAGCGCGACTTAAGGGATATGATCAAAAGAGATCGTAACCATCCTTCCGTGATTATGTGGAGTATCGGAAACGAAATCATAGAGCAACGCGAAAAAGATGGCTGGAAAGTGGCTAAAATGCTGAATGACATCTGCCATGATGAAGACCATACCAGACCCACCACTGCCGGATTTAATAACTACGGTGGTGCTTTTAAAAATAAGCTGGCCTATCAGATAGACATCGTTGGTTTAAACTATAAGCCTTTTGATTATGCCGCAACGGTTAAAGACAATCCAGATATGATTCTTTACGGTTCTGAAACCTCATCGCAGACCAGTAGCCGTGGTACCTATGCCCTACCTATTACACATGACCATAAGAAGGAAACCTTGGAAGTTTCTAGTTATGATGTAACTGTTGGCCCACCATGGGCATACCCTCCTGATGTTGAGTTTGATGTACAAGCTGAAAACCCTACGTTTTTAGGCGAATTCATGTGGACGGGCTTTGATTATCTTGGTGAACCCACCCCTTACGGTGGTCGCGATAATTCTACGGATGGATATTGGAATGCTGACTGGCCAGTACATGCCTCTTATTTTGCTCCAGTAGATTTATGTGGATTTCCAAAAGACAGATACTACCTCTACCAAAGTCAATGGACTACAGAACCTATGGTTCACGTATTGCCACACTGGAATTGGGAAGGAAAAGAAGGAGAAGAAATTCCCGTATTTGCCTATACCAATTGCGATGAAGTAGAATTGATCGTAAACGGAAAATCTTTGGGCAAAAAAATAAAAGGAGTTGATACTACCGATATTCCAGCGGAATTCCGTGGATTTGAAAAAGGAATGTACACCTCAAAATATAGATTGAGTTGGAATGTTCCTTACCAACCGGGAAGCTTAAGAGTTATTGGTTATAAAGATGGAAAAGCGGTAGCCGAAAAGATAATCAATACTGCTAAAAAAGCATCTAAAATACGCTTAACGGCAGACCGTACAGAAATAACTGCAGACGGAAAAGACCTTTCTTTTATTGAAGTCGATATTACAGATGCGGATGGAAACCTTATTCCTAATGCCGATAACCAAGTACAATTTACCATAGAAGGCGCTGGAATTCTTGCCGCTGTGGGTAATGGAAACCCAGCTTCTTTAGAGTCGTTTCAAGATACTAAGATCAAGGCATTTAACGGAAAATGTTTATTTGTAGTAAAATCTACCGAAGCTGCAGGAAACATTACAGTTTCTGCTACTTCTAACGGATTGGAAAGCTCAAAAATAATTGTTAAAACAAAGTAATTCAAATGAAAATATCACAATTACTCGGTTTTGCTCTTTGCTTGTTATTTTACACACAGGCAATGGCTACAGATTTTAATGTCCTGGATTATGGCGCCAAAGCAGATGGTATTACACTAGATACGAAGGCCGTACAAAATGCCATAGATGCTTGCACCAAAAATGGAGGCGGAAGGGTTTTAATTCCTGCTGGAAAGACTGTTGTAACCGGCACGATTTACTTAAAGGATTTTGTTACCCTTCATATTGAGAATGGGGCAACGCTTCTTGGGAGTTCTAATTATGATGATTATGCAACGGACACCCATAAGAATATGTACAAGAACGAACCGCACATGGACCGTTGCTTGATCTTTGCCAAAGACGCACGTTCCATTGCCATTGAAGGTTATGGAACTATTGACGGGAATGGACACAAGGAAAACTTCACCAAGAAAAAAGGAGGCAGGCCAATGATGATAAGGTTTGTAAATGTGAAAGACATTCATCTAAATGACGTTACTCTTATCAATCCTGCGGCATGGACCTCAGCTTGGCTCTACTGTGATAATATTTCGGTGAGCGGAATCAACATCATAAGTCGCGTAAACAATAACGGAGACGGGCTAGATTTTGATGGATGTACAAACGTGCGCGTGAACAATAGTAATTTTGATAATAGTGATGATAGTATTTGCTTGCAAGCCTCAAGACCGGATAAACCTTGCAAGAATATTACAGTCAGTAATTGCCATTTTAGCACCAAATGGGGCGGAATGCGTATTGGACTTCTATCTCGCGGAAATATTGAATCGATTACCGTTACCAACTGTACTTTTAAGGACATTCAAGATTCGGGACTTAAGATTCAGCAGTGTGAAGGTGGCGAAATGAAAAACATGGTCTTCAGCAACTTGGTTATGGAAAACGTACCTCGTCCTATTTTCATGACTTTCGCACAACAAATTGCTTCCGTAGATACGCCTGATGGCCAATTTGAGCCACTTAAGAGTATGCACAACTTTAGCTTTAGCAATATTGTGGTAGATAATTCTGAACTTGATAAAAACTCAGCCTTCTTTTTAACAGGCTTCCCAGGGCACCAAATTGAAGACCTCACTATTAAAGATGTTCAATTTGTAGTTTCTGGCGGAGGAACTGCTGCAGATGCGCAAAAAACGGACATCAAAGAATACACCCAAGAGGTACTTAATGGTTGGTGGCCAGAATTCAGTTTAGTGGGTACCCTACCCGCTTCCGGACTTTATGCACGTCACATAAATGGTTTGGTGGTTGAAAATTTCAGCATAAAAACCGTAAACGAAGACAAAAGAGCCCCAATTGTTCTAAAAAACGTCACAAATAGGGAAATTAATAGAGTTTTCCTAAACAAGAAAATTATCTCAAAGAACCAAATCCAAAGCAACTAAAATGAGAACCAGACTATATTATACAAGCCTCCTAATGACCTTTATTCTGTTGATAAGCTGTAATTCAAAATCAGACAGTTACAACGTTATCGATTATGGTGCCATAGACGATGGCAAAACGATAAATACCAAAAGCATTCAGAAGGCCATAGATGCTTGTAATCTTGCTGGTGGAGGAACTGTTACTATTGAAGGCGGCAATTACATTTCAGGTACACTTCTCCTAAAAGACAATGTAACCCTACATATAGCTGAAGATGCAAAATTAATTGGAAGTTCAAACCCGTTGGATTATCAAAGTATTGATACGTTTACCGATGCTACGGGACAAAAAAGGGGTAATTGCCTTATTGGTGCAAAAAATGCCACAAACATTGCCGTAACCGGTAAGGGAACTATTGATGGGAACGGAGAAGCTTTTCTTTCAAAAAATATAAAGGCAAAAATTAAGGAGCTGAACATTACCGAAACCGAAGGTTTTGGCTCAAACAGGCCTTTTCTTTTACGGTTTGTAAATTCTTCTCAAATTAAAGTACAAGATGTTCATTTACGCCAACCAGCTGCGTGGACTTGCCATTTTTATCAATCCAATGATATTTTGGTGGACAACATTTCCATTTACAGCCATGCCCATAAAAACAATGATGGTATTGACTTAGATTCCAGTTACGATGCTGTTATTAAAAATTGCGATATCAATACGGGCGATGATGCTATTTGCATTAAAACCACGAGCCCAAAACCTACCTATAACGTGCAGGTAAGCGATTGCAAGCTTAGAAGTGACTGGGGTTCGATCAAGTTCGGAACCGAGTCTATGGGAGATATGTACAACATAGACATTAAAAACTGCCAGATTTATGATACCAAAGGTGGCGGAATAAAAATCCTAAGTGTAGACGGCGCCAATATTCACGATGTGACTATAGACGGCATTCAAATGGACCGAGTAGATATGCCTATTTTCATTCGTCTTGGAGAACGTCTACGCACCTACCGCGATGCTGAAAAACAAGAGGTTGGCTCTATTACCAATGTAATTATCAAAAATGTAAAAGGCAATGCTCGGGTTTTGGATAGCTCTAGGGTAAAACCACCATCGGGCATATTAATTACGGGAACTCCAGACCATAAAGTTGGTAAAATAACTTTAGAAAATATTGAATTGGAACTACCGGGCGGAGGCTCAGAAGAGGATACCATGGCCAAAGTTGAGGAGGATGTGGATAGATATCCAGAATTCAGCTTCTTTAAAGTACTACCTGCCTACGGCCTCTATGGAAGGCATATAGAAAATATACAAACCAATAACGTCGTGTTCACTTTAAACGGTACCGATAAAAGAGAGTCTCAGGTTCTAGTGGACACCAATACAACTCAATCAGAATAACATTATGACTTTTAGAAATCGATTTTCCCTTTGCATTTTAGTCGTTTTTAGTACGCTATTGGCTCTTCCAGTCAATGCCCAAAAACGCAAAGCAAAAAAGAAAGACCAGCCCAATGTACTTATTATCTATACAGATGACCACCGCTTTTCAGGGGTACATGCTTTGGGTGGCATGCAAGTAAAAACACCAAATATGGACGCCCTGATTGCCGATGGAGTTTCATTTTCCAACGGTTATTTAATGGGTGCCTTTTCCGGTGCTACCTGTGTACCAAGTAGAGCTATGTTGTTAACCGGAAGAAACGTATTTGATTTAGAAGGACAAGGACACAGCATTCCTCCTGAACACACAACCATAGGCGAAGCTTTACAAGCCCAAGATTACAACACTCATATTGTTGGGAAATGGCATCAAGACAATGCTTCCTTGGCACGTTCTTTTGATTCGGGAGATAGGCTTATGTCAAGAGGTCTATATCTAGTTGACCATTTTCGTATGCCTTTGTGGGATTGGAAAAAAGATGGCGACTACAAGTTTGAAGACGGATATCTATTGGAATATGACGAAAACGGAAAAGTAGTTCGTAGACCAGTAACTAAAGAAGAGAAAAGAGGCCCATCCGGTACAGAGAAAAACGGTCCGCATACCTCTGAAATCTATGCAGAAAGTGCTTCCGAATTCATAACAGACTATAAAAAGAAAGACCCGTTCTTTATGTATTTAGCTTTTCACGCTCCACATGACCCAAGACAGGCGCCGCAGAAATACAAAGACATGTACCCTGTTGAAGACATCGTACTTCCTCCTTCTTATATGGCGCAACACCCGTTTGACAATGGTGATATGTTCCTTAGAGATGAAGAACTTGCCGTGTGGCCTAGAACACCAGAAGTTGCCAAACAAGAACTTTCTGATTACTATGCCATTATTACGCATCTAGATGACCAAATAGGTAAAGTCATTGCTTCATTGAAAAAAAGTGGTGCCTATGAGAATACGTTAATCGTTTTTGCAGGTGATAGTGGTCTTGCAGTTGGAAACCACGGCTTAATGGGAAAACAAAATATTTATGATGAAGACGGAGTTCATATTCCCCTTGTTTTCTCAGGGAACCTTATAAAAGACAAAGGCAGTAAAAGAGATGCCTTAGCCTACAATTTTGATGTTTTCCCAACCATATTCGATTTTATTGGAGTTGACGCGCCTAGTTCAGTCACTGGAAAAAGCTTATTACCTGTGATTAATAAAGAGAAAACCAGTGTTCGGGATTATACGTACCACGCCTACAAACAATTCCAAAGAGCGTATAGAACAGGTGATTATAAATTAATTGAGTACGTACGGGCCAATAATTATGATAAAAAGAACGGAGAAACCGTAAAAGGTTCCCGTGTTACCCAACTATTTAATATAAAAAATGACCCTTGGGAAGTATATGACCTTTCCTTCTTTCCAGAATATGCGCAGCAAGTGAAAACTATGCAACAAGAAATGAAAGAGAAAGCTAAAGAATTGGGAGACACCAAAGAAAATATTGAAGGAGAGAAATATGGCTTTTGGGAATTTTATTAAGTCCATTCAGCATATAAAATCAACTTACTTTAAAACACTTCAAATAAGAAAATGAAATTTACGAATCATAAAATCATATGGGCCTTACTTGGGTGCTTTGCTATTTCATCTGTTGGAATGGCCCAAGAAAAACCGAATATCATCCTTTTATATGCGGATGATATTAGTGCTCGTGAATTGCCCATTTATGGTTCAACGGTTTGGAGTCCACCAAAAGGAGGTAACACCTCAGACCCTCAATACCAGGCTAAGACGCCCGTATTGAATCAACTAGCGGAAGAAGGCTGCTACATAAAGACCGCTTGGGCAGCTACGGTTTGTGGACCAAGTAGAGCCATGATGATGACCGGGAGGTATGCCCATTTGCATAAATGGTGGCATAACAGCGATAAAGGTAAAGCTCCCATCGGGAAAGGCGTTTGGAACTTATATGACAGCTCACCACACTCCATTGCCAACGTAGCCAAAGCTGGTGGCTATGCCACATTTTGGGCAGGAAAAACACAAATGAATATTGAAGGATTTCAGTTTGACGAAGCTTGTTTTACCCCTGGCGAAGGCTCGTATAATACAGCTATACACACCACAGATTTTCGTTTGGAAACTAGAAAAGTAGACGGTAAAAAGAAAATTTTTAATGCCGATACCAATCGTGAGATTCATAAAAAAAGTTACGTCCAATCTGGTTGGTACTGGAAACCGCATGTTCAGCTTATGAACTACCCCGGAACCAACAAAGAATTGGTTTGGTGGCCCAATACTAAAAAAGCGGAAAAAGATTTTGGCCTCAACACCTTTGGTCCCGATGTTGAGTTGGATTTTATTTTTGATTTCATGGAGAGAAAGCAAAAAGAAAAGGAACCTTTCTTTGTGTACCACACGAGTCACTTAGGTCATGACGCATGGGATTTTCTCAATCCCGATTCTGGAAACAAATGGCCCGGAACGCCCAAAATTTCTTGGGACGGTAATAAATATATTTGTCTTAAGCCCAATGTTACGGGAGATAATGGCGTGTATGATACGCACGGAACTGTAACCAAAAGTGGTATTCATAACCACGTCAATTATCTAGATTATCAGGTTTGGCAGTACATGAACAAACTAAAGGAACTTGGTATTGAGAATAACACTATTTTCATTTTCTGTGCGGATAATGGAACCAGTGGTTATGGCAAATCTAGCCCGGTTTCACAAAAAGGAACCCACGTGCCACTTATCATTTACGCTCCGGGTATGAACCTCACCAAAAAAGGTATGCAAGACGTACTTGTAAACATGTCGGATATGCTTCCTACCATTGCAGATATTGCTAATGTAGAAATACCGGACAGTTATGAAATCAACGGAGAAAGTCTTATTCCGTTTTTAACTACGGACAAAAAAACGCATCGGGAATGGATTTACGGGTATCACAAAGAGACCCAAATAGTAAGAGGAAACCTCGTGCTTAAAGATGGAAACAATGTTTGGTACGATGTGAGTGAAACTCCTGAAGATCTTATCAGCTTTCCTAAAATAACCGATTGGAACAAGGTCTCCGAAGCACACAGAAAAGAACGCGATAACCTATTGAAAACTATTCTTAAATTTAATATACATGAAACAGAGCACGATGCTCCAGTGAATGGTATAGAAAAAGTAGAACCCTTAACGTTGAAAAAATAAAAAACACGCAAAATGATTCTTAAACCAGCCATTTTAATTTTCGCTTTTATAACAGGTAGCCTATTTGCTCAAGAAATGCCTAACACAAATGAAGAAACTCGCCAAGGACCACCTAAGCCACCTATGGGTAAGCGATGGGTGTTAAATCCTGATTTTTCGGATGAGTTTAACGGTACCGAGTTGGACACCACAAAATGGTATGACCACCACCCCACTTGGATTGGACGTCCGCCGGGGCTTTTTATGGCATCACAGGTTTCTGTAGGTGATGGTTTTCTAAAAATGACTAGTAAAAAACTCGAGAAGGACACCATAGTTCATGCCTACGGTAGAGACATTACTTTTAATGTGGGAGGGGCCGCTGTGGTTTCAAAAAAATCGACTCAATTTGGTTATTACGAATGTCGGGTAAAAGCTGCCGCTACAACCATGTCCACCACATTTTGGTTTTCCAGCTCCAATAATTTTAAAGGGCCGAACGATTGTGATAAATATGGTTTAGAGTGGGACATTCACGAATCTATCGGTCGTGAAGGTGATTTCAGCGGAAGTTATTTTGCCAGTGGCATGCACTCCAATTCACATTTCTGGTATACGGACTGTGATGGTGAAAAACATGATTACCGAGCCCCACAAGTAAAGTTTGAAGATGAAAGACTTACCTCTGAAGATTTTAATATCTACGGTGGGTGGTGGCAAAATGAAAGTACGGCCAGCTACTACTATAACAACCGGGCACCCAAACACCAAAAGTTTTATGACAAGATAAAAGATAAGCCTTTTGACCAACCTATGTACATGCGTTTAGTAAGTGAAACTTATCCTTTTCCGTGGATAGAAATCCCTACTGCCAAAGAATTAAACGACCCAAGCAAAAACACAGTGTACTATGATTGGGTTAGGGCCTATAAACTGGTTGATAACAACAATCCAAATTCCGAAGAAGAGCATAATCTAAACCTTTATAACGAAAATGTATCGTTTGACAGTCCCATCATTGCCCAAACGAAATCTACCTCTATAGAAATACCTCTCACCTACAAAGCAAATAAAGATCGAGAAATTGAATTGAAATTATTTGATGATGAAGGTGAAAAAATAGCTGAATCCAAGTTTATCGCTTACGCGGGATATGCCAATCTAACTTCAGTAATCAAAGTGGATGAAAAATTAGCTACTGACGTTCCTTATAAGCTAACCGCAAGAATTAGACCGGTAGATGGAGATAACAAAAATACCCTGGACGAGAGCACTTTATACATCAATTTGATAAATTAAAAAGACTTCAGTTTTATAATCCAAAGTAATATGAGCAAAAATGCCTTGTCTAAAATAGTTCCATTAACCTTCTTTCTGATAGGAATGGGAATAAGCGGGCAAGCTCAACAAAAAAGTGATTCCTTTTTCAAACATTTAAAGGCAGAAAAAGTAGCTTCTGACCCAACTGTGGTTTGGCAACAATTTGGGCCTGGTATGAGTGGTAACAACAAATGTGCTTTTTGGCATCCCACAGATCCAAATGCTCTTTTCATAAGTCCTAACATGGGCAATTCTTACGTTTCGTTTGACAAAGGTAAAACGTACGGTACCATGCTAGACGAAGATGAATCCGGTTATAGAGAAGGACAACGAGGCCCAATGCAACTTTTTAGTATAGATTTCTCTCGTCAAAACCCAGATTTTGGTTTTTGTAGTGATGACAAAAACAAGGGTATTTTCATTACCCATGACCGTGGGAAATCTTGGCAAAATCTAAACCACCCTATTTTTGACGGCAAATACGTTTCCTGTGTTACCGTAGACCCCAAAAACGATAATATTTGGTATGCCGGCGGGGGCGAAATGAGACATTTGGGTAGAATGTTGTTCCCCAATAGCAAACCCCATGGCTCTAAAGAGCATGAGCCAAGTTTGAACAAACTTTGGAAAAGCACGGACAAGGGTAAAAACTGGGTACTACTAAACAAAGGACTGCATCCAAAAACCCAATTTGAAACATTAATTGTAGATCCAAAAAACTCTAATATCATCTACGCCAGTACCAATTATGGTTTTTACAAAAGCATGGACAGCGGAAAAAATTGGTCTCAGAAAACCAAAGGTTTTGATTATGATGTAATGAGGGCTATGACCCATCATTACAATAAAGAAAAGGATGTTCTTACCCTTTATGTTGTCTGCAATCCCATGTGGAAGGCTAATGGCAAAACATTGACCAATGACAAGGGAGGTATTTTTAAAAGTGTTGACCGTGGTGAAAGCTGGCAAAAGCTAGAAGGAAATTTACCGTTAGACATGCGTCAATTTCAAAAAAATGCAGATGTCAAAAAAAGTTATGTACACTGTGCCGCCTATGTTTTTGATATGAAAGACAAGGATTTTATGGCAAAATTCCCTGAAATGCCATCGGCCATTACCATTCGTTTCAACACCATTGCGGTAGACCCTAATGATGCAGATAATATTTACCTCAACAATGAATACTCCAACGCTTCCCGAAACAACTTTAAACCCGGTCAGATTTGGCGCAGTAAAGACGGAGGCAAAAATTGGCACGTTGCCCTTCGTAACGGAAAAGCTTGGAAAACTACCTCCAAGGACTATGCATATTGGAAAGAAAGAGGCAACCCTATGGAAACCAACATCTCACTTCGTTACCTAAAAGATTGGGTAGATAGGGATTTTTACGAACGTAAAGGTTCAAATTTTGTACGATGGAATGCAGACGGTACCGTGCTCCATACCCAAATGGCGAAAATATCCCTTATGAGCTACAACAAAGGCGAAACTTGGGTAGATATTGATGATGAGTATACCACTCCCGGTACGGAAAGTTATGTAGGAGCTGGAAATAGCAATTTGCCCGGGCATGGTTTCTACCAACATCCAGATATAAAAAACAAAGTATTCTGCATGGCAGGCGAAAACAGTTTATGGATGACCAATGATCAAGGACCTAAGGTTCGTCCGGATGCTCAAGGTGCAGAATCCCATAATTTTTTAGATCATGAAGCATCGCTAAGTTGGTATGCCATACACCCAAAAGACACCCTCGTTCATTATGCTTTGTTCTTCAGGCAGGCCGCAAAAGGTAAATTATTAAAATCTGTAGATAATGGAAAAACATGGAAAGAACATGGTATTGCTATTCCCAAGTGGGAAATAAAGGCGCATAGCGGAGACCAAAGCGTGCATCAAAATCACCTTATCATAGATTCTGAAAATCCTGATAATATGTACTTTGTAGTGCCTAAAAATTCTATTGATATGGAATGGGTGGGTAATTCCGTAATCGGTTTTGGGGTGCACAAAAGCCACGACGGCGGCAAAACTTGGGTAGAAACCAATACAGGCCTACCCGATTCACGTGACGCTACCAAAATAGCCTTTAACCCAAAGAACCCCAATACGCTTTACGTAGCCATACAGAACAAAGATGGAGGTCTTTTTAAATCCATTGACAATGGTAAATACTGGGTAAAAGTTTCGTCCACTGAAAAAATATCGGGCAATAAAGGTATTAACGATATTCACTTTTCTAGGGATGGAAAAGCGTACATAAGCGCTGGAACAAAAAGAGGAAAGCCAAGTGCAGGAGGGGTTTGGGTGAGTGATGATAATCTAGGTACTTGGAAACGTATTTTTGATTTCCCATGGACCAACCGTATTGAAACGGCCTATTACAACCCGAATACCATTTTAGTCTCTACATTAGGGAATGTTTCCATCGGTACAAAAAATGCAGGTACTTATCTTTCCCAAGACGCAGGAAAAACTTGGACAAAAATTAATAAGGGTAATGGTCAAAGCGACCGCATAAACGATATTGCCATAGACAATTATACTCCCGGTAAATTCTACGCTTCAACACGAGGCAGCGGGTGGTACGTTACGCAACACCCTAAACCCAACTTACCCATTCAACTATAAAAAAAAACAAGTTGACAAAACACTTCATATATCCACAAACACCAGAACAAAATTATGAAACAGTATATTTTACTAGCATTAAGTTTGAGCGCTTTTGCAATGGCCCAAGCCCAAGAAAAGGTATTCCCCTATGAGTTGCCGGAAGAGAAACCCAACAGACCTTTGAGCGCTGCTTTAGAGCGAAACTATGATAATTATTTAGGTGCCCGTCCCGAATCCAACGAATTGTACACCCAGTTTAAATACACAGAACTTAAAGGTTTTGATTATAACGCTAATGACGGTACCATCTCGCGTAGAGACCCTTCAAAAGTGATTTTTGAAAATGGCAAATATTATATTTGGTACACCCACCGCGAAACTCCTGTAGCTCCAGTGGGTATCCCAAGAGTTGAGGAATCAAATGACACCATTCCTTCTGCAGATTGGGATTTAGCCGATATTTTCTACGCGACATCAAAAGATGGGTTTACTTGGAAAGAACAAGGTGTTGCCGTTCCTAGACCTCCAAAACCACAAGTAGGTTGGCGTTCCGTTACCACAACAGATGTTTTAAAATGGAAGGGCAAATACTATTTGTACTACCAAGCATTTTCTGAAGCTCCAGGAAAAAGTGGCGGAGACAATTGTCCTGTTGCAGTCTCTTATGCCGACTCTCCCGATGGTCCTTGGACACCTTTTAACAAAGAAGTAATACCTAACGGGGCACCGGGTTCTTGGGACCAGTTTTCAATTCATGACCCCTACCCTATAGTTCATAATGGAAAAATTTACCTGTATTATAAGTCGGATTTTGGTAAAACCAAAACCAAAGATAATGTCCGCATGCATGGGCTGGCCATAGCAGATGACCCATTAGGTCCTTTTGAAAAACACCCATTGAATCCAATAATGAATTCAGGACACGAAACTACTTTATTTCCATTTAAAAAAGGGGTAGCCGCTTTTGCCATTAGAGACGGAAATGAACTGAACACCATACAATATGCAGAAGATTGGGTGAATTTTGAAATAGCTGCAATGGTAGAATTAATGCCCGATGCCGGTGGTCCTTTTGTTGCCGACGCTTTTACAGATACCAAAGATGGTCGTGGAATTACTTGGGGAATTTCCCATTTTGCCAACCCTACGCGCGACTGGAAGAAGAATCATGTGGTTTTAGTTCGGTTTGATTGCGACCTGAGTTTAGATGTTGATGATCAACAAATGAAACGCCACCATAATACTCCTAAGTTCGAGTATTTATTGGAGCATGGACTGAATGCCAAACAGCGAGAACGTGCAATGAAAGCTACTGAAAGGCTGAACGAAAACTAAAAACCACGAACGCTATGACCAACTACCAAAAATTAGTATGCTGTACCGGACTTTTATTTGCATTTGGCGTAAACCTTCAAGCTCAGAACACTTTTGGAGAGGACTTGAATTTTCTAAAAAAGCACCAAAAAGTAATCACTTTAAAAACAAACCTAGGGAAAAGCCAGCTTATAGTGTCTCCCGCATTACAGGGTAGAGTTATGACCAGTACTTCAAATGGATTAAAAGGCAATAGTTACGGGTGGATGCATTATGATTTGTTGGCCTCTGGAAAGTTTGAAGAACATATTAACCCGTTTGGAGGAGAGGACCGTTTCTGGATTGGCCCTGAAGGTGGTCAATATTCCATATTCTTTAAAAAGGGAACCGAATTTTCTTTTGAAAATTGGTTCACACCCAAAGAATTAGATACGGAATCTTTTGATGTTATAGCAAAAAACGAAAGCTCTGTCACTTTTCAAAAAAAAATGAATTTGGTGAATTACCAAGATTTCAAATTTAATATCGAGGTAAATAGAAAAGTTTCGATTTTCAGCCAAAAAGAAATAGAAAAAGACCTGAATATCGACTTAAAACAAATTGACTTTGTAGGCTATCAATCGGAAAATGAAATCGTAAATACGGGAACACAAGCATGGTCTAAAGAAACCGGACTATTATCTATTTGGATTTTGGGAATGTTTATCCCTTCCGAAAACACTACAGTTATAATGCCTTACAAAAACAAATTGGCTCTGAACAGTTCGTACTTTGGTACAGTACCCCCAGAGCGTCTGACCATAACGGACAAACATGTGCTTTACAAAGGCAATGGTACGTATAGGTTTAAGCTAGGCCTTCCACCACAGAACATCATTCCTTACATTGGTAGTTATGATTCCAAAAAGAATATCCTCACCATTGTAAAGTATAGCTTCAAAGGAGACACCACTTATGTAAATTCCGTTTGGGCCCAACAAGAGCATCCCTATGAAGGCGATGTTGTAAACTCTTATAATGATGGCCCTTTAGAAAACGGGGGGCAACTAGGTCCTTTTTATGAGCTAGAATCATCTTCAAATACCCGAGAACTGAAAGCGAACGAAGCCATTCAACACCTACACAAAACCTATCATTTTGAAGGGGATAAAGCTGACTTAAACCGTATTTCTAAACACGTATTGAACATAGACCTAAACGAACTTTAGTACCAAAGTATTTACCGATACTTACGAGCTCACCAGCAACACTATACCAAATGAAAACTAGAACCTTTCAATTTTTAACTGTATCCTTTTTGCTCTTTCAAACCGGGCTTAGAGCTCAGGAGAATATAATAATACCACAACAGGCCAATGAATATGTGCGAATCTATAAGCCTGATGGTGATTATTTTTTCGCCCCTGACACACCTAACCTAAAAGAGGGAAAATGGTATGATGAATGGGTTCCTAACGACCACACCTTTGTAAAAGGTGATGATGGCAAGTGGCATATTTTTGGGATAACCCACCCATTGGTAGAAACAAAACCGCTCAACAAAGGCATACACGAAGGCGAGCATGGTTCTTTTCATGCCGTATCGGAAGCAACAGATTTTAAAGAAACAGTAAAGAAGCATCACTATAATGATCTCCCCAAAATATTGACTCCCAAAGACCGGCCGGGAGAAATAGCTGCGAACCACGCACCTTATATTGTTAGAAAAGACGGTCTATTTCAGATGGTTTACGGTCATAGCCCTATGCGCTTGGCTGTTTCCGATAATTTATATGATTGGGAACCAAAAGGAGAACTCTTCTCAGACCCGGATGGTGCCCGTGACCCTAATTTACTTTTATACAAAGGCACATATTATCTGACGTATTGTTCTATAAAAAGTGTCCGGATGGTGACCTCTAAAGATTTGATTAACTGGAGCGAACCTAAAATCATTCTTAAGACTAACAAGTTTGATCCTGAATCGCCCACCCTACTATTCCACAACAATACCTTTTACCTCTTTGTCTGTGCATGGGAAGGTGGCTGGGATGGCAAATATATACAAGGTGCTTATACCCATAAAGCCTATGTCTACCAGTCGAATGACCTGACCGATTTTGGGGTTGACCAAGAAAAGGAAATTACCGTGTTAAAGGCACATGCTCCCGAGATTTTTCAGGGCGAAGATGGCCAATGGTATATCTCTAGTGTGGAATGGCCGTACAGAGGGGTTAGCATTGATAAATTGGAATGGATCAAAAAATAACAACATCATAAATAGGCACAACTTAGAACACTGAGCTATGAAAAAAATAATACTATTTCTCCTAACTATTTTCTTGGGACATAATCTACAGGCCCAAGGAAAATCAGACTTTTTTCAAGAAATTAAAACGAAGAAAATTAAATCCGACCCTTCCGTTGAATGGAAAAACTTTGGTCCGGGAATGTCGGGCTATTGTGAAGAATTTTGGAACCACCCAACGGATGCCAATGTAATGTTCATGGGGCCTGATATGCACGTGAGCTATGGCTCATGGGACAATGGAAAATCATGGCAATCGTTGAAAGACCCAGATGGTTTGGGTCATGACATGAAACGGGTTCTGGATATTGAATTTTCCCTGCAAAACCCCGACTACGGTATGGCCATCGATTGGAACGGTTGGGTTTTTGAAACTACTGACCAAGGCCGAAGCTGGAAAAAAACTATCGAATTAGGCGGAAGCCATAAAGACGTAAACATTGACCCTAACGACCCTAAATCATTTGAAAAAGGTTGGTATTACGAACAACAGGGCACACGCTTAAGTGAGCTTGCCGTAGACCCGACCAACGACAATATTTGGTACGCTGGTTCAGGCGATTTTTGGAACGTAAAGAGCAATCATAGATCTGCGGCAAATCCCAACGGCATCTTTTTTAAATATGCAGCTTATGGATCTATTTATAAGTCTACAGATAAGGGAAAAACATGGAATAAAATCACCAAAGGTCTTCACGAAAAAACCGATGTGGGAAAGATTATTGTAAACCCTAACAATAATCAACATGTTGTAATGGTAACCAATTATGGATTGATGCTCAGTAACGATGGTGGACTTTCATGGACAAAATGCGGTAAGGGACTCCCCAACAACCTTCCCCGTGACCTGACCTCCTACTACGACCCAAGAACCAATGAATTTGTTCTGTATTTGGTAGACCAAACGGTTTATGAAGACAAAGGAAATACGGTAAGCGCAAAAGGAGGCGTGTTTAAAAGTACCGATGGCGGTAAAAGCTGGAAAGACATTACCGGTAATCTCTATTTTGATATGACCGCCCTCCACTCCACTGCCGAAGTAGACCGTTTCCATAAAACCATGGGACATTGGTTCGGCATATCAAAATCAGAATCAAAGAAAAAATTCACAACTCTTCCCACAAAAACACTTCCGGTTTTCAATAGATTGGTGATCAACCCTTTAAACAAGGACGAAATCTATGTAACCTACAACCGTAAACACGATTTCACTTTTGGTCCAGGTGATGTATGGCGAAGCTTAGATGGTGGAAAAACTTGGATTACATGCGCTAGATACGGCCCTTATTGGATAGGTAATAATGATTTAGAATATTGGAAAAACAGAAATAACCCTACAGGAACCAATATAGAATTTGCACACCTACAGACCTATATGGATGGTACTTCAGGTTCTTCTGGCAACCGGATGATGTCTATTGACCCTAAAGGAAATGTTTACATCGGTATAGATCAGCAAACCCTAAAATCAACCGATAAAGGCAAGACATGGAAGCAAGTAGATGATTTTGAAACTTCTAAAGGCAGTAACAAATGGATTGGTAGAGGTGATAGTAATCTTCCTGGTAGGTTTATGCTTTTAGAAACGGGTATTAAAAACAGACGCATACTCTGTAGTGGCGAACATGGATTGTGGCAAACTACTGATTTAGACGGGTGGCCAGACAAGCAAGCCGTTGTGGTGGAACAAATAGAAGGTCAAGTTCATGATCATAGCGGTAATCATGGTGCCCATTCCATCTCTACCGTAGCAGTTCACCCAAATGACCCTAATATTATTTTCATATTAGCATGGCGCCAAGAGCACCGAGGTAAATTGCGTAAGACTACCGATGGCGGAAAAACTTGGACGAATATCGCCACCATTTTTGAAGCCGACAATAACTCATGGCAAGGTCTGGCACCTCAGAACTCCCTTCTGATAGCCCCTAACAACCCTAGTAACATGTATTTCTGTTCAACCTCAAGAAAAATTTCTGAAATAGGCGGAGGAAAACCTGAAAGACTCGCCAAAGGGGGTTATGGTTTCTATCGTTCTTTTGATGGTGGACTCTCTTGGGAATTGAGCAATACCGGTTTTCACAAAAATGCCAGCGTGCGACGCATTATTATGCACCCTGACCAACCAGAAACCTTATTCGCTGCTTTGAACGACAAAAATGGTGGACTCTATATCTCTAAG
>NZ_RCNR01000013.1 GCF_009725985.1 Zobellia amurskyensis
AGTTGGAGCTTTTTTGCTTTAACTCAACCGCGATTTTTATTTAGTCATGGCATCGGTAACCGTTTTACTGTCCACAATCTGTTCAAACCTGATGATTTTGCTATCCTTTAAAGTCCATAAGTGTGCTACTCGTGCTTCAAATCCTTTGCCTGTTTTTTTATAAACTCCGGTGTAATTACCAATAGCAATGACGGTATCCCCATCAGCTACATATTGTTTTGGGGTAAACTGGTAGTGAATCCATTCAGACCCTAATCTGGAAAATACATTTTTAGTAATCTCTTCTAGTCCTGTATAGGTACCTGCATATGGAAAACCCTTGGCTTCTGTCCATTGAATATCTTTCGCAACATGCTTGGCTAAATTCTTTCCGTTTTCTTCGGAAGATTTGCCTTCGTAGGTGCTTTTTACGATTTCTAAATTTGTCATTTCATTTTTATTAAAAGAGCAACTTGACAATACCATAAGTATTGCCAAGTAGCCTATTCCTATTGATTTTACCATTTCATTTCGCCTGTATTCACTTTTGCACCAATTTGAAGTGCGGTTTCAAAAGTAGCGTTTGGGTATTCCTTTTTCATCGTGCTGATTAAGTCCTCTGAAGTGGTATTGGTTTTTAAAGCTTCTTCATAGAACGTAATGTAGTCCTTAGTGTGAGCCACAGAGGTTAAGTTAAGTTGCGTATCCTTATTTCCGTGGGCAGGAATAACTACTTTAGGATTTAGACTTTCAATTTTGTTTAGTATGGAAATCCAATCTTTTCTCGCTTCTTTCGTTTGGGCGTCTGCCATCCATACATGAAAAGTATTGGAGAAAATATTGATACCACCAATAACCGCTGCGCTAGAGGGGATGTAAACAAAAGTTCGTTTTGGGAACTCGTCTAAACCAATAATTTCTAGTTTTTCACCTTCTAGATCTAATGCATCTTCTTTAAGAACCTGAGGAAGGATAGCATTGGTGGTAATAGCGTTTCCTAATTTAGCACCCCAAACATCTAGTTTCTTTTGGGCGGTAGCTTTAATGTGCTCTACGGTTGCGGGAGTTGCAAATACGGTAACCTCTGGGAAGTATTTTTTAAATACTTGTAATCCAAAATAGAAGTCAGGATCACCATGAGATACATAAATAGTTTTCAGGTTTTTGCCTGATTCTTTTATCTCTTGCGCTACAGTTTCGGCATCTGCCAAAGTAAACTGGGCATCAATTAAAATGGCATCCTGTTTTCCTGACACCAAAACCGATGCTACACCAAAGCTATTTTCTGATGCATTATAGACTTGTAGGTCAAAATTGTTGGTTTTAATTGTTCTTGTGTTCTGGGCTTGTACTTCCATATTAAATAAGATTATAGTTGTTAATACTAGTGTTGAAAAAATTGATTTCATTTTTACTTGTTTTAATTTGATGGTACAAAGGTGCGTGCCAATGCCATCCAAAACATTGAACTAGTTCAATAAATGAAACACTAGGATTATTTTGAAGCGGTCTTGCTTCTAATCTTACTTAAAAATTCATGGGATATACCTAAGTAGGAAGCTAATTGTAGATTGGTGAGCTTTTGGGCAATTTCCGGGTATTTTTCAATAAAACCTAGATAACGGTTGTCCGCAGTCTGGCTAAGATTGGCAATCATTCTTCTTTGTAGCGATACTAATGTTTTCTGGGTCATAACCCGGAATAGTTTCTCTACCTGTGGTATTTGTTCATATAGATGTTCCTTATCAGCGTGATCTATGAGTAATACCTCACTATCTTCTAAAGCCTGTATGGTCAAGAACGAAGGGTTTTGGTTTGTAAAACTATCTATATCGGTTATCCACCAGTCCTTAGTAGCAAAATAAAGCACATGTTCTTTACCATCCTCATCTAAAGTAAATACCCTAAAACAGCCTTTAGTTACAAAACCTTCAAATTTGCAGACGTCACCTTGGTTTAATAGGTATTGTTTTTTGGCAATAATTTTAGGGTGAAAAGCGTCACAAAAGGTTTGAAGCTCTTCGTTGTCCAATTTGGCATTTTTTAGAATATTATCTTTTAGGAGTTTTATAGACATTTTTAGCGCTAACTGAATGTGGATTCCTATACTTTTTAAGGAGGAAAGTCCTATCAAGGATAAACATAATGATAAAACTGCATTTTTAGAAATGAAACCCACAAAGAAAGGGTAGCGTCTTCTTTATATTGGGGGTTATAGTCTTTTTGTAGCCACGGTTTTGGGATTGACCTTTCTCTTCCAATAAATAATGTAGATAGTTCCAAGAACGGTGGGAAGCGTCCATGCAATGAGATTTCCTATGCTGAGACCAGCAATTATAAATGCGGTAATTGATGCGATCAAAGCACCAATCATCTTACCGATGTGCGAGATTAACCACCTATTTTTGGTCTTCTGAGGGTTTTTGTAAAACTGAAAATCTTTAAAAGTTAGGAGAAGCCCAAACCCTCCAAAGAAAACATATAATATACCCATAGTATTAGTATTCAAAAGGGTATTCAAACCAATGCCCAGCATTAGTACCGAAAAGAAAAGCATACTCCCTGAAATTACTTTGTCTACTACATCCGCTTCAGTTTTTATTTTGAAAGCCAACGCACGATTACCGATTAAAACAAGATATACGGTGAACAAGCCTATTAGCAGTAAGAATAGATTTTCATGATTTGGCATCATGGCTATTGGCATGGAAATTACTGAGCTACCAATCATACCTATAGAGAATAACTTACCAAATTTCTTATGTAAGGAGCTCCCTTTTTTAACAATAACGCTGCCTATGCCAGTAATCAATCCCACTCCGCCTAAGAAAGCGTGCAGGTAAATAAAGAAAGTGATAGTTTGTTCCATGGTGTTTGTGTTGGTTGCTAGAGTAAACCTCGGACAAAACCATGGTTTTTAAAAGAGGATGTTTCTGAACTGTAGTAATTAAGGGATGAATTGAAAAAGATTTGGTAATGTCATTTTTGGATGTAAAATGAAATAATTAATCAATTTTCAACTTATACTCTGTCTAAGGTGTTTTGAAAGACAATAAACTTTAAACTGCTCTCGCAAACGGTGTTCTGTCTGCCGGTAATTCTAATTGCTCCAAGGCAGCATTTAAATCTACCAACGAATCTGAATCTATTAGCTGTGTGTTTATGGTCAGTTCTTTCTGACTTGTTTTTAGAATATAATCTCCTGCAAATTTTTTAATTTGGGTAATTTCATTAAAATTCATCTTTTTAGTCTGAAATAGAAGGTTTTTGGTAATAATATCATCCGCGATAGTCAGGTATTGGTTTTTGTATTCGTAAATATAATTGATGGTATAAAAAAAGAATAATACAATGTTGACATAATCCGTCCATCGTCTTTGACTAATAAAAAAGGCGGTCAAAACTACTAGAATTCCCCAAGCAATAACAATCAAAAGGTTTATTCTTAACCGTTTCTTTTTGTACCGTATTTTCATTTTCTAGTTTGGTTCTAGTTAATTTTTTATGAGACTAGAAGCTAAAATAAGTAAAATCTTACAATGTTCAAATTGGCCCAATAACGGAGAGTCTAATACTTTTTTCTATATACCAAGGTACAGATGGCATACTCATGTTCTGTTGCGGCTTGGGGCTTTTTTTTATTGGTTTAGTAGGCGGGGTGATTAAGAAAGTTGGAGTTGTTGAGCGTAATTTAGATTTTAATGGTACACCTTTTGGGACTACATTCCCGTCTCAATTTTTCCTATATTTACCCCCATGCTCTCAAAAAAGACAAAATACGGTTTAAAGGCTTTAGCTTACTTGGCTTCACAGAAAGACCAACAGCCCGTACAGATTTCTGAAATTGCGAAGGCAGAAAATATCTCACAAAAGTTTTTGGAGAGTATTCTGTTGTCTCTCCGCAAGAGCGGATTTTTAGGTTCCAAGAAAGGTAAGGGTGGAGGCTATTACTTAATTAAAGACCCAAAAGAGGTTTTAATGACGGATGTCATGCGTATTTTGGAAGGTCCAATAGCTATGGTTCCTTGTGTAAGTCTCAACTTCTATGAGAAATGTGCGGACTGTCCAGATGAGGCTACTTGTTCCGTAAATAAGCTTATGCTTATGGTGCGCGATGCCAATTTAGAGGTGTACCGCAACAATACTCTTGCCGATTTAATAGTCTGATTTTCCGATTACCACCTGCATCTGGTGAAAAATCTTCAAAATTTATTGCTATTTATTAATAATCTACTAAATCTATAGGATAAAAGTAAATTCTTCTGTTTTTAGCCGTCTAACACAATATAAATGTACTACATTTGTTTACTCTATTAGATTGATAGGGTAATTAGATTAACACGAAAATGATTGTAGATCAATTGATTTTAGATAAAGCAGCTTCCAAGAAAAAGTTTTCAGAAGATCAAAAATCTGAAAGACCAATCCGTAGCATTGCCAAAGCGGTGAGCTGGAGGGTAATTGGTACGTTAGATACGTTAATAGTTTCTTATTTGTTAACTAACGAAGTGGCTATTGCTGCTTCTATTGCTTCTATAGATTTTGTGACTAAGATGTTTTTATACTTCTTTCACGAGCGTTTATGGAATAAAATTAATTGGGGTAAATAAATAGGATATGAGTTTTTCAGAAAAAGAAATCCAAAAGCTTAACGAGCGTTTTAAAGAGGCAGACCCTTCTGTAATTATTGATTGGGCTATTGAGAACGCTAAAAACGCGGTAGTTACTACCAACTTTAGACCGTATGAAGTGGCTATTCTAAATGCAGTGGCCGATGTAAAGAAAGATATCCCGGTAATTTGGTGCGATACAGGTTATAATACACCGAATACGTACAAGCATGCAGAAGAAATTATTGAGAAATTAGGTCTTAATATAGATTTGTATGTACCTAAACAAACTAGTGCACATCGTGATAGTGTAATGGGGATACCTCAAATAGATGACCCAAAACATGCTGTTTTTACCGAGCAGGTAAAATTAGAGCCTTTTAAAAGAGCAATGGCTGCACACAAGCCAGATGTTTGGTTTACTAACCTAAGAAAAGGGCAAACTGCTTTAAGGGATTCATTGGATATTCTTAGTGTAAGCAAAGGCGGTGTTCTTAAGGTTAGCCCATTTTATCATTGGAGCGATGCTCAACTAGATGCATATTTAGAAGAAAAGCAATTGCCTAACGAGCATAAATACTTTGATCCAACAAAGGTTCTTGAGAATCGTGAGTGTGGGTTGCATACTTAAAAGACATTCCGCTTTAGGCGAAAAAATAATAATCGAAGCATAGCAGTAGCGAAAAAATATATTCAAAAAATTATGAGCCAAGATACATCACACATCAACGCCTTAGAAAACGAGGCCATCTACATCTTTAGAGAGGTAGCTGCTCAATTTGAGAAACCAGTACTTTTATTTTCCGGCGGAAAAGATTCTATTACATTGGTACGTTTGGCACAAAAAGCATTTTGGCCAGCTAAGATTCCTTTTCCTTTAATGCATATTGATACAGGTCATAACTTTCCTGAAACTATTGAATTTAGAGATAGATTGGTAGAGGAGTTGGGTCTTGAGCTTATTGTTAGAAATGTACAGGATTCTATTGACCAAGGTAAGGTTAAAGAGGAATCAGGTCGGTACTCAAGTAGAAACTCTTTACAGACTACTACCTTGTTAGATGCCATTGAGGAATTCAAGTTTGACGCTTGTATTGGTGGAGCTCGTAGAGATGAGGAAAAAGCAAGAGCAAAAGAACGTATTTTTTCTGTGCGTGATGATTTTGGTCAGTGGGATGAGCGTAACCAGCGTCCAGAGCTTTTTGATATGCTGAACGGTCAGATAGAATTAGGACAGAACGTACGTGTTTTTCCAATTTCAAACTGGACGGAGCTAGATGTTTGGTCTTATATTAAGGAAGAAGAAATTGAAATACCTTCTATCTATTTTGCACATAAACGTAAAGTATTCTTACGTGATGGTCTGATCTGGTCACATTCTGATTATGTGTACCAAGAAGAAGATGAAGAAGTTTTAGAACGCATGGTGCGTTTCCGTACGGTAGGTGATATGAGCTGTACAGCAGCCGTTTTTTCCGATGCTACCGATATTGAATCTGTTGTAGAGGAGATTCGTGATTCCAGTATTTCTGAAAGAGGAGCCCGTATTGACGATAAAAGGTCAGAAGCGGCAATGGAGAAAAGAAAGCAACAGGGATACTTTTAGAATTCTCAATAGGGAATTAGTTTAAAAAATTGATTAAAAATGCCAAGAGCATTATGCTCAGGGCCTACAGCCAAAGAAGATGGACGTATTAAAAATAGCAACAGCAGGTAGTGTAGATGACGGAAAAAGTACCTTGATCGGTAGAATTCTGTACGATACAAAATCATTGACTAGCGATAAGCTAGAAGCCATAGAAAAGACCAGTAAGAGTAAAGGGTATGATTACCTAGATTTCTCATTGGCTACAGATGGTCTAGTGGCCGAGCGTGAGCAAGGTATTACAATAGATGTGGCACATATCTATTTTTCAACTGCAAAGAAAAGTTACATCATTGCCGATACCCCCGGCCATGTAGAATACACACGTAACATGGTTACAGGAGCTTCTACATCTCAAGCAGCGATTATTTTGATCGATGCTAGAAAAGGAGTTATAGAGCAGACCAACCGTCACTTTTTTATCAATAACCTATTGCGCATCAAAGACGTGGTAGTGGCTATTAATAAAATGGACTTGGTTGATTATTCTGAGGAAACTTATAATGCTATTAAAGCCGATTTTGAGGAATTGATGGCAAAAAGAGATTACCAAGATCAGAAGATTACTTTCATTCCTGTTAGTGCACTTAAAGGTGATAACGTGGTGAACAAAACCGATAAAATGTCTTGGTATACAGGTCCTACTTTATTAGACCATTTTGAAGCTTTGGATCGTAAAGATATTTTTAATGTTGGTACACCTCGTTTCCCGGTTCAATATGTAATCCGTCCTAAGACAGATGAGCATCATGATTTTAGAGGTTTTGCTGGTAAAGTTTACGGTGGCGAATTAAGTGTTGGTGATGAGGTAGTAGCGCTTCCATCGCAGACTAGGTCTAAAATAAAGGATATCTATTTCTACGATAAAAAATATCAGACGGCTTCAAGAAGGTCATCGGTAACGATAACTTTAGAAGATGAGATCAATATCAGTAGGGGAGATATGTTAGTAAGGGCAGAAGATTTACCTACTATCGATAAGCAGTTTACGGCTACTATTTCTTGGATGGATTCAAATAAATTGACTCCCGGTAAGAAATATGTTGTTCAACATGGGGTAAACAAAGTATTGGCCAAAGTAGATAACATTCACCATAAGATTAATCCTGATTATTCTGGTATTGATACGGATGTAGAAGGGTTGGGTATGAATGATATTGCTCAGGTAACCTTTAAATTGAACAAGCCAATTTTTTACGACAAATTTAAAGATCACCGTACCAACGGTTCGTTTATCTTAATAGATACACAGACCAACAGTACAGTAGGAGCGGGCTTCATAAGTTAAGAAGTTTGTTGCTAGCCTAAAGGTAAAGAGCGCTGATTCAATTATCTCTATAAACCCTATAGGAAAAATATACAATTAATAATCTACCCATAGAAAGGTAAGAAGCTAGAAGAGATACAGTATGCAAAGTTTCAGGACAGAAATAGAAAACCCTGTAGTTGAGAAGGATATTTTAGCATTAGAAGCTAAAATACGCCAGTTCAAAGAAGGTAATTTAGATGAAGAAAAGTTCCGCAGTTTGCGTTTGGCCAGAGGTGTTTACGGTCAACGTCAGCCTGGTGTGCAGATGATTCGTATTAAATTGCCTTACGGTAAGGTTACCTCTAAGCAATTAAAGCGTATCAGTGATGTTTCTGATGAGTATTCTAGAGGTAGATTGCATATTACAACACGTCAAGATATTCAAATACATTATGTAGATCTAGATCGTACGCCAGAGCTTTGGGCGGAGTTGGAGAAAGATGATGTTACTATTCGTGAAGCGTGTGGTAATACAGTGCGTAACGTAACGGCTAGTGAAACTGCCGGTATAGATGTAGATGAGCCGTTTGATGTTTCGCCGTACGCACATGCTCTTTTTGAGTATTTCTTGCGTAACCCGATCAGTCAGGAAATGGGCCGTAAGTTTAAGGTTTCTTTTTCTGCCAGTGATGCGGATACAGGTCTTTCGTACATGCACGATCTTGGTTTTATTGCTAAAATACAAGACGGTGTAAAAGGTTTTAAAGTGATGTTGGCCGGTGGTCTAGGATCACAACCCCGTCACGCTGAGCTACTTTTTGAATTCCTTGCAGCAGATCAGATCATTCCTTTAATGGAAGGTGTAGTTCGTGTTTTTGACCGTTACGGTGAAAGAAAAAGTAGGGCCAAGGCTAGAATGAAGTTTTTACTAAAAGACATAGGTCTTGACGGTTTTAAACAATTATTGGCCGAAGAGCAGAAAGCAATCCCTGTTCAAACTTATCCAATTGATGCGGAAGCATATCCAAAAGTTGAGGTAGCCAAAGTTGATGCGCCACAAGTGGAAATTGAAGACAGTGAGGCTTTTGAAATCTGGAAATCTACAAACCTTATCCCTCAAAAACAGGAAGGATATTCGGCTATTGGTATTAAAGTACTTTTAGGTGATTTCTATACGGATAAAGCAAGGTTGTTGGCAGATTTGGTTGAGCAATACGCTGCAGGCGAATTAAGATTAAGCTTGCGTCAAAATATATTGATTCCTTACGTAGCCAATGATTTGGTTCCGTTTTTCTATAATGAATTGAAGAAATTAGGTTTCGTAGAAGCGGGATACAACAAGGCTATAGATATTACAGCTTGTCCCGGTACGGATACTTGTAACTTGGGTATTGCCAGTAGTACTGGTATTGCAGAGGAATTGGAAAGAATCATGAAGGTGGAATATCCACAGTACATAAGCAATCCTGACGTTGTGATTAAAATTAGTGGGTGTATGAATGCCTGCGGACAGCACAACATGGCCAATATTGGTTTTCAAGGAATGAGTGTAAGAACAAAAGATAAGTTAGTAGCACCTGCACTTCAAGTTTTGTTAGGTGGTGGTACTGATGGAAACGGTAACGGAAGATTTGCTGATAAGGTGGTGAAAATTCCTTCTAAAAGAGGTCCGGAAGCATTACGATTGATTTTGGATGATTACGACCAAAATGGAAACGGAAAGTCGTATGCCGATTATTACGAAGAAAAAGGTCAGATGTATTTCTATGATTTTCTTACACCGCTATCGGATATTGAAAATCTTACTGCAGAAGACTTTATTGACTGGGGTAATACGGAGCGTTATGAAAAAGCGATCGGTATTGGTGAATGTGCCGGTGTGGTAATTGACCTTATTGCTACGTTGCTTTTTGAAAGCGAAGAAAAAATACAAAATGCTCAAGAGTCTTTTGATGAAAACAAATGGGCAGCTAGTATCTACCATTCGTATTCTTCAATGGTAAATTCTGCAAAAGCAATGTTAACTTCAGAAAAAGCAAAAGTGAACACGCATGCAAGTATCATTAAAGATTTTGATGCAAAATTTGTTGCCTCTGGTAGAATAGATTTAGGTCAAGGTTTTGAAGAGCTTGTTTTAAAATTGAATAAGAACGAACCAACTGAAGCTTTTGCAAAAAGCTACTTGGAAGATGCCAAAGCATTTTTGAAAGCGGTTGAAAAGTTCAGACAACAAGAATTGGCAGAAGCGTAAACATGAAATATTCCAACGAAAATAACAACACTTTGTCCAACGTAGGCGGTCGTTTTACGGTAATTGGTGCAGGTCCTGGTGATGTTGAGCTTATTACGCTCAAAGCCATCAAGGCATTGGCAAGTGCGGATGTGGTGTTGTACGATGCGTTGGTGTCCGTAGAGTTGTTGGACTATGCACCCAAAGCCGAACAGATTTTTGTAGGCAAAAGGAAAGGGTGTTATGCGTACCAACAAGAACAGATAAACGAATTGATTGTAAACCGAGCTAAAAGCAATGCCCATGTGGTACGTTTAAAAGGCGGAGATCCATTTGTATTTGGCCGTGGTGCCGAGGAAATGGAATACGCTGCAGCTCACGGGTTGCAAGTAGCTATGGTTCCTGGTATATCATCATGCTTGTCGGTTCCGGCATCACAGAATATTCCGGTTACTAAAAGAGGTGCCGCCGAAAGTTTTTGGGTTATTACCGGTACAACTAAAGAGCATAGGCTTTCAGGTGATGTGGCTTTAGCTGCCAAGAGTAATGCAACGGTTGTAATTCTTATGGGCATGAGCAAATTATCGCAAATTGCGGAGTTGTTCAAAGCCGAAGATAAAGCTGAAACTCCAATCGCCATTGTGCAAAATGGGACCAGAAAAGATGAAAAAATTGCGGTAGGTACTATTGCTTCCATTCAAGATGAAGTGGAAAAGCAGCAATTGACCAATCCAGCAATAATTATAATAGGCGAAGTAGTAAGGCATAGAGAAACTATCGAAAGCCTAAAAGAAGAATTTTTAGAAGTAATTAAATAAAAGTAATCGGAGCCAAGTAAGGAGTGCAACGTACTTCATACTTTATACTGACTACTCAATACAAATTAGAAATGATAAAAACAGATATTCTCATCATTGGCGCGGGCCCAACAGGTCTTTTTACAGTATTTGAAGCAGGCTTGTTAAAGTTAAAATGCCATTTGATAGATGCATTGCCACAACCAGGTGGTCAGTGTTCGGAAATTTATCCAAAGAAGCCAATCTATGATATCCCGGCTTTCCCGGAAATTCTTGCAGGAGATTTGGTGACCAATCTTATGGAGCAAATCAAACCTTTTGAGGCTGGTTACACTATGGGGGAGCGAGCTGAAACTTTGGATAAGCAAGAGGATGGTTCTTTTATCGTAACAACTAATAAAGGTACAAAGCATCATGCTCCCGTAGTAGTTATTGCTGGCGGACTTGGTTCTTTCGAACCTAGAAAACCACCTATCGAGAATATTAATGATTTCGAAGATAAGGGAGTGGCCTATATGGTTAAAGATCCTGAGGTATATAGAGATAAAAAAGTAGTTATAGCCGGAGGTGGTGATTCTGCTTTGGATTGGGCTATTTTCTTGGCAGATGTTGCATCGGAGGTATCTTTAGTACACCGTAGAAACGAATTTAGAGGAGCTTTGGATTCTGTTGAAAAAGCAGCGGAATTAGCAAAAGCAGGGAAAATTAAATTGTTCACGGAAGCAGAGGTTAAAAAATTATATGGCGATGATCATTTAGAAGCTGTTGTTATAAAACATAACGATGCTGAAAAAGGGGAAAGCTATGTTGAGGTAGATAACTTCATTCCGTTATTCGGTCTTTCTCCAAAATTAGGTCCAATAGGTGATTGGGGTCTGGAGATAGAGCGTAACGCCATCAAGGTGAACAATGCCAAAGATTACCAGACGAACATACCGGGAGTTTTTGCTATCGGAGATGTAAATACTTACGAAGGTAAATTGAAGTTGATTTTATCCGGTTTCCATGAGGCTGCGGTAATGTGTCAGTTTGCTTATCAATTGATAAACCCAGGTAAGAGATATGTTATGAAGTATACCACCGTAGGTGGGGTAGAAGGGTTTGATGGTAGTAAGAAAGAAGCCAAGAAAGAGGTTGTACAAAGTATCTCGTAATTAGCTATTAGTGTATATATTGAAAAAGGCCTTCTGTTATCTCATTTGATGGAAGGCTTTTATCTAGTGTAAAGTTTCAAAAACAACAGTCTTTCTTTGGTTTTGAAGCAGATGTGATGTTACTTTGTAAATCGTTCATTAAAAATACGTGACTGTTATCAAGAAAGGTGGAGGGAATAGACCCTTTGAAACCTTGGCAACCCTTTTCTTATAAAGAAGGTGCTACATTCTATCCTAGTATTTGTAGGACAGATAACAAAGAGAGGCAATTTTTGTCTGTCCTTATTCCTTGACTTGATAGTTATTTCGTAGGTTGTTTTTTTAGAAGGTCTTTCGGATGTCATATAGTTCGGATACCGTAGTTTATATGCACCCATGATAAAGGAAAATGGAAATGGAGAATATTCAGGAGATATTAAAAGAGCGCATACTGGTATTGGATGGTGCCATGGGTACTATGCTACAGCGGTATAAGTTTACCGAAGAGGATTTTAGAGGTGAACGTTTTAAGGATTGGAAACACCCTTTACAGGGTAACAATGATTTGTTGTCATTGACCCAGCCAGAAGCTATTGCCGAAGTACACCGTAAATACTTTGCCGCTGGCGCTGATATTGTAGAAACAAATACGTTTTCTGGTACTACAATCGCTATGGCAGATTACTTTATGGAAGATTTGGTGTACGAGCTCAATTATGAGTCTGCACGGATTGCCAAGCAAGTTGCAGATGAGTTTACGGCCAAGGAACCGAACAAGCCAAGATTTGTTGCCGGAAGTATAGGGCCAACGAACAAAACGGCCAGCATGTCTCCAGATGTAAACGATCCAGGATATAGAGCAGTTTCTTTTGATGAATTACGAATAGCTTATAAGCAACAGGTAGAAGCATTGTTAGACGGTGGTTCGGATATTCTTTTAGTAGAAACTATTTTTGATACGCTAAATGCTAAAGCTGCACTTTTTGCCATAGAAGAGGTAAAAGAAGAACGAGGTATTGATGTGCCCATCATGGTCAGCGGTACAATTACAGATGCTTCGGGTAGGACCCTTTCAGGTCAGACTGCAGAGGCTTTTCTTATTTCCATTTCGCACATCCCTATTTTATCGGTTGGTTTTAATTGTGCGTTAGGAGCGGATCAATTGGTACCTCACTTAGAAGTACTGTCCAATAAGACGGATCATGCCGTTTCGGCACATCCAAATGCAGGTTTGCCCAATGCTTTTGGGGAGTATGATGAAACACCTGAGCAGATGGCGGAACAAATTAAGGAGTATGTAGAAAAAGGGTTGGTAAACATCGTTGGCGGATGCTGCGGTACTACTCCCGAACATATTTCGGCAATTGCAGATTTGGTACGTAAATATGATCCAAGGGGCATAATTTCACAAAGTGTTTAGTATGGTCTTAGAGTTGGCTATCTTAAATATAAAAGAAGGGTTGTCGGTTGAATTCGAAAGTAGTTTTGAAAAAGCATCCTCAATTATAGCTTCAATGAAAGGATATGTGTCTCATGAGCTCAAAAAATGTATTGAAATTAAGGGTCAATATGTGCTTTTAGTGAATTGGGAAACCTTGGAAGATCATGAAATCGGATTTAGAAAATCTCCCGAATACCAAGAATGGAAGTCTTTGTTGCATCATTTTTATAAACCCTTTCCAACAGTTTTGCATTACAGTTAAATGAGCAGTTCTAAAACAAAATATCTAAAACTATCAGGTCTAGAACCTTTGATAATCACCCCTGAAAGCAATTTCGTAAATGTGGGTGAACGTACTAATGTAGCTGGTTCTAAACGTTTTTTGCGTCTTATTAAAGAGCGAAAATTCGAAGAGGCCTTAGATGTAGCAAGAGATCAGGTTGAGGGGGGTGCACAAATCATCGATATTAATATGGATGATGGTCTGATCGATGGTAAGGAAGCTATGGTCAAGTATTTGAATCTTGTCATTGCAGAACCGGATATTGCCAGAGTGCCCATTATGATCGATAGTTCCAAATGGGATATTATTGAAGCAGGTCTCCAAGTGGTTCAGGGGAAATGCGTTGTAAACTCCATTAGTTTAAAAGAAGGAGAAGAAGAATTTATAAACCATGCCAAATTAGTAAAACGGTATGGTGCAGCGGTTATCGTAATGGCTTTTGACGAAGTTGGTCAGGCCGATAATTATGATAGACGAATAGAGATCTCTAAAAGGTCGTATGATATTTTGGTAGACCGAGTTGGTTTTGCGCCGGAAGACATCATTTTTGATTTAAATATTTTTCCCGTAGCAACGGGTATGGATGAGCATAAGCTTAATGCCATAGATTTTATAAAGGCTACCAAATGGGTGCGTGAAAATTTACCTCATGCAAGTATTAGTGGCGGGGTAAGTAATGTGTCATTTTCGTTCAGGGGTAACAATCCTGTTCGTGAGGCCATGCACTCTGTGTTTTTGTACCATGCTATAAAAGCGGGTATGAATATGGGTATTGTTAATCCAACAATGTTGGAGATTTATGATGATATTCCTAAGGATCTCTTAGAACGTGTAGAAGATGTAATTCTTAACCGTAGGGATGATGCCACAGAAAGACTTCTAGATTTTGCGGAATCCGTTGTGGGTAAGGCCAAGGAAAGTAAAGTAGACCTTTCATGGCGAGAAGAACCTTTGCAAAACCGAATTACGAGGGCGTTGGTAAAGGGAATAGATCAATATATAGTAGAAGATGTAGAGGAGGCTCGCGTTGCCGCAGACAAGCCTATTGAGGTTATTGAAGGCAATCTAATGGCCGGTATGAATGTTGTGGGAGACCTTTTTGGAAGTGGGAAAATGTTTTTGCCACAGGTGGTAAAATCCGCCCGAGTGATGAAAAAGGCAGTTGCTTATCTGTTGCCATATATTGAAGAGGAAAAGTTAAAGAACCCTCAGGAAGGTGATGATAAGGGTAACGGTAAAATCCTTATGGCAACTGTAAAAGGTGATGTTCATGATATTGGTAAAAATATAGTGAGTGTTGTATTGGCCTGTAACAATTATGAAATTGTTGATTTAGGGGTCATGGTGCCACCAGAAAAAATTATAGCGGAAGCCATTGCCCATAATGTAGACGTAATTGGTCTAAGCGGCCTTATTACGCCTTCTTTGGATGAGATGGTGCATTTGGCAAAGGAAATGGAGCGCAAAAACTTCAAGTTACCTTTGTTAATTGGAGGGGCAACAACTAGTAAGGCTCATACAGCGGTTAAGATAGATCCGCAGTATAGCGAGGCCGTAGTTCATGTAAACGATGCCTCCAGAGCGGTTACCGTGGTGGGGGATTTATTGCAGAAAGAAACATCGGTAAGTTATAAAAAAGCCATTAAAGAAGATTATGATGTCTTTAGGGATAAGTTTTTAAGCCGTACCAAAAAGAAAGAATACAAAACTATTGAGGCCGCAAGGGATAACCGATTTAAAATTGATTGGGATGCTACTCAAATAGTAAAGCCAAAGCAACTGGGTATTCAGGTTATTGAAGATGTTGATTTGGAGAAATTAGTACCTTTTATAGATTGGACGCCCTTTTTTAGAAGCTGGGAACTACACGGAAAATACCCGGATATTCTAACGGACGAGGTTGTGGGCGAGCAGGCAACTGAGCTTTTTGCCGATGCCCAAAAAATGTTGAATGATATTCTAAAGGGCAAGAAATTAACGGGGAAAGGTATTTTTGGACTCTTCCCGGCAAATACATTGGCCAATCATGATGATATTGAAGTAGAGGTAGAAGATGGTCAAGAGGCTAAAAAATATACGTTTAGAACCTTACGTCAGCAATTAAAAAGACGTGAAGGGGTGCCTGATTATGCGTTGTCCGATTTTATTGCTCCCAAAGAAACGGGAAAAGAAGATTATGTAGGTTGTTTTTGTGTAACCACTGGTTTTGGAACCGATGAATTGGCGGATAAGTACCGCGAGAATCTAGACGATTACAACTCCATTTTAGTAAAAGCTTTGAGTGATCGTTTGGCTGAGGCTTTTGCGGAATACTTGCATAAAGAGGTAAGGATGGAGCATTGGGGCTATGCTGCTAATGAACATCTTGAAAATGATGAATTAATTGATGAAAAATATAAAGGTATTCGTCCTGCACCAGGCTATCCTGCTTGTCCTGATCACTTAGAAAAGCTAACGCTATGGGACATGCTTAAAGTAGAGGAGCGAATAGGAGTAAAACTCACGGATAGTTTGGCCATGTGGCCTGCATCATCGGTTTCGGGGTATTATTTTGGGAATGAACAAGCTAGATATTTTGGGTTAGGGAAAATAAAAGAAGACCAAGTAGAGGACTTTGCGGAGCGAAAAGGAATTCCTCTAGAGAAAGCTACAAAGTGGCTTGCCCCTAATATAGCGGATGATTGATATGAAAAAATACATTGAGGTGCGTATGGGCAGTTTTATGATTAGCCACGGTTATGACCAGAATAATAAGGAAATAGAGGAGCGGGTTGTTGTAGATGGTTTTTCTAAAAAGTTGGTAGCTGTAGATCGTATAAAGTCGGTTAGTGAAAAGTACATTTTGACGGATTACTTGGATGGCAGATGGATTTATTGGGAATACCTAGAAACCTACGACGAGGTGAAGCAAATGCTTACGGACGTATAATTATTTTGAAACAAAAGAAACGCGTTAGGGATAGCAGCGGTATCTTTTTAAGGCCGGTAGGTTTTAAAAAATTTAGCGAATAGCCCGCTCGAACGCCATAAAATAGAATAAACACTAAATATCCCATTGTAAGGGGCAGTATAGATGAAAATAACGGACCACATTAAAAATGCAAAGGATAAAACTTTATTTTCCTTTGAAATTATACCACCGGTAAAAGGGCACCAGATTCAGCAACTTTATGATAACATTGATCCTTTAATGGAGTTTAAACCTCCGTTTATTGATGTTACTACTTCGCGAGAGGAGTATGTGTATATTGATCGAGACGGTCTGTTGGATAAAAAGCTGACACGTATGCGTCCCGGTACGGTTGGTATTTGTGCGTCAATAAAACACAAATATAATGTAGATACCGTGCCACATGTACTTTGTGGTGGTTTTACAAGAGAAGAAACCGAGTACCTGTTAGTGGACTGCCATTATTTGGGAATAGATAATATTATGGCCTTGCGTGGTGATGCCATGAAGGATGAGAAATATTTTCAGCCAACAAAAGGTGGGCATACCTATGCGGTAGATTTAGTAAAACAAGTTCATGAGTTGAACTGTGGGAACTACTTGCATGAAACGGTAGATAGTGACAATTGTGCTAATTTCTGTATTGGGGTTGCGGGATATCCAGAGAAGCATTTGGAAGCCCCTTCTTTACAATCGGACTTAAAAAGACTAAAGGAAAAAGTAGATGCCGGTGCCGATTATGTGGTTACGCAGATGTTTTTTGATAACCAGAAGTATTTTGAGTTTGTAGAAGCTGCCAAGAAAATGGGCATTACGATCCCTATTATTCCCGGTATTAAACCTATTGCGGTAAAAAGGCATTTGCAATTGCTGCCACAGGTCTTTAGAATAGATTTGCCACAGGATTTAATTGATGCTGTTGATGATTGTAAGTCGAATAAAGACGTACGCAAAGTAGGTGTGGAATGGGCCATTCAGCAATCTAAAGAGTTAAAGGCGGCGGGAGTTCCCGTATTGCATTATTACTCAATGGGTAAGTCCGATAATATCAAGGCCATTGCAGAGCAGATTTTTTAGAAATTAGACCTTTGTAAGAAAATAAGGGCGAACCTTGGGTTTAAAGTTGTGAATAGTATTATTTTTGCGCTCCATGAACCCAAGGGTGTTTTTATTTTTTCTAATGTGTGTTGGGTATTGCTTTTCGCAAGAGACCGACAGACTTAACAGTTACACGTTTGATGCGAACCAGTTTTACGGTTCCATTATTTTGCACAATCCTGATATTTCGCATTTAATTACGGATCATCCCGCAGGTATTATTCTGGCCTACAACAGAAAGACCTATGGTCTAGAAGAATGGCAACAGGCGTATAATTATCCAGATTTAGGGGCTTCCTTTATCTACCAAAACACCAACAGTTCGGTTTTAGGTGAGGCTTATGGCGTATATGCACATTTTAACTTCTACTTTTTAAAACGTAACCTTCAATTTAGGGTGGCTCAAGGCTTGGCTTATATGACCAACCCTTACGACCGAGAAACCAATTTTAGAAACAATGCCTATGGTACTAAGTTGTTGAGTTCCAACTACGCCATGATAAATTATCACAAAGAGAATATTTATAAAGGCTTAGGGTTTAAAGCGGGTATTTCTATTATGCACTACTCCAATGCCAACGTAAAAGCACCTAATACTTCTACCAACACCTTTGCATTTAATGTGGGATTGACGTACACGTTAGAGGGTAAGGATACGGAATATATACGACGAGAAAAGATAAAGATTACCGAGCCTATAAAGTATAATCTTGTTTTTAGAACCGGTCTTAATGAAAGTGATAATATTGGCCATGGGCAATATGCCTTCTATACATTTTCCGGTTATGCAGATAAGCGTCTGGGTAGAAAAAGTGCCATTCAATTGGGGACAGATGTGTTTTTTAGCAATTTTCTAAAAGAACTGATAGAGTATCAATCCATTGCGTTTCCTGAAAATAATGTAGCTGCTGATACTGATTTTAAACGAGTGGGCGTCTTTGTAGGGCACGAACTTTTTATAAATAAACTTTCTATAGGAACACAGTTGGGCTACTACGTGTATTATCCTTTTGATTTTGAGGGAAAGATGTACAACCGGTTTAGTTTGAAACGCTATTTTGGTGAAAAAGTATTTGGGGTTGTAAGTCTTAAATCTCACGGCGCAGCAGCAGAAGCAGTAGAGTTTGGAATTGGCGTTCGTTTATAAAGAAGTACAAAATATGGTAAGAGAATTGAAAAATAGAGAAAGCAATACCACACCTTTGGGTGGGGATAATTTTTTGCGTGTATCTCATTTTTTTACAATGCTCTGTTGCCTGGTTGTACTGATTTCATGTAATGGCGAAAATGCCTCGGATTGTTTTCAGAATACGGGTGATACCGTTCGGGAAGAAGTAACAGTTGAGGAGTTTACCAAGATTACGGTTTATGAGAATGTTACCATGATTATTAAACAAGGAGAAACCCAAAAAGTTGAAATTGAAACAGGCAGCGTTCTACGAAATGAAGTAACGGCCGAAGTTGAAGATGGGCGTTTACTTTTACGCGATACCAATGATTGTAATTATTTTAGGGATTACGGGGTTACTAAAATTTATGTAACCGCACCCAATATTACCGAGATACGAAGTAGCACGGGTTGGACTATTTCCAGTGATGGAGTTTTAGCGTATCCGCGGTTGACACTCTTGTCCGAAAGTTTTGCTGATCCAGAAGCCCAAACTACAGATGGGGAGTTTGATTTGGTAGTGGATACCGAGACTCTAAGTGTGGTGGTAAATGGTATTGCCTATTTTAAATTGAAAGGTGCTACAGAAGATTTAAACCTAACAATAGCTGCGGGCGATTCCCGTATTGTAGCATCAGATTTAGTTGCTCAAAGAGTAAACTTAAATCACAGAGGATCTAATGATATGTTCGTTAATCCGCAATTAACAATCAAAGGTGTAATTCGTGGTGTTGGGGACGTCTTCAGTGCTAACCGGCCTACTGAGGTTGATGTAGAAGAAATATACAAAGGGCGTTTGATTTTTGAATAATTTCTTCTTTTAGTCCAAAGTTATATTGGCGAAATTGGTATGGGCACAGATGCAATCTGTAACTTTGCGCTGACCAAAACCCGATATGAATCCCATTCTAAAATATATTAAAAACGTATTTGCAAAAAAGCGTATTCTAGGAGATGAACCCTCTTTGAACAACCTGGTTGCGGCCGATATGCTTCTTCAAAATTTGGTCAAAGAAGGAAAAGTACCGGGTTTGGCTATTACTGTTCTAAAAGATGGGGAGCGTTTTTTTCAAAAAGGATATGGGTTTGCCAATATGGATGACAAAGTTCTCATAAATCCAGAAACTTCCGTTTTTAGAATAGCCAGTGTTTCCAAACCTATTTCGGCTACAGCTCTAGCACATATGGTAGCTGAAGGTTTAATTGATATGGATGCTTCTTTTTACACCTACGTGCCGTATTATCCTAAGAAGAAGTATGACTTTACCATTCGTCAGTTGGCTAGTCATACAGCGGGTATAAGAGGATATAGAGGCATTGAGTACGGATTGAACAAACCCTATTCTATAAAAGAAAGTATTGAACTTTTTAAAGATGATGAGCTTCTTTTTGAACCGGGAACGGACTATCTCTACAATAGTTTTGATTGGGTCTTGATATCTTTGGCAATGCAGGAAGTAAGTGGAATTCCTTTTGAGGAGTATGTAGAGCAAAAAGTGTTACAGCCATTGGAAATGGACCATACGTTTTGGCCTGACTATGACTACGCTCAATTGGACCAAAACGAACCTGGCCTTGACTTTGACAATGGGCCTGTTAGCCCGGAGCTTATTGAAAAATCGGGTCAAATTCAATTCAGTTTTGATGAGCCAAAGGAGCAAGCTCCCCATGAGGAGTTCGATTCTTATGAAAAAAATGTAACGCCAGTTCGAGCACGGTCAAGAACAAGTGATGTAGTTAAATTTTACTCTAAAAACAGATTAGGATTTAGAGAAGCTATTCCTGTAGATAATTTTTACAAATTAGCGGGGGGAGGTTTTCTTTCTACAGCGGCAGATGTTGCCAAATTTGGACAAGCCCACCTTGATGAGGAAGTTTTGACCAGTAACCTTGAGGCTGAATTTCTAAGAGCTCAAATGGTCAATGGGGTCTCAACCTATTATGGTTTAGGTTGGCAAGTGAGCGAAGATGCAAAAGGAAGGTCTTATTACGGTCATGTAGGCAATGGCGTTGGAGGCTATTCCAACCTTTTTGTTTATCCGGGGGAGCAAATGGTATTTTCTATTTTAACCAATTGCACGGACCCGAAAATCCAGTCCGAGCTGGATGCTGTTATAGATAAACTTATTTCTTCTAAGGAGACTATTCAGTAGTTCCTTACTCAACTTTAATTCAAACACATAAATAATTAATGCATCCGGTTTTCTAAGACTCAGGCTATTGACTCCTAGATTAGAATCTTCTAGCTTTATAAAAAAAAGTTATGAAAAATTTAAAATTAGTTGTGTTAACGCTTTGGCTTAGTCTTTTTGCGCTGACTATGAATGCTCAGGAAATAACATCTTTCTCAGGAATGTGGGGTCCGGAATTTTATCAAGATAAAGATAAACTCACTTGGAAGGAAATCGATAAGATGATGTCCGAAAGTCAAGTTGCTCAGGTGAACTGGGAGAAATCTAAAAAACAAATGTTAGGTGGAATGATTGCCGGAGCGGCCAATTTTGGAACGGCCATTTGGTTCTTGGTTAATGAAAACGACCATAAACCGGTTACGGGACCTGCAATTGCCTTTGCGGGAACCGGACTAATTGGTTCACTTTTCTTTCACCACGCCATGAAAAACAAAAAGGAAGCAATCTTGAACTATAATGAAAGTCTGGATAATGGAATGTCGTTCCGTATGGTGCCTGCTGTAAACGAAAATGGAGTAGGACTTGCTTTGAAATTTTAGTTAAGTATAACCGTGTAAAATAATCCGGAATTCAGTTGATGAGTTTCGGATTTTTTATTTTTAGTTAGACGTAAGTTCAGTAAACAAACTCTCCAAATTCTTGTTCTTTCGGCTCAATTGTAATGTTTTGAGCTCGTTATCGTGGGCGAAATCAAAAACGGCCGGGCGCATGTCCTTAGATGTGCTGAATGTGATTTCATAAATAAAGCCGCCCCTGTTTTTAACATGGGTTACATTAGGTAATTTATTCAAGAAAGCTTCTTCTACTCGGTAATCAAATTCCACTTCAATAATTTGCTCATCGGCATCGCGTAGCTCGCTAAGTTTTTTATCGGCTACAAGAACCCCTTTATTAATAACTAGAACGCGATCACAGACCGCTTCAACCTCTTTCATAATGTGCGTAGAGAGCAGAATGGTTTTCTCTTTCCCTATTTCTTTAATAAGTTTTCTTATTTCCAATAATTGGTTGGGGTCAAGCCCTGTAGTAGGTTCATCCAAAATGAGGACTTCAGGGTCGTGTAATAGAGCAGCAGCAAGTCCCACACGTTGGCGATAGCCTTTTGAAAGTTGCCCTATTTTTTTATGAGCTTCTGGTGTAAGTCCGGTTTGGTCAATGACTTCCGCTATTCTGTCTTTTCTGGTTTTGTAAACGTCGGCATTAAAAGCAAGGTATTCCTTAACATACATGTCTAAGTACAACGGGTTGTGCTCGGGTAGATAACCAATGCTTTTTTGAACGTTTTTCTTTTCACTTTGAACATTAAAAGAATTGACTTTTGCATCGCCGTCATCAGAGGTGTAATACGTGGTCAATATCTTCATCATGGTAGATTTTCCGGCACCGTTCGGTCCCAAGAAACCAACTATTTCTCCTTTTTTCAGCTCAAAACTAACGTTGTCCAAGGCTTTTTGATTTCCGAAATTTTTGGTGATGTTACTTACGCTAATAGACATAATGGGTAAATAAAATGTTAGGTCTTTCTCTCTTGGTAGGGGCCTTTTAAAGAGAACTTTTCAAAAGTCTGTTTTATTGCTTTATCAAAAGTAAACAATAAAGTATTATCGTATTTTTTATTAAGCGAAGCTATACCGTAATAATTCAAAAATGGACCACTGCCTGATTGCGAGATACATATAAAATGGAAAAAAATGTGCTCTATCAGTTTATTTTTAAATATAATTATTACTTTAGCCGAAGTTTAAGTGTATTATGACAAAGCAATTCTTTTTCAACGGTTTTTATTTTTACTTCTTTTTTAAGAGAGGTACGGGACTGTTGTAAAATATTGCATGATATAAACAAATTGAAGTCCCGTGAAAAACGGGACTTTTTTTGTTCAATATCTATCGTGAATTATAAGAAATAATGCTTCCTAAGTCGGAAGAAAGTCAGTTATGAAACTAAAAATAGCCATTCAGGGAATTAAGGGATCTAACCACCACCAAGTGGCTCGAGAGTATTTTGATGATAATGTAGATTTGGTAGAATGTTTGTCTTTTGATTTTTTGGTGGACCAACTACTGAAGGGAACGGCAGATATTGGAGTGATGGCCATTGAAAACTCAATTGCTGGATCGATCATTCCCAACTATGCGCTCGTTTACCATAAAGATTTACATATTGTTGGGGAGCATTACCTGAATATCCACCATAATTTAATGGTGTTGAAAGGGCAAAAAATCACGGATATAGAAGAGGTCAGGTCACACCCTATGGCTTTGTTGCAATGCAAGGAGTTTTTTGGGGATTATCCGCATATAAAAATGGTAGAGGATGTGGATACTGCGGAAACGGCAAAGCGCATTCAAGAAGGTCAATTAAAGCATATTGCGGCCATAGCTCCAGAGGTTGCAGCCAGTTTATATGATTTGGACATCGTAGCGGACAACATACAGACCATTCAAAATAATGCAACCCGTTTTATTATTGTAAAGACAAAAAATAAGGTGCTTCCAAAGGAGGAAATCAATAAGGCCTCGGTACGCTTTGTAACGGACCACAAACGTGGTAGTCTTGCGGCTGTGCTTAATGTTATGAGTGATTGTAGGTTGAATTTGACAAAAATTCAATCATTGCCCATAATAGAGACCCCTTGGAAATATGCCTTTTTTGTAGATGTAACTTTTACTGATTATAACAATTTTGATAAGGCAAAATCACTGTTGAACATCATGGCTGAAGACTTTAAGGTGTTGGGTGAATATAAAAATGCTAGAATATGATACGAACAGCGAACCGTTTACATACAGTAGAAGAATATTACTTCTCTAAGAAGTTGAGAGAGGTGCGTGGTTTGATTGCTGAAGGAAGGCCTATTATCAATATGGGTATCGGTAGTCCGGACTTAGCTCCATCTGAAGCAATTGTCAAAAGTATCCAAAATGCCGTTTTGGATGGTGGTGCACATCAATATCAAAGTTATCAAGGTTTGCCCGAGTTAAGGGAGGCCGTGGCTGACTTCTATAGTCTAAAATTTGGGGTAACAGCAGATGCATCTACCGAGATTTTACCTTTAATGGGTTCCAAAGAAGGTATTATGCACATAAGTATGGCCTTTTTGAACGAGGGTGACGTAGCTTTGATTCCTAATCCAGGTTACCCAACGTATACATCGGTAACCAAATTAGTAGGGGCAGAGGCAAAATATTATAACCTGACTGCGGAAAGCGGATGGTTTCCGGATTTGGAAGAGTTACAAGAACATGATTTATCTAAGGTCAAAATCATGTGGACGAGTTACCCGCACATGCCAACAGGAGCAACGGCAACAAAAGCGCAGTTTGAAAAGTTGGTTGCTTTTGCCAAAAAGAACGATATTCTTTTAGTAAACGATAATCCGTACAGTTTTGTTCTAAATGATTCACCTACCAGCATTCTGGCAATTGATGGCGCAAAAGATGTAGCACTGGAACTGAATTCATTGAGTAAGACCTTTAATATGGCCGGATGGCGTGTAGGTATGGTCTTAGGAAGTGCCGAGCATATTAATGCTGTATTAAAAGTAAAAAGCAATATGGATTCCGGTATGTTCTACGGAATTCAAAAAGGAGCCATTGAAGCGTTGAAAAGTGGTCAAGAATGGTTTGATAAATTGAACGAGGTATATAGCTCAAGAAGAGCTTTAATGCATCAATTGGCGGACAAGTTAAATTGTACGTATGATACTAGCGCCGTAGGTATGTTCTTGTGGGCAAAATTGCCAGAGGGCAGCAAGCCTGCTGAAGAATTTATAGACGAGGTATTGTATGAAAAGAATCTTTTTATTACCCCGGGAACTATTTTTGGAAGTAATGGCGAGGGTTATATACGTTTCTCATTATGCGTTACGGAAGATAAAATTAAAGAAGCAATTAGTCGGTTTTAGACAGACGAATTAGAGTTGATAAAATGAACGTTTTTATAGTTGGTGTTGGGTTAATAGGAGGTTCCTTTGCAAAGGACATCAAACGCCTGCGTCCAGAGAGCAAAATATACGGGATAGATACAAGTGCATCTCATTTAAAGGAGGCCTTGGATTTGGGTGTAATCGATTTAGAATCGAGTTATGCAGATTTGGCACTTGCCGATATGGTTATCGTGAGTATACCCGTAGATGTTATGATTACGGAGCTTCCGAAAATATTGGACGGTGTAAATGATAATTGTGTAGTTTTTGATGGTGGATCTACAAAAAGTTTGATTTGTAAAACGCTAGATGCACATCCAAAGCGAAGAAATTATTTAGCGGCACACCCAATTGCGGGTACGGAGCATTCGGGGCCATCGGCAGCAATTGAAAATTTATATGCCGGTAAGACCAATATTATCTGTGAGGTAGAGAAAACGGCTTTCAAACTTCAAGAAAGGGCTTTAGAGCTGTTTCAAGAGATAGGAATGAGAATTCGGTATATGAATCCGGATGCGCATGACAAGCACATTGCATACGTGTCGCATTTGTCACATATCAGCTCTTTTATGTTGGGAAAGACCGTAATCGATAAAGAGAAGAATGAACGTGATATTTTTGACATGGCGGGCAGTGGTTTTGAGAGCACGGTTAGATTGGCCAAGAGTTCACCGGCCATGTGGACGCCCATTTTTGAACAGAATAAAGAGAATGTGGTCGAAACTTTGACCGAATATATACAGAACCTTCAGGAGTTTAAACAACTGTTGGAAAAAGGAGATTACACGGGCATTTTTAACGAAATGAACGACACTAATAAAATAAAGGAAATTTTAAACGGAATACCACTAAACAAGAAGTAATGGAGAATTCAAAAGAAATGAGAACATGGTTGGATGATATGGGTTTAGACCATCCACTAGTAATAGCAGGGCCATGTAGTGCTGAAACCGAGGAACAAGTGTTGCGTATTGCTCACGAGTTAAAAGATACCGATGTAAATTACTACAGAGCAGGTATCTGGAAACCAAGAACACGTCCTGGTATGTTCGAAGGCGTTGGTGCCATAGGCTTGAATTGGTTAAAAAAGGTAAAGGAAGAGACAGGTCTAAAAACGGCTACAGAAGTTGCCAATAAAGCCCATGTTGATTTGGCTTTGGAGAATGATGTAGACCTTCTTTGGATAGGTGCACGTTCTACGGTAAGTCCGTTTATCATGCAAGAAATTGCCGATGCTTTAAAAGGAACGGATAAAATTGTTCTTGTAAAGAACCCTGTAAATCCGGATTTGGCTTTATGGTTGGGTGGTATCGAAAGATTGCATACAGCTGGTATCAAGAATTTGGGAGCTATTCACAGAGGTTTCTCTACATATGAGAAAACAAAATACAGAAACATTCCAGAATGGCAATTGGCTATTGAATTCCAAAACAAATTTCCAGATTTGCCATTGATCAACGATCCATCGCATATTACAGGGAAGCGCGATATGATTTTTGATGTTTCGCAAACTGCGCTAGATTTAAACTTTGATGGTTTAATGATCGAAACTCATTTTGATCCTGATAACGCTTGGAGTGATGCTGCTCAGCAGGTAACACCAGCAAAATTGGTACAGATCATGAGAGATTTGCGTATCAGAAAAGAAACGGATAGCGAAGCGGAATACAATGCTAAATTGAGCAATCTAAGAGCGCAGATAGATATTCTTGACAATCAGTTGATAGATACTATGGGCAAGCGTATGAAAGTTTCCGATGGTATTGGTGAGCTTAAAAAGCAGAAGAACGTTGCGGTATTACAGTCTAATCGTTGGAACCAGATTTTAGGAGCCATGATTTTAGAAGGTGAAACTCGTGGTTTGAGCGAAGAATTCGTACTTAAAATGTTCAAGGCTATTCACCAAGAATCTATCAATCATCAAGAGAAGATTGTAAACGGATAGTAATAACTATTGGTGTATATATAAAAAAAAACGGCTTGTCGAAAGACAAGCCGTTTTTGTTTTAATCTCTTTTGAAAACGTAGCGCGTAATGAAAATTCCTTGGGAATCATTGTCGCCCGCATCAGCTTCTACACCGCTAGTGACAAAAATCAACTCCCATCCTTCTTTGAGCATATTCGTTAACTTAGATGAGATAACGGCATCGTTTGCTGCTATATTCTGAAAACGTATACCGGCAATATTGTAAAAGTTGAGTAGTTTGGTCTCTTCAAAATTCTTCACTCTTATAGTACCTCTTTTAGATTTGTTTCTTGAATTGTCATCCTCGGTCTGTTCAGATGTGTATTCTTCAAAATCCTTGTCTTCTTGTGCATCAATAATTCTTGATCTACCCAATCCGCTAGGTACAATAGATTCAACACTAGTAATTATTTTTATTTCCTGAGCGTTCATGTCAAAGGTCATAGCTATCAGAACAAGGGCAATTGGTATTATTTTTTTCATCGCTTAAATTTTTTAGGTTATGTTTAGTAAAGACAAATAAAAACCTTTAAAGGTTGCATTTGTGAGTGAAAAATAGAATGGAATTAGGGCATTCTTTTGTGGGAACAACCTTTAAGACAGCCTGTTTTACGCTGATAGTATCAAGTAAAGTTGTTTCTTTGTAATGAAATTAAAAATAATGAAAGGAACTGTATATAAATCTACCGGAAGTTGGTACACCGTAAAAACGCCAGATGGCGAATTTTACGAATGCCGTATAAAAGGTAAATTTAGAATTCAGGGCATAAAAAGCACTAATCCTATTGCGGTGGGGGATGAGGTAGCATTCAAAATTGAACAGTTGGGAGATGATACTGTGGGTACCATTCATGGCATTGATGACCGTAAGAACTATATTATTAGGAAATCGGTTAACCTTTCTAAGCAAACGCATATTATTGCGGCCAACCTAGATCAGGTTTTTCTTCTGGTGACTTTAAATAACCCAACTACCTACACTATTTTTATAGACCGTTTTTTAGCTACCGCCGAGGCATATGATATTCCTGCGGTTTTGCTTTTTAATAAAGTAGATAGTTACACTATTGAAGAATTGGCTGAGATTAAATACCTGGCAGAGTTGTACCGAAGAATAGGGTATACCTGTATTGGTATTTCCGCTAAGTCAGGTAAAAATGTGGATAAGGTTAAGGAAATGATGATTGGTAAAACCAGTATGTTCGCCGGTCATTCTGGTGCGGGTAAGTCTACCTTGGTAAATGCACTAGAGCCTAAACTCAATTTAAAAACAACTGAAATTTCTGGACAACATTTGCAAGGGCAACATACCACTACATTTGCCGAAATGTTCGATTTGGACTTTGGTGCCCGTATCATAGATACTCCCGGTATAAAAGGTTTTGGCATCGTTGATATGGAGAAGGAAGAAATAGGAGATTATTTTCCTGAATTCTTCAAGCTTAAAGGAAATTGCAAATTCAATAATTGCTTACATCTAGATGAGCCAAAATGTGCGGTAAAGGAAGCGCTGGAAGATCACGATGAAGAAGTGGCATGGAGCCGTTACCGAAGTTACGTGCAAATGGTAACTGGCGAAGAAGAGAATTACAGGGTTGATATTCATGATGTTAAAAAATAAAATCTACTAAAGGAACATCCAATATTACATTAAGTGCAATGCGAGCTATTATTCAGAGAGTTTCTAGAGCCAGTGTAACCGTAGACGGTAAAATAATCTCAGAAATACAGAAGGGGCTTTTAATTCTCTTGGGCATTGAAGATGCAGATGGTCAAGAAGATATTGAATGGTTATCTCGAAAAATTACAAACCTCAGGATTTTTAATGATGCTAACGGTGTCATGAACGAGTCTCTCATAGATGTAAATGGTGATGCTATTGTTGTAAGTCAGTTTACCTTACATGCCGCTACAAAAAAAGGCAACAGACCTTCTTATATTAAAGCTTCTAAGCCAGATGTGGCCATTCCGTTATATGAAAAATTTATTGCACAAATTGAACTCGATTTGGGTAAAAAGGTCGGCACGGGTATTTTTGGCGCCGATATGAAAGTAGATTTGCTAAATGATGGTCCAGTAACCATTGCTATAGATACGAAGAGCAAGGAATAGGTTCTCTTTATCGATTTTTTTCTTGAATTTGTAAGAAAAATATGTGTTTTGTGCAGAATCTTCAAAGCCAAACACGAGCAATGCGACTATTATTTTTATTCCCGTTACTTCTAGTAAGTTTCTTTTCTACCGCTCAAGAGCTAAATTATAATGCACTTTTATTAAAAAAAGAACTTACAGAAAATGCAAATGCTGTAGTCCGTTTGGATGAAGTTGAGATTGAGGTTCTTTCGCAACAGAAGATGACGGTTAAAACTACACAGGCCGTTACGGTGTTGAATCGTCTTGGGGACCGGCGAGCCAGAACAGGTTTAGGGTACGACAGCGATAAAAAAATTAAAAGTATCCAAATTCATGTCTATGACGCCATGGGCAATGAAATTGAGAAAATTAAAAAGAAGGATTTTAAAGATGTTAGTGCTGCGGATGGTTTTTCGCTATATAATGATTACCGGTACTTATATTATGACTATACGCCCATAAATTACCCGTATACACTAGTTTTTGAACATGAATACGAAACACCGGATACGGGTACTATTCCATCATGGTTTTTCTTAAATGGTTTTTTGGTAAGTGTAGAAAAAAGTCGCTATAGCATAACCTATGCAAATGCAAATTTGAAGCCTATTATCATCGAGAAAAACTTAGAAAATGTTGATTTTGATATAAAGGAAACAAGCAACTCAATTAGCTATACCGCAAATAGTATTAAAGCTATGAAACGGGAAAGCATGAGTCCCTCTTTTGATAAAATCTGTCCCAAGTTAATGACCCGGATAAAGAATTTTCATTACAAAGGTTTTGATGCCACTGTAGATAATTGGAAAGACCTCGGGACTTGGGTGGATGAAAAACTACTATCCGGTAGAGATAAGTTAAGTCAGGAAACTATTGCCAAAGCCAAGTCATTGGTAGTTGGTGTAGAAGATGACCTGGAAAAAGCGAAAATCATCTATAAGTACGTTCAGGATAATACCAGGTACATTAGTGTGCAAATAGGAATTGGCGGTCTGCAGCCTATTGCGGCTGTTGAGGTGGACCGCGTAAAGTATGGAGATTGTAAGGGGCTTTCCAACTACGCCAAAGCACTATTAAAAGAAGTAGGTGTTACATCTTATTATGCAGTTGTGGAAGCTGGAGGCGATAAGGTAGATTTTGAGGATGACTTTGCTGATTTAGCACAAGGTAATCATGTTATTCTGGCCATACCGTATAACGATAAGTACTATTGGGTAGACTGCACATCCCAGATTCTTCCATTTGGTTATGTGGGCAGCTTTACGGATGATAGAAAAGTAATGATCGTAAAACCTGAAGGTGGCGAAATTGTAACGACAACGGCCTACCTTAACGAGAATAATTATCAATCTATTTCATCATCATATGAGCTAAAACCTGATGGCAGCATTACTGGGGAAACGAAGCTTATGACTAAGGGAAGTAGATATAATAGTCATTTTAGATTAGAGGAAGAAACCGAAGAAGAAATTGTACGGGAAATTAAAAATAGATGGAGTTCCATAAACAACCTTACTGTTGCCAACTACAATTTTCAAAATAATAAAAGTGAGGTAGTCTTTAATGAAAATATCTCTCTAAGTGCAACGAACTATGCGTCTTTAAGTGGGGATAGGATTTTGTTTACGGCCAATGCGTTTAATAACCGAAATGTTGTCCCGGACCGTTACCGTAATAGAAAGCTGCCATTTGAAATTCAACGTGGGTATCTAGATGAGGATGATTCTGTAATTACGCTTCCTGAAGGATACGTGGTAGAGGCGCTGCCTAGCGCTAAGAAAATAGAAAATGAATTTGGCGTCTATACGGTGAATTTTGAGCACGATGCAGCCCATAATACGGTGAACTACAAACGAAGCTTTTTTCTAAAAAAAGGATTGTATCCAAAGGAAAAATATAATGCGTATCGCGACTTTAGAAAAGAAGTTGCCAGTACGGACAACGCACAAATTGTACTCCTTAAAAAATAAACCAACCACCTTTCACACAAAAACCGATTATATGATACAGACTAGAACAACCCTTTTGCTATTTCTTTTAACCATGGCGTTTTCAGCAAATGCGCAGAATTTCAAATTCGGAAAAGTTTCCGATGCAGAGTTAAGTGAAACCTTTAATCCCAATGATTCCTCAGCAGCGGCTACGGTTTTGTACAGAAGTAAGAGTGTTAGGTTTAATTATGCTCAGGGAGCTGGTTTTACCATTATTACCGATGTTTTTGAACGTATTAAAATATACAATAAAGCTGGGTTCGATTACGCAACCATCTCGCAAATACTGTATAGGAACGATAGTGATGCGGAGTCCATTTCAGGGTTAAAAGCATATACTTACAGTTTGGTAAATGGTAAAGTTGAAAAGAGTAAAATGGAGAAATCCGCGGTGTTTACTACTGAGTTAAGCAAGTATAGAAACGAAGAGAAATTTACCCTTCCGAATATTAAGGAAGGTTCTGTTATCGAGTATGAATATAAAATTATATCTCCTTTTTATTATTCTATTGATGAAATAGTACTGCAATATGATATCCCTATAAAAAAACAAGAAATAACCATTGCTACTCCGGAGTATTTCAATTTTAAGACAAGTATGAAAGGGTATTTGGCCGTTACACCCAAGTACGGGGCAAAATCAGGAAATATAAATTTAACAAATAAAAATAGAACTACTGGTGGTGGGTTTGATGTGACATCTACAAAATATTCAAATCAAAATATTGATTTCAAGATTAATACTACAGACTATAGTATGACCAATGTGCCGGCCTTAAAAGAAGAACCATTCGTAAACGATATGAATAATTATAGAAGTTCTGTTGACTATGAACTTCAGTATATAAAATTTCCGCAACAGTTGCAGGAAAATTATGCCACTACTTGGGAGGCTGTAATTAAAAAAATATATGAGAGCGAGGGCTTTGGTCTACAGTTAAAATCTACTCGATATTTTAAGGAAGACCTTGAAGCTATAAAGAGTAAAACTTCATCTCCGCTTGAATTAATAGGAGGCATATTTTTTCACGTGCAAAATCACATGAACTGGAACAACATATATGGCTATTATGTAGATAAGGGTGTAAGAACAGCTTACAAAGAGCGAACCGGTAATATTGCCGATATTAATCTAATATTAACAGCCATGCTTCAAGAGGCGGGTCTGGATGCTAGTCCGGTGTTAGTAAGTACCAGAAGTCATGGTGTGCCAATGTTTCCTACTAGGGAAGGTTTTAATTATGTCATTGCGTCTGTGGAAATTGACGGAGAAATGGTGCTATTGGACGCTACTAATAAGTATGCAAGACCAAATCTTCTGCCAACAAGAACATTAAACTGGTTTGGGAAGAAAATAGAAAAAGATGGGTCTTCGGTTTCCGTAAACCTTTTTCCTAGCCAACTTTCTGAAGACAAAATACAAATGAGTGTTAAGCTTAATGAAAATGGAAGTTTAAATGGTAAATTAAGGCATACCAACCGTTATTACAATGCTTATTTGTTCAGAAATAAATATGCTAATAGTAATGAAGAAGACTATTTGGAAAAATTGGAAAACCGTAACAACGGTATGGAAATTTCAAACTACGAAATCAAGAATAAAAAAGATATAAGTAAACCCGTACAAGAGAGCTATGAGTTTATCTTGGAGAGACAGGCAGATGTTATTGGTGACAAGATTTATTTTTCACCGTTATTTCATCTGGTAGAGACTGAAAATCCTTTTAAATTGGAAGAGAGGAGATACCCAGTAGATTTTACATTTCCTCAAAGAGATAAATATTTAGTGACCATTACTATTCCGGATGACTATGAAGTAATCTCCAAACCTGAGGACATGACCATTGGTCTGATCGATGGTATAGGAACCTTTCAATACAAAATAATGGGTAGCGGGCAGCAGTTACAACTTATGGTAGACCTTAAATTAAACCAGCCTATAATAGCGGCTGAACACTATTCCTATTTAAAAGAATTCTTTAAAAATTTAGTTGAAAAACAAACAGAAAAAGTAGTTTTAGCAAAAATTACTTCCAATGGAACTACAGAAAGCACAGGAAAAGGTAGATAACTGGATCAAGGAGCACGGCGTGCGCTATTTTAACGAGCTGACCAATATGGCGCAACTTACCGAAGAAGTTGGTGAGGTGGCTCGTATAATAGCCCGTAGGTACGGAGAACAGAGCGAAAAAGAATCGGATAAGAACAAGGACCTTGGTGAGGAATTAGCAGATGTTCTCTTCGTGACCCTTTGTTTGGCCAACCAAACCGGTGTTGATCTTCAGGACGCTTTTGACAAAAAACTCGATTTGAAAACAAAACGAGATCATGACCGTCATCACAATAACGAAAAGCTCAAATAGTGCTATATTTGGCAACTTGAATTTTACCCTGTAAATACTAGGGTAGATAGATAGATTTGGAAGCAAGTCTATCTTGTTTAAGAATCTATTAAAGAGAACAGCTTTGAAACTACACCTATCCACTCCGTCAAACAAATTATTGCAGAATAACATACAGATTACCGGCTCAAAAAGTGAGTCTAACCGATCTCTGTTATTGCAAGCGCTATACCCTAATATTAATATTGAAAACCTTTCTAATTCGGATGACGCCGAGGTTATGCAAAAAGGGCTCAAAATAGATAATGGAGTAGTAGATATTCATCACGCTGGTACTGCTATGCGCTTTCTTACAGGTTTTTTTGCTTCTCAGGAAGGCAAGGAAGTGACTCTTACGGGATCGCAACGTATGACCGAAAGACCTGTTAAGGTTCTTGTAGAAGCTTTACAAAATTTAGGAGCGGAAATTTCGTATGAAAAAAATGAAGGCTATCCGCCAATTCATATTAAGGGGAAAAATATAGAGGAAAACAAAGTGAGTCTTCCGGCAAATATCAGCAGTCAATATATATCTTCTTTGTTGTTAATTGCTCCAAGCCTTAAGAATGGATTGGAATTGGAATTAGTGGGGAAAATTACCTCCGTTCCTTATATAAAAATGACATTGGCCCTTTTAGCGCAAATAGGGGTAGAAAATACTTTTGAAGGTAATACGATTAAGGTTTCGCCAAAACCAAATGTTGAGAGTACTAATTTGGTCGTAGAGTCTGATTGGAGTTCTGCTTCCTACTACTACAGTATAGCGGCATTGAGTGAAGTAGGTAGTGAAATTACCTTGTCTGCTTATAAAAGTAACAGCCTACAGGGAGATAGTGTTCTTCAAGAATTATACACGGAATTTGGTGTGGAAACTCAATTTGAAGGCAATACTGTAGTTCTCAAAAAGGTTGAGAACCCCAAAGAACAAAAAGTGCAATTTGATTTGAGTAATGCTCCAGATATTGCTCAAACCATTGCTGTAACTTGTTTTGGTTTAGGCATGGAGTGTCACTTAACAGGCTTGCACACACTTAAAATTAAAGAAACCGACCGTTTGGAAGCATTACACACAGAGCTTTCAAAGTTGGGGGCGAACATTACGGTTACCGATAAAGAATTGACATTAAGTTTATCGGAAGCAATGAATGCAGAGGTTGCTATTGACACCTATAATGATCATAGAATGGCCATGGCATTTGCTCCTTTAGCTATGAAAATACCATTGTATGTGAATGATGCCGAGGTAGTTTCAAAATCCTACCCTGATTTTTGGAAAGATTTGGAAAAATTAGATTTTCAGGTAAAAACCGTGTAATTCATTTGTAGTCAGTTGTTTGTAATTTTGTTTTAAGCGGCAAAATGTATGTTCGGTGGTTAATTGATTTCTGTATTTAGGTAAGAATCAAGATAATCCTTGTTTTACTTGACAACCCCTATCTGGACATCGTATATTTGCAACCGCAAAACTTTTAACAAAATTTCATAGATGAAACTATCGCACTTCCATTTTGAATTACCTGATAATTTATTGGCCGAGTATCCTGCAGAGAATAGGGATGAGTCTAAATTGATGGTTATTCACCGTGAAACCGGAAAAATAGAACATAAAATGTTCAAAGACCTTATCAATTATTTTGATGAAGGCGATGTAATGGTTTTGAACAATACCAAAGTTTTTCCTGCCCGTCTATACGGAAACAAGGAAAAAACTGGAGCAAGAATTGAAGTGTTTTTATTGCGTGAATTGAACGAAGAACAACGCCTTTGGGATGTTCTTGTTGATCCAGCCCGTAAAATACGTATCGGTAACAAATTGTATTTTGGTGATGATGAGACTTTAGTAGCTGAGGTAATTGATAATACTACTTCTAGAGGTAGAACTTTGCGTTTTCTTTACGATGGTTCATATATTGATTTTAGAAGAAAACTTCGTGATTTAGGTCAGACTCCATTACCCAAATATATAAAAAGAGACGTAGAGCCGGAAGATGAAGAGCGCTACCAAACTATATACGCAAAGCACGAAGGTGCTGTTGCAGCTCCAACTGCTGGACTTCACTTCTCAAAACACTTGTTAAAGCGTCTTGAGATTAAAGGTGTTGATTTTGCAGAAGTAACACTTCATGTTGGTTTGGGTACATTCAACCCTGTTGAGGTAGAAGATTTGTCCAAACATAAAATGGATAGTGAAGAGCTTGTTATAGACGAGAAAGCTACGGAAATAGTGAATAACGCCAAACTTAAGAAAAAACGTATTTGTGCAGTGGGTACTACGGTAATGCGTGGTCTGGAAAGCGCCGTTTCTTCTCAGCATACGTTGAATACGTTTGACGGTTGGACAAATAAGTTTGTCTTTCCTCCGTATGAATTCAGTATCGCTAACTGTATGGTGACTAACTTTCACTTGCCAAAATCAACTTTATTGATGATGGTATCTGCTTTTATTGGTCATGATTTAATGAAAAAAGCATACAAGGAAGCCATTTTAGAACAATATAAGTTCTATTCTTATGGTGACGCTATGTTAATAATATAGTTTTTGCCATGCTGGCAAGAGCATAAATTTTTAAGCCCTTCTTTATATTCTGTAATAAGTAAAGAAGGGTTTTTTAGCTTCTAAAATGTGAAGACACAAAAAAAAGATATACGGGCACTTACTAAAGAACAACTGCGAGATTTTTTTGTTTCCAATGGAGATAAAGCTTTTCGGGGTAACCAGGTGTATGAATGGCTATGGCAAAAAGCGGCCCATTCTTTTGAAGGAATGACCAATGTTTCAAAGGAAACTAGGGATATGCTCGAAGCCAATTTTGTGATCAACCACATTAAGGTAGACCAAATGCAACGTAGTAGTGACGGTACCATAAAAAATGCCGTAAGATTACATGATGATTTAGTGGTGGAATCTGTACTTATTCCTACTAAAACCAGAACTACGGCCTGTGTTTCAAGTCAAGTGGGGTGCAGTTTAGATTGTAGATTTTGTGCTACTTCGCGCCTTAAACGTATGCGTAATTTAAATCCTGATGAAATTTACGATCAGGTAGTCGCTATAGACAATGAAAGTCGTCTGTATTTTGATAAGCCTTTGAGCAACATTGTTTTTATGGGTATGGGTGAGCCGCTCATGAACTATAATAATGTATTGAAGGCCATAGACAAGATTACTTCTCCGGAAGGCTTGGGAATGTCTCCTAAACGTATTACGGTTTCTACATCTGGTGTGCCTAAGATGATACGTAAAATGGCAGATGATGAAGTGAAGTTTAAACTAGCAGTTTCTTTACACTCGGCTATTGATGATATACGCACCTCTATAATGCCTTTTAATGCCACTTTTACTTTAGCTGACCTTCGGGAAGCGTTAGAGTATTGGTATGCTAAGACAAAAAGTAGAATCACTTATGAGTATGTTGTTTGGGAGGGAATCAATGATTCTCAAACAGATGTAGACGCCTTGGTGAACTTCTGCAAATTTGCACCTTCTAAGGTAAATCTTATAGAGTACAACCCCATTGATGATGGGGAATTTCAACAGGCGTCAAATAGTGCAATAGATATGTACGTTAATACCTTGGAAAGAAATGGTATTGTGGTAACCGTTCGTAGGTCGCGGGGTAAGGATATTGATGCAGCTTGTGGTCAATTGGCTAATAAACAATAAGAACCTTAAGGTTTTGTTTTACTCCTAGGCTAACTTAAATCTTGTGCTTTTCTTTAGCTGAAATTCTTAATAAAGATATCTTTTGTACTTTTTGTGATTACTGGTCCAACCATACAATCTACTCTTTTCTTTTTTCCTAAATTTATGCGCTAAAGCAGGTAGCAAGCAAAAATCAATTTTTTTGAAAATAGTAGCGCAAATAAAGGAGCCCGTAAACCAAGAGATGGAACTTTTTGAGACAAAGTTCCGTGAGGCTATGTCTTCAAAAGTGGCGCTACTAAATCGTATTACGTATTATATTGTCAATAGAAAAGGCAAGCAAATGCGGCCTATGTTCGTGTTTCTAACGGCTAAAATGCTTAATAATGGCACAGTAAACGAACGTACGTATCGTGGAGCATCAGTAATAGAGTTGATTCACACGGCCACCTTAGTTCATGATGATGTTGTTGATGAAAGTAATAAGCGTAGAGGCTTTTTCTCTATAAATGCCCTGTGGAAAAATAAGATTGCCGTTTTGGTCGGTGATTATCTGTTGTCAAAAGGGTTGTTGCTATCTATAGATAACGAAGATTTTGATCTCTTAAAGATCATCTCCGTGGCAGTACGTGAAATGAGTGAGGGCGAACTGCTGCAAATAGAGAAAGCAAGACGTTTAGATATTACAGAAGATGTTTATTACAATATCATTCGTCAAAAAACAGCAACCTTAATCGCGGCTTGTTGTAGTTTGGGAGCTTGCTCGGTTCAACCGGAATCACCGGATGTGGAAACCTTTAGAAAGTTTGGTGAACTGTGTGGTATGGCTTTTCAAATAAAGGATGACCTTTTTGATTATGGTGAAGATAAAATAGGTAAACCCACTGGAATAGATATTAAAGAGCAAAAAATGACCTTGCCTTTAATTTACACACTCAACACGTGTTCCAAATCGGATAAAAAGTGGCTTATCAATTCGGTTAAAAATCATAATAAGGATAAGAAGCGTGTAAAGGAGGTAATTGCTTTTGTAAGGAATAATGGTGGTTTGGACTATGCAGTGAAAAAAATGCTACACTTTAAAGAAGAGGCTTTAAAAATACTAGCGACATATCCTGAGTCTACTTATAGAGACTCTTTAGAGTTGATGGTAAACTACGTGGTGGACCGAAAAAAATAATCTCCCTAAAGAATAGCTGCTGCTTTTTTATCAATACAAAAAAACCTTCGTAAGACTACCGTGATATTGGCAATTTTACGAAGGCGAACTCTTCTAACGAAGTATTTTCTTTTACAATAACTCAAAGGAAACAGAAAGATGATATGTTTTTTTCTGCTCTGTGTTTCCGTAATACATAGATTCCACTATTTTCTTCATGTTCGTATCGTTAATGTATATAGCTTTTCCAATCTTTCTTCCAATTTTTTGAGCAATAGCTGTTGCTTTGCTCTTAGCATCGTCAAAAGCAAGTTTTGCGTATTCAGCCATTTGTTCACTGCTTAGTTCCGCTTCTAGGTTGGTATCTGACCGTGTAACTCCAATAGCTTTTACGTTCAGGAATTTCTGCATTTCCTCTAAGGATTTTGTTTTAAATTCAAACACTGTACCTTCTTTCTCGTAACCCAAAAGAGCGTAATATAGAGGGGCTTCTTTCAACATGCTTTCAGTTATACCGACTTTGGCCAATTTTTCCATATATCCAGATTTAACCTCTTCAAGGTTCATGGTCTGTGCATCATAATATACATTGTTTAGGCTAACGATCATTTTGCTTGAGTATTCGGGTGAGATACTATAATCATACGAGCCGTTAACGTTAATGTTGTTTTGAAAGTTGTTTTGTGCGAAAGTCATAAATGAAAAGGTTAGTAGTAAGATGCTTGATATTAATTTTTTCATGATATTATTTTAAGAAGTGATTGTGTTGAATGATTAACGATGTTTATGGGTAGAAACTTATACAACCGAATATAAAAATGATGCAACTATCATCCAGCTTCCTACGGCAATACCCACAATCCCTAATCTACCTTGCTTAGGCGCTATTTTGGCGCGTAGCTCTTCTGCCTTAATACGAGCAGCTTCACTATTGGATAAGAATAATTTGTTAATTAAGCCTGATCCCAGCATGAAACCAAGTCCTGCTGAAACAACATTGCCGATCAAAAAGGTGGCCCACCAAATAGGGGAGGTGCTTAACCATCCTAAGTTTAGGATAGCCGTTATGACTCCCCAGACACCCCAAAAGCAGAATATTATTCCAATCCATCCTTGGTAGGGTTCTACTTTTTCTAGAAGTTCTTTCGCGTTTGGTTTTTTTGATAGCAATAAAGATGGTACGGCTACAATACTTAATAATACTAATGCAATTCCCCAGATCATAATTTTGTTTTTTAGGTTTGTAATAGGGTTAAAATTCTATAGGGCAAAGTTGGGTTAATGAGTCAAGGTGCAATTCCCTTGACCTAGCTATAATGATATCCCTGAAAAAATGGGTGACAAGATTGCAATGTTGTTTAATACAGCTTAAATTCATGTTGATTGAGCAATAGCTTAACAGGGATAAATATTAGTTTTAGGCAAAATTTCTAATATGAAAAAAACGCTTTTACTTTTATTAGTTTGTACTTCTTTTATTGCTTGTAAAGAAAAAATGAAGGTTTCAAAGGAGGAAAAAAAAGACTGGGCAAATAGTGGCGCTACAACAGTTGAAACAGCTATAGGTCCTTTAGAATTGGTGGCACCTTTTTCATCTAAATCAGTAACGAAGGAGAGCAAGGTTATAGGTTGGCCAGATGATAAAACACCGGTTGCACCAGAAGGTTTTGAGGTAACGAGGTTTGCAGATGATTTGAAACATCCGCGATGGACGTACATTGCTCCTAACAAAGATATATTTGTGGCGGAATCGAATACAAAGAACAGTGCCAATCAAATTACGCTACTAAGAGATTCTGATGAAGATGGTATAGTTGATAATCGCTATATTTTTAGAGAGGGATTGAACCAGAACTTCGGTATGCTGGTAATTGGTGATTTTTTCTACATCGCAAATACGGATGGCCTGTATCGTTATCCATATAAGGAGGGGCAAACAAAACTTGAAGGAGATGGAGAGAAAATAGTGGAACTTTCCGCAAGTGGCTATAATAATCACTGGACGCGTAACATTATTACTAATAAAGAACGCGATAAAATTTATATTTCTGTTGGCTCGGCCAGTAACGTGGGAGAACAAGGAATGGAGAAAGAAGAACGACGAGCTAATATTCTTGAGGTCAATTTAGACGGCACAGGAGAAATCGTTTATGCAGATGGATTACGGAATCCCGTTGGTATGGATTGGAACCCGGTAACAGGGGAATTATGGACAGCGGTAAACGAGCGGGACAAAATAGGGGATAACCTAGTGCCGGATTATGTTACGAGTGTTAAGGAAGGTGGTTGGTATGGTTGGCCTTATAGTTATTATGGCAGTATAAATGACCCGCGATGGGAAGATGACCCACATCAAGATTTGGTAGATAAGGCAATTGTGCCCGATGTTCCTGTGGGGAATCATACGGCTTCTTTAGGTTTCACATTTTATACGGCAGATGAGTTTCCTGAGAAATATAAAAATGGGGCTTTTGTAGGTCAGCATGGGTCTTGGAACAGAGCTGTGTTTTCTGGTTATAAGGTGGTTTTTGTACCTTTTGTTGATGGTAAGCCTCAAGCGCCAAAAGATTTTCTTACTGGTTTTATTGCAGATGAGGAAGCTGGTGAAGTGTATGGAAGACCTGTTTGTGTAACGGTCGCTACAGATGGTTCTCTTTTAGTGAATGATGATGATAGCGGGATTATATGGAGAATTAAAGCTAATTAGAGTAATCCTAATTTTTAAATGGAAAATAGTGTCTTATCTTTAGACACTATTTTATTTTCAACTGCTTTGATTTCAAAAAATACAATTGATAAAGTTTACGAGACCGCCCGTTTAGAGGAGGTTATTGGTGATTTTGTACAGTTAAAAAAGTCTGGATCTAATTTTAAGGGTCTCAGTCCTTTTTCAGACGAAAGAACACCCAGTTTCATGGTGTCTCCGGTGAAACAGATTTGGAAAGATTTCAGTAGTGGAAAGGGAGGTAATGTGGTAGCTTTTTTAATGGAGCATGAGCATTTTACGTATCCTGAAGCCATAAAGTATTTGGCAAAGAAGTATAATATTGAAATAGAGGAGACCGAGCGGACTGACGAGCAAAAACAGGAAGCGGACGAACGTGAAAGTATGTACCTGGTCTCAGAGTTTGCCCAGAAGCACTTTGCGCAAATGCTTTGGGATACAGAACTAGGTAAGGCCATTGGGTTAAGTTATTTTAAGGAAAGGGGCTTTACCGAAGAAACTATAAAACAATTTAATCTCGGGTATTGTCTTGATCAGTGGGATGGTTTTACAAAGGCCGCGTTCGATGAAGGATATAAATTAAAGTATTTAGAGCAGACGGGGCTTACCATTGTAAAACAGGATTCACAAAACCCCAACAACCCCAAAACATTTGATCGTTTTAAAGGAAGAGTAATGTTTCCTATACACTCTATGAGCGGTAGGGTGCTAGGTTTTGGAGGTCGTATTTTGGGCAATGATAAAAAGGCTGCTAAATACTTGAATTCTCCTGAAAGCGATATTTACCACAAAAGTAAAGTGCTCTACGGGATTTATCACGCCAAACAATCTATTGCCAAAGAGGATAACTGCTATTTGGTAGAAGGGTATACAGATGTTATTCAATTTTATCAGCGCGGGATTCATAATGTGGTATCGTCAAGTGGTACGGCACTGACACCGGAACAGATACGTTTGGTCAATAGGTTGACGAAAAATATCACGGTCCTTTTTGATGGAGATGCAGCCGGTTTAAGAGCGTCTTTGCGTGGTATCGATTTAATTTTGGAGCAAGGTATGAACGTTAAGGTCTGTACTTTCCCTGAAGGGGAAGATCCGGATAGTTTTGCCAAGAATAATGCGTTAGAAGATGTACAGCTCTATCTAGAGGAGAAATCACAGGATTTTATACAGTTTAAAGCAGGGCTTTTGGCGCAAGAAGCAGCCAATGATCCCATAAAGAGAGCAGATACGGTTAGGGATATCATACAAAGTATTTCTAAAATACCGGATGCTATTAAGCGCGAAATTTACATTCAGGAATGCGCTAACATCATGAAAGTTTCAGAAGGTGTTCTGTTTACCACATTGGCGCAAATGGGTAAAAAAGGGTCTTCTGATGCTCCTAAAAAGCAGGAGCAAAAAGCTTTTGATGTAGTTAAGAATGAAGTTCCCCAAGAGAAAGTAGACGTCCAATATTTGTTAGAGCGAAAAATAATAGAGCTTTTATTGTTGTACGGAGATGAAAAACAGGAGTTCGAAGATTTAGTGCTCAAAGAAAGTGAATCCGGGGATTTAGTCCTGGAACCTGAATCTATAGAGGCAAAGGTGTACGAGAAGATATTTTTGGATTTACAGGATGATGAGATTGAATTGGCCAATGAGCAGTTCCGTAAAATTTACTACAAACTTATTGAAGCATTGAACCAAGATGAGGACTTTACCATTAGTGTATTTTTAAGTGGTCTTGATCAGCAATTGGTGTCAGAAGTATCTTCAATTTTAATGGAGGAGGAAAAATATACTTTACACAGTTGGGAAAGAAAGGACATTTATCCGAAAGCTAAGAAAGTAGGGGTGGCTCAACTTGTAAGTGAAACCATTTTAACTTTACGGTGCTTTCTAATTAAGAAACGGATGACCGCTTTGCAGGATAACACCAAGGAAAGTCAGCAAGATCATAGGGAAACTCTTGAGGAAATCATGAATTATTTACAGCTGAATAAATTACTCAACAAGAAGCTTAATAGGGTGTTTTCTTAATTGCTCTACCGGGAGAAAGTAGGATTCTTAAATGTTAGGCATAAAAAAAACCCCAACGAAAACATCAGGGTCTATGCGTGCTACGAAAATTTACTTTCTAGTAAAGTTCTAGTGCTTTTGCTTGTTGCAAAAGGTCCACCATGTTGTCTACGTTTAATTTTTTCATCAAACGAGCTTTGTAGGTGCTCACCGTTTTTTCGTTTAAGTTCAAGCCGATGGCTACATCTTTGTTACGCTTACCGCTGGCCAATAATTTAAGTACCTCAACTTCACGAGTAGAAAGTTTTCTAAAAAACCTTCTTGGTTTCTGGGTACCTTCATCAAAGGCTAAACGTTGCGCAAGCTCATTTGTAATGAACATGTTGCCTTCGCTTACTTTTTTTACTGCTGTTATGATGTAGTCTATGTCTGAGGCTTTTGAAAGATATCCAAAGGCACCTGCGCGAATAGTACTTAATGCATATACGTCTTCAGATTGACCGCTATACATTAATACTCTTACACTTGGGTGTTCTTTTTTGATTTTTCGCAGCGTGGCAATTCCGTTAATTTCCGGAATGTCCATCTCCAGCATTACTACATCAGGATTTGATTTCTCCAATTTTTCGAAGAGCTCAGAAGTAGTGGATACCGCTCCCACTATTTCAAATCCATTAGCAGATTCAAGAACATTAGTCACTCCCATTCTAATAATGGGATGGTTGTCTGCAATTAATACTTTAATCATGTTGATAGTTTTAATCTAGATATAAACGTTCCAAGTACGTCTAAAATACTGACATGCAATGTAAGGTTTAAATATCTAATTACTTAAACAAAATTGGTGTTTTTTTCATAAAAATAGCCTGTTTTATGAATTTATTCGATTAGATTACCGTATTTGCGGATATATTGCTAAAATAGGCTGTGCGGAATTTCGCAAACAGGTATCGGATTCATCTTGTGCTTGTTAGCTGAATTGAGTTTCATGTATATTAAGAATACTTCCTTCTCTCTGCCAGTAAAATCTTTCTCGTTTTTTCCTTCATCCTGCATTTTCATAGCCCATTCTAGCTCTGGATAGCTAGCGCCTATTTGGTCTTCATCGGTTCTGTCATCTCCCCAAAGACCGTCAGTAGGGGCTGCTTTTTGAATGTCGGTATTGATATTCAGATATTTGGCTATTTCGTAAACTTGGGTCTTTAAAAGGTCTGCAATGGGGCTTAAGTCTACTCCTCCGTCACCATATTTGGTGTAAAATCCTACACCAAAGTCTTCCACCTTGTTTCCTGTCCCCGCAACTAAATAACCTTCTAGTGCAGCAAAATAGTAAAGTGTGGTCATTCGTAACCTTGCCCTTGTGTTTGCTAATGACATAAAACGGTCTTCTTCATTCTCTACTTTTGGAAGGGAAGCTACAAGACTGTCAAAAACAGGGGTAAGATTAACCGGTTGTCTTTTTACTTGGTCAAAATTGGCTTGAAGCCAGTCAATATGCCTTGAAGCACGGGACGCTTGGGTTTCTGCTTGATGTATGGGCATTTCCAAGCACATAAGCTCAAGACCGGTTCTTGCACAGAGTGTAGAGGTAACCGCAGAGTCTATTCCTCCTGATATTCCTATGACAAAACCTTTCATATTTGCATTTACTGCATATTCCTTTAACCAGTGTACTATGTAATCTACTACCTTTTCTGTCTGCATAGGATGTTCATTATGTCTAGATCGACTAACTTTGTGAGCTTAAAAATAATGCCTTGCAGTTAAATATTGAAATGTATCGGAAATTACTTTGCAATTATATCCCTGTTTTTGCCATTTTTATAATTTCAGTCCTGTTTTTAGGATGTAATGAGGGGCCAAAGGTCTCCGAAGAGGTCAAGAAAATAAATATTGATTTACAAGTTGATAGATTCGATAAGGAGTTTGCGGCGGCAACACCCGAAAATCTATCGGTTTTAAAGAAAAAATATCCATATCTATTTCCAGAAAGATATGCAGATAGTGTTTGGGTGGCTAAAATGAAAGATACCATACAGGTAGAGTTGTTATCTGAAGTAGAAAAAACATTTTCAAATTTTTCTAATCAAGAACAGTCTCTTGAGCTTCTGTTCCAACACATCAAATACTATTTTCCAAATTTTGAAACTCCCAAAGTGGTAACTGTAACTTCAGATGTGGATTATAGCAATCGTGTTATTTTAACGGATACGTTATTGCTAATTGGACTGGATAATTACTTAGGGCCTGAACATCGGTTTTATCGTGATATCCAAAATTATATAAGCGCGGATTTGGATAGTCAGTACTTGGCTGTAGATGTTGCTAGTGCCTTTGCTAAAAAGGTAGTGCCTAGACCTCAGGAACGTACATTTTTAGCCCAACTTATTTATTACGGCAAAGAACTGTATTTAAAAGATAGGTTGCTGCCGTTGGAGACGGATGCTCAAAAAGTAAACTATACGGAAGAGCAATTGTTGTGGTCTGAGGCTAATGAGCAAGCTATTTGGCGTAATTTTATTGAGAATGAGTACCTATATAGTACAGATAATACCTTGGCAAGACGCTTTTTGGATCCAGCACCGTTCTCCAAGTTCGGATTGGAGTTGGACAATGAATCTCCTGGCCGTGTAGGCCGTTATATTGGATGGCAGATCGTAAAGGCTTTTATGGATAAGAATGAGGTAACGTTACAGCAATTGCTGAGCTTGCCAGCAGAAGAAATATTTAAAAAATCAAATTACAAACCAAGAAAATAATATGGCAAATCTTCATACTTCAGAAATAACATTAAGAGTAGGTTTAGATGAAAACCAAGTGCCTGAGGAGTTAACGTGGTCCGCACAAGATGGTGGTGTAGAAAATGAAAAGGCAAAAGCGATGCTTTTATCTGTGTGGGACAGTAAGAATCAAGAGTCGCTTAAAATTGACCTTTGGACAAAAGATATGCCTGTTGATGAGATGAAAATATTCTTTCATCAGACTTTGGTTTCTTTGTCCGATACGTTCATGAAAGCTACTCAAGATGAAAAAATGACAGCTACCATGAAAGACTTCTGTGCCTATTTTGCTGAAAAACTTGATTTGAAATAAGATAGTGGTTAATTGGCCATGGGTACTTCCATCAAAAGAATTTTTGAGTTTTCGTTATAAATGAAATCTATTTTTCCTGTTTCTTGAATACCAAGGCCATCTCTTTTTTCTAGCGTAATGCCGTTCACAGTACATTTTCCTTCTAAAAGGAAAATATAAAGGCCATTGGTGGAATCCTTTAAGGAGTACGTATTTGTTTCTCCTTTATTAAATTCCCCAAAATGAAACCAAGCGTTTTGATGAATCCAAATACCGTCATCATCGGGGTTAGGAGATACAATTTGTTGTAAGCGGTTTTTTAAACTGTCTGGAGCCAATGTAATTTGATCATAACGAGGAGAGACGTTAACCTTATTGGGGAGAATCCAAATCTGTAGGAACTTTACCTGTTGGTCATGGCTTTTATTCTTTTCGCTGTGTTGTATTCCGGACCCGGCACTCATAGCTTGTATGTCTCCTTGACGTATGATTGTGGTGTTCCCCATATCGTCTTTATGCTCTAGGTCACCTTCTAAGGGAATGGAGATAATTTCCATATTGCTATGCCCATGAGTTCCAAAACCCATTCCTGCGGCTACTTCGTCATCGTTTAAGACTCGTAATACCCCAAAACTCATCCGTTCTGGGTTGTGATAACTGCCAAAGCTAAAGGTGTGATAGCTGTTAAGCCAGCCGTGGTTGGCATGGCCTCTGGTGTTTGCTTTGTGGAATGTGCTTTTCATACCTTAGTTTTATAATTAATTATTCCATGGAAACTGTAAATGGCCATCCTTCAAATTGTTGGGCATCCGGTTGGGTAACATCAACGTATCTGGGCCAGCATTCAAAAGTTGTAGTTTTTTCTTTTTTGTTAAAACGAATAAGGCCGTAGCCACCTCCTTTTGAGCTGCTTTCGGGGTTTACATAGGCCATCATACTTATTTTGTTGTTGAACCCGTCTAAATAATCTCCTGTCCAAGGTAATGAGGTGTTGGGGTTTGGATTTGCTCCCGCTTTTTCATCTTCTGGCCACCACCAGCGGCTGTAGTAATCGTTTACGATGGCGGGAACCACAAAAGACCATGGTCCGTCTCCAAATTCATTAATGCCTTGTTTGATTATGGTAGCCAAATGTTGGTCTCCGGCAATGTGTACGGCATTAGCATTTTTTATAAGTTGTAGCGCTTTGTTCCTTCCGGTTTGCGGCCATCCGTTACTATCTAAATCAGCATGGAGCCTGTTGTCAAAAGAACCGTGAATATGTGCGCCTCCGCAGAAGCCTGTTTGGGATAAAACTACTTTAAGAGTTCCGGTATTTGTAGTTCCCCAGTCTTCCAGGAATTTTAGTTGGCGATCACCCAGTAATTTTAGATTGGGTAAATCTATAGATGCGGGGTCATATTCTGGGTTGCGAATATGGTCGGGTCTTGGCCCTTGTTGCGGTATTTTTCCGTTGGGTCCGGATTTAAATTTTCTATCTTCCAGTATGGCAAAATCTATTCCGCCAAGCGGTAGATTGGTATAATAAACACCAATACCTTGCTCCACCGGAGTTGGGTCGTATGGGTCGGGTAGGTGAGCGGTTTGACAACGTTCTACCATTTTCACGTATTCATGATGATAAGTGTAACCGCCATCATTAGAGCCTTTTACTAAAGATATTTTTCCGTTTTCTCCCCAAAGATTTCCTTGGCCTATATCATGGTCGTCTGGAATGCTAATAGCAGGGCGATTACGAAAGGTTTCTTTAAACTGAAGACCGAACTTCAGCCAAGCTGCTGTATGCTCAGTATGGTCATATGACTGGTCTCCTGCAAAAAATATCAAATCTGGATTTTGATGATTAATGTTTCGGACATAATTTTCTCTCATGCCTCGGTCTTGGTTTGAGTTGCATGATAGGGCTGCAAGAACAATTTCCTCCTTGTTTTTAGGGTCGCTTCGGATGAGGCCTTCAAAAAAGGCATTTTTGCCATGTCTAATTCGGTACTTTACATCTTTGGTGTCGCTCCATTTCTCCACGCGAAATAGCGCGGACCATCCTAAATCGTTTATTTCTTGTTTTTGAATTTCCTTCCAAGAGCCGTCATTGTAAATTTCAAGTCTGACCTCGCGTGTTTCTTTGGGGTAAAGAGGGTAGAGCTGTGCACTAAGTTTTAAGGTTTTATTTGAAACGGTATAAATGCCAAAAGCCACAACGCTGTCACGGTCTACTTTAAGGTTAATGATAGGGTTGTCATCGCGGTTCCACCAATCGTTTATAGCTAATTTGTCAACATTGTCAAAAGGTGCAATTATGGGAGGTGTCTGGTCTTGGGCCTTTGTAAGGTTAAAGACTAAGCAAACAAAAAATAAAGAAAGGAAGCTCTTTTTCATAATCGGTAAGGTTTTGTGGTTGGCTTTTATTCTGTTTTGAATAGTGAGATGGTATAGTCTAATAGTTCGCTGCCTCCATAATCACCATGCCCGGGAATAACAATTTTAAGGTCTGGGTATGTTGTCTTTATTTCTTCAATGGTTGGACTCCATTGTTCAATATTTGCATCGCCTAAATATCCTTTTGTGGCATTGATAGATTTAACGGGGCAACCGCCAAAAAGAAGGTGTTCACTTGGTATATAACTCACAATATTGTCTTTGGTATGTGCTTCTCCAAAATAGCGGTTAATTATTTTTTGATTTCCTAGTTTGAGTTCGTTTCTAGTATCAAAACCTATTTGCGGAACCGGATTCCCTTCTTTTTTTGCGAGTTCAATGGTTTGTTTGTTTGCGTAAGACGGAATATTTAATTGATGAAACGCTTCAACGCCACCTAGGCAGTCGTCATGAAAATGGTTTACTACCACTGCTTTTATCTTATGTTCTTTAGTTTTGGTTATCCATTGAATCAGTTCTTTTGATGTATCAATATCCACAGGCGTATCAAAAACAACCGCTTCCCCTTCGTTCATATAAATTAGGCCATTACATGCAACCTTGCCAAAGTCTTCGGTGGACAAGTATGAAATATGAATGAAACTATTTTTAGAGACGGGTACGATTTTTAAAGTTTCACTACTGTAAGTTACTTCTGTTTTCTGTGACTTACAGCTTAGGAGAACGAAAGTCAAGAATAGAAAAGCAAGAGGCGTTTTAAAGGGCATTCGTTTTGTTCTTTTAAGTTTCATAAATATATAGTTTTACCTTGCAATAATGAAAGATTCAAATATTCAAAAACTGATTTTTATTTATAATGCCGATTCCGGTTTGAAAAACTCATTGATAGATAGTGCGCACAAAATTTTGAGCCCTAGTACTTATGATTGCAATTTATGTGATATAACTTTTGGAGTGTTTACTGAGAATAAGATATGGAAGAAATTCAGGGAAGAGACTGATCTAGAAATGGAGTTTCTTCACAAAAATGAATACAAGACGCAATACGCTTCTAAATTTGGGAGTAAGTTTACTTTTCCTGTGATATTGGCCCAAGTAAATAATGATTTACAAGTTTTTTTGGGTACAGATGAAATGAATGATCTTGAAAATGCGGAATCACTTATGAAAATCATTCAAGAAAGAGCTAAAGCTTAAGCCTTGGTAGCTTTAAAAAAGTCTGTATTAATGTTGTCTATGAAATTTAATACATCGTCACGACCATAGCCTTTTGATGAAGAGGTGATAAAGTAAGAAGGGGCTTCTTCCCAAACGCCATTCAGTAATTCGGCAATGTATTTATTTACATTTTCTTCTATAGCGGCAGGTTTCAATTTATCGGCCTTTGTAAAAATAATAGAGAACGGAATGTTGTTTTCGCCCATCCATTCCATAAACTCCATGTCTATTTTTTGAGGTTCGTGGCGTATATCGACTAAAACAAAGGCGCAAACCAATTGCTCACGTTTCAGAAAGTAGTCGGTTATGTACTTCTGAAAAGTGTTTTTACTTTTTTTGGAAACTCGGGCATACCCATAACCCGGTAAATCTACCAAAAACCAATTTTCATTAATTTTAAAATGATTGATCAGTTGTGTTTTTCCTGGACGTCCAGAGGTCTTTGCAAGACTCTTTCTTTCGGTAAGGCTATTGATCAGTGAAGATTTGCCAACGTTTGACCTACCAATAAAAGCATATTCAGGTAGAGGTTCGTTGGGGCATCTTGCCACATCGGTATTACTGATTATAAAATTTGCCGATTTTATGTGCACCTTGTAAATTTATTTTGTGAATCTTGTACTAGTTGTGTTTAAAAACCGCGTTGTGTTAACCAGCCGTCTAAAATTTCGTTGAACTTGTCCGGGTTTTCCATCATAGGGGCATGACCACATTTTTCAATCCAAAACAAATCGGAATCGGGTAATAGTTCATGAAATAAGTCCGCTACATCAGGTGGTGTTACACCATCGTTCTCGCCCCAAATAATACAAGTGGGCGTTTCCATTTTAGGTAGGTCATTGGCCATATTATGACGAATGGCACTTTTGGCGATGGCCAAAGTCTTTAACGTCTTCATACGGTCGTTTACCGTTGCAAACACTTCGTCTACAATTTCCTTAGTGGCAATAGCGGGATCGTAAAAAACGTCTTGGGCTTTTTTCTTTATAAACTCGTAATCGCCACGTCTTGGGTATCCGTCACCCATTGCGCTTTCATACAATCCAGAGCTTCCGGTTATAATTAGGGCCTTTACCATTTTAGGGTAGAGCTTGGTGTGTAGGAGACCAATATGCCCGCCAAGAGAATTGCCTAAGAGTATAACATTGTCCAATCCTTTAAACTCAATGAATTTGGCCAAGAACTTCGCAAACTGCTTCACGTTTGTCTTGAGCATTGGCATGTCGTAAATAGGTAGTTCTGGAATAAGTATCTTATAGCCCTTTTTGGGGAAATATTCAGTTACACCTTGAAAGTTGCTTAGTCCTCCCATAAGACCGTGTAAAATAATGATAGGTGTACCTTCTCCTATCTCTATGTACCGGAATTTCCCTTCCTTAATTAATTTTTCTTCCATTCAAGATCCTTCTTGGTCTGTAAGTCAAAGATAGGCATTATCCTATAATGACATTTATACAAGTATAGTTCAATAAAGCGAGAATTGACCATTATTTTTTATTCGCTATTGAAAAACACACTTTTTTTAGGAGCAAACTTAACCACAATTTATGCCCAAAAGCCACTAGTTATTAACAAAGTGGTAATTAGTGGTAAAATGTGGTAATAAAATGTGTAATTTTGAGTTATAGTATTGTAAAACAGCTTTTTTAAGTGATCAATTTCATTGGAACATACGATTGTAAGGCCGATGCCAAAGGTAGGGTAATGATACCAGTTGCCCTAAAAAATCAGATGGCTCCTATTCTAAATCAGAGTTTTGTGATCAAAAGGTCTGTTTTTCAGCCTTGTTTGGAGCTGTATCCAATGGAGGAATGGAATCTTCTTATGGAGAAGATGAACAAGAAAAATCGTTTCAAGAAAAAGAACAATGACTTTATACGCCGCTTTTCTGCTGGGGTCAAAGTTATTGAGATTGATGGAACGGGTAGAATGTTGATACCAAAGAATTTGGTGGAGATAGCGAATATATCAAAAGAGGTGGTGTTGAGCTCGGCAATCAACATTATTGAGATTTGGGACAAGGAAAGTTACGAAAAAGTATTAGAAGAAACCGCAGAGGATTTTGCCGAATTGGCAGAAGAGGTGATGGGGGATGACGGAGATGACGAAAGCTATGTATCATAATCCAGTTTTGTTAGAGGAGTCGGTAAACGGGCTCAATATAAAAGAAGACGGCGTGTATGTTGATGTCACTTTTGGTGGCGGCGGACATTCTAAGCAAATATTGAAGCAATTGGGAAGTGACGGGAAACTGTTCGCTTTTGATCAAGATGAAGACGCGCTTGCAAATGCTTTGGGGGATCCCAGGTTTACACTGATTAATGAGAATTTTAGGTTCATTAGACAGTTTTTGAAGTTCTATGGCATTCGGAAAGTAGATGGGATTTTGGCGGATTTTGGTGTTTCGTCACATCAGTTCGATAAAGCGGAGCGAGGGTTTTCCACCCGTTTTGATGCTGATTTGGATATGCGTATGAGTAAGAGAAATCTCTTATCTGCGTATGATGTGGTCAATACTTATGATTATGACGATTTAAGAAAAGTTCTTTTTCAGTATGGCGATTTGAGAAATGCGAATGCCATGGCAAAAACTATTTTGGCAAAGCGTGAAGAAGAGCCGATCAAGACTACTGAAAGATTAAAGGAGGTATTGCGGTCGTTTTTGCCCAATGCTAAAGAACATAAAATATTGGCTCAGATTTATCAGGCCATTCGTATTGAGGTAAATCAAGAGATTGCGGTAATAGAGGAATTTTTATTGCAAACTCCAGAGTTGTTGGATGTAGGTGGGCGGTTGAGCATAATAAGCTATCACTCTTTGGAGGATCGCTTGGTAAAGCGCTTTATACGAGAAGGACAGTTTCAAGGTGAGGCGCCAAAGGATTTTTATGGAAATATAGATGTTCCGTTTAAGAAAGTAGGTCCATTGGTAGTTCCATTTAGGGAAGAAATTTCAAAAAATAATCGCGCTCGCAGTGCTAAATTAAGAATTGCGGAACGCATATAAAAAGTATAGTAAGAGAATTGAAAGGGGAGAAGAGAAATATGAAAAAAGGTTTGTTGAACATATTAAAAGGTAGGTTTTTAGTGAGTGATGATGCTCCTAAAAACTGGTTGTTCATCATTTTTACCTCTTTCTTGGCAACGGTTATGATCGGTAGTTCGCATAGTGCGGATAGAAAGGTACACCAAATAGCGGCTCTTAATGAAGAGGTGAAAGAACTTCGTAATGAATTTGTAGATGCGCGTTCAGATGTGCAACAGTTAAAGCTGGAGTCTACCGTAATGAATATTGTTGCAGAAAAAGGGTTGTTTCCTTCGCAGGTGCCGCCTAAGCAAATAAAAGTTAAATCGAATAAGAAAGAAGAATAGTGGCCGTAACCGAAAAAAGCATATTGACCCGGTTGTACGTTGTAACAGCGTTCATGTTCCTGTTCGCTATCGCGGTACTGTTTAAATTGGTGAATATCCAGTTTGTGCAGGGCGATAAGTACAAGGCCTTGGCTATGGAGCGCACTGAGAAGATGTTCACTATAGCGCCTAATCGTGGTAATCTTTATTCAGATGATGGTAGTCTTTTGGCAACATCGGTATCTCGCTATACAATTCGTTTTGATGCGGTTACGGTAAGTGATGAGAATTTTAGAGAGAATATTGTGCCTCTGTCCAATTCTTTGTCAAAAATGTTGGGAAAACCATCTTCTCATTATCAGAAATTGTTGCGGAAGGCTAAAGTGAATAAAAACAGATATGCGCTTATCGCAAGAAATCTGGATTATTCCGAATATATAACGGTTAAGGATTTTCCGCTATTCAATAAAGGTCCGTACAAGGGTGGATTGATCATTGAGCAGAAGACCGTAAGGGAACATCCGTTGGGTAAAATTGCCGAACGTAGTGTAGGCTATGAAAATGTAGATGATGAAGGGTATTATTCTGGCGTGGGCCTGGAAAGGGCTTATGGGGAGTATTTAAGAGGAGTTCAAGGAAAAAGATTAAAGCAAAAGATTGCCAAAGGCCAGTGGAAGCCAATCGGGTGGGAGAATATCGTAGAGCCTAAAGATGGGTATGATTTGGTGTCTACCATCGATATTAATATTCAAGATATCGCCCACCACGCTTTGCTGGGGCAATTAGAGCATTATAAGGCGGATCACGGTTGTGTTATTGTTATGGAAACCGAGACCGGAGAGGTGAAAGCCATATCAAACTTGGGTAGAACGGAGGCTGGTAAATACTATGAGCGTTTGAACTATGCTATTGGGGAATCTAGCGAGCCTGGGTCTACATTTAAACTTATGTCATTGGTTGCGGCTCTTGAGGATAAAGTAATTGATACCAGTACGGTGATCGATACGGAAAAGGGAAGATGGAAGATTTATGATAGGATTGTAAAGGATTCTAAATGGGGTGGTTATGGAAAAATTTCTGCTGGTCATGCTTTTGAGGTTTCGTCCAACACGGCATTTGCAAAAATGATTCACAATAATTACAAGAACGATCCTGAAAAGTACGTCAACCGTTTAATGCGTATGAACCTTAATAAAAAGCTTGATTTGCCTATAAAGGGCGAGGGAGAGCCTGTTATCAGGTTTCCTGGAGATAAGGGTTGGTCCGGTATTTCTTTAGCATGGATGTCTCATGGGTATGAAGTTTCTATGACGCCTTTGCAAGTATTAACCTTTTATAATGCTATAGCCAATGATGGTGAAATGGTAAAACCAAGGTTGATCAAAGAAGTAAAGGAGTGGGATCAAACGATTCAAAAGTTTGATAAAGAAGTTATTAATGAAGCGGTTTGTTCTAAAGAAACTGCGGCAAAGGTTCAAGAGTTGTTGAAAAATGTAGTGGAAAAGAAATACGGTACAGGTCATGGATTGTATTCCCCTAATTTTTCAATGGCAGGTAAAACGGGAACGGCACAAAAGAACTATGTATCTAAGGATCCGGATAAGCTGAAATATATATCCTCTTTCGCGGGATATTTTCCAGCGGAAAATCCAAAGTACTCTTGCATAGTAGTAATTCACGAGCCTGATAAGAGTGTGGGTTATTATGGTGCGGATGTGTCTGGGCCGGTATTTAAATCAGTTGCTCAGAAGGTATACGCTACTTCGCCATTAGTGGATGAGGTAGATATGGAAAAGATGAAAGATCAACGATTGGATAAATCGTATCAAAGATATTACGCCGAAGCACAAAAGAACTATAAGCAAGTGCCCAATGTAAAGGGTATGAGCGGTATGGATGCTATTTCAATTTTGGAAAACCTTGGGATAGAAGTAGAGGTAAGGGGTAATGGAAAAGTAAAAAGACAGTCTGTTTCACAGGGAACGAATATCAAGGATACCAAAAAAATTACGCTAGAGCTATCGTGAAGTTGTTAAAAGACATATTGTTCGGGGCAAGCCTGACCGATGTAATCGGTTCTACCAATGTATTGGTGAATGCTATCTGTTTTGATTCTAGAAAGGTTAAAATGGACGATGTTTTTGTGGCTATAAAGGGCACGGTAACGGATGGGCATTTGTACATAGCAAAGGCAATTGACCTTGGAGCAAAAGCTATTGTGTGTGAAACATTACCTGATCAAACAGTAGATGGTGTTACTTATGTAGAGGTGAAAGATGGTAACACGGCATTGGCTATGATGGCATCTAATTTTTATGGAAACCCGTCCAAGAATTTAAAATTGGTAGGTGTAACGGGTACAAATGGTAAAACTACTATTTCCAGTCTGTTGTACCAGTTGTTTAAAAAAGCAGGTTACAAGGTGGGTCTTTTATCAACCATCAAAATAATGGTGGATGAAGAAGTTTATGCCACAAGCCATACTACTCCTGATGCATTGACAATAAATGAGCACCTGTACCTAATGAACGAGGCTGGTGTGGAGTTTTGTTTTATGGAGGTGAGTTCACATGGTATCCATCAAAAAAGAACACAAGGATTGGTCTTTGAAGGGGCTATTTTTACGAATCTTTCCCATGACCATTTAGATTATCATAAAACCTTTGCCGAATATAGGGATACTAAGAAAATTCTCTTTGATCAATTGCCGAAAAGTGCTTTTGCTATTTCCAATATTGATGATAAGAACGGGGCTGTCATGCTTCAGAATACAAAAGCAAAGAAATATACCTACGCGCTAAGAACTTATGCGGATTATCGCGCGCAAGTATTGGAGAGCCAGTTTAATGGTACGCTCTTAAAAATAAACGAGCATGAATTATGGTCTAGATTAATAGGTCATTTTAATGCCTATAACATGTTGGCCATCTTCTCTACCGCGGATTTATTGGGAATGGAAACATTGGAAACATTAAGGTTGCTAAGCGAGCTAGATAATGTAGACGGTCGTTTTCAATATTTTATATCGAGTAAAAAGATTACTGCCATAGTTGATTATGCCCATACGCCGGACGCGCTAAAAAATGTGTTGGAAACAATCAGCACTTTGAGAACTGGAAATGAAAACGTCATCACCGTTGTGGGGTGTGGTGGCGATAGAGACAGATCAAAGCGTCCGGTAATGGGTCATATTGCTTCGGCAATGAGCAACAAGGCAATTTTCACTTCGGACAACCCAAGGAGTGAATCGCCATCTTCCATAATTGAAGCTATGGAAGAAGGGGTGGAGCCACAGAATGTAAAGAAAATCCTCTCCATAGAAAATAGGGAGCAGGCTATAAAAACGGCATGCCAATTGGCTAATGCCGATGATATTATACTCATTGCGGGTAAAGGTCATGAGACCTATCAAGAAACCAACGGAAAACGTATTCACTTTGATGATTTTGAAATGGTCAAAGACGTTCTCAAGAGCTTGGATAAATAACGAAGACCAAATAAGTAAAAGACTAGAAGCTTAAAAGATGCTATACTACCTATTCGAATATTTAGAAAAACAATACCAGTTGCCAGGGGCGAGCTTGTTTCAGTTCACCACCTTTAGGGCGGCTATGGCTATTTTATTTTCGCTAATAATCGCTACGGTATACGGGAAGCGTGTTATTCTTTTTCTTCAAAAGAAGCAAATAGGGGAGAGCGTTAGGGACCTTGGTCTTGATGGGCAAAAACAAAAGGCGGGAACTCCAACTATGGGAGGACTCATCATTATCATGTCCACTTTAATTCCGGTACTCCTGTTTGCCAAGCTGGATAATATATACATCATCTTATTGATTGTCACCACGCTTTGGATGGGTTTTATTGGCTTTGCCGATGATTATATTAAAGTGTTCAAAAAAGACAAAGACGGACTTAAAGGTAGGTTTAAGGTTTTGGGGCAAGTTGTATTGGGTCTTGGTGTTGGGGCAACGCTATATTTTCACCCTGGGGTAACCATGAGGGAGGATTCCAGTACAATGATTACGGAGCAACTTCAAGTACGTGATGTCATGGGGAAAGAAATTCAGTCTGTAAGGACTACGGTTCCTTTTTTCAAGAACAATGAGTTGGATTATAGCGATTTTATCGGCTGGGCCGGAGAAAGTGCAAGAGATTATGCTTGGTTAATATTCATTCCTATCGTCATACTAATTGTAACAGCGGTGTCCAATGGGGCCAATCTTACTGACGGTATTGATGGGCTGGCAGCGGGTACATCGGCCATAATTGTGTTTACACTTGGCATATTTGCATGGGTGTCCGGTAACGTCATTTTTTCCAATTATCTAGATATTATGTTTATACCCAATTCGGGAGAATTGGTGGTCTTTATAACCGCATTTGTGGGTGCACTGGTGGGGTTCCTTTGGTACAATGCCTTTCCTGCACAGGTGTTTATGGGAGATACCGGTAGTTTAACTATAGGAGGAATCATTGCTGTAATTGCCATCATCATTAGAAAAGAATTACTGATTCCCATTTTATGCGGAATCTTCTTTGCCGAGTCTTTATCGGTTATGATACAGGTGGGTTATTTCAAGTATACCAAAAAGAAATTTGGAGAGGGAAGACGTGTTTTTCTAATGTCGCCCATCCATCACCATTACCAAGTAAAAGGGTATCATGAAAGTAAGATTGTAACCCGCTTTTGGATTGTAGGTATTTTACTGGCCATTATTACCATCGTTACCCTGAAAGTAAGATAAGATGAAAAGGTTGGTGATTTTAGGAGGAGGCGAAAGTGGAGTAGGTACCGCCATCTTAGGGAAAAAACAAGGATACGAAGTTTTTGTATCCGATAAAGGAAAAATTAAAGAGAAATATAGAAACGTTCTTGAACATTTTGATATTGATTGGGAAGCTGAAAGGCACACCGAAGCAAAAATTCTAAATGCCGATTTGGTAATGAAGAGCCCGGGTATACCGGATATGGTTCCATTGGTAAAAGCATTACGGGAAAAAGGTATTCCGGTTATTTCAGAGATTGAGTTTGCATCAAAATATACAGATGCCACTTTAATCGGAATTACCGGCAGCAACGGTAAGACCACCACAACTATGTTAACGAATCACCTTTTAAAGGAAGGTGGGGCAAATGTAGGTATGGCAGGTAATATTGGTGACAGTTATGCCAAAATGGTAGCGGAGAACAATTTTGATTTTTATGTTCTTGAAATCAGTAGTTTTCAGTTGGATGGTATAGTGGGTTTTAAGCCGCATATCGCCATTCTAACGAACATTACTCCGGACCATTTAGATCGATACGATTATAAATTTGAAAATTATGTCGCTTCAAAATTCCGCATAGCGCAGAACCAGACCGAAGACGATTTTTTAATATACGACGCAGACGATCCTGTGATCGTTGAGTGGCTTGAAAAGCACCCCGTTAAATCAAAACTGCTCCCTTTTTCCATTGCGCGAGAACTGGACGAAGGAGCTTATTTAAAGAACAACAACATAATACTGAACTCAACTAACGAGACACTGAAAATGACAAAAGAGACATTAGCACTAGAAGGAAAACACAACTTAAAAAACAGTATGGCGGCAATGACTGCGGCAAAATTAGTAGGTATACGAAAAGCATCGATCCGTGAGAGTATCGCTAATTTTCAAGGAGCGCCCCATCGTCTTGAAAACGTATTGAAAATACACCATGTACAATACATAAACGATTCTAAGGCAACGAACGTAAACTCTGTGTTCTATGCATTAGATAGCGTTAAAACACCTATTGTGTGGATTGTTGGTGGACAGGACAAAGGCAACGATTACAAAGAATTAATGCCATTGGTACGTGAAAAAGTAAAAGCTATAGTATGTCTAGGTTTGGATAATGAGAAAATTAAAGACGCCTTTGGTAACGTTGTGGACCTTATGGTAGAAACTTTTGCCATGGAAGAAGCAGTGAAGGTTGCTTACAAAATAGCAGAACGTGGAGATACGGTATTGTTGTCTCCTGCCTGTGCCAGTTTTGATTTGTTTCAAAACTATGAAGACCGTGGAGATCAGTTTAAAGCAGCGGTAAAAACATTATAAATACGAGTAATAAGTGAACGCATTTTTTCAAAAAATAAAAGGAGATAAAGCTATTTGGGCCGTTGCGGCCCTTTTGGGCTTGTTTTCGTTTTTGCCAGTATATAGTGCCAGTAGTAACTTGGTCTATGTAGTGGGGAACGGAACTACTTTTGGGTATTTGGTAAAACATGCATTGCTATTGTCTTTGGGTTTTGGTATTATATTTGGAATACACCGTATTCCTTCACATTTCTTTAAGGGTCTATCACTTATTGCAATGCCTATAGTGTTGGTTTTGTTAGTTTTTACCCTAGCTCAGGGTACAACTATAGATGGTGCCAATGCTAGTAGGTGGATCAGTGTGCCGCTAGTTGGTATCTCGTTTCAAACATCCAACCTGGCTGCTGTTGTGCTAATGATATATGTGGCAAGGTATCTCAGTAAGATTCGTCTTAAAGAAGTGAAATTTAAGGAGAGTATTTTGCCATTGTGGATTCCCGTTTTTCTAACGGTAGCCCTCATTTTACCGGCAAACTTTTCTACCGCGGCCATTATATTTTCCATGGTACTTTTGTTATGCTTTTTAGGAGGTTATCCACTTAAGTATTTAATGGGGATAATAGGTGCAAGTGTGTTGAGTCTTGCATTTTTTATACTAACGGCCAAGGCTATTCCGGGGTTGTTTCCCAATCGTGTAGATACGTGGATAAGTAGGGTAGAGAATTTTGCCGATTCAGAAGATACTGAAGCAGATTATCAAATCGAACGTGCAAAGATTGCTATTGCTACAGGTGGTATTGTAGGTAAAGGAGCTGGGAAAAGTATTCAAAAGAACTTTTTGCCGCAGAGTTCATCAGATTTTATATATGCCATAATCGTAGAAGAATATGGTCTGGTGGGTGGTTTTGCACTCATGTTCTTTTACATGTTTTTGTTGTTTAGAATTGTAGTGGTGGCCAATGGTAGTAGTTCAATATTTGGAAAACTTGTAGCCCTCGGGGTGGGGCTTCCTATCGTTTTTCAGGCTTTGATCAATATGGCCGTAGCGGTAGAGCTTTTTCCCGTTACAGGACAGACCCTACCGTTGATAAGTAGTGGGGGTACTAGTAGTTGGATGACCTGTTTGGCTATTGGTATTATTTTGAGTGTGAGTAATAAAAATTCAAATGCGGAAAAACCTTCCGCAGATATAGATGAAACGAATCCTTTAGAAGTACTAAGTGGGCAATTATAAATTCATACTATCCGGTGGTGGAACAGGTGGGCACATTTACCCAGCAATCGCCATTGCGAACGAATTAAAGAGGAGGCATCCGGACGCGCAATTTTTATTTGTGGGCGCTAAGGACCGAATGGAGATGGAAAAAGTGCCTCAAGCTGGTTACGAAATTGAAGGGTTATGGATTAGTGGGTTACAACGGAAACTGACCCTTAAAAATTTAATGTTTCCATTTAAAGTGATAAGTAGTTTGATGAAATCCGGTAAGATAGTACGAAGGTTCAAGCCCGATGCCGTTATTGGCACAGGAGGCTTTGCTAGTGGTCCTATGTTGCGTGTGGCTTCTGGAAAAGGTGTGCCATGTGTATTGCAGGAGCAAAATTCGTACGCGGGTATAACCAATAAACTATTGAAAGATAAAGTGGCTAAAATTTGTGTGGCCTATGATGAAATGGATCGGTTTTTTCCGAAACATAAAATTGTAAAGACAGGAAATCCCGTTCGTGGAGATTTAGTTGAAATGACAGCCGATAAGAATGAAGCGTTGGATTTCTTTGGATTAAAAACAGGAGTGCCTACACTATTGGTTTTAGGAGGGAGTCTTGGGGCAAGAAGAATCAACCAATTGATAGCTGATAACCTTGATTTTTTTCAAAAAACAGGCGTACAGCTTATCTGGCAGTGTGGTAAACTGTATATAGATGAGTATGCTAAGTATAATTCGGATACGGTTAAGGTGCTTGATTTTATGAACCGGATGGATTATGCCTATGCGGCATCCGATACGATTATATCACGTGCCGGTGCAGGTTCGGTTTCGGAACTGTGTATTGTGGGGAAACCGGTAATATTTGTTCCTTCTCCCAATGTGGCAGAGGATCATCAAACAAAAAATGCTCGTGCTCTGGCTAATGAGGATGCAGCAATATTATTGAAAGAAAGTGAGTTGGATGCGAAGTTTGAAAAAGTGTTTACAGATCTTTTTCAAGATAAGGAAATGCAAAAGAGCCTAGCTGAAAATATAAAAAAGTTGGCGTTACCTAATGCAACAAAAGATATCGTGGACGAAATAGAAAAACTAATTGGGAATGCCACCAGTAAATAAAGGCATGAGAATTGAAAGAAATGGACTTAAAACAGATACATAACGTATATTTTATTGGCATCGGAGGTATTGGTATGTCTGCTTTGGCGCGTTATTTTAAGTTTATTGGGAAGAACGTTGCAGGTTACGATAAAACTCAAACACCACTTACGGAAGAGCTTTCAAATCTAGATATAGATATTCATTACCAAGATGATATTAGTGTAGTTACGGACCGGTTCAAAAAGAAAGAAAACACGCTTGTAGTTTATACACCTGCAGTTTCTGTTGAACATACGGAGTATCAATATTTCCTGACTAATGGTTTTGAGATAAAAAAACGTTCCGAAGTTTTAGGGTTGATTACCAAAGGAAGCTTCTGCTTGGCGGTTGCGGGTACACATGGTAAAACCACTACTACAAGTATTTTAGCGCATTTGTTAAAAGAAACAGGAGTAAGTTTTACTGGTTTTTTAGGTGGAATTTCGGAAGATTTCAACAGCAATTTTGTTTTTGAGGGCACTGATTATTCTGTTGTAGAGGCAGATGAGTTTGATAGGTCTTTTTTAAGGTTGTTTCCTAATGTGGCTTGCATCACATCAATGGATGCTGATCATTTGGATATTTATGGTAACCCAGAAGAATTGCAAAAATCGTTTGTGGAATTTGCCAATAGGTTGGCTCCAAATGGAGCGCTTTTTGTGAGAAAGGGTCTGCCTCTAAAAGGTCTTACCTATGGAATAGATGATGACGCGGATTACTGTATTACCAACCTGAAAATCGAGAACGGAAGCTATATTTTTGATTTGAGAACTCCGGACACTACACTGGTGGATGTGAAGTTCAACAAGCCAGGAAGGCATAATTTGTTGAATGGACTGGTAGCTTTTGCTATGGCATTGCATACCGGTGTACCTGCAGAGAAATTGGCAAATGCACTGGCATCATTTAAAGGTGTGCAAAGACGATTTTCATATAAAATTAATACAGGAGATTTTGTTTTTATAGATGATTATGCGCATCATCCTACAGAGATAAATGCAGTTTATGATGCGGTAACGGAAATGCATCCAAATAAAAAAACATTGGCAATTTTTCAACCCCATCTTTTCTCGAGAACAAGAGATTTTGCGGATGAATTTGCGAAAAGCCTTTCAAAGTTTGATAGTGTTTTGTTGTTGGATATCTATCCTGCAAGAGAAAAACCTATAGAAGGAATAACTTCGGAATGGTTGTTGGAGAAAATGAAAGGTACCCAAGTAAAAACAATTCAGAAATCCAAATTAATAAATGAAATAAAAGAACAAAATCCGCAAGTACTTATCACTATGGGTGCAGGAGATATAGGTTTGGAAGTAAGTAAGATTACAAAAGAATTACAAGATGCGTATTAATTATAACTACATAAAGTTGTTAGCTTCAGTCGTTGTAATAACGGGGCTTTACGCGTTTTCTAACCAAAGAAGTGCTCAGAAAAACGTAAAGGGTATTGCGATTGAATTCGTCGAAAATCAAAATTTATTCATCACCGAAGGTTCGGTTAATAAATTGTTAATACAAAAATTCGGTAGTCTTGAAAACGTGCCCAAAGAAAAATTAGCTTTGAATACCATCGAGAAGGCCATTGAGGCCAACAAAATGGTAAAAAGTGCCCAAGTTTATCTTACAGTAAGCGGTGAATTAGCGTCGAAGATTATTCAACGCACACCAATCGGACGTATAGAAGGGGATTCAAAATTTTATCTTGATGAGGACGGAAAGAGAATGCCGTTGTCAAATAGCTATTCAGCACGCGTGCCTATAATTACAGGCCGGATAACGGATGAAGGCTTAGCGGATGTCTATAAAATTTTGAACTATATCAATACAGACGATTTTCTAAAGAAGAACATCATTGGGTTACATATCGAAAATGAAGAGAAATACCAGCTTCGTTTTCGAACCGAAGAGTTTGTTGTCAATTTGGGAGATGTAGACAGATTGAAAGAAAAGTTTAGCAATTTCAAGGCATTTTATGCCAAAGCAAATAAAGACAAAACTCTGCAGAACTATGATGTTGTTAGTTTAGAGTTTAACAATCAAGTAGTGTGCACCAAAATATAAGTTATGGAAGTAGGTAATTTTTCGGTAGGATTGGACATTGGAACAACCAAGATTGTTGCCATAATCGGTAAGAAAAACGAGTATGGTAAAATTGAGGTTCTGGGCATCGGTAAATCTAAAAGTTTAGGGGTGCACCGTGGTGTTGTTAATAACATTACGCAGACCATACAGTCCATACAACAGGCAGTAGAAGAGGCGGAAGTCAATTCGGGATTGAAAATCGGGTCTGTTGTAGTTGGCATAGCGGGTCAGCATATTAGAAGTCTGCACCATAGCGATTATATCACTAGGCCGGATTCTGAAGAGGTTATCAATGATGATGATTTAGATAAGCTTTGTAACCAGGTCTATAAATTGGTGATGTTACCGGGTGAGGAAATCATTCATGTGCTTCCACAGGAATATAAAGTGGATGGACAGGCAGAGATCAAAGAGCCGATCGGCATGTACGGTGGTCGTTTAGAAGCTAACTTTCATGTGGTTGTAGGACAGGTTTCCTCAATCAAAAATGTGGGCAGGTGTATCAAAAGCGCAGGTCTGGATTTAGGAAATATAACATTGGAGCCCTTGGCTTCTTCAGATGCCGTTTTGAGCAAAGAAGAGAAAGAGGCCGGTGTGGCATTGATCGATATAGGTGGTGGTACAACGGATTTGGCTATTTTTAAAGATGGTATTATCCGGCACACTGCAGTAATTCCTTTTGGAGGCGGTGTAATTACCGAAGATATCAAAGAAGGATGCTCTATTATCGAAAAACAAGCAGAACTTTTAAAGGTAAGGTTCGGTTCGGCTTGGCCAGGTGAAAATAAGGATAATGAAATAGTTTCCATACCCGGTTTACGTGGTAGGGAGCCTAAAGAGATAACCCTTAAAAACCTTTCAAAAATTATTCATGCACGTGTTGTTGAGATCATAGAGCAAGTCTATGCCGAAATCAAGAATTACGGACATGATGAACAAAAAAAGAAACTAATTGCAGGTATAGTGCTTACAGGTGGTGGAAGCCAGCTAAAACATTTAAAGCAATTGGTAGAGTACATTACGGGTATGGATACACGTATTGGGTACCCTAATGAACATTTGGCAGGCGATTCAGATGCCGAGATCGCCAGTCCTCTATACGCTACGGCCGTTGGTCTATTGATGAACGCAGTGGCGAATGAAAAAAAAGGTAAGACTGTTGAAGTTAAAGAAGAGCTTGTAGACGAGGGAGAACTTGTTATGGCGGGCCATGAAGAGGAAGAACATCAACAACAAAATGCGGCAAAAGTTCAAAAAGAACGCAAATCGGTATTTGATAAATGGTCTGAGAAGTTGAAAGATTTTTTGGATAACGCCGAGTAAAGAAAGACACACATTAACCAGTAATAAAAGACACTATGAACAACAACACGGAATTTGATGGAATATCTTTCGATCTTCCAAAGAATCAAAGCAATGTAATTAAAGTAATTGGCGTAGGAGGCGGTGGTAGCAACGCAATCAACCACATGTTTCAGTCAGGCATTAACGGCGTAGATTTTGTAATCTGTAATACAGATTCGCAAGCCTTGAACAACAGTTCTGTGCCTACAAAAATACAATTAGGTGTTTCACTAACAGAAGGTTTGGGTGCTGGTGCCAACCCTGAGGTAGGTGAACAGGCCGCTTTGGAAAGTATGGAGGAGATTAAACAGATGTTGGCCACTACTACCAAAATGATATTTATTACCGCTGGTATGGGTGGTGGTACCGGAACAGGTGCTGCTCCAGTTATCGCAAAACAAGCAAAGGAATTGGACGTGCTTACCGTGGGTATCGTTACTATGCCTTTTGAGTTTGAAGGTAAAATGCGTTGTGAACAAGCACGTATAGGGATTGAAAAATTGCGAGCCAATGTAGATTCGTTGATTGTTATAAACAACAACAAACTTCGTGAAGTATATGGTAACCTTGGCTTTAAAGCAGGTTTCTCTAAAGCGGATGAAGTATTATCTACAGCAGCAAGAGGTATTGCAGAAGTAATTACACATCACTACACTCAGAATATTGACCTTAGAGATGCCAAGACCGTACTTTCTAATAGTGGTACCGCTATTATGGGGTCTGCTCAGGCAACTGGTTCGGCAAGAGCTAATGAAGCTATTACAAAGGCTTTGGATTCTCCGTTGTTGAACGACAATAAAATTAGTGGTGCTAAAAACGTATTGTTGCTGATCGTTTCTGGCTCACAAGAAATTACTATTGATGAAATAGGTGAAATCAATGACTACATTCAGGTTGAAGCGGGTCATGGAGCCAACATCATTATGGGTGTAGGTGAAGATGAGGATTTAGGTGAATCTATTGCCGTAACTATTATTGCTACGGGTTTTGATGTTGACCAACAGGACGAGATTGTAAATACCGAAACAAAAAAAATTATCCACACATTAGAGGATGAGCAACGTGCTCAGCATGATTTAATGTCACGGAAAAATGTAGTCCATCAATTACCTATCGAAAAAGTAAAGGAAGAGCCCCCGGTGATCAAGCACACTCTTGAGGAAGATGTACTAGAGGAGCCGGGCATGGATTTGATCGAAACAACTAGCTACATTAAAAATTTCAATGTTTTTTATGAAGAAGTTTTAGAAGAGGTTGCCGAGGTAAATACTTCTGAAGATGATTTCGTTATTGTAAATGCTCAAGATTCTATCAATGATATAGAGGTTATTGATCCAATGACTGTTTCTTATGATAAGTTAAAAGAGGAGCAGATCACTATGAGCTTTGATATGCCTTTTGCTAAAAAGGAGGAAGTTGATGAAGATGAGCAAGAGAATGTAATCACATTTAGTTTAGATGAGGATGTAAAGGATATTGAAGTTGACAGCCATATAGAAGTTGTTCCCGTTCTAGAGTATAATGAGAAAGGGGAAAAGCGCTATAGTTTGGATGATTATATGGAAATGGAGGAAAAGTTGACAAATGCTAAACCTGCTCCAAAGCCAACTCCAAGACCACAACCAAAACCTGTGGTTAGGGAAGAGCCTAAAATGCAAGTGAAGCCTGTAGAGATGAGAGAAGAAGCTCCACAGAACAGTGCACCTGCAGAGGTAGATCCTATGAACAGTCCAATTGATGATCTTCTAAGAGAAAGAGCGGACGAAAGAAGAAGAAAACTAAAGGATTTCAATTATAAATTTCAGAACAGCGTAAGCAGTATTGATGAGATTGAAAAAGAGCCTGCATACAGACGTCAAGGTATCGATTTAAGCGATGCAAGAAGAGAAGAGAGCAAGGTTTCAAGAACCACGCTAGGCGAGGATAGCAACGATGAAATCAGGTTGCGTTCCAACAATTCTTTTCTACATGATAACGTAGATTAAAGATTTTAGAGTAAACTTAACTAACTCAAGCTTAAACCCGAGAAAATTAGATTTTTTTCGGGTTTATTTTTTATCTTCGCAGTCCTAAATAAAAAAGCATGGGCTTACAGCAAAAGGTAATGGAGCAGATGAAAGCGGCAATGAAAGCAAAGGATAGCGTTGCTTTAGAATCGCTGCGCGCCATTAAGTCTGCCTTGCTTATGGCACAGACCAGTGGGACGGATAAGGAGATGACGGAAGAAGATGAAGTGCAACTTGTTCAAAAGCTGGTAAAACAACGTAAGGACAGTGCTGCCATTTTTACGGAACAAGGTAGGGAAGATTTAGCTGCGCCAGAACTGGCACAGATAGCGGTAATCGAACAATTTTTACCCGAGCAACTTACTGAAGAGGAAATTGAAAAAGTAGTAGTACAGACTATAGATGCGACTGGAGCATCAGGAATGAAAGATATGGGCAAGGTTATGGGCATGGTGTCCAAAGAATTGGCCGGACAAGCAGATGGTAAAACTATATCTGCCATAGTAAAACAGAAATTAGCATAAAATTGGCCTCGTGGCGCAACTGAATAGCGCATCAGATTTCGGCTCTGAGGGTTGCAGGTTTGAATCCTGCCGGGGTCACAATTTTATCCAAAGCTCTTTAAACTTATGTTTAAAGAGCTTTTTTGATTTCCATACGTGCTACTTTTTGAACTAAAGCCAACATGGGAGCAACTAATAGGGATTCTTTGGGTTCAATCTATTTGACGAAACCTCTCAGCTGATGGCTCGTTTCTGAGCAGCTATAATTTCTCCAACAGCTTGTTTATATTTAAAGGGATTGCCTGCCTTTTTAATCGCTTTATAGACTTTCTGAGGATTGTGTGTAGATTGGGAAAAGAATTCCCAAAAGCCCAGCATTTTCATTTTTATAGGAGTTGGTCCAGATAGCATGGCATCATACTGCGTATAGATGGTATCATGAAATTCCCTAAAAATATTCCATCTGTCATCAGGGTATTCCGTAGTATTTGCGCGTATCATACTTGGTAAAAACGGATTTGCAATAAGACCACGACCTATCATAAAATGTTCAATAGAAGGGAACCGTTCTCGCATGGCTTTAAATTGCGCCACGGTTGTAATGTCTCCATTATAGTATAAAGTATGTTTGGCGACGTTTATGCACTCCTGAAAGGCTTCTAAGTCTACGCCACCTTTATATAATTGTTTTCCAAGACGCGCGTGAATGGCTACGTTTTTAAGAGGATATTTTTCTAGAATGGGAAAAGAATCTAATATTTCCGTACTGTTGTCATACCCAAGACGCATTTTCATAGATATGGTAACATCGGTTTCGTTATGTGCGCGATCCAAAATATGATCTATTTTCTCGGTATTGCAAATGAGACCGGAACCCATTCCGCTATTCGTGACCATAGGGTAGGGGCAACCCAAATTCCAATTAAGCTCGGTATATCCTAAGGACTGAATATACTTAATCACAAACAAAAAATGTTCAACATCTGCGGTCATTACTTGAGGAATCAGCTCTAAGCTGGTATTGACCTCAGGGTTCAGATCGCGTTGGTATGAACCCTTAATAATCATCTTTCTGTTAAAACGAATATAAGGCGCGTAAAAAGTATCTATTCCTCCAAAGAACTTCTGCTGTGCGTTACGAAAAGTTGCATCTGTAAAACCTTGTAAAGGTGAGGATAGGAGTGAGTAAGACATTAATTGGTTTTGAGGACGTAAAGATAAATCAATATCAGGTTATTTCGTTGTTTAAATGTTATGAGAGAAGTATTGTGCTATTTTTAAAAGTCGATAAAACTAATTCTACAAACCTCCATTCGTAACGCAAAAGTTACATCCTATACAGTATTGGGTACAGCACACAAGAACATTGTTTTAGACCCTCTTTTTTAGTTTACCTTGATGATATCTAAAAGATACTTGTTGTTTCTTTTGGACTTATTAAACTTTAAATTCTCTAGGATTAATACCATGATTAAAACCGCCAATAATCGAATTAAGTCAATAGACATGTTAAGAGGTTTGGTTATGGTAATCATGGCTTTGGACCATGTGCGGGATTATTTTCATTACGATGCTTTTCTTTTTAACCCAACTGATTTAGCACAAACAAACGGTGCACTTTTCTTTACTAGATTTATTACCCATTATTGTGCACCGGTATTTGTGTTTTTAGCAGGAACTTCTGCCTTTTTTGTTGGCCAGCGAAAAGGTTTGAAATACTTGTCAAAATGGTTACTAAAGCGAGGCTTTTGGTTGATTTTTTTGGAACTGACGGTTATAAAATTTGCATGGCTTTTTAAATTTGATCTATCATATAGTTTACTACAGGTTATTTGGATTCTTGGTGTAGCCATGATTTTCCTCGCAGGGTTTGTTCACCTCCCTAAGAGAGTGGTGTTGATAGTTTCTGTCTTGGTCATAGCCGGACATAATCTATTCGATTCTTTTGCACCAACCGGAAACCTTAGTGCCGGTATTTGGTCATTTCTCCATGAATTTAAATTATTGACTTATGGAGATATGAAGATTTTTGTGGCTTATTCTATTTTGCCTTGGGCTTTTGTAATGCCCTTGGGTTATTATTTTGGAGAACTTTATAAACAACGTTTTGATAGTAAAACTAGAACTAAGATACTCTTGCAAATTGGCTCAGGCCTTATAACGGCCTTTTTAATACTTCGCGTAATGAATTGTTATGGAGACCCATATTTGTGGACTTCACATGATTCTTGGAGTTATACGGCAATGTCCTTTTTTAAGGTGACCAAATACCCACCTTCGCTATTGTACCTGCTTATTACGTTAGGGCCGTCTATCATGCTTCTTGCCTTTGCCGAAAAATGGAAAGGATGGATTTTTAATAAATTGGTAATTATTGGTCGTGTACCTATGTTCTTTTATATCGTTCATATTTATGTTATTCATTTACTGGCACTGTTTGCGGCAGTATTAACAGGTTTTAAAGCATCGGATATGTACGTGGATCTATGGGTCACAATGCAGCCGGGGTTACAAGGATATGGTTTTAATTTAGGTATTGTTTATGGTATTTGGGTGCTACTTATAGTAGCTCTTTATCCCCTGTGTGCATGGTTTGATAATTACAAAAGTAATCATAGGGAGAAGTGGTGGTTGCGTTATCTGTAATTTGTGAGGGTCCTTTGTTCTTCTGTTTGTATTGAATGGGTTGTTGGCGGTATTATAAAGGAAATTACAATCTGTCTAAAATGATTCGTAAAGAGGTTTTAAGGCTTTGTCTTGTGGTGAATTAATGGTTTGGGTGACAATCACCAACAAAATCTTTCTATCTTTGTATTGTGAGATTATTCGCCATCATATTATCCGTTTACTTTTTGGCACTCAATGTAGTACCTTGTAGTGACGCAGATATTGTGACCGATAATCAGGTTACGGTAGCGGCAGATAATGGTGTGGATCATGGGCACGCATCTAGCGATTTATGTTCTCCATTTTGCATGTGTCATTGTTGTCACACACATACAGTTAATTTTACAATCTTTACGTTTGAGCCTTTTCAACCATTAATTTCACAAGAAGAATTAGCCCATTTTGATAGTTTGGGCAAAGATATTTTTCTAGATCTTTTACAACCTCCCAGGGCATAATTCAGTTTTTTAGAGGATACCTGTATCCTGTTGTAATGAATTCGTTTCAGATTTCATTACCCTAGTTTTTGTCGTTAATATTTCTCGACAGAAATAGACATTTTCTAACTGAATTATAGCAATCCATATGATCAATAGAATCATTGATTTTTCAATCCATAATAAATTCATTGTGGGTCTCTTCACGCTAGCACTTATTGGTGCTGGTATTTGGAGCATGACCCAAGTTCCTATAGATGCCGTACCTGATATTACCAATAACCAGGTACAGGTCATTACACAGTCGCCCAACTTGGGTACTGAAGATATAGAGCAATTCGTGACCTACCCGGTGGAGGTAGCCATGAGCAATTTGCCCAATGTAGAGGAAATACGTTCGGTCTCCCGTTTTGGTCTCTCCGTCGTGACCATCGTTTTTAACGATAAGGTAGGTACTTATCTTCCAAGGCAATTGGTGGCGGAAAAACTGCCAGAGATCCAGGAACAAATTCCGGCAGGTTTTGGTGAGCCATTTATGGGGCCTATTTCCACAGGTCTTGGTGAAATTTACCAATATGTACTGGAAGTAGACGATGCGCATAAAGACGAGTACTCCATAACAGATTTGCGCACATTTCAAGATTGGATCATCCGTAGGCAAATGGCCATGGTACCCGGTGTGGTAGAGGTGAATGCCTTTGGTGGCAATCAAAAACAATATGAGGTAGCCGTTGATCCAGATGAGCTCCGTGCCATAGGCATTAGCATTTCGGAAGTTTTTTCCGCATTAGAACGAAACAACCAAAACACAGGTGGCGCTTACATTGAGCGAAATCATCAAGCTAACTTTATCAGGGGAGAAGGTTTGGCAAGAAGCATTTCGGATATCGAGAATATGGTGGTTAAATCCGTAAGCGGAGTTCCAATTAAAATTAAGGATGTAGGAGAGGTTCGTATGGGAAGCGCTGTTCGTTATGGTGCGCTTACCAAAGACGGTACGGGGGAAGCTGTAGGAGGCATGATTTTAATGCTGAAGGGAGCCAATTCTAATGAGGTGATCGAGAACGTTATAGAACGAATGGAGCAAATTCAGCATTCCTTACCGGATGGAGTAAGCGTAAAGCCTTTTCTTGATCGTAGCGAACTGATTGCCGAGACCACTGGAACCGTAAAGGGCAACCTTTTAGAGGGAGGTCTTATCGTAATCTTTGTGCTGGTTCTCTTACTGGGCAATTGGCGGGGCGGACTCATTGTGGCGTCTACCATTCCGCTATCACTCTTGTTCGCTTTTATCTTAATGAACGTTTTTCATGTCTGGGCAAACCTTATGAGTCTGGGTGCTATAGACTTTGGGATTATCGTAGATGGTGCGGTTATTATAGTAGAAGGTACGGTCTTTCTCATGTATTCTTATGTGGTAAAAAAGAAAGCTATTACGGCAGAAACACGAGATGAGATTTCTGCAAATGCTTCAAAGAAAATGATGAATGCAGCCTTTTTCGGACAGCTGATCATTCTAATCGTTTTCTTGCCCATATTAGCTTTGGAAGGGGTAGAAGGTAAAATGTTTAGGCCCATGGCGCTTACCTTTATTTTTGCCATGATCGGGGCCATGATTTTGTGTCTTACGTATGTGCCCATGATTTCTGCCTTGTTCTTAAGAGCTCCAAAATCTCAAAAACTATCTTACGGAGACCGTTTTGTACATGGGGTAGAAAGAGTTTACGAGCCTCTTTTATTGAAATCACTGGCAAAGTCTAAGATAATCATTGGGAGTGCTATTGTACTTTTTCTATTGGCGATATTCGCCTTTACCCGTATGGGTGGGGAGTTTATACCGCAATTGGATGAAGGCGATATTGCTTTCCATGCTATTCTAAAACCGGGGAGTTCCTTATCGGAGAGTATAGAAACAACTACAAAGATTGAACAGATCGTAAAGGCTAAGTTTCCCGAAGTGGAACGCGTCATAAGTAGGATCGGTGTTGCCGATGTTCCAACAGACCCTATGCCTATGGATATTGCGGATGTTTTTGCTATTCTAAAACCATCTAGTGAATGGGTGTCAGGCCGAAGCAAAGAAGAATTGGTAAATGAGATTAAAGAGGCCATTAGCATATTACCGGGTGTTAACTATGAATTTACCCAACCTATAGAAATGCGTTTTAACGAACTGATTACAGGAGTTCGTGAAGATGTAGCTATTAAAATTTTTGGTGAGGATATGGAAATTTTGGCCAGTAAGGCCGAAGAAATGGGGAAACTCATTGCTAATATTCCGGGTGTTGCAGATATGAAAGTCGAAGCCACGAGTGGACTCCCACAAATAACCATTCATTACAACCGAAGCAAATTGGCCCAATACGGGCTGGGGGTCAATCAATTGAATAGTTTAATTCAGGCGGCTTTTGCCGGAAGTAAGGCAGGTGTAATTTTTGAAGGTGAAAAACGATTTGATCTGGTAGTACGTTTGCAAGAAGAAAACCGGAACAGTATTGAAGATGTTCAAAACCTGTTCGTGAATCTTGATGATGGTTCTCAGGTTCCACTTCGGGAATTGGCTAGCGTAAGTTATGAGCCGGGCCCTATGCAGATAAGCAGGGATAATACCAACCGCAGAACCTATGTGGGGATTAATATTCGGGATAGGGATGTGAAGTCCGTTGTGGAGGATATTCAAGCAAAGTTAGATGCGGAGTTCAAACTGCCCGCGGGTTATTTCATTCGTTACGGGGGCGCTTTTGAAAATCTAGAAAGGGCAAGTAATAAACTGCAAACGGTAGTCCCTATAGCGCTACTGCTCATTTTTATTCTGATTTATTTCGCTTTAAAATCGCTTCCGCAAACCATCATGATTTATTTGGCTATTCCCATGGCGACTATTGGTGGTGTATTTGCCCTTTGGTTGCGAGACATGCCTTTTAGTATTTCGGCAGGTGTCGGTTTTATTGTGCTTTTTGGAGTGGCGGTTCTAAACGGATTGGTTATGATAAGTGGGTTGAACGAGTTAAAAGAAGAAGGGGTTACTAATTTAAAAGACCGGATTGTTGAAGGAACAAAAAGACGTATACGTCCTATTATGCTAACGGCTTTCACGGATATTCTAGGTTTTCTGCCAATGGCAATTTCGGCTTCGGCGGGTGCGGAAGTACAGCGGCCTTTGGCAACGGTTGTTATTGGTGGTTTGTTGACCTCTACTTTATTAACACTCTTTATACTTCCTATTTTTTATCAATGGGTAGAAAATAGGGAAGAGCGAAAACTGAAATTGAAACCACAATTAAAAACCGCGCTTTTAGTTGTAGGTTTTATGGTGATGGGATTCAATGGGTTGGCCCAAGAAACGGAAACTTCTTTACCTGTTATCTCCTTGGATAAGGCGGTAGAGACTGCCAAACAAAATTATCCATTACTGAAATCTGGGCAATTGGAAATAGAACGACAATCCGTGCAAAAGGCCGAAATCTACGATTTGGGAACTACACAGGTTTTTAGTGGAGGCGAAGAAATTTCAGATGACCGTGGAGTCTATACGTTGGTAGGTCTGGGTCAACAAAGGATAGACGTATTTGGGATTGGAGCAAAGAAAAAATTGTACCAACAGCGTGTCGCTTTGGCGGAAGCGGCTTATAATCTATCGGAGCTTCAGGTAGAACAGGAGGTGAAAAAAGCTTGGGCGAAGGTATATAAAGCCAAGAAAGGATACCTATTGTATAAAAAGCTGGGTTCCGTCTATTCGCAATTCGAAAAGGCAATTGAACTCAATTACGAAGTAGAAGCTATTTCTCGTTTAGAATATGCTTCGGCTATGAATCAAGCTTTGCAAATCAAGAATAAGTATCAGCAAGCTCAGGCCGATTATGAAATTGCCCTGCAAAGGTTCAACCTATGGTTAGCTTCTGAAATTTCCTATTCGGTACCAGACGTATTAGGTAATGAGGTAGACATGGTATTTGAAGTTCAACCTGATTTAGAGAATCATCCGGAGTACCAATTATCGGAAAAACGGATTGATGAAGCGCAAGCGGATTATAAAGCAGCGCAGGCGGAATTGTTGCCTACATTCAATTTGCAAGGAGGTCTTCAGCAAGTGAATGGAGCAGATGGTTTTTACAGTTACCAGGCCGGAGTATCGGTTCCATTCTTTTCGGGGTCGGCTCGTAGCAGGAAAAAATCTGCTAAAATCAATAACGAGATTGCCAAAACGAGAGCCAATTTTGAACAAGGACAATTAATGTCCGAATACCGTCAAGCATTAACTTCTTATCAAAAATGGAAAACGTCTTGGTTTTTTTATAAGGATGAGGCCCTTCCGCTTGCAGAGCAACAACACCAGGGAGCACTTTTGGCCTATAAAGAAGGTGCGGTGGATTATGTGGGCTTCACCCAAATTATTAGGGATGCTATCCAAACTGAAATGGATGCCCTTGATGCGTTGGACAATTACTTAGAATCTATATACGAATTACAATATTTCAATCATTAGAAACATGAAAAATCCATATAAATACACAATAATCGCTCTCTTGCTTTTGATGCTTGCAGTTACGTCCTGTGGAGAGAGTAAAGCAAAAGACAATGCTACGAAAGAAAACCATGGGCATGAAGAAAACGGTAATCACGAAGAAGGAAAGGAAGAAGTGATGCTGAGCCAGCAACAGTTTGAAGCTTTACAAATGCAGACCGATACCTTACACATGCGAAATATGAGTGGTTATGTTGAGGCCAACGGACAGTTGGAGGTGCCCCCTCAGAACGAAGCCACTATAACCTCGGTGGTAGGGGCAAATGTAGTATCTATTGAGGTTATTGAAGGCGATAAAGTTGCCAAAGGTCAGACGGTAGCTTATTTATCGCATCCCAATATCATTCAAAAACAAACCGATTATTTAGATGCTTTTAGCAATAGTCAGTTCTTAAAAGGCGAATATGAAAGACAACAAAAATTGTATGATGCCGGGGTTGGTAGTGGATTGAATTTTCAAAAAGCCCAAGCGGAGTATCGGGCATCGCGAGGTAGGGTTAAAGGTTTGGCCGCACAATTGCAACAGTTAAATATAAATGCGGGCGGAGTAGAAAAGGGAGCTATTTACCAACGTGTGGCATTGCGCAGCCCCATTGAAGGGCATGTGCAAAAAGTTAAGGTGAAAACAGGGCAATATGTTGATCCTCAAACCGACCTTTTTGAGGTTGTAGATACCCATCATGTACATGCGGACCTTATGGTTTTTGAGAAAGATGTCTTTAAAATTAAGGAGGGGCAGAGCGTGAAATTTTATGTGCAATCCCTAGGTGAAAAAGAATTGACCGCAGAGATTTATTCTATTGGGAAAACCTTTGAACAAAGCCCTAAAGCTTTACATGTCCATGCTGAAATAGAAAACAAAGAAGGAAATCTGATTCCCGGAATGTACATAAAAGGGAGAATTCAAATAGATAATAATGAGGAGAAAGCTATACCCGAAAATGCCATTGCTAAGGAAGGTGGTAAAAGTTTTGTTTTTAGCATAGAAAAAGAAGGGGACGCATTTAGTTTTGTTCCGCATGAAGTAACTTTAGGTACTGAAGATGATGGGTGGGTTGCTGTTAATTTTTTGACGGAAACGGACTCTCAATCTAAGTTTGCTTTCAATAACGCCTACTATTTAATGGCGGAAATGAAAAAGGGAGAAGCAGAACATAGTCATTAAACTAATTGTACTGCTAGTGCAACTCGTTTCGCTTAATAATTTTCGCGTTCGAGGTCTTTGCTTTATTCGGAATAAATTTTATTACGGGTGGCTCTAGTAACACGTTTACAGGAAGTTATTTAAGAACTTACAATTTTAGAAAAAATGATAAAAAAGAAGAAGATCAATCTTCGGGATATAAATAATCACGAACATTCAGGTGAAACTTCGGATGGGGATTGTGGGAGCTGTTGTGGCAATCATGAAAGTGAAAAATCCAGTAAGGTACTTGCTCAGTACCTTCCGGCCATTATTAGCTTTGTACTGTTACTGGGAGGTATTGCTCTAGATGTCTTTAATGTACCCTTTTTTACGGATTGGGTGCGTGTGGTTTGGTACGGTATTGCTTATATACCCGTGGGGTTTCCGGTAATGAAACAGGGCTGGAAGAGCATTGTGAACGGAGATTTTTTTACTGAGTTTTTATTAATGTCTATTGCCACTATAGGTGCATTCGCTATAGGCGAATATCCAGAAGGTGTGGCCGTAATGTTATTTTATGCAGTGGGGGAACTGTTTCAGCATTCTGCCGTGACAAAGGCCAAAGGAAATATAAAGGCGTTATTGGATGTGAGGCCAAAATCGGCTACGGTGCTTCGTAACGGAGACGTGGTTTCTGTAGCTCCTGAAGCTGTAAAAATTGGTGAACGTATTCAAGTTCGTGTGGGTGAGAAGGTTCCGCTTGATGGGAAATTATTATCGGCGAAAGCCAGTTTGAATACGGCGGCTATTTCCGGGGAAAGTAAACCATCTACTATTGCTCAAGGTGAGAAAGTATTTGCCGGGAGTATTAATCTAGACGGGGTTATTGAAGTTGAAGTAACCAAAGAATTTAAAGATAGCTCCATTGCCCGTATTTTGGATATGGTACAGAATGCAACGGCCCGTAAGTCAAAAACAGAACTGTTCATTCGTAAGTTTGCTAGAATTTATACACCAATTGTGGTGTTCTTGGCTATTGGCCTAACCTTGTTACCTTACTTTTTTGTAGAGGAATATGTTTTTAGGGATTGGCTGTACCGCGCGTTAATTTTCTTGGTTATTTCTTGTCCGTGTGCTTTGGTTATTTCAATTCCCTTAGGGTATTTTGGAGGCCTCGGTGCAGCCTCCCGAAATGGTATTCTGTTTAAAGGCGCTTCCTTTCTAGATACCATTACCAAAATCAACACCTTGGCAATGGATAAAACAGGTACTGTAACAAAGGGTGTGTTTAAAATAAAAAAAATTATTTTGCATGCTAATAGTGAAGAATCTGGCGCGTCCTTAAGCGAGAAGGATTTTATGGATTATCTCATGGCCATTGAAGCACAATCTACCCATCCTATAGCAAAGGCCATTCTGGAGTATAAGGAAGAAGGGGCAAGTAGTAAAGCAAAAGACGTTTTTGAAATAGCAGGGAAGGGGTTGGCAGGTACTGTAGCGGGTAAATCCGTTTTGGTAGGAAATAAAGCACTAATGGTTGCTAACGGAATAACGGTTCCTAAAGAAATGGAGGCTATTGTAGAAAGTATAGTAATGGTAGCTGTTGATAGAAAGTTTTCAGGTTACGTGATTATTTCCGATGAACTTAAGGATGGAGCTGAGGCCGCTATTGAGAGCATACGGAAAACTGGGGTGTCAAAAATTGTGATGTTGTCCGGAGATAAGGATGCCATTACACAGAAGGTGGCCAAAGAACTTCATGTAGATTGGGCCAAGGGTGGACTTTTACCTGAAGATAAACTTAATGAGGTGGAAAAATTAAAGGATATCTCTGGAGCGAAAGTAGCCTTTATTGGTGATGGTATAAATGACGCCCCAGTATTGGCGGCTAGCGATGTTGGTATTGCTATGGGCGGTTTAGGAAGCGACGTGGCCATTGAGACTGCAGATGTTATTATTCAGACCGATCAACCTGAAAAAGTAGCGCAGGCCATACGAATAGGGAAGTCTACCAGAAAAATAGTCTGGCAGAATATTGCTCTTGCTTTTGGGGTCAAAGCTTTGGTTATGATTCTTGGAGCTGGGGGAATGGCTACCATGTGGGAAGCCGTTTTTGCCGATGTAGGCGTAGCGCTTTTAGCTATTTTGAATGCCGTGCGTTTACAGAACATGAAATGGGATTAAGCGTATAGTGTAAATTATTCTGATTCAGCGTATTTATCGGGATGACGCAATATTGTTAAAATTGTTAAATAGAGGTTTCTAAGTTTTGTTGGATGCTTTTTTTATGCATTTTTATATTCCAAACAACTTATACCATGCATTTAAAATTTACCTCTACCTTTTTTACACTGTTTTTGGCTTTGCTGGCTACGAACATAAACTTTGCTCAGAATGGCGAAATTGAAATTGTTGGAACCGTAATTGAGCAATCCGGAGGGCAGCCCGTTGCTTTCGCAACAGTATTAGTAGGCGACAAGAACACACAAAAAGGAATTACAGGTACCACCACCTTAGATGATGGTACTTTTAGTTTAAAGACAGACGCTCAGAACTACTTTATTGAAATTAGTTTTATCGGCTTTGAGAAAAAAAGATTCGATAATCTCGTGCCCGCAAACGGAAGAATTGATATGGGGCAAGTGAAACTGAATCAAGATGCTCAACAGCTTTCAGAAGTTGTGGTAGAAGGTGAAGTATCTAGAACCCAATTCAAGTTAGACAAGCGTGTCTTTAATGTGGGCAAAGATATTAGTAGTACGGGAGCAAGTGCTTTGGAGGTTTTAAACAATGTGCCTTCTGTTAATGTAAATATTGAAGGGCAAATTAGTTTACGGGGAAGTCAAGGCGTGCAAGTCTTGATAAACGGGAAACCATCTATTCTTACAGGTGAAGGAGGAAATGCTCTGGGTACCATTACTTCAGATATGATTGAAAGGGTTGAGGTTATTACCAATCCTTCGGCTAAGTATGATGCTGAGGGTACTTCGGGAATCATCAACATCGTCATAAAGAAAGAAGAGCGTGAAGGTTTTAACGGGTCTATTAGCTTAAATACGGGTTCACCGGATAATCATAGTTTTGGATTGAGCTTAAATCGTCGTACGGAGCGTTTTAACCTCTTTAGTCAATTAGGTGCAGGATATAGAGAATTGCCAAATGATGTAGAAAACATAAACCGAAATCTTGTTGATGGTACATCAATTGCCTCAGTAGGTGAGGAGTTTAGAAATGAGGAGTTCTATAATATTATTTTAGGAACTGACTACTACATCAACGAAAATAACGTACTGACCCTTTCGGGAAATTTTGCGTACGAAATAGAAGATCAGCCATCGCAAACTAAGTTTGAAGCTAGGGACGCGGCCAATCAATTGGTCTCTGAATGGGAGCGTACGGAAACTACGGAAGCTACTAATCCAAAATATCAATACGAGCTTCAATATAAAAGTGATTTTAAGGACCATGAGGATCATGACCTTTTGTTCAGTGCCTTGGGTAATTTCTTTGGTAAGGATCAGTCATCGGATTTTGAAGATGTTACTATTTCAGGTAATGATCAAGATGCTGTACAGCGTACGCGAACCGAATTTAAAGAGGCAGAGTATACGTTTAAATTAGATTACACGAGGCCTTTTTCCGAAGAGTGGACTATGGAAGCTGGTGGTCAATATGTAATGAACGATGTGAGTAACGATTATGAGGTGGAAGACCTGATAAGTGGTTTGTATGTGCCCGACACCAACCTGACCAATGTTTTTGAATATGATCAAAAAGTATTTGCTCTCTACGGTACTGGGGCCTACGAAGGTGAAAAATGGGGCATAAAAGCAGGTGTGCGTATGGAACAGACTAACCTTAATACCTTACTAAAAAATACGAATGAAGAGAACGATCAGAACTATTCCAATCTCTTTCCTAGCGCGCATACCTCTTATAAGTTTACCGATAAAGTTTCTATGCAAGCGGGCTATTCGCGAAGAGTGTACCGCCCGGATTTATGGGATTTGAATCCGTTTTTTAATATCAGGAACAATTTCAATATCCGTCAAGGTAATCCAGATTTGCAACCGGAATTTACCGATTCTTATGAAGTCACCAGTATTTTTATTCTTGAAAAAGCTTCATTGAACGCAAGTGTTTACCACCGCTATACTACGGACGTAATTGAGTCTATTAATACTTTGGAAGATGAGGTGAATATCAGCAAGCCTGAGAATATAGGAACTAATAAAGCAACAGGAGTTGAGTTCAACGCAAAATATAGTCCGCTAAAATGGTTTACGGCAACGACCGATTTAAATTATAACCGATTTGTAAGAGAAGGAGGCCTCGATACCCTAAATTTCGATTTTAATGCGGATAGATGGTCTGCTAAACTTATGACCAAGGTTAAAATGCCTGCTGACATAGATTTTGAAGCGACGGGAAATTACCAAAGTAGTTACGAGACTGTACAGGGGAAAACCAGTGACAACCTGTTTTTGGACCTCGGTGCTCGACGAAAAATACTGAAAGGTAAGGGAGTGGTCAGTCTAGGTGTTAGAGATGTTTTTGCCTCACGGGTACAGGAATCCGAAATTACCCAAGATACTTTTTCAACTTATAGTCGGAGACAACGTGGTAGGTTTATTACTTTTGGCTTTAGTTATGGTTTCGGTAAAGGCGAAGCAATGGAATATTCCGGAAGACGAAGATAAATCAACTAACTAAAATTAAAATGGGAAGGAAAACTGAAGAAAAAATGCGTACTTATCACAGATACCTAGGCTTTTTCTTGGCGGGTATAATGGCCATGTATGCAATTAGCGGTATTGTATTGATTTACAGAAATACCGATTTTCTTAAGAAAGAAGTAGCTGTTGAGAAGACCATAAAACCAAACATTAAAGCCAATGAAGTAGGTAAGGTTTTAAAAATAAAACATTTTAAACTTCAAAAAGAGGAAGGTAATATAGTTCATTTTGAGGGGGGTACGTATGACAGCAAAACCGGGGTGGCCAGTTATACCGAAAAAAAATTACCGTTTGTTTTAGATAAGATGACCAAAATACATAAGGCAACTTCTAGCCAGCCCCTATATTTTCTGAATATTTTCTTTGGAGCTTCCTTGTTGTTCTTCGTAATATCTGCCTTTTGGATGTTCAGACCTACAGCTCCTATATTTAAGAAGGGTATTTATTTTGCTCTTGGCGGACTGGTGCTTACCCTTATTTTACTTTTTGTTTAATTAAGAGTTCAGAAGTCCAATTTTAATGGCGTGCTTAGTGAGTCCGGCCAAATTTTTCACTTGTAATTTTGAGATGAGATTTTTGCGGTAGCTCTCTATGGTGTGTTTGCTTAGGAAAAGTTCGTCTGCAATTTCTTGCGTGGTATATTCATTGGCTATGAGTTTAAGTACTTCTTTTTCACGGTCTGTAAGGTGTACCTCTTCTTGTTTTTTGTTATCGAACATAGCATCCGTATAAGCACGTTTTATTTCCTGTGAAAAATACTTTTCACCTTTCACTATGGTTCGCATGGCCGTTAGAAGTTCGTCTTTTTCGGCATTTTTGGGTACGTAACCATCTACGTTGTTTTGAATGAGTTTTTCAATCATACCCCCATCTATATGCATGCTTACGACCAAGGTTTTTAAAGTAGGGTACTTTTCTTTAACTATGCGGTTCAATTCTATACCGTCCATTTCTGGCATGCTGAGGTCGGTAATCAACAAGTGAAGGTCCTTTGTACCATTAATGTCTAGGTATTTGATGACTTGAGCCCCGTTTCTGGCCGTAGTAGCAACCGAAAATTCAGGTGCATCGTTCAGGATGCTTAGCAGTCCGTCTATGAACATTTTATGGTCATCGGCAATGATGAGGTTATATTTCATGGGAAGTTGTTTTTACAGGAAGTTCTATAGAAATCACGCAACCCCTATTTTTAGAAGAGTCTATGTGAAATTTACCGTTCAATTCTTTAATTCTACTGCGTATATTTTCAAAACCGATGCCCTCTTTAACCTCCAAAACATCAAAACCTTTTCCGTTGTCTTCAAAAAGAAGTGACAGTTCGTTATTTAATAAGCTTAGATGAATATCTACGTTATCGGCTTCCGCATGTTTGAGAGCATTGGTCATTAGCTCTTGAATGACCTTATAAAGCTCCATTTGAGTCTTTTCGTCTATTGCATTTAAGTCGGCCTCGGGATGCGGATGGAAACCTATTTTCAATTTTCCGCTTCTTGAAATTGATGAAATATATTCACGTATTAAATCCGAAAAGGCGCGTTGCTTAAATTTTTCGGGAATTAGGGTGTGGGATATATCCCTGACCAGTTGATAGGTTTCGTCTAATTGCCCGTTGATTTCTTTCCATTTGTTGGATTCGGAGGTCAAGGTAGAAACTTGTAGTTTTATTCCTGCTAGGTTTCCGCCAATACTATCGTGCAATTCTTGGGCAATTCTTTTACGTTCTTCATCCTGCCCTTCCATAGAAGCTTTTATCAGGTCTAGTTCTTGTTTTTGTTTTAAGGAGGCTACTTTCTGAATGTTTATTTCTTCTTGCTTTCGAGAAAGTTCGCTCTGGGTCTGTATTTTTTGATAGTACACATAGAGCAGAGCAATTATGGGAATCAATATTATAAGGAAACCAATAAGGAAAGCATTCTTAATGGTTTTCTGTCGTTCCAGTTCAGCAGTCTTTTCTATTTGTTCTTCCTCAAGATCAGAAATGGCTTTTTCCTTTTCTAAGGTTTCATATTGTATCTCAAGTTCTTTTATGATCTCTCGCTGTTGCTTTGTGTTTATTTGATTGTTAATCCCAAACAGTTGGGTCATTACGGCATAGGCATTTTTGTAATCTTCCAATTTGGCAAAACTTCTGGCCTGTATAATTAATGCCTCTCTTTGAAATTGTAGGTTTTCGCGATCAATGGCATTGATGTAGGCAAAGCTTAGGGCAATATTTGCCATTTTGTATAATTCTTCTTTATAATACAACTTAGCCAGCAGCAAAGAGCCTTCAAAATAAATAGCGGTAAAACCATTTGATAATGCCTGGTTTCTAACAGATTCATAGTCTTGAAATGCCTTTTCATAGTTTTCCTGTGCTTCGGCAAGTTTACCAAGTTCTAATTTTACGGAAAGCTCTTTTTCAAAATCTTTAAAATCCGTGGCCATACGTAAAGCCTCGTCATATCGATTTTTAGCAAGCTCATACTCTTGCTTTGCCAAATGGGCATTACCTATAAATATAATGGATTTAATGGTTAGGTCGGGAAACTCAGTGCCGAAATCCAGTATAGCTTTTGTAAGTACTTCAAGCGCTTTGTCGCTTTCTAGTTTTAGAATATAGTTATGGGCAAGACCAATTTTGTTCTTGTATTGGAACTCGTTTGAATTGGCGGACTCTGCATCTTGTAAACCCTTAATATGCCATTCTACGGATTTGTCCAATAGACCATTAAAGTGACTGCCTATGCCTAAAAAGTAATGAGCTCTGGCATAATGTAAATGTTTTTCAGAATCTGGTTTTTCCCAATTGCCCAATTCTTTTACATATAGGTTGCCGTAATGCAAAATGGAATCTGTATTTCCTTTTTTGATGTGTAGCTCTGCCAGCTGTTCAAAGACTGAGAATCGCTGACTACCGAAAGTGGCATTTTTTAAAGCCTCATAATACGGTTTTAATGATGCTTCCCTATTGTTGGGAATAGTGGAAAACGTAACACGTTGCGTGTTGTTGGTTTTAGTGGAGTCCACATCTACATCCTGAGCATAAAGATTTGAAAAACCCAATAAGAGTAGTAGGCCTAGAAGATTGTATAGGCTAAAGTTTGGTACGGTATATAATTTTAGTGTAGTTTTCAGTGGTATGGTTTTATCCTGGCAAGTACATACGTTTTAAGTCATTTCCTTCCAATTCAACAACTTTTTTCTCTATATATTTTATGAGCTCTGGACAATCGGTTTGGTAATCATCGCAAATTACGGTTTTTGATTTTCCATTAGTAGTCAGGGTCACTATAAGTTGACTGGTACAAGATGTTTCTGAGCCGTAGCGGGTCTTAAGGTTCCAAAAGCCTTTAGCTTCTAGTTTTTTGAAAAATCCCAAGGTCTGTAAACTGTCCAAAAACGTTTGACTTTTTTCGTTGATAGTGGATGTCTCAAAATTAGATGAAATGCCTGGTATGTGAGAGATTTTGTTCTTAGTAATTTCAAATGAATCAAAATGAAAAGCACCGCGTTGGACCAACAATGAATAGTTGTTGGTATGTTCTACGTTAGATGAGTGGTTTCCCTTTTCTGATTTATTATTACAATAAATAGCTACGGATAGACAGACAAATAGTAGTTTGGGATAAATGTATTTCATTGTTCCAGTTCTTTGGTGGTACAAATGTCTTGTTTTGTACCTCTCTAGATAATACCCGGAACAGTGAAATCACACCCCCTGAAAAAGGGGGTGTGACGTTTATACTTTGCTAACCTCTTTCTCTTTAAGAATGCTGGAAATAATCATTTTAGCATGTATTCTTGAGTTTTCTATAAACCACTTATGGGTTTCCATACCACCACAGATTACACCTGCCAAGTAAATGCTAGATACATTGGTTTCCATGGTTTCTGGGTTGTATTGGGGTAACTTTTTATTATCGTCAGACAATGCTATCCCCATATTGATCAAGAAATCAAAATTAGGCATATAACCGGTTAAAGCTAAAACAAAGTCATTGTCTATAGTTATGGAGCCTTCCGGGGTTTCAATTACAATTTCCCCTTGGCGTACTTCTTTTAATGTGGAATTGTAATACGCTTTTATACTGCCTTCTTCAATACGGTTTATGATGTCTGGTCTTACCCAATATTTTACACGTGGCCCAACTTCATCACCTCTTATAATCAAAGTAACTTCCGCACCTTTTCGCCAGCATTCCAAGGCGGCATCTATAGCAGAGTTACTAGCACCCACTACGGCCAATTTTTGACTGGCGTAGAAATGTGGGTCATTGTAGTAATGAGCAATTTTGGGTAGGTCTTCCCCAGGTATGTTAAGCTTGTTAGGTAAGTCATAAAAACCTGTAGCTACAATTACCTTGTCCGCTGTATAGCTGTTCTTGATAGATTCTATTGAAAAACCATTTTCGGTCTTTTCAACTTTATCTACCTTTTCAAAAAGCCTAATATTCAGCTCGTTTGAAGTAACGATTCTTCTGTAGTATTCCAGAGCTTCGTTACGTTTTGGTTTTGCTTCTGTGCTTATAAAAGGGATATTATCTATTTCCAGTTTTTCCGAAGAAGAAAAGAACTGCATGTTCTGCGGATAGTTGAAAAGGGAATTCACAATAGGCCCTTTTTCTAAAATAACATAACTCAATCCCTTTTTCTTGGCTTCAAGTCCGCATGCAATTCCTATAGGTCCTCCTCCTATGATTACAACTCGAAAATGCTCCATCTATCGGTAGATTTTTTAAGTTCTTGAATTGTTTTTATTGGGTCTTCGGTCTTAAAAATAAAGCTGCCTGCAACAAGAATATCTGCACCAGCCTTTATAAGGGCTTTGGCATTTTTGGAATTTACCCCACCATCAACCTCTATTAAGGTAGAAGCATCTGATTCTTTTATAAGTTCTTTTAGGTTATACACCTTCTCATAGGTGTTTTCTATAAAACTTTGACCCCCAAAACCAGGGTTTACGCTCATGATAAGGGCAATGTCTATATCCTTAATCACATTTTTGAGCAAGTTTACATTGGTATGTGGGTTTAAAGCAACTCCGGCTTTCATGCCTTCGGCCTTTATGGCCTGTATAGTTCTGTGTAAATGTGTGCAGGCTTCATAATGAACGGTTAAATGAGTAGCACCCAGCTCCGCAAAAGTTTTGATATAACGGTCAGGGTCTACAATCATTAAATGCACATCCAAAGGCTTTGTGGCGTGTTCTGCAATAGTTTTAACCACAGGCATACCATAAGATATATTGGGTACAAAAACGCCATCCATTATATCAATATGGTGCCAATCCGCATCACTTTTGTTTACCATTTCTATATCACGCTGCAAGTTACCAAAGTCGGCCGCCAGAAGGGAAGGTGCAATTTTTGTTTTGCTCATTTTGTGTCAGTTAAATAGAATTTATACAAAAGTAATGAATTGTGATTGTACGGGGTAGCGCATATGCCCAAAAGAGATATTCTTGGAAAAGGAACCGCTTAATGGCTCAGCAGGTATAGATCAATTTCTTGAATATATTCTTGTTTTTTCTTGTCCGATAACCAACTGGCTTTAAATCCGTTTTTGGCCAATGTTGCAATTTGCGATTTGGAAAGGTCTAAAGCGATAGCAATACCCGAGAAATTTTCGTTCATGTATCCGCCAAAATAGGCGGGGTCATCTGAGTGGATGGTAACCAATAGGTTGTGCTCCATCATTGTAAGCAGCGGATATTCCTTTAAATCTTGAATTACTTTAAGTTCCAAATTTGATAGAGGACAAAGGGTAAGGGGCATTTCTTCTTGGGCCAACCTCTGCAATAGCTTAGGGTCGTCCAGACAGCGATTGCCGTGGTCAATACGTGTAACCTTAAGCAAATCCAGTGCTTCCCATATATATTCGGATGGACCTTCTTCACCTGCATGGGCAACGGTCAAAAATCCTTCTTCAAGGGCCTTTTGAAAGACGTTTTTGAATTTTGAAGGCGGATTGCCTACTTCAGAGGAATCTAGTCCAACCGCTACAATTTTGTCTTTATAGGGTAAAGCTTGTTCCAAAGTTTTAAAGGCCGATGCTTCGTCTAGATGCCTTAAAAAACTCATAATTAATTTAAAGCTGATGCCTAGTTTTTCTTGACCGTCTTCTAGAGCTCTGTAAATACCGTTCAATACATATTCAAAAGGAATATTGCGATCCGTATGGGTCTGTGGGTCAAAGAATATTTCTACGTGCTTCACATTCTGCTCATGAACTTTTGTCAAATAAGCCCAAGTAAGGTCGTAAAAATCTTCTTCTTTAATTAGAACAGAAGCGCCAGCGTAGTAGATATCCAGAAACTCTTGAAGGTTATTAAAGCTATACGCTCTTTTTAGTTCGTCAACATCTGCATATGGGATGGTAAGGTTGTTTCGTTTTGCAATCTTAAACATCAGTTCTGGCTCAAAAGTACCTTCAATATGTAGGTGTAGCTCCGTTTTGGGTAGACCGGCAATAAAGGACTGAATGGAAGAATCTTTCATATAGCGATTGTGTTTAAGTTTGGAAACGAGTGCTTAACACTCAATTTAAGTGTTTTTTTCTAAAGGGAATAGGTTTTAACAATTCGTCAGATGGGGAATTATGTGCCGGCTCCCCAATAAATAGTATATTTCTATTGTATATGTTTAAGACCTTCGTAGACTGCGATACCTACCGCATTGGCCAGGTTCAAACTTCGGACATGATCACTGTACAATGGAATTTTATATAAATCTTTTTTATGTGAGGTGAGTAGGGAGGAAGGTAAACCTACAGATTCTTTACCGAAAAGGAAAAATTGTCCATCCTCAAAAGGTATAGACCAATGGTTCTCTGTGCCATGACTTGAAAATAACACCAAATTTTTGCTACCATGCTGCGACAAAAAGTCTTCAAGACTTTCATAAATGTGCAAATCAAGATGTGGCCAATAATCAAGACCGGCCCGCTTTACACGTTTGTCATCTAGTTCAAAACCAAATGGTTTTACAAGATGAAGTGTAGAGCCTGTGGCCAGTGCCAATCTGCCAATATTTCCGGTATTGTTGGGTATTTCTGGTTCTACAAGTACAATGTTGAAGGGCATACTACTATCTATTTATGAAAAGACTTTAAATACAATTGTTCTACCTTGGTTCGTGCCCATGGTGTACGTCTTAAGAATTTGAGCGAAGACTTTACTGTGGGATTACTTTTAAAGCAATTGATGTTAATACGCTCTGCCAGTTCTTCCCATGTATATTTTTCTGTGAGTTGCTCTAATATGTCTACTAATTTTACACCGTGTAACGGATTGTTTACTTGAGTGTTGGGTGTTTTTTTATCGGGTTCCATAATAAAGTGTCTCGTATTTTATTCTTTTCTAAATCCCCTAAATATAGGCTTTTTCAAAGATTTTGATGAGATGATATAAATGAAAAAACTCCGGTAATCAGCCGGAGTTTATTCATCAATCAAAAAACGAACAGTCATGATAAACTGTTGTTATTATTAAAATTACAATATATATGCCAAATTTCCAATTTAAGGATTATTTAACGTGTAATTTTATTAGCCTTTTAGCCTAAATAGGTTTTAAGAATTTTACTTCTAGAAGTATGTTTTAATCTTCTAATAGCTTTTTCCTTAATTTGACGAACTCTTTCTCTAGTAAGATCAAAAGTTTCACCAATTTCTTCAAGAGTCATAGAATGCTGTCCTGCAAGACCAAAGTACAAGCGAATAACATCTGCCTCTCTAGGAGTTAAAGTTTCTAAAGCACGCTCAATTTCAGTACGCAAAGATTCGTGCAATAATTCTCTGTCCGGATTTGGAGATTCACCACTACGAAGTACATCATAAAGGTTAGAATCTTCACCATCGATCAATGGAGCATCCATAGATACGTGACGACCTGAGTTTTTAAGCGATTGCTTTACATCCTCAACCGTCATATCCAACTCTTTTGCAATTTCTTCAGGAGAAGGCATACGTTCATGTGCCTGCTCAAGAAAAGCGAAAGTTTTGTTGATTTTGTTGATCGAACCAATTTTGTTCAATGGCAAACGTACAATACGAGACTGTTCGGCCAAAGCTTGTAAAATGGATTGACGAATCCACCACACAGCATAAGAAATAAACTTAAATCCTCTTGTTTCGTCAAAACGTTGTGCGGCCTTAATAAGGCCAAGGTTACCCTCGTTAATTAAATCGGGTAAAGTAAGTCCCTGGTTTTGGTACTGCTTGGCAACCGATACAACGAATCGAAGATTGGCCTTTGTGAGTTTTTCAAGAGCGACCTGGTCGCCTGCCTTGATACGTTGTGCCAATTCTACTTCTTCATCTGCTGTAATCAAGTCTACTTTGCCTATTTCTTGCAAGTACTTGTCCAAAGATGCGGTCTCCCTGTTGGTGACCTGTTTTGTAATTTTAAGCTGTCTCATGTAAATAAATTAGGTTCAGTTTGCATAGACTGCATATACTTATACGTAAAAAAGCCAGAAATGTTACAAACGGGCGAAAAAAACTTTACTTTTTAGATGAGTCGCATAAAAAAGCCTCAACTTAACAAGTTGAGGCTATAAAATATGTTAATTTTTAGAGCGCTTAGTCTCTTCTTGGTTTACGGTCACGGCTGTCTCTGCTGCCTCCACGTCTATCATCTCTTCCACGACCACGATCTTTATCGTTACGTGGTGGTCTTTCAACAAAACCTTCTGGTTTAGGTAATAGCGCTTTTCTAGAAACCTTTTCTTTACGGGTTCTTGGGTCGGTACCTAGGTACTTCACATCAAAAACATCGCCCATGTTAACAACATCGGTAACATTTTCAGTTCTTTCCCATGCCAATTCAGATACGTGTAACAATACTTCGTTTCCAGGAGCATCTTGGTATTCTACTACAGCACCAAAATCTAACATTTTGATCACCTTTACCTCGTAAGCACTGCCTACTTCAGGTTTGAACATCAAAGAATCGATTTTTGTCAATACGGCATCAATACCATTTTGGTCCGTACCTAAAATTTCCACAATACCTTCTTCCGTTACAGGATCTTCATTGATAACAATAGTAGTACCTGTTTCTTTCTGAAGTTCTTGAATCACTTTTCCACCAGGTCCGATAAGGGCACCAATGAATTCGTTAGGAATTGTACGTGTAACCATTTTCGGAGAATGTGGCTTCACATCTTCGTTTGGTGCAGAAATAGTATCTGTTAATTTAGTAAGGATGTGTAAACGACCTTCTCTAGCTTGCTTTAAAGCATTTACTAAGATTTCGTAAGACAATCCTTTTACTTTAATATCCATTTGGCAAGCAGTAATACCATCGGCAGTACCGGTTACTTTAAAGTCCATGTCACCTAAGTGATCTTCATCACCCAAGATATCGGATAGCACAGCATATTTACCAGACTCAGCATCTGAGATTAATCCCATTGCGATACCTGAAACAGGTTTTTTCATCTGAACACCGGCATCCATTAGAGCCATTGTACCGGAACAAACAGTAGCCATAGAAGAAGAACCGTTAGATTCTAATACTTCTGATACTACACGAACCGTATAAGGGCAATCTGCAGGAATCATTCCTTTTAATGCACGTTGTGCCAAGTTACCGTGGCCAACTTCTCTACGCGAAGTTCCACGAATAGGACGTGCCTCTCCAGTACAAAAAGGAGGGAAGTTATAGTGCAAATAGAAATTTTCTTCGCCTTCGTAAGATGGCATATCAATTTTGTTTGCATCTCTAGAGGTACCTAGGGTTACTGTTGCCAGTGCCTGAGTTTCTCCACGAGTAAAGATGGCAGAACCGTGTGTTGATGGTAAATAATCAACCTCACACCAAATAGGTCTGATTTCATCTGTCTTACGACCATCTAAACGCAAACCTTCATTTAAGGTAAGGTCACGAATGGCAGCTTTTTCAGCTTTACTGTAATATTTAGAAATAAGTCCTCCAAAATCAGCTTGCTCTTCCTCGGAAAATGAAGCTTTGATTTCTTCTTTAATCTCACCGAAAGCAGCAGATCTTTCATGTTTGGCAGAACCAGCTTTTGCAATGGCATATACTTTGTCGTACGCCATATCATGAATTTTCTTAGCTAAATCAGCTTCTTCTCTTTCGCCTTCATATTCACGTATATCTTTCTTACCGAAAGCTTCCGCTAAACGCAATTGAGCGGCACATTGTACTTTAATAGCTTCATGTGCAAATTTGATGGCATCGGCCATTTCTTCTTCAGAAATCTCATCCATCTCACCTTCAACCATCATAACAGAATCGGCAGATGCGCCAATCATCATATCGATGTCAGATTCAGCTAACTGAGCTCTTGTTGGGTTGATTACGAATTCACCATTTACACGGGCAACTCTAGCTTCAGAGATAGCACATTCAAACGGGAAATCTGATAACTGAATTGCAGCTGATGCAGCCAAACCGGCCATTGCATCTGGCATAACATCGTCATCATGAGACATCAATTGAATCATCACCTGAGTTTCAGAATGATAATCTTTTGGGAAAAGTGGGCGTAGTACACGGTCTACCAAACGCATAGTTAATACTTCACCATCACTTGGTCTGGCTTCTCTTTTGAAGAAACCGCCTGGGTAACGTCCCGCGGCTGCAAATTTTTCGCGGTAGTCTACCGTTAAAGGAAGAAAATCAACATCACTTTGTTTGTAGTTGGAAACAACCGTACACAATAGCATACATTTTCCTGATTGAACAACAACAGATCCGTGGGCCTGCTTTGCCAATTTACCGGTTTCGATAGAAATTTCCCTACCGTCACCAAGGTCTATGACCTCTTTAAATACTTTTGGAATCATAAATTTTAATTAAAAACGCCAACGGGCGAATTGTTAAACAATGGTCTTATCGACATTTTACGGTCGAAGTTGTTGTGTTGTGTTGACCAATGAAAAACCGGGTGCAGCTTTTTGTAAAAGTCCTAATTAATAGGATGACTAAATTATATAAAAAAAATAAGGGCCGAAAATTTCAGCCCTTATTGTAATACTTATTTTCTAATACCTAGTTCTTTGATAAGCTCACGATACTTAACAATATCATTCTTTATCATGTAATCTAGTAGGCTTCTTCTTTTACCTACGAGTTTTACCAATGAACGCTCAGTGTTGTAGTCTTTGTGATTTCTTTTCAAGTGACCGGTCAAGTGATTGATACGGTGTGTGAACAATGCAATCTGACCTTCAGTAGAACCAGTGTTCTCTGCTTTTCCGCCGTGTTTCTTAAAGATTTCGGCTTTAACTTCCTTAGTTAAATACATTCCAATATTATTTTAAATGATTTTTATGTATATGACTGATTTTCAATCAAGCTGCAAAGATACAATTATTATTGATATTTTTTAACGAGCTTTTAAATATGTTTATTAAAAAGCACAACCCGTAGGTAGTGGTTCAGTTTTCTGAAGCTCATTGGCAAATTCTACATCTAATTGAGCCGTCATGAAACCGCTTTCTACTGAGCCTTTCTGAACTTTGGAAATATAGCCCAAAGTATTTATATGTGCACGTATATAGACCTGGGTGTTTTTTGCCAGAGGTATATCTGTTCCAGAGCGAGAGAAGGGTTGTTCATCTATATGGCTGTGAGTAAGAATTCTTCGGTAAATGAGATTTCCTTTTAAATCAACGACCTCCCACCAATCTGCATATTGATCACAACCTGTGTCCGGGCTTTGAACAGTGATCTCAAAAGTATAGGAATTCTCCTTTCCTGAGATAACTATGCCTGTTACTCCTGCTTCATCAGATAAAATGCCTGCTGCGTCGGATTCTGCAGCAAGCATTTTTTCTTTATCAGTTGAACAACATAGAAACCAAAATGAAATTAGTGTAATAACTAACGGTTTCATGCTGAAGCCTTTTCTGATCTAACAGGATTGTTCTGAATTAAATCTATATAAAGATTGATTTTCTTTTTTAAATCCCTTCTGTGTGAGATGAAATCTAGAAAACCATGTTCCTTTACGAACTCTGCCGTTTGGAAGCCATCTGGAAGTTCTTTTCCTGTTGCTTCTTTTACCACTCTTGGTCCAGCAAACCCTATCAATGCACCAGGTTCAGATATATTGATATCTCCTAGCATTGCATAGGATGCCGTTGTGCCTCCCGTAGTAGGATCGGTACAAAGTGATATGTATGGAAGTTTAGCTTCTGCCAATTGTGCCAATTTAGCCGATGTTTTGGCTAATTGCATTAAAGACAAAGCGGCTTCCATCATACGGGCACCCCCAGATTTTGAAATCATTACAAAAGGAACTTTTCTTTTTATGGCATAATCTATAGCTCGTGCAATTTTTTCACCTACTACACTGCCCATTGATCCGCCAATGAAATTGAAATCCATACATGCTATGACAACATCTTTGTCGTAAGACTTTCCAAAACCGGTTCTCACGGCATCATTAAGTCCTGTTTTCTTCTGAGCGGCCTTTAAGCGTTCAGAATACTTTTTAGTATCCTCAAACTTTAAAGGGTCTTTAGAGGTTAATTTGGCATCCAGTTCCCTGAATTTATTATCATCAAAAAGTATTTCAAAATATTCTTTGCTACCTATGCGAACGTGATAATCGTCTTCAGGACTTACGTAAAAGTTTTTAGCAAGTACCTCTGATTCAACAATTTTCCCCGTTGGAGATTTATACCACAACCCTTTTGGGGTGTCTTTTTTCTCTTCGGTAGCCGTTTGTATTCCCTTTTCCTTTCTTCTGAACCAAGCCGTCATATCTTCCATATTAGTTTTGGGGATGTATTACCTATAAGGTATTTACATTATTCAAATCTTCAAAAGCTTTCTTTAGACGTTCAACAAAAGAGTTTTCGCCTGCGCGTAACCATACTCTTGGGTCGTAGAACTTCTTGTTAGGCTCGTCAGCTCCTTTTGGATTTCCAATTTGTGCTTGAAGATATTCTTTGTTGTCTTGAACATAATCACGCACACCGGCTAAAAATGCATACTGCAAATCAGTATCAATATTCATTTTAATTACGCCGTAGCTAATACCTTCTCTAATTTCTTCAACTGTAGATCCAGAACCTCCGTGAAAAACAAAATCGATGTGATTGTGCTTTACATTATATTTTTTAGAAATATATTCTTGAGAATTTTTAAGAATTTTTGGAGTCAACTTAACATTACCTGGCTTATATACACCGTGAACGTTACCAAATGCAGCTGCAATGGTAAATCTTGGGCTTACTTTTGAAAGTTCTTCATAAGCATAAGCTACCTCTTCTGGCTGCGTGTAAAGTTTAGAATCATCTACATCAGAATTGTCAACGCCATCTTCTTCACCACCTGTAATTCCAAGTTCGATCTCTAGGGTCATGTTCATCTTGCTCATGCGCTCTAAATAGCCTTTGCAGATTTCAATGTTCTCTTCAAGAGGTTCTTCAGAAAGATCGATCATATGAGAGCTGAAAAGAGATTTTCCAGTTTCTGCAAAATGTTTTTCACTAGCATCTAAAAGTCCGTCTATCCAAGGTAATAATTTCTTAGCACAGTGGTCCGTATGAAGGATAACGGTAGCACCGTAAGCTTCGGCCAATTGGTGAACGTGTTTTGCTCCGGCCACAGCACCAAGAATAGCTGCTTTTTGACCGTCGTTAGATAAACCTTTACCAGCGTTGAATTGAGCACCGCCATTAGAAAATTGAATGATTACAGGAGCATTTAAGCTTGCTGCTGTTTCTAGAACACCGTTAATTGTGTCAGAACCAATAACGTTTACTGCTGGAAGGGCAAACCCCTTTTCTTTAGCATAGTTAAAGATTGCTTGTACTTCGTCACCTGTTGCGACACCTGGTTTTATACTGTGAGCCATAATGTTTCTAGTCTATGTTATATGTAAAAAATGAATAGGACAAATGTAATAAAATAAATAGGTCTAAAAAGATTGCTGTTTATAAGTTTATGAAGTTTGCGGCTTAATATTGTTATAAATCATATGGTTTAAAGCGACATTATACATAGCGGACAATTAAGATTTGGCTTTTTTAATCTCTAGAATAGATTAATTTTTTAACGGCTTAGAAGGGGTAGTTGATACCAATTTGAAGCACCGAATTGGCAAAATTATAGTCCCTAAACCATCTTTTTGGGATTTCCTCTGCTGGATTATACGTTTTAAATCCTAAATCTGCACGTAACACAAAATAAGTAAAATCGTAACGGAGCCCAAAACCAGTACCCAAAGCAATATCTTCAAGTGATTTTAAACTAGTGAAAGTAGCTTCAGGGTCTTCAACATTATCAAAAACGTTCCAAATATTTCCTGCATCGGCAAAAAGGGCGCCTTTTAGATTACCTATAACCGGAAAACGATATTCTAGGTTAAGGCCTATTTTTAGGTTAGCTTCATTAAAATCGTTAATAGCACCAGTGCGTCCCGGTCCAAGTGAATATGGAGACCAAGCTCTAATGTCGTTCGCACCACCTGCAAAATAACTACGTACAAATGGAATGTTGTCTGAGTTTCCGTAAGGAATGGCAATGCCAAAAAAGCTACGAAACGCTAAAACGTTGGTGCGTGAGATAGCCCAGTATTTTACATAATCAAACTCCGTTTTAATATATTGACTGTAAGGAACACCAAACACAAGTTGGTCCTCACTATCATTTTTATTAAAGGGGATGATGTTCGAAATTAATGACAGGGCATTTCCGGCACTTTCTAGTTTAAAACGAAATTGGAAAAAATTATTATCGGTAAGGCCCTTACGATTGTTCAGGTTTAAGGTGTAGTTACTGGCAAAAATAAGGTTGTTTTCCGTAAGACGCTGTCTTCTTTCTTCAATACGACTTACGGTTTGAAGCTCATCGGTTGTAGTAGGCACATCTCCGTTAAGGATTGCATTTGTGAACTCGGTAGTTCCCGTTGGAATACGTAAGCGAGGGTCTTCCGTGTCTTCCGATGTCTCAAAAAAACGAGTTAGCTCAGGATAGGCTATTGCATCATTATAACTATCAAAATTGTCGGCAACATCATCCAATTGGTTATATGAGTTTCCGTAAACGTTAAAAAAACGGTCAGGGTTTACATTTCTAACAAATTGAATGTTTAAGAGTTCTACATCATGTTTGATAAAGTCCGAAGGTATCCAGTTGTAACCCAGTACGGTATTGAACGCCTGTTTGTCCAGACCTATGTTTTTTTGAAAACTCGTACCAACGGATATACGGGTTCTAGGTAGCGAGTAACTGGGTATGATTTTATTGGTATTTATAAAAGGCAACCAGATTCTAGGGATATCCAAGGTAAGGTCGGCACCAAATTCTTGAATGTTAAAAAACCGACTGTCTATAATACTTGGGTCGTTAGATGATCCAATACTTAATCTACCTGCTAGATTTAAATTTTCGGCTCCGCCAAAGAGATTTCTGGCTTGCAATGACGGACTTAATGCCAAACCTACTTGTTGAATGTTGGATCGTGTGACTTCAAATGATGTCCCCAATGAATATTTAGGTCGGGCTGCCAAGTAGATGTTGGCGTCTAAAGTAGCTGCGCTATCATTAGGAATTGAGGTGATGGTAGGATACTTAAAAACACCCAAGTTAGTAATCTGTCTATAAGTACGCGTACGGTCTATATCTTTATAAATGCTATCCTTTTCAAAAAACACGGCATTGGCTAAAGTCTTAGGTTTGAACCTTAGTTTGTCACGGTAAAATATGGTGTAGTCTCCGTAGCTTATAAATTTCTGTTCGCTATTGTGCTGATCATAAAGAAAATCTGTGTAGATGTTAATTTTGTCAAATCTATACACTTTGTACTCGGCACTGGTAACTGCGCTATCTCCTCGTCTTTTAAAATTATCTATGTTTAGCTCAATGTTCATTTTCTGGTCATTGGCCAACTTGGTGGTATCTGTAGCTATATCGTAAGAAACGGAGCTTTCCTGAAAATTATAGATACCGGAATTTCTAAAAATTGCACTCAAACGTTCTCTTTCACTTGCAAATTTAGAGAGATCAAACTGGTCGCCATCTTGAACAAATGCATCGCTTTTATGAAGCATATAAATAGAGTCAATAGCCTTTGATTCTATTTTTCTTGATACCGAATCTATAACAAAGGGTTCGCCCAAGGCTATTTTATAGGATACGGAAGCCCTTCTTTTTTCTAGTATACTGTCTATTTCATAGCTGGTGTTATTATTAAAGTAGCCTTTACTTCCATAATAGGCACTCAGTCTTTCTAAAGTACGTTTTGTTTTTGTGGTGTCTAGGATAGATGGTGTCTCCCCAATTTTCTTTAGCCATTCACTTAGTCCGCTTACTAGAAAAGATTCACCAAGACGGTCAACCTGTTTTTTAGAAAGAAAATTAATCAGTTTTTGCTCCCTTTTTTCATTTTTATTCAACCAGGCTTGGTATGAAGAATCCGCATCTTTTTTTGCCAGGTTATACAGGTTTAACCTTAGCGGGTAACCTAAAAGAGTAGTGTTTGGTTCTTGAAGTATGAGGCTCTCAATATCTTCGCTTTTTACCTCTACACTATCTGCATAGATTGTATTTTTTTTGAGCAAGAATTCATCTTCGCCAACCCGTTTTAACGTGTTACACGAGTTGACCAGTAGAACTACAAATAATAGGCTTATTTTAGCAGCGGTATTTGTAAAGCGTAACATTTTGCCCATAGAGATCAAAAATACATTGATTTCATTTAAACTTTTTTATTTGAAGCTGAAAATATAAGTTTTTCTAGGGGGATGAGCCATTTTGTGTGATCCTGAGAACTTATTTTTCTAGTATAGATTGAATGATAGAGGTAAAATAACATTTTTGCACGAATAAAAATCATTGATAGAAGTATAGATTGCTATGGTTTCAAAAAATCAAATTAAACTTGTAAAAAGTCTACATCAAAAAAAGTACCGAAATCGTCATAATCTTTTTGTTGCCGAAGGTATAAAGGTGGTTCAGGAGCTGGTAAACTCTGATTTTAAGGTAAATTCCCTATTCAGTACGGATCCAGAAATTAATTTGGGAACTACAGATACTATTGAGATTGTTGCGGAGGCCGAGCTAAAAAAAATGAGTGCTCTTACCTCGCCTAATAATATTTTAGGTGTATTTGAGATACCTCAAACCCAAAAGCCCAACTTTGATGGATGGATTGTTGTGTTGGATGATATTCGTGATCCGGGCAACTTGGGTACAATCATTAGGTTATGCGATTGGTTTGGTATTGAACATTTGGTATGCTCCTCCAATACGGTAGATTGTTATAACCCTAAGACTTTGCAAGCTACTATGGGGTCTATTTCTCGAGTAAATATTGGTTATACAGATTTGCAGACCTTTCTGCAGAATGCTCCGGTTAATGTATTCGGTGCTTTTATGGAAGGGGGTAGCGTCTATAAAAAAGATATGCCCAATTCTGGAATATTGGTAATGGGTAATGAAGCTAACGGCGTTTCTAAAGAGGTTGAAGCTATGGTGACTCAAAAAATAAGTATTCCCCAGTTTGGAAAAAGTACTACAGAGAGTCTAAATGTGGCTACGGCTACCGCTATTTTATTGAATGAAATTAGACGGAACTAGAGGTTTTTACTCAAAAGTAAAGTTTACAAAAAGTCCTCTGGTTTTCATGGTGTCTATATTTCCGGTCCATGGGCTGTTGGGGTCATTGTCACGAACAAGTTCGTCCGTTAGGCCAAAAACACCGCGTATAGAAGGTGTGAACTTAAAATATTCAAGGTAAAAATCAATGCCAAAGCCAAGCTCGTAATTGTAGGTCCACTTCTTCATTCTAAAAGTACCACTACTATTATCATCAATGCTCTTTTCATTGCTTCCAAGGTTAAGGGAAGCTGAAGGACCGGCCACTAAAAATGGTTTAAAGTTGCCAAAGCGTCGTGTTCCTATTTTTAATAAAACGGGAAAATTAATGTAAGTTGATTTTACTTCCGTAATGGCGTCCCGTTCACCTTCTTCGGTTGCGGTAAAACCAGGGAAACCTAAAGTACGTGCGTTATAATATAATCCTGGTTCAAAACGTACGTCTAGAAATTCGTTTAGGCGCATTTCGCCAATTAGGCCTACATTAAAACCTGTTGATTGCAAAACTTGAATATCAGTGCCTTGGTTACCTCGGTCCTGTTTGTAATCAAACTTAAATCCGTATCTGTTAAAGCCTAGAAAATATCCGTAGTTCAGAAATTTTTTATCCTTGTTCTCAATATTAAGAACGGGATTGGAGTTAAATTGGGCATTCGCCGGTAGGGACAGGAATAAAATACCTCCCAAAAGCAAAAAAAATCTTTTCATTCAAAAAAAATATTATCCGTTCGCTTTTCTGGTTAGAAAGGTAGAACCGCTATTTTTACTGGCCTTTCGGCTGTGAAATTACTTTGTAGCAACATATATAGATGCAACCCCAAATGTTTGGGGCTTGTTCTCTACCTCTATAAACCCGATTTTCCGTAAAATATTGTTGAAGGTATTTCCATGGGGAAAAACAGATGCGGATTCACTTAAATAGGTGTAGGCGGATTTGTCTTTGGAAAAGAGTTTTCCAATGGCGGGCAACATATATTTAATGTATAGATTGTATCCTTGTTTAAAAGGAGTTTTGGTAGGCACGGAAGTTTCAAGAACTACAAAAGTTCCGCCGGGAGCAAGTACTCTGTGAATTTCGGCTAGACCTTTTTCAAGCGTTTCAAAATTACGTACACCAAAAGCTACGGTTATAGCATCAAAGCTGTTCGCTTCAAAAGGTAGATTCTCACTATCTCCAACAACCATTTCAATAGTGTCGTCTAACTTTTTGTGTGTTATCTTTTTTTTGCCAACCTCTAGCATTCCAGGAGAGATGTCCAGTCCAACTATCTTTTCAGCTCCGGTCTCTACAAGATTTATGGCCAAATCACCTGTGCCAGTAGCAATGTCTAATATAGTCTTTGGTTGCTTTGCGGTTAAAATGGCTACTACTCGTTTACGCCATTTAATATCGATGCCAAAAGAAATAACACGGTTTAGGCCATCGTAATTTTCCGATATATTATCGAACATTTGGGTGACTTGGTCTTTTTTGCCAAGCTCAGAATCTTTGTAGGGCGTAACCTTTTTGGCCATAATGGGCAATTTTTGGGGCAAAGATACAATATCGTTTTAAGTAAACCTTTAAGCGAAGTGATGAATACTTATAGGGGTAAAGTGCATTTTAGCTTCATTTTAAATAGCCAACCAAAATATTATGTAATTTTGCGCAGCAAAATATAAGCTACTAAGTGGTTTTACATTCACAAAGGGTTCATGGACTGCAAACCCAAATTAAGTTGCTGATAAATGAAAATTATAATCGCAGGTGCTGGTGAAGTAGGTTTTCACTTGGCTAAACTGCTATCTTACGAATCCCAAGATATAACACTCATCGATACTAGGAAAGAGAGTCTGGCTTATGCCGATACTCACTTGGATATACGTGTATTGCGTGGTGATGCTACTTCTATTTCTGTACTTAGAGATGCGGATGTGCAAAACTCTAGGTTGGTTATTGGGGTAACATCATCGGAAACAACCAATATTACGTTATGTATGTTGGCCAAGCAATTGGGTTGTAAACGTACTATTGCAAGAATATCAAATACTGAGTTTATAGAGAACCAAGAAGATATAAATTTTGCAAATCTTGGTATAGATGAACTTATATCGCCTGAAGAGTTGGCTGCAACGGAAATTCAACTTTTGTTGAACAAGTCGGCCTTTAATGATACCTATGAATTTGAGGAAGGTAAATTAATCATGGTGGGTGTCTCATTACCGGCTTCTGCTCCCTTTGTAGGGAAAATGGTTAAAGAGGCGGCACGGGTATTTCCGGAATTGAATTTTATGCCAATAGCCTTGCAGCGAACAGGAACCCAGTATACAGTAGTGCCCAGGGGTGATACTGTTTTTAAACATGGTGACCAGGTCTATTTTATTACAACCAAAGAAGGGGTAGAGCAGTTGTATAAGCTGACAGGAAAAAAGAAAGAATCAATCAGAAACGTAATGATTCTAGGAGGTAGTAAGGTAGGTTTTAAAGCTGCCAGAGACCTGTGTGCCAGTAAATTCAATGTAAAGCTGATTGAAAAGGATAAAGAAAAAGCCTTTGATCTTGCGGATGATTTACCAAATGCGTTGGTCATAAACGGAGATGGAAGAAATGTTGAATTGTTAGAAGAGGAAAGTCTGGAGTCTATGGATGCCTTTATAGCCGTAACCGGAAATTCCGAAACCAATATCATGTCCTGTCTGGTGGCTAAGTCCAAGCATATTAAGAAAACCATAGCAATGGTTGAGAATATGGATTACTTTCAGCTGTCACATTCCATAGGTATTGATACCTTAATAAATAAAAAACTACTTGCCGCTAACAATATATTCAGACATATTCGTAAGGGAGAAGTAGTGGCATTAATGCGTTTGAACAACCTTAATGCAGAGATTCTGGAATTTGTGGTTAAACCAAATTCCAGGGTGACGGGTAGTGTTATACGTGAACTCAATTTCCCAAGAGCGGCCACAATAGGTGGTGTTATTCGTGGTGAAGACGGTATAATTGCTTTGGGTGGCTTTGAGATACGGGCAGGAGACCGTGTTGTTGTCTGTTGTCTACCTGAAGCTATTCCTAAAATTGAACGATTGTTTCTTTAATGCAGTTAAACTCAAAAATAATATTTCATATCATGGGGTTACTGTTGCTTTGCAACGGAGGCTTTATGTTGTTGGCTACTTTAGTTAGTGGTATCTATGAAGATGGTGCTACTTTAAGTATTGCTCTTGCTGCAATAACAACCATGTTTGTAGGTACGTTTGCGATGTTCTATACGAGAGGGCACAAAAAGGAGGTAAAGCGGCGCGAGGGTTATATTATTGTAACCTTTGGTTGGTTGGTAATGTCCTTTTCAGGGATGCTGCCCTATCTGTTTTCAGGAGCAATACCTACAGTTACCAATGCTTTTTTTGAGACCGTATCTGGCTATACCACAACAGGAGCTTCAATTTTAGATGATATAGAAGTATTACCGGAAGGCTTACTATTTTGGCGAAGTCTTACGCACTGGATAGGGGGTATGGGTATCATTGTTTTGGCTATTGCCATCTTGCCTTTGTTGGGTATTGGTGGTATGCAATTATTTGCCGCGGAAGCACCAGGGCCCAGTGCTGATAAATTACATCCCCGAATTACGGATACCGCAAAGCGACTTTGGTTAATATATGTGGGTTATACATTGGCCGAAACCGTGCTTTTGAAATTGGCTGGTATGAGCTTTTTTGATGCCATTAACCATTCGTTGGCCACATTGTCTACAGGTGGATTTTCCACTAAGAACCTGAGTGTCGCCTATTGGAACGACCAGCCTTTAATACAGTATATTATTATCCTGTTTATGTTTCTAGCGGGAAGCAACTTTGTACTAAGTTACTTTGCTTTTAAGGGTAAGGTGCAAAGGGTTTTAAAAGATGAAGAGTTTAGGTACTATACCGGTTTTGTGGTGATATTTACTATTGTCGCAGCTTTGGTGGTTTATTTAAAAGCGGAAGTACCGGTTACGGAGTATCACCCTATGGTGTTCGGGAGTGCAGAGAGTTCGTTCAGGCATACCTTGTTTCAAGTTATTTCTGTAATAACTACTACGGGTTTTGTTTCGGCAGATTTTACAAGTTGGACACCTTTCTTAACTGTTTTCTTTTTTGGGTTGATGTTTTTAGGAGGTTCGGCCGGTTCTACTTCGGGGGGTATTAAAGTGATGCGCCACGTTCTTATTATTAAAAACGGACTGTTAGAGTTTAAACGAACTTTGCATCCCAATGCAATCATTCCTGTGCGGTACAATAATAAGACCGTGAAAGAACAGATTGTCTATAATATTATCGCCTTTTTTGTACTCTATATGCTATTGTTCATAATCGGGGCATTGGTGTTAGGGGCAATGGGTATTGATTTTGTAACCGCCATTGGTGGTTCTGCTTCTTCTTTGGGTAATGTGGGTCCGGCGTTTGGAGGGCTTTATCCTCTAAGTAATTTTAACGGCCTGCCCGATGCTGCAAAATGGTGGTGTGGCTTTCTTATGCTAGCAGGTAGATTGGAGCTCTTTACGGTTCTTATTCTGCTTACTCCGTATTTCTGGAAGCGTACTTGATCGTAGTTACATTACATCGTATTCTGAAGAATAACTTCTGCAATGCCGTTGATTTAAGTTGGGATAGCTAGCTTGTTGTATTCGTATTTCTGATATACACTAGAGCTTAATTTTCCAGCGGTACAAATCTAATGGCCAATTATAATACGGTTCCTTCCAAATACACATATTCACATTATTTTTTGTAATTAAAATCTTACATTGTGTTGTTTTTCGAAGTAATGTTCAATTAGTCTTAGTTCATCTAATTAGATGTCTTCATAACTATCTTTTTCAACCGTCCCCCTTATTGAGGAATACAGATTCGCTATTCCTTTTTTTGGTCTGTAATCGTTATTAATACTAATATAAAAGACGCTTATTATGGGAAAAAAAGTTTTAGATTCAAGTATCGAAAATGTTGTTGAACTCAACCAGGAAATGACTCCTGCAGAATTGCAACAACAGGCTGAGTTTTTACCACTCTGGTTTAAGAGCAGTGGTCTTTACGTTAAGAAAAGCAAGTTCTTCCCGGTATTTCCAAAAATACCTATCAAGGTTAAACCTACAGGAGTTCAGAGCGCAATAGATTTGGATGTTCTGAACGAAGAAGAACGCGCAAGTCTGCCAATATTGCCATTCTTTTCGTATGAAGAGTTTAGGCTTGATATTGATGGTCAGTATCCACTTATGACCGCTAGCGGTTTTTTGAGGTTTCCGGGTGTGCATTATGTGGCTAAATTGAGTAAATCAGGTAATGGCTATTTGGGTAAAATTTGGTACAAACATGGTAATGTAGCCTCTTTTGGATACAAGTATCTTAAAATAGAATTATCCAACTCCTTTATTCCTAGAAACAAAAAGGCAACTGTTACTTTTTATGGGGGAGGCAAAACAAAGAAAGTATCTAAGTATAGTTTTAGTAGCACTTATTTTAGAAAAGTAGATTTTGAATTTGATTGTGAGGAAGGTGTACAACCTGTATTTAATATCAATACACATGACCACCCTAATAGACCGTCAGACCTTAACAATGAAAGTCTAAGTCTGGAGAAAGTGTACCAACGGGCAGGCTTTAATGTTTCGCGTTCAGGAGATAATGCTGTTCAATCTTCATTAAAGGGAGCCAATGGAAAGTGGAGCAATATGGAAATGCATGATGCCATGCAGGCGTACTGGTCAAAATTCAGCGCTGCACCAAAGTGGGCTTTATGGACATTTTTTGCTAAACAACATGATATAGGGCCAAACCTTGGTGGAATTATGTTTGATGATATAGGGCCAAATCATAGACAAGGTACTGCTATATTCTACGATTCATTTATAAATAATGCTCCAACGGGAGATGCTAACCCAACTGCATATGTTAAGCGGTCTAAATTTTGGACAGCCGCCCATGAAATGGGTCATGCGTTCAATTTGGCCCATTCTTGGCAGAAGAACTACCCCGGTTTTGGATTTTCGTGGATTCCTTTAGCTAATAATCCAGAAGACCGGAGTTTTATGAACTACCCCTATAATGTGAGTGGTGGTCAAAGTGCCTTTTATTCTGATTTTGAATTTAGGTTTACTGATAACGAACTGTTATTCTTAAGACATGCTCCCAATGATTTTGTGGAGATGGGCAATAGTGATTGGTTCGATAATCATGCGGTAGAACAGGAAAGAGTAGCTACGGATAATCAGTTGACATTAGAAATCAATATAGCGCAAGAAAGCAATACGGTAGAGTTTTTAGAGCCGGTTTATTTAGAGCTTACCTTACGTAATACGTCAGGCTCACCTATGGCTTTGGACAAAAGGTTGATCGACACCCTTAAAAACGTTTTAATTCTTGTAGAAGGACCGAATGGGAAAACCATGAAAGTTCGCAGTTTTGTGGAATATCTTTTTGATAAAAAAGAAGAGATTCTACTTCCGAACGAGAGTATGAACCATAAACATTTTATTTCTGCAGGACCTGATGGTTGGTACATAAAAGATAGTGGAAGCTATAAAATCACAGCTCTGGTAGCAAACAATGAACAAATGTACGGTTCTGGTGTTCTGAACCTTGAAGTGCTTTTACCTAAAACAAGTGAATCTCAGTTGTTGGCAAATCAATATTTTACAGAAGAAGTAGCCCGTGTTCTATTTTTTAACGGTAGTAAAGTTTTAAGGTCCGGTAACGATGTTTTGGAAAAGGTGGTTGAAACCGTACCAGAAAGCAATGCTTCTGTACATGCGGCCATGGCGCTGGCCATGCCTTTAATGAAGGATTATAAAATGATGAATTTTGAAGAAGATACCCCTAAAGCAATGGCTAAAAGTGCTGCGGAGGAGAATGGTGATTTCGTGACGATTAAGGCGGATCAAAAGAAAGCTAAAGCCCTCATTGATAAGGCTACCTCTAGAACAGAGCAATTTGCAAAAACCTATGGAGCTGTTTCTAGCCAAGGACATTTGAACGAGGTAATCGACTTTATGAAGTCTAACGATAAAAGTGATAAACCTAATAAAATTCAAAAAGTACTTAGTAAGTACCTAAAGGAGAATTAGGGTAAGGATGGTGTTGTAAACAAAAAGGTGACCATTTTTTAATGGTCACCTTTTATATTTTATCTATCTCAGAATATATTATTCAAGTGCCTTTTCAATTCTAGAAATAGCTTCTCTAATTTCTTTTTCCGCTGCAGCATAAGAAATACGGATACAATTTCCGTTTCCAAAAGCATCACCGGTAACGGTGGCTACATTGGCATATTCCAAAAGGTACATGGCAAAATCAGAAGCATTATTTATGGTAACGCCGTTCAAGGTTTTTCCAAAATAAGCAGTTACATCAGGATAAACGTAAAATGCGCCATCTGGCTCGTTACATTTAAACCCATCAATAGCATTCAAAAGTTCAAGAATGATTGCTCTACGTTCTTTAAACTCGTCTACCATATATTTTATACGGTCTGGCGACTCAACCAAGGCAGTAATTACCGCACGTTGTGCTATACAGTTGGCTCCACTGGTAACTTGCCCTTGTAGTTTGTTACAAGCGCGAGCTAAATAAGTTGGACCTCCAATATAGCCAATACGCCATCCAGTCATAGCAAAGGCTTTGGCAACGCCATTTACGGTAACGGTACGGTCAAACATATCGTCAAATGCAGCCATGGAGGCATGTTCGGTAACACCGTAATTTATGTGTTCGTAAATCTCATCACTAACCACTATGATCTGTGGGTGTTTTTGCAAAACATCTGCTAAAGCGCGTAGCTCCTCTTTACTGTATATGGAGCCACTTGGGTTACAAGGAGAGCTGTACCAAAGCATTTTCGTTTTTGGTGTAATAGCAGCTTCCAATTGCTCTGGAGTCATTTTAAAATCGCTTTCTAAGCTTGTAGCGACCTCTACAGGAACACCATCGGCTAGTTTTACGATATCGCTATAGCTTACCCAGTAAGGACATGGCAAAATAACTTCATCCCCTTCGTTCAAAACAACTTGTGCAATATTATATAAGGCTTGTTTAGCACCGGTTGATACAACAATTTGAGAAGGCTCATAACTGATGCCGTTGTCTCTCTTGAATTTGGTGATGATGGCATCCTTCAAATCTACATACCCATCTACAGGTGTGTAAGAATTGTAATCTTCGTTTATAGCCTTTATAGCGGCTTCTTTGATATAATCAGGTGTATTGAAATCCGGTTCACCCAAACTTAAACCGATAATGTCTTTTCCCGCTGCACGTAATTCTCGTGCTTTAGCAGCCATTTCCAAAGTAGCCGAAGGAGTAAGGCTGTTGATACGGTCAGAAAGTTGATTTTTTGTAGCAGTTGATGATGTCATAATAAAACTAAGGTTAGTACACGGAATAACTTTGGTAAATTGTTTGTTGCTATCTTGGTTATTCGTGTTAATAAAGTTTCTTTAATTGCGTCTATTGCAGGTTTAGGGTAGGTCTTTTACCCAGTTCCTTTAAATGTTTAAAGTGCGAAATTATAGCTTTTCGAGTAGTTTTATACTCGTGATAGGGCAAATTAAACTCCTTTGCAGTTTCTTTCACAATTTCTGCAATTTTTGTGTAATGTACATGGCTGATATTAGGGAAAATATGATGTTCCACTTGGTGGTTCAATCCTCCTGTAAACCAATTAACTACCTTGTTTTTTGTTCCGAAATTCACTGTTGTGAATAATTGGTGAATTGCCCATGTGTTTTTCATGGTTCCCGTTTCATCGGGTAGTGGGGTGTCTGCGTCATCAACAATATGTGCCAGCTGGAAAACTACACTTAAAATAACCCCTGCTACATAGTGCATG
>NZ_RCNR01000014.1 GCF_009725985.1 Zobellia amurskyensis
AGCTAAAGCTTATTGTTTTGTTTTTTCTTTTTTTGTTCTAAAGCTAAATTTGAACATTTCGCTCACGCGTAATTTTCAATTTAGCGTCTTTATAAATATACACAGACCATTCTATTTAGCCCTAAAGTCCGCATTACGTTTAGGATTTGTTGTAAAACGTTTTTAACTCTTTTGAATTGATTTTAGTACTTTTTTCAATATCAGATATAGCATTAAAGCTGTAACTCCGGAAATAACTAAAATCAGATAAGTAGCCCATATGTAATTAAATAAAATCCAAATTAAAATACCCAAAATCGCAAGAATTGGAAATGCAATAAATAGTAGAATATCTCTAATGAATTCATGAGATTTACCTTTATTTAGTTTAGGTTTACTGAATGTTATTTGATGGTTATTGTCATTTTTTTTGTCAAAAATGAGTAATGGATAGTACAGGAGCATTACAGCATAAAATGAGAAAAAGCAATAATACAGAATGATAAGGATGGATAAAGGTTCCTCAAATTTCAAATTAATAATTTTCAAACTTTCAATCCACGATTCATATAAATAATCCCATTTCAAATAAAATAATAAGCTTAAACCAAAATAAAAAGTCAAAAGAAAAACTTTATAATTTTTATAAATTAATATCTTATTAAAAATATCTATGAACCTTGTCATTAATCTTCTTCTTGATTTTTCTTAAATGTTTTACAAGAACTGTATAAACAAAGTCAAGTACGTTTATGTCTATTTAAGCGGTAATTTACTTAAATCTTGGATACTGTCAATGTTTGTAGGAAAATAAGAATATAATATACGTATAATATGCCTTTACAAACGCTTAAAAACGGCTGTGCGTGTATAAAATTATAGCTCACCATAGAACTCATCTTTCAGCTGACAAAACTTGGTCGCCCCCTTTTTTAATGTTTTTCACTGTACCGCGTTTCTCATGTATATTTCTTAAACCCTTTTTAGAGTACTAAATTTGTGGTTTTATTACATAAAAAACAGAAGGCAAATGTCATTTTATAGTAAGGTATCGGATTTTGGTTCGCGGTTTATGGGCAAGCACATTCTATTTAAACATGGTTTTAACCTGTCGCCCATGTACCGTAGGAGTACCGCTAGGGTAAAACACGTTTCCGAGGATCTTAAAAAGGTAACCGTTAAACTCCCTATTAGCTATAAAAACCGGAATTATGTAAACACCATTTTTGGAGGTAGTCTTTTTTCGGCAGTAGACCCAATGCCCATGGTGCAGCTTATTAATATTTTGGGTAACGATTTTGTGGTTTGGGACAAATCTGCGGAGATAGCCTTCAAAAGACCTGCAAAGGAGGATGTTTATGCAGATTTTGAATACAATCAGGAAGAAATAGACGAAATTAAATTAAGGGTAGCGCAGGAAGATGAGATAGACATTGTAAAGACTACACGCTTAATGAACGCTGATCGGAATACTGTTTTCTGCGAAGTAAAGAAAACGATTTATGTAGCGAACAAGGAACATTACAAAAAGAAACGAGCGCTGGCAAAAGCAAAGAAAAGCGAAGGAATATTATAGTGGTTGTACTCTAATTTCCTTCGCTTTTATTATTGTAGTATAGGTCACTTTTTTTAAAAGAGATATTAAGCTCCTGTTTCATTAACTTTTGCCCTATTTCCTTTCCAACCTTTATTGAATTGCTCCATAAGCTCAGCTACAAGTTCAGGGTGGTCTTTAGCCACATTTACGGTCTCGGAAGGGTCTTTTTCATGATCATACAGTTCTATAAAAACAGGTTCAGCAGTAGCATCGGTATAGTCTTTCCAAACGATAAACCGATAATTTTTTGTTCGCATGGAATAGCCCATAAGTCGGTTTTCAAAAAGGTCACGGTCCCATTTTTCGCCTTGTTGTTTTTTAATACGCTCTTCAACTTCTTCTATTAACGGACCAAAAGAAGTTTCCCGCATTCCTTTGGATAATGGGTTGGCCGCCCACTCGCGCAATGCTGGTGTAGGAAATTGAGTAAAAACGGCTGTTTTCCATTCTTGTTCAGGATCGGAAAGTAAAGGCGCAAAGCTTTGGCCTTCTAAAGTGTTGGGTTTAGAAATTCCTGTAAGATCACATAAGGTAGGATACATATCTACGAGCTCTACGAGGGCATCGGTAGATTTTCCTCTGGTTTCTTTTGCCATATCCGGTGTCCAGATAATTAAGGGGACTCTTGTGGCAATTTCATAATTGGTAGCTTTCCCCCAAATGCCCATATCCCCTAAATGCCAGCCGTGGTCGCTCCACAGAATAACAATGGTGTTGTCTTTGATCCCGGCATCGTCAAGAGCACTGAGCATCTTGCCAATTTGCGCATCTACGTAACTTACACAAGCTAGATAAGCATGCTTCAATTTTATAGCTTGCTCTGGAGATATATCTCCTTTTTTGGGAATTCCGGCTCTTGCCCGCAATTCAAAAGAAGCATGTAGTCCCATGGTGGCTCCGTCTTTGGGAGCACTGTCCTGTACGGCAAGTTTTATATCGGCCTCATTATACATATCCCAATATTTCTTTGGGGCGATCCAATCTAAGTGCGGTTTTTTCATTCCCATTCCTAAAAAGAAGGGCTTTTCAGGGTTTTCCTGAAGCATATCTTTCATGGTGGCAATGGCCAGTTCGGTATTGAATCCGTCTTCGTAGGCGTTATCGGGAAAATCGGCAAATTCGTAAGAAGGACCTTTGCCAAGTCCGTTTCTTAGTGCTTTCTCTCCGTATTTAGCAACCATGGCAGCGCTATTCTCTTTCTGCATTTTTATATTTTCCGGTAATTTGAATCCGAATTTTACGTCGGTTTTATTCATTTTAACCGGTTCTCTGCTCCAGGAAAGTTCAGGGTCGTTATATTTCCCATGATATATTTTTCCGGTGTAAACCGCCTCATAGCCATTGTTCTTAAAATGCTGGGGAAGCGTTACTATATCCGGATTTTTATCTCTGAAATAGGTGAAATTTTCAATAACCTGAATGGTTTCAGGGCGTGCGCCTGTCATTAAACTTGCTCTAGATGGGCTGCAAATAGCTTGTTGGCAATAGGCATTATTAAAGCGAAGTCCGTCTTGGGCCAGCGCATCAATATTTGGAGTAATGGCAATATCAGAACCGTACACACCCAATTCCGGTCTAAGGTCATCAATAGCAAGAAATAGAATATTGGGTTGCTTTTCTTTTTCTACGGGAGTTGTAGTATTCTTGCAGCTAAATAAAAGTCCAACACAGATAAGAGTGAGTATGCGAATGTTCATTTTTATCGAGTTTTATAAAACGATTTAGAAGAGGATTATAATAAGAAGTACAAAACAATATTTTGAACCGATTACAAATTAACCTTAAAATTGTGTGAATCCATTTTCCAATTTTATCAAGCGTCGGCACTATTTTAACCCTATAAGCTTAGTTTGTACTTTAGTCGATTTTCGTAACGCTAAAGAGAGCTAAATTGAATTATTCGGTCATAAAAAATAAAATTAATTTACCTTTCATGAGAATTGCTTTATATTCAAAACATGCTTAGAATTTCTCATTTTTTCTTTCTGTTTCTAACAATCTGTACCCTAGGTTTTTCTACTGTGGTCTGCGGGCAGGGGAATGTGAGCAATTTTGAGATCACTCATTTTCAATTGCCCATAGAAACGGAGGCCCAAGACATTTTAGAAGACCGTTATGGTTTTCTTTGGATAGCTTCCACTAACGGTCTATGGCGTTTTGATGGAGGTAATTTTAAGAATTACAGTAAAAATGAGCACGAGCAGACCAGCATTACGGACAACCATATTTCTTATTTGTTTGAAGATAGTGCCGGAGTTTTATGGGTGGGTACCTATGGCGGAGGGTTATTGAAATATGACCGTGAATATGACCGTTTTCAACGTTTTATACATGACGAAAATAACCCGGAGAGCCTTAGTTTTAATGAAGTTAGGGTAATTTATGAAACCGCGGACAAAGCTTTTTATATTGGCACGGATGGTGGCGGATTAAACTTAATGGACCGGGAAACGGGAACTTTTAAGAGATACCAACACAACACATTGGACGTTGAAAGTATTAGCCATAACAACGTACTGGACATACAGGAAAGTCCGGATGGACGCCTTTTTATAGGTACGTGGATCGGGCTGAACATCTTTCATCCCAATACGGGAAAATTCACGCGTCTTGTTAAAAATATACCAGGGGGTTCGCATTCGTATCCCGTTTTAGGTTTTTATAATGACCTTATTGTTTCTAGCGGTAAGCTGTTTACTGTAGATAAAAAGAACCAGTTTCATAAACTAGACTTGCCACAAGATTGGGTAAGTGCCATACAGCCGGATAATGAGAAGAATTGCTGGATAGCGTACCGTGACCAAATAGCTATCATAGATTCGGATTTTAAGACCAAGAAATTAATAGCGCTGAACGAGCGGTTTAATGAAGGGTCTTTTTACATACGGCAAATATTCCATAACCCTGCCAAAGAAGATTCTTGGGCTTTGGATGGAGCAGGCCATTTTTTTCACATTAAAAAATCATCGGTTATTTTTGAGCCGTTTATAGCGTCTGGTGTAAGTGGAAAAATTCTAAAAACAAATAACAATTACTGGGTGTTTAATAAGGGCACCATTACCATTTATGACAAAGCTACCCATACACTCGTTAGGACGCTAAAAGGCTTTGTTCACAGAACGTATATGAGTTCCTATGATAAGGAAACCATTTGGGCGGCAGATACCAATTCCATCTATCAGTTTACCGAAGCCGGGGAGACCATCTTAAAAACGAACAGGAAATCTGCCGAACTTTTTGGTCTTTTGGAGACCAGTGCCGGACTGGTTTGGACGGGCGAGGTTCTGGGTGCACGTATCTACGACCCCAAAACGGATACCACCGTGTATTTTGACTGTGACCCCAATGATCCTAATGGTATAGGATATTTTCATCGTGCCAATGAACTTTTTGAAGATTATAAAAATCAAATTTGGATCGGGACCAATGGTGATGGGGTAAAACGATATCTGCCCGAGAAAAACCAGTTTGTACACTACAGACACGAAATTGGGAATACCGCTACGGTAAACAACAATTTTATAAATGTGATTTTTGAGGATGCGGACCGTACCCTTTGGGTGGGTACCAACTCCGGGCTTTGTAGTTATGACTCGCAAAAAGATTTGTTTGTTCAGTATGATAATAGCCTCCTTAAGGATAGGATAATTAATAGTATTGAACAAGATGGCAAAGGAAATTTGTGGTTGGGTACAAGAAACGGACTTATAAAACTGGATGCCAAGAACAATGTAGTCCGTATTTTAAATGAACAGGACGGACTCATTTCGCAGAAAATAAATATTTCCAGTTCGGTTACGGATAAGGGCCATATGGTTTTTTCCACCAACGCGGGATTAATGACTTTTGACCCGGAAAAGGTAGTGCCCAGCACCAAAACACCATCGGTCTATATTTCTAAATTATGGGTGAACAATGAACTGGTTTCACCTAAGAGCGATTACATAAAAAAGAGTATTGAGGTAGAGGACCATCTGCAGTTGTCCTATAAAGACCAAAAGATAGAACTCGGTTTTCAGGCCATACAGTACGAGAATACGCAACGGTGCCAATATGCCTATATGCTGGAGGGTTTTGATAAGGACTGGACCATGGCCAACGGCACACGGGCTACCTATACCAACTTACCGTCCGGTAACTATACTTTTCTCTTAAAGGCTACCAATGAAGATGGCGTTTGGACGGATAAGTTAAAAAGATTGAACATTGTGGTGACTCCGCCGTTTTGGGAGCGACTGTGGGTTCAGATTCTTGCCGGTATTCTAGTAGTTTTATTAGGGGTTTGGGGCTTTCGGTTCTTTTTACTGCGAGAGAGGACAAAAAATATGTTTGAAATAGAGAAACAACGCGTGTATCAATTTGAAGAGCTGGCGCAGATGAAATTGCGGTTTTTCACCAATATCTCCCATGAGCTACGAACGCCCTTAACGCTTATTACCTCTCCGTTAGATAAGTACATTCGTAAAGGCACCAAGCCAGATACCAAGGTGTTGCAGATGATGCACAGGAATAGCAACCGTTTGTTGGAACTCGTTAATCAGATACTGGATTTTAGAAAACTGGAAGGAAATCAGCAACTACGGATTAAACCACATGATGAACTTTTGGTCTGCACCAACATGTATACGGCCTATGAGTATTGGGCAAAGGAAAAGAATATCAATTTTAAATGTGATGCTCCTGAAACGGATTATACGCTTTATTTTGATGAAGATGTTATTGAAAAAATGGTAAGCAACCTAGTTTCCAATGCATTTAAGTTTACGGCAAAAAACGGAAAAATTACCTTAAAGGCATCTTACGCAAATCTTGAAATTGATAAAGATGATAAAGTAAAGAAGGGAAGTCTCCGCATTGAGGTAATTGACAACGGAGCAGGTATTCCGGAAAAATACCAAGAGAAAGTTTTTGAACGTTTCTATCAGTTAGATGAAAACCCTAATAAAGGATATAGCAGTGGTATAGGGCTTTCTTTAATATCGGAATTGGTAAAGTTGCATAACGGAAGCATAGCGCTAAAGAGTGAAGAGGGCATAGGTTCGCATTTTACCATAACGTTGCCCATAGGATATAAAGATTACGAAACTAGTGTTGACGAAACGGTCGTGCCACCTGCAGAAATAACATCGGGAGAAACCGTTGTATTGCTCATTGAGGATAATGAGGATATCAGGAATTACTTAACGACAGAGCTATCCGAAGAGTATGTTATTCTTCAGGCCGATAATGGTAAGGACGGTTTTCAGCTGGCGTTAGAACATATTCCGGATATTGTTATCAGTGATATTATGATGCCTTTATTCGATGGAATTCAAGTGGCAAATCAATTAAAGGGAAATGAGTTAACCGCCCATATTCCGTTGATGTTTTTGACGGCCAAAACGGGCTTGGAAAACAAGTTGAAAGGGCTGGAAACGGGCGCCGAAGATTATATTGAAAAGCCTTTTAATGTCTCGGAGATCAAAATGAAAATCCAGAACCGTCTAAAAAGCAGGCATCAGCTTATCAAAAAATATCAAAAAGAAGAGTTGTTCGTAGAACCTACATCATCGGTAGACCAATATTTAGTAAAGGTGAACGAAGTTATTGATGCGCATCTGGAAAACTCAGATTTCTCGATCGACTTCCTATGCGATGAATTGGCCATTGGACGGTCGCAATTGTACCGCAAAATTCAAGCCCTTACCGGTAAAACTATAATTGAATACATCAACACTTATAAACTGTCTAAAGCCATGCCCATGCTACAAGATGGTAGCCTAAGCATAAAGGAAATTGCCTTTAAAGTAGGGTACAATGATAACCGATATTTTAGTCGAATTTTTAAAAAGGAGTTTGGGCACCCGCCGTCACATTACGTACCCAGTAAATAGATTAAGTGTACGTGTTACACAAAAAGTACACCCTTTTGCTCAATTAGTCTACATTGTAAAACAGGTAGTTAGGTATTTTTGAGGAGCACATACTAGTGCTGCAACCAAAAAACACCTGAATGAAAAACTCCAGACGAAACTTCATTAAACAGTCGGCTTTTGCAAGCGCCGCCCTAACTGTTCCCACATATAGTTTTGGGATAATAAACAAACCAAAATTTTCAGACCAAATTATAGGCCATGGCGATTTTACATATCGCGTCCATAAAGAATGGGGAAATCTAAATCCCGCAAATACCCCAGTGAAAAACTGCCATGAAATGGTGATGGATTCTAAGGGTAGACTTATCATGGTAACCGATGAGATCAAGAACAATGTTATTGTTTATGACAAGTCCGGAAAACTATTAAAAACCTGGACACATAATTTAAAGTCCGCTCACGGGTTAACCTTGTCCAAAGAAGGTGAAGTTGATATGCTTTTTATTACTGATAACGACGGTGCCATACTAAAAACAACTGTTGAAGGAAAGGTACTCATGGAGTTGCCAAATCCGCATGATATAGGCGTGTATGAAAAGGACCAAAAGTATCGTCCTACAGAAACCGCTGTAGGTCCCAACGGAGATATCTATGTAGCGGATGGTTATGGATCCGATTTCATTTTACAATACACCAAAGACGGAGAATTTATCCGAAAATTTGGAGGACGCGGTTTTGAAGACCATTTGTTCAGTACGGCCCATGGTGTTACCATAGATGATAGAGACCCCAACAATATTACCCTGTTGTGTACCTCTAGAAAACATAACTCGTTTAAGCGCTATAGCCTAGACGGTAAATACCTATCCAGTATTTTTCTGCCTGGAGCCTTTGTTTGTAGGCCGGTTATAGATGGCGAGAATTTATATTCTGGCGTATGCTGGTCCAGATTAAAATATTTGGAACAAACTCCCGATTCGGGTTTTGTTACCATATTGGATAAGAACAACAAAGTAATCTCAAACCCTGGTGGGACGGCTCCTGTTTATGAGAAAGGGGAGTTACAGGTTATGGTGCAAGATGTGCCGCTTTTTAATCACTGTCATGATGTTTGTATAGACGACGATAAGAATATTTACGTCTGCCAGTGGAATGCCAATAAAACATATCCTATAAAACTTGAAAGGGTATAATCTATGAAAAAAATCGTTCTACAACTTTTCATTTTAGGGGTACTCCTGGTCTCTTGTAAGGAAGAGGGCCAATACGCTTCCATTCCGCAGAAAAAAGTGCCGGATAGGGTAGACTATAATTTTGACGTGCGGCCCATATTATCGGACAAGTGTTTTAATTGCCATGGTCCGGATGCCAACAAAAGATCGGAAGATTTGCGCTTGGATACTCCTGAAGGTGCTTATGGGGCGTTAAAAGATTCAGAGAATGAGTTTGCCATAGTACCTAGGAACATTGAGAAATCGGTGGTGTATCAGCGGATTACGGCTAAAGATAGTTCCAACCTTATGCCTCCCGTGGACTCCAATTTAAAACTATCCGACTACGAAATAAAGGTGTTGAAAAAGTGGATAGAACAAGGTGCGGTCTATGATGCGCATTGGGCTTTTAGTCCGGTGGAAAAACCCCAAATTCCTAATACGGATTCAGATTGGGTAAATAATGAAATTGACCATTTTGTGCTGAATAAACTGGATGAGGTGGACCTTCAGCCTAATGAAATAGCAGATAAAGAACGTTTGTTAAAAAGGGTTTCATTAGATATTACGGGTTTACCGCCTACACCGGAAATGCGAAAAAAGTTTATAAGTACTAATAATACCAATGCTTACGAACAAATAGTAGATGAATTGCTGGGCAGTGACCATTATGGTGAAAAAATGGCAAGTCATTGGTTAGATGTGGCACGCTATGCAGATTCACACGGTTTTCAGAACGATCAGTTGCGTACCATGTGGCCATGGCGAGATTGGGTGATTTATGCCTTTAACGAAAATTATAGCTACAAAAAGTTTGTAACCTATCAGTTGGCAGGAGATTTAATGCCCAAGAAAAATATAGAAACCATATTGGCAACAGGCTTCAATAGAAACCACAAAATAAACCAAGAAGCGGGCATAATTGAAGAAGAGTATCGAATAGAAAATGTAACTGATAGAACCAACACCTTTGGTAAGGCATTTTTAGGGTTGACTTTAGAATGTGCCAAGTGCCATGATCACAAGTACGACCCTATTTCACAGAAAGAATACTTCAACACCTTTGCCTTTTTTGACAAGGTAATCCATAGGCCAAAGGCAATGGGAGAAGTTTTGGCCGAAGCTCCATTGATCACAATTACCGATGAAGTTGTTGAAAAGGAACTTCCGTTTGTGAACAAAAAAGAACCAGAGGATATAGAGGTCATGGTTATTGAGGAGAAGGCGGATATTAGAACCACTCACATATTGAACAGAGGTGTTTACGACGATAAAGGTGAAATTGTTCAGCCAAGCACACCGGAGTCGGTTTTAAAGTTTGATACACTTGTTTATGATAGCAATCGTCTTGGTCTTACCAAATGGCTTTTTGATAAGAAAAATCCATTGACCAGTAGGGTCTTTGTTAATAGGGTATGGCAAGAAATTTTTGGGGAAGGTATTGTTAGGTCTTCGGGAGATTTCGGTATGCAGGGAGATTTACCCACGCATATAGGTCTTTTAAACTGGCTCTCCGCAGATTTTATGGAGAACGATTGGGATATGAAACGTTTGGTGAAGCAAATAGTAATGTCATCTACCTACAAGCAATCTTCTGTAGTTGACGATAAAAAACTCGCCATAGATCCAGACAATCGGTATTTGTCGCATATGACCCGATTGCGTTTTAGTTCGGAGACCATTAGAGACCACGCACTGGCAACTAGTGGTTTATTGAACGAGGAGATAGGAGGCCGTAGCGTAAAGGTGTATCAGCCCGATGGTATTTGGGAAGCGGCCAGTTCAGGTCGTGGTATTTTGGCCAATTATGTACAAGACCATGGTGAAGACCTGTATAGAAGGGGGATTTACATTTTTATAAAACGAACCACGTTGCCACCGGTACAGCTAACTTTTGATGCCGCTACACGTGACCAATGCGAGGTAAAACGGCAATCTACCATGACACCGCTTCAAGCACTTATTGCTTTGAACGATCCTACTATTTTGGAAGCTGCCCGGGTATTATCGGAAACCTTAATACAAGAGGAAAGTACCGTAGATGAAAAGATAACGGAGGCTTTTGGACGTATTATGAGCAGGACCATAAAACCCCAAGAAAAGGAAATGCTGGTGGGATATTACCATGATCAAGAAGAAGCATTCGCGAACAATAAACAGAAGGCAAAAGATTTTATTGAAGTAGGGGAGTACCCTATTTTGAAAGGTAGAGATGAGGTTAAGGTTGCGGCACTCATGCAAATCATTCATACTATCTACAATCTAGAAGAAACAATAGTAAAAGGTTAAAGGTCAATCAAACGATATGGATAAAGAAGTTTTTGAACATTATTTGAATACGAACCGAAGACATTTTTTAGGTAAAATGGCCATGGGAATGGGCGGCGTGGCTTTGGGCTCGCTTTTAATGCCCGATTTGTTGACAGGAAAGAAAGCCGCCGAAGAACAGTTGCCTCTAGGCTTAAAACACTTTGCGGCCAAAGCCAAACGAATCATCTTATTGGTGCAAAACGGGGCGCCTTCTCAATTGGAGACATTTGACTACAAACCTAAGTTGAACGACATGTTCGGTCAAGAACTTCCGCCATCAATTAGAGGAGAGCAAAAATTGACAGGCATGACCGCAGGTCAAGAATCGTTTCCGTTAGTGGGGTCTAAATTCAGCTTTAAACAATATGGGGAATCGGGAACTTGGGTAAGTGAGCTCTTGCCAAATATTGCCAAGATTACAGATGATATATGCATGATTAAAAGTATGCATACAGACGCTATTAACCATGACCCAGCACTCACATTCATGCAAACTGGGGCGCAGGTGGGTAACAGACCTAGTATTGGTTCTTGGTTTAGTTATGGACTGGGTAGTGAGAACCAAAATTTGCCCGCATATTGTGTTTTGCTTTCAAAGGGAAAAGGTAACGGTCAAGGTGCGTATTCAAAATTATGGTCCAACGGGTTTTTAGATAGTTCGCACCAAGGTGTGCAATTGAGTGCCAGTGAAGACCCAATTCTATATCTGAACGACCCAAAAGGTATGGATAGGGAAACACGTCGTAAGATGTTAGACCACTTGGCTTCGTTAAATCAGCTTGGGTATGATGAGTTTGGTGATCCAGAAATCCCTGCAAAAATTAAGCAGTACGAAATGGCCTTTAGAATGCAAACGGCCGTACCGGAAATTACGGACGTATCCAAAGAACCAGATCATATTAAGAAAATGTATGGGCCGGATTGTATGGTGCCTGGTACATACGCAGCCAATTGTTTGTTAGCTAGAAAACTTTCTGAATCCGGAGTGCGTTTTGTACAATTGTACCATCAGGGCTGGGATCAGCATAATGATTTGGTAGGGGAAATTAAAGGGCAGGCCAAAGATGTAGATATGGCATCGGCAGCATTGATTACCGATTTAAAACAAAGGGGACTTTTAGATGAAACCTTAGTGATATGGAGCGGAGAATTTGGTAGAACCAACTATTGCCAAGGGAAGCTGACCAAAGATAATTACGGACGAGACCACCATCCACGTTGTTTTAGCATCTTCATGGCCGGTGGTGGCGTAAAGGCTGGGATGTCTTATGGTAAGACAGATGAGTTAGGATATAACATTGTAGAAAGCCCTGTGCATATTCATGATTTACATGCAACGATCATGCACTTAATGGGCTTGGACCATGAAAAGCTAACGCACAAACACCTAGGTAGAAGATTTAGGTTGACCGATGTTCATGGTCATGTGGTAAAAGATATTCTAGCGTAGCTATATGAAAAAAACAGTCCCTTTCTTTTTAAATGTTTTATTCTTTCTGCATGTTTTGCTGGCATTTTTGGTGCTCTTTGAAGGATATATGAAAGTTCCGTTTTGGGTTCAACCTTTGGGAAGAATGCATCCATTGGTTTTACACTTTCCGGTAGCGTTTATTGTGCTTTTGGTATTGCTCAATTTGTTCAAAAAACAACTGGACCCGGCTTCTTTTGAAAAGATAAACTTCGCTCTCTTATTACTCACATCGTTTACCACGGTTCTAGCAACCCTCATGGGATTATTGTTATCCCTAGAAGGTTATGACTCGGAGCTGTTGACGCTTCACAAGTGGGTAGGTATTGCCTTGTGTTTTGTCATATATGCTTTGGTTTGGTGTTACACTTATAAAAAAGTATTTCAAATATTACTATATGTTGGTTTGATAGGAGTGCTCGTAGGCGGGCACTTTGGAGCGGGATTGACCCATGGCACCAATTTTTTAATGGAGCCTATTACTGCTTCAAAAGAAGAAATCGTAGATGAAAATACGCCTATTTATTCGGCGTATATAGCTCCTGTTTTAAAAGCGAAATGTACCAGTTGCCACAATCCCCAAAAGCATAAAGGCGATTTGGATTTGACCACGATTGAAGCCATTGCCCAAGGTGGTGAAAATGGAGAGGCATGGTTAGCCCATAATGCGGAAGAGAGCCTCCTGTTAAAAAGAGCGGCCTTACCCATTGAAGATGAAGAGCATATGCCACCCGAAGGAAAACCACAACTAACGGCAGCAGAAATAGAATTAATGCAGATTTGGATTGAACATGGCGCCGATGACCAAATTACTTATGCTCAACTAAAAGAAGGGGATACCTTAAAACAACTTGTTACCAGCAAATGGCTAAAATCTATTGAGGATAAGCAGTATGAGTTCGATTTTGTAACGGCTCAAACCATCAAGGAACTCAACAACCCATATAGAACGGTTGTTCAAAAATCACCTACGTCACCAGCTATTGACGTTGTTATATTCGGTAGAAGCGCTTTTCAAGAAAATAATATAACCGAGCTTGAAAAGGTAAAAGATCAAGTAGTGTATTTGAATTTGGCCAATCTTCCCATAACAAGCGAGCATTTGCAGACCATAGGAAAGTTAGATAACCTAGAGCACTTGGTGCTCAATTTTACGGATATCAATAGTGAATCTTTAGCATCACTGGCAAGTTGTGTTGAACTAGAAACGTTATCCTTGTCAGGAACAGCTATAGACGTAACCGTATTGGAACACTTAAAAGGCTTAAAGAGTTTAAAGGAAGTGTTCGTATGGAATACCAATTTGGAAGCAGAGGATATTGAGGTGTTAAGAAGCGAATTGCCCAACGTTATTATTAATGAAGGTTATATTCCAAATCCAGAAGAGGAGCTACAATTAACACCACCAACTTTGGTCAACGAAGGGAACATAATTAGCTCCGGTGATTTGATTTCTCTTGGTCATAAAATGAACGGAGTTACCATTCAATATACTTTGGATGGGAGTGAGCCGGACTCCACTTCAATAGCTTTTGAAAAACCGTTTTCGTTGGATTTGAAAGGGAAAAGGGAACAAACCATAAAGACATTAGCTCATAAAGAAGGCTGGTTGCCCAGTAAATCTATTTCCTATGTTTTTTACGATAGAGGCCTAGTGCCCGATGGTATTGAAGTTTTGTATCCTGGAGTTTTAAGCTCGTATACAGGTGATACCGAAAAAATACTGACGGATGCCGTGCGGAAAAATGAAAAAATAGGATACTCTAAATTCTGGGCATCCTATAACAAAAATCCACTTGAGGCTATTGTTGACTTTAGCGCAACCTCTCCCGAAATAAAGGAAGTGGTTTTAAGCTGTGGCATCAACTTTAGACAAAAGAAATCGCCATTGGATCATATAGCGGTTTGGGCCAGTGATGATAAGGAAGATTGGCAACTGATTAAAAAGCAAAGTTTTGCCAATGAAAACAATTTAGACCGGCTTAAGGAGATATCTATGCAGCTGCCAAAGAAATCGTATAAATACATAAAAATAGTAGCGAAGCCGCAAAAAGGCCAAACCATACGCGTCAATCAATTGTTCTTTTTCTAAGGCTGGGCCTTGATCAAGGGTATGGTGGAATCCCGCTCGATCATAGTGGTTTTGATGACTTCGGTTTCAAATGGTTTTTCGGGATCGTTTTGTTCTATTCGGTTTACCAATTGTTGAGCGGCACGTTGCCCCATATGATATCCATGCTGACTAATAGATGTTAGGCTTGGTACTACGTATTTGGGTAAAATTCCGTTAGTGAAACAGATGATGGAAAGTTCTTCAGGAATTTTTATTCCCAAAGAATTTGCAGTCAATAATGAGGTGACACCGGCTTCTTCCTCTAAACCTAAAATGGCATCTACTTTTCCTGCGGATAGTAGTTTTCGTATTTCAACCTCCATAAAAGACTTTTCCAACTTTTCGAAAATTAAGCTCTGGTCCAAGTCTATATTATGGTCCTTTAGACACTGATGATAACCGTTTATTCTCAGTTTTGATATTTCAAGGTCGCCCAAGAGCGAAACCACGGCGATACGCTTGCATCCGCTTTTTATAAGATGTTCCGTAGCATTGTAAGCAGCCTTGGTATCATCTATGGTTACTTTGTCACAGTCCAGTTTTGATGATACACGATCAAACATTACTACAGGTATACCTTTGTTCAAGAAGGGCTCAAAGTGATCGGTATTATCAAGTTTTCCTGTTTCCTCCGCAAGCGAAACTAAGAGTCCGGATATAGCGCCTTTGCGTAACATTTCGGTGATGGCAACCTCCTTTTTATAAGATTCGTTGGAGATGCAGGCAATCATATTATAGCCGCGATCATTCAATACTTTTTCTACACCACTAATAACTTGGGCAAAAAAGTAGTTGAGGATATTGGGAATGATGACACCAACAGATTGCGAAGGTTCTTTTCTAAGATTGATTGCATTAAGGTTAGGACGGTATTTATGTTCCCGTGCATACGCAATAATTTTCGCCTTGGTTTTGGCGCTTATTTCATGGCTATCATTTAACGCCTTGGATACGGTAGATTTAGAGACTTTAAAATGCTTGGCAATATCGTCTAAACTAAGTTTTCGCTTCATAACTGTATCAAGATACTAAATATCATACTAAGATATTACTTCGTTTTTGCCATTCCGATCGCTAAAATAGCATTTTGGAGCTACGCTTTTTACGAAACCCATTTCGAAAAATGTAAAATATTGTAAATATCTGATTTTAAATAGGTTGTGATTGTGAAATTTTGAATTTATAAACGCTTGTATTTCGTATTTTTAGTACGGAAACGAATTATCTGGAACTCGTTTTAAGTTATAGTTTAAATTTGACAAAAGGGCTTGGTTTTTAATGGAATACAAAATATCCAATAGGGTAACGTTCAAAAAATAAAAGCACTTACAAACACCAAAAGATTATGTATAGTATAGGTTACGATATAGGAAGTTCGTCAATAAAAGCAGCCTTGGTTGAGGTAAGTACGGGTAAACCCGTTGCTGTAGTGAGTGAGCCTAAAACAGAAATGGATATTCTTGCCATTAACAATGGTTGGGCAGAACAAGATCCAGATACATGGTGGAAACACGTTTGTACCGCTACAAAAACATTGTTATCAGAAAATAATATAAAACCAGAAGAGGTTACGGGTATTGGTATTTCATACCAGATGCACGGATTGGTGGTTGTTGATGAGAACCTAAAGCCTTTGCGTGATTCCATTATTTGGTGCGATAGTAGAGCGGTAGGTATTGGTCAAAAAGCATTTGATGAGTTGGGCAACGACCGTTGTAGTGAGAACTTATTAAACTCGCCCTCTAATTTTACCGCATCCAAATTAAAGTGGGTCAAAGAAAATGAACCGGAAACTTTTGAACGTATTCATAAGTTCATGCTACCGGGAGATTATATAGCCTGTAGATTAAGCGGCACGGCAAATACTACTTTATCCGGCTTGTCCGAAGGTATATTCTGGGATTTTAAAACGAATAGTTTAGCCACTTGGTTATTGGACTATTACGGATTAAACGAATCCCATGTGCCTGAAATAGTAGATACTTTTTCGGTTCAAAGTAAAGTGTCCGAACAAGGAGCAAAAGAATCAGGTTTAAAAGAAGGCACGCCTATTTTATACCGTGCGGGAGATCAGCCTAACAATGCATTGTCATTGAATGTTTTTAATCCAGGAGAGGTAGCGGCAACCGGTGGTACATCTGGTGTTATTTATGCCATTACGGATAATCTTTCGGTTAAAGAGAGCTCGCGGGTAAACAACTTTGCTCACGTAAATTATAGTGAAGCCAACAGGTTTGTGGGTAAACTACTTTGTATAAACGGAGCCGGTATCCAATACCGATGGTTGTTGAACAACTTAAGTGTTGCTTCATACGATGAAATGAACGATTTGGCCAATTCGGTACCACAAGGTTCGGATGGTGTAAAAATATTGCCATTCGGTAACGGTGCAGAACGCATGTTGAACAATGTGGATTTAGGGACGAATATCTTTGGTATCAACTTAAACAACCACACCAAGGCACATTTGTGCAGAGCTTCATTGGAAGGTATTGCCTTCTCTTTTGTGTATGGTATGGAAATCCTTAGGTCAGACGGTATTACCGCTACTAAAATACGGGCAGGAAACGATAACTTGTTTCGCTCGGAAATTTTCTCGAACACTATAGCGACACTTATTGATCGCGAAATAGAAATATATAATACCACAGGCGCTATTGGCGCAGCTAGGGCCTGTATTTTACGCGATGGCGATTTTTCAAGCTTTGGGGAACAGATTATGGCCAATGATTATGTCATGAGCTATAAACCTTCCGCAGAAAAGGAAGCATTGCAATCCGCATATTCCGCATGGAAAAAAGAATTAGAACAATTATTAAAAAACAAGTAACATGGCATTATTAGGAGACAAAGAGTACTTTAAAGGTATTGGAGACATCAAGTTTGAAGGGAAGGAATCAGACAACCCTTTAGCGTTTAAATATTACAACCCGGATCAAGTTGTTGCGGGCAAGACCATGAAGGAACACTTCAAGTTTGCCATTGCATACTGGCATACGTTCTGTGGACAGGGTTCTGATCCATTTGGCCCAGGTACACAAAGTTTTGAGTGGGATAAATCTTCTGATGCCGTTCAAGCTGCAAAAGACAAGGCAGATGCCGCTTTTGAGTTTATCAGCAAAATGGGTTTCGATTATTTCTGTTTTCATGATTTCGATTTAATTCAAGAAGGTCCAACTTTCGCTGAGTCAGAAAAAAGATTAGCTACTATTACTGAGTATATCAAGGAGAAAAAAGCGGCTTCAGGTATTAAGTTATTGTGGGGTACGGCTAACTGTTTTTCTAACCCAAGGTACATGAACGGTGCTGCTACCAACCCTGATTTTGATGTGGTTGCTAGAGCAGGTGGTCAAGTAAAATTGGCTTTGGATGCTACTATTGCATTAGATGGAGAGAATTATGTTTTCTGGGGAGGTCGTGAAGGTTATATGTCTCTTTTGAACACCAATATGGGTCGCGAATTAGACCATATGGCACAGTTCTTAACTATAGCTAGAGATTATGCCCGTAAACAAGGTTTTAAAGGTAATTTCTTTATTGAACCAAAACCAATGGAGCCAACTAAGCACCAGTATGATTTTGATTCGGCTACGGCAATCGGTTTCTTAAAAGAGTACGGATTGGATAAAGATTTCAAAATTAATATTGAAGTAAACCATGCAACTTTGGCACAACACACTTTTCAGCATGAAATGGAAGTTGCCGCTAAATCCGGTATGTTAGGAAGCTTGGATGCCAACCGTGGGGATTACCAAAACGGATGGGATACGGATCAGTTCCCAAACAATATTTTGGAGACTACAGAAGCTATGTTGGTTTTCTTGCAAGCAGGAGGCTTACAAGGTGGTGGTGTAAACTTTGATGCTAAAATCAGAAGAAATTCTACAGACCTTGAAGATATTTTCTTAGCTCATATTGGAGGTGCGGATACGTTTGCAAGAGGTTTAATTACGGCCGATAAAATTATCCAGTCTTCTGATTATACCAAGCTTCGTGAAAACCGTTACAGCTCTTTTGATTCAGGAAAAGGAAAAGAGTTTGAAGCAGGTAAATTAAGCCTTGAGAACTTATACGATTTAGCAACTACAAATGGTGAGTTAGAGCTGAAGAGTGGTAAGCAAGAATTGTTCGAAAACATTGTTAATCAGTACATCTAGAATATATGAAGTTTTTTATAGATACAGCAAATTTAAACGACATTCAAAGCGCCTATGAGTTAGGTGTTTTGGATGGCGTAACTACCAACCCTTCTTTAATGGCTAAGGAAGGCATTACCGGGAAAGACAATATTTTAAAGCATTACTTGGCAATTTGTGAAAAAGTTGAAGGTGATGTTTCTGCTGAGGTTATTGCAACCGATTATGCAGGTATGATCAAAGAAGGTGAGGAGCTAGCCGCTTTACATCCTCAGATCGTGGTAAAATTACCAATGATTGCAGATGGCGTAAAAGCATGTAAATATTTCTCTGATAAAGGAATAAAAACAAACGTTACGCTTGTGTTTTCTGTAGGTCAGGCATTATTGGCTGCTAAAGCTGGAGCTACTTATGTTTCTCCATTTTTAGGTAGGTTAGATGATATTTCTACAGACGGTATGCGTTTGATCGAGGAAATTCGTCTTATATATGATAACTACGATTTTGACACGCAAATTTTGTCGGCTTCTGTACGTCATACCATGCACGTTATCAACTGTGCTAAATTGGGGTCAGATGTAATGACAGGTCCATTGTCAGCAATAGAAGGTCTGCTTAAGCACCCACTTACCGATAGTGGTTTAGAGAAGTTCTTGGCAGATTATAACAAGGGAAATGAATAAGAAACCTTGTTATAGATAGGCCTAGTAAATAGGTCTGAACAACAGTTTCCAATTTATTCAATAAGCTATATTGCCGGTGGTTTAAACTACCGGCAATTTGGTTTAAGAACACTTCTGTTTCACTTAAATTACTCCTATGAAATGTAAACTAATGTTACTCGTATTTTTATGTGCCTTTGGTGCATCTGCTCAAGAAACCAACGTAGATCAAGCTGCGGGTTTAAAAAGATATATAGGGGAATGGGTAAGTACAGTTTCTCCGGAATCTAATGAGGTAGGTGCCCAGCCGGACATTAAAATGGTAAATGTGCCTAAAATGGAAGGTACTGCCCTGCAAGTTGAAGTGTTTCAGTTTCGTAATAATGCATACGTTTCTATTTTAGTTGAATTAATAAACCATGATGTAACAACTAATAAAATTGTAGCGCTTGGGCAAAATGAAAAAGGCGAAAGCTTTTCAGGAACAGGAAGTTTTTCCGATAAAGACCATTGGTTAATGACGGACCATGATTTTAATGGTAAGCATACACAGACCGTCTCTTTTCAGTTTTTCTCTGATAATGAGGTATATCTAGAAGGGAAGGATAATACGGGCAAAATTCTTTGGAAAACCCGTTATGTAAAAAAGTAACACCAAAAACGGATTGTAGTGTAGAACAACTATTCCGTTTGTGTGAAATGAACAATTGGCCTATCTTCAAGCAGGCCTGAAAAGGAGTGTTCACGTTTGTTTGTCAATCAATAAAGTATAATGTAATTAGCCCGTAAAAGCGGTATTCGTATATGAAGTTCGTACAGATAGTTTTGGTCTCTATTTTTTGTGCATTTTTTGCTCAAGATTGCCTGTATGCCCAGAATTTAAAAACGGATTATAATTTTGTAAATATAGAACAGGACAATACGCAAAGAGCGGTCTCTACTATTGTTGAGGATAGTATGGGACTCATCTGGATGGGAACCAATGGCGTGGGTCTAAAAAAGTATAATGGCATAGATTTCATTACTTATAAGCAGGATGTAAATAAATCGAAATCTATAAGTAATTCGCTCATACATACCTCCTATATAGACCGTAAAAATAGGCTGTGGGTTGGCACGGAAACAGGTCTGGACGTATACAACAGAGACCTGGATAATTTTGATAAAATAGAATTAGGGGATGAGACTTCACTAGAAGGCGGTGTTCTTATCAGGGCAATACAAGAAGGAGTTAATGGAGAGCTTTTGGTGGGTTCTCATTATCATGGGGTGTTTAGGGTAGACCCGTTAACCTTGCACAGTGAGTCAATTCCTTTTCAGTCTACCCTAGATAAATCTACACTTCAGGTCAATTATATTTTAAAGAGTAGTACCGGTAAAATATATGTAGCTACAAATTATGGGCTTTTTGAGTATGACGGCGTTAAGATAACACCTTCACAAATAGTGAACGAGAAGGGAGATGAAGTCGAAAGTCTATATAGAAATATTGAGACCTTGTTTCAAGATAAAGCGGGAGCCATTTGGTTGGGTACGCTTTCGGACGGATTAGTGAAGATTAAATTCCTGTCAGCAAATACGTATAAAATAGATTCTTTTGAAGTTACCCAAGAAAGAGTTTTTTCCATAGCTCAAGCTGCGGATGGTAATATCATATGTGGTACCGAAAATGACGGGCTTTTTGTCCTAAAAGCAAACGGAACGTTGATCAAGAACTATCGTTATGACAAGTTTGATGTAAACAGCATAAAATCCAACTCCATCTGGTCTGTTTTTGTAGACAGTCAAGAGCGTATTTGGATCGGGTATTACAATAAGGGTGTTGGGGTTTATGATAAGTTGTACGATAAATTCAGGAATATTAAAAGCTTGGCCAACATCAATAATTCTTTGTTATTGCCTTCCGTTACAGGTATTGTTAGTAATGAAAAAGGGAAACTTTGGATAGGCTTGGATGGCGGTGGTATAGATGTGTATAATGCTGCTGATAATAGCATCGTACATTTAAAAGACTCTGAAAATGGTATAGCAACCAATCTTCATGCCGCAGCGGTTGCAGGTATGTTTTTTGATAGTAAAGGCAACCTTTGGGTGGGAACTTGGAACTCGGGGGTTTATTTTCTGGAAAAGAACGCTGCAACATTTGTGAACTACAAGATTTCCAATACGGACGGCGGACTAACGAGTAACCGTATTATGACCTTTGATGAGGATAAGAACGGAATCATTTGGATTGGCTCTTACGTAACAGGTTTGCATTCGTATAATCCTAAAACTAAAAAATTCACACCTCACCTTAACCAAATTTTTCATAATCAAATTCCCAGTCATGGAGAGGTGCGTAAGATTTTGGTAGATAGCAATGGCTTTATTTGGTTGGGAACCACAGGCGGATTGTATAAAATTTCGAGTGATTTTTTTGCTGGGGACAAAGCCATTTCTTTGGTGGAGCGTATGCACGCAGATACAGGTAAACAGCTTATAGTAGATAGAATTGTATCCTTGTTTGAAGATAGTAACCATGTAATCTGGATAGGCACGGACGGGGGCGGTCTCTGTAAATATGAGCCATCTAAAGATACGTTTACTTGGTACGGAGATAGGAACGGTTTAACACAACAGACCATAGCTTCAATCTTGGAAGATGATAACGGGGCTATTTGGTTAGGTGGTAACAACGGTATCTCTAGAATGGATGTGGAAAAGGAAAGCTTCAAGAATTTTGATATTCATGACGGACTTCTGGCCAACGATTTTAATTTTAATTCCACTTTTAAGGATGAATCCGGTATTTTATATTTTGGAAGCTATGAAGGCGTAAATTCAATAGACCCACAGAACTTGAATTTTAATGAGCACGAACCGGAAGTTTATTTTACGGACTTTAAACTGTTCAATAAATCCGTGGTTCCCGGAATGGAAGACTCACCTTTGGAAAAAGTCATTGATCGTACCAAAGCCATAAGCCTTTCCCATGACCAGTCCGTTTTCACCATAGAATACACGGGAATTAATTTTACAAGGCCCAAAAAGAACCAATACGCATATTTTTTAGAGGGGTTTGACAATAGATGGAACTACGTAGGTAAAACCAGGAGTGCTACCTATACCAACCTGCCTCCGGGCGATTATGTATTTAAGGTGAAGGCCGCCAATAATGATGGGGTTTGGAACAATACCCCAACGGCAATGAAAATTACCGTTCTATCACCATGGTGGAGTACAAATCTGGCCATATTTCTATATGTGTTGGCCATTCTTTTAATCACCTATTTTTTGGTGAATTTGGCCAGCCAGCGCATACGTGAAAAGCGTATTGTACAGTTTGAACGTGAAAAACGATTGCAGGAAGAAGTGCTGAACGATAGAAAAATTCAATTCTTCACCAATATCTCTCATGAGTTCAGAACACCGCTAACCCTCATTTTAAATCCTCTGGAAGACATCCTCCGTGATTCGGAGCAGGTATTTTCAAAGAAAATGAAAGAGAAGTTGAGCATCATTCATAAGAATACCAATCGGTTAAAACGGTTGATAGATGAGCTGATGGATTTTAGAAAACTGGACATCAACAAGCTGAACGTTAAGGTATCCGAACTGGAAGCTGTGTCTTTTGTAAAGGAGATAACCGGTCACTTTGAAGAAGAAGCTACACTAAAGGATGTGCATTTGGTGGTAGAATCGGATGAACCGCCGTTAACCCTTTGGAGCGATCCCTCCATGCTGGAAAAGGTTATTTTTAATATTCTCTCCAACGCCTTTAAGATTACACCGGATAAAGGAACCATTACGGTGGGAATCTTTAAGTGTGCCGATAAAGTAATATTGCCCCTTTTAAACGAGGAGGAATCGGTCCGGGCTCTGGAAATTTATATAGAGGATACCGGTAGCGGAATTGGTAAGGACGAATTGGAAAAGGTTTTTGAACGTTTCTATCAAGTAGAAAAAATGAACAGCCAGTATTATGGAGGTACGGGTATTGGTCTAGAAGTGGTAAAAAGTTTTGTAGACCTTTTAAAAGGGAAGGTCATAGTAGAAAGCGAAGAGGGCATAGGAACCAAATTTAGAATCTTTCTTCCGCTGGGGAATGCCCACTTTAAACCAAGTGAACTTTTCTTGAAACCAACTCCTAAAGAAGAGGACTTACCACTGGTTAAGGTAGATGAAGATATAGTGGAAAGGCTTACCAATAAAGGCTCCGGTATTACTTTACTCATTGTAGAGGATAATGCGGAGCTACGTACTTACCTAAAAAGTGAACTTAAAGATGAGTATGCTGTAATTGAAGCGGTAAATGGTACCGAGGGATTAAAAGCTGCAGAAAAAAGAACGCCGGATATTATCCTGTCGGATGTGGTTATGCCGGAAATGGACGGTTTTGAGTTTTGTAGGCATATTAGGGAAGACCTTAAAACAAGCCACATTCCTATACTTATGCTAACCGCCAAAACCATGACGGATGATTGGGTAAAGGGAATTGACTGCGGAGCGGATATCTACCTGACCAAACCTTTTGAGATGACCGTATTAAAGGCGCAACTAAAGCAGATTCTTAGCAGCAGGCAAGTGCTTTTTAATAAGTATTTAAATGACTCCAACAACGTAAAAATACCTGAAAACACGTCTGAATTGGATAAGGGTTTTATTGGCAAGGTACTGGATTATGTTACCGATAATTTATCGGATGAAAACCTTAATGTAGAGCAATTGGCAGAGGAACTGAATCTAAGTAGAAGTCAATTATACCGAAAGATAAAAGCGCTCACCGGCTACTCCGCAAATGAATTCTTAAGAAAGATCAGGCTTGAAAAAGCCAAGAAAATGATAGAAAACGGAAACGAATCTATCAGTGAGGTCTGCTTTAAAGTAGGCTTTTCCTCTCCTTCTTATTTTACCAAATGCTTTAAGGCACAATTTGGGTTTCTTCCTACGGAGGTGAAGTAAGAACTTATTAATTTTTATTGTAGTACAAATCTTAACACTTCACTAGAATTAGTTAAATTAGGGGTAAAATAGATGTACACGAAATGTGTATTGCATATATACGTGCGATGGCAAAAAATTGAAGAAAACCGCTAAACCGACAAATAATTACAAAATGAAGAAAATGCTATTTGTTTTAATTTTTAGTTCAGGCATAAGTGCTTTTTCCCAACAAACTAGCCACTATTACGTTGATTTAAACCAGAATATAAATGCGAATATTAAGGAAGATATTGAAGTTAGCGGTAGCATAAATGTTAACAAGAATATATCTACAATCGATTACGGCCAACTAGCTTTGGCAAACGCACAAAGTGAGAAAAATAGACTCGAGCATCAAAAATATATGGATGAAAAAGAAAAAAATATGTCCTTGGCAATAGCAGAGAACCCTGTACTTGCATACGATTATGGTGCACCCTTTTTACAAGAATTTGATAAAAAAGGCGCAAGAGAACGAGGATTTAAAAAATTTAGTTGGGGGGTATCAAACTCCACATAAATCATTATTCATATTTACTAGTAATGGTCGGTGGGAAAATGTAAGCGCGGAGAACATAACTACAGAAATTCTTTTTCAAGGCCCAGTCTACAATAAGGAAAATAATCCGACTTGGAAAGAAATCGAAAAGACAGCAAAAGAACAGCCAATCAAAGAGGGAGAAGTTAATAAAGGACTATCGCCTGATGGAAAAGATATTTTTGTTCATAAAACAGACTTAAACAGAGCAACCATATTCGGCGTAAAGGGATTCGTAAGTACAATAATTTGGGAAGATGATTACCAATACACTATAACGGATAATTATACTTCATATGATAATTCAGAGGGTAATGGGTTTGTTAATCAAGTAAAAGTTCGCTACTACGGAGACAAAGATGAAGTCACTTTTGAACAATTGGAAGGAAGAAAGTACTACCTAAAACGGTTGCTTGAAAAAATAATTTCTTCGGGTGTTATTACAAACATAAAATATTAATCATCTATGATAGATAAAAACTATTAAAATAAATATTTTAATATATTTGTATTATAATGTTGATTGTAAGACAAATAATATGGAAAACGAATATAAATCACTAAATAATACGTTTTTAAAGATAAGCAAATTACTAATGGAAGAGGAAAACTTAAAATTTCCACCCCATTACCCACTCAAATCTAGTGCAGAAAAAATAATTTGTTTATTACAAGATTCTGTTATTAACGACGATAAATTTAAAAACTGGCGATATTGGAAAATTCAAGACCTCAAAAATTTCATTGCGGATTTAGTCGGGGAATTATACCATGATTATGATAACCGAAATAAAAGATATCGTGGTAAGTGGGTATTGCAAAAAAGAAAAATTGATGGTGTTATAGCAAACTTCAAATCGGAATTTATAGACCAAATCATACCAGAATAAAATGCGTACCAATAATGGTTATATCAAATAGGGTTAAAGAACTATATTTAAAGGCTTATGTGTTTTGCTAAGTCCACCAAATCTTTGAAATTTTGCTTTGAATAACAAAGAATAAGGATTGTGCTCTAAGTTAATCTGAAAACCGCATGCCCTTTAAGTTATATTCATAAAACATTATAAAAAAGACCATCAAAATTAATTGTTTTGACCAAATTTATTTAACTAACCGGGATGAATCCGAGATATGGAAACTAAACAACAGAGTAAATGGTATAATAGCAGCACTACTGTAGATATCTTATTGTTTTTATTGCCACCTTTAGGTTTTTACGGACTGTATAAGACAAAGACAATCAAGTCCAATACATCCAAAATTCTTTACGGAGTAATTGCTTTTGTTTCTATGCTAACCTTGTTGATTAGTTTGTAAGCGAAACCAAAAATTAAACAGTATCCAAAACCCTGTGTAACCTAAATTCTGGATACTTTCCATACGGGTTAAACTAGCGTCAGCCTTTCGTGACAAACGCTAATCAGAACCTTTTAAAACTAGGATGCCAATTCCCATTTTACAGTCTTTACCCAGTCCGTTAAACTTTGCGGAGTTACTCCCAATAGTTCTTGCGTTGCTTTAAAGTCTTTGGCAATCAATTGTTCTCTATTGCTTTCTACATATCTATAAAGATTGGAAATTTCTCTTCCTGCAACTTCTCCAAAAGCAGGTGAAATTTTCTTTTCGAATTCATCTGGAGTCATAGGAACATAATGTACTTGCTTTCCTATTTCAGATGAGATAGCCGCTGCTATTTCTTCTCCCGAAAATAAGTTCCCTCCAATAGGTAAAACTTTATCGGACAATTCTGGTTTTTCAACTGCAGAGGCTACATATTTTGCTAAATCCATATGGCTGATCCATGGTACTTTACTCCCTGATGCTACTGGGTAGGGAACAATATTGTTATTTAAAATAACCGGAATAGACCATGGTGCAGAAATATTGTCAATATAGATGTCAGGTACTAACGTGGTTACATTTAGTCCAGATGCATCCAGTAAGTTTTTAACTTCTGCTTTTATGTCAAGGGCCAATAGGCCATAACTTTTTTCAGGCAAATCAAAACCTACATTGTATACTACGTGGGACACGTTTTGCGCTTTTGCCGCGTTAATAAAATTTAAAGTATACTCCTTTGCTACGTTTAAATCAAATAGTAAAGGGAACGTATAAACAGCCACATCTACTCCCGTCAATGCCTTATATAAAGCTTCCTTATTTTCTAATCCTCCTTTTACAACATGTATACCTGGGACATTGCCTTCTGAGCGTGATAATGTGGTTACCTCATGTCCTTTTTTGATTAACTGTAGTGCTATGCTGCCTCCCTGGAACCCAGTAGCTGCCGATACAAATATTTTCATCTTTTTTATTTCAAATATTAATTATGGTCCTAAAGTAGTATATTACCCTACTTTTTGAAAGTACCTACCAAAAAGTAGGGTGCTTACTAAAAAGTATGTAAAATTGATAATCAATTAGTTATAATAAATTAAAAAATGTTAAAAGATGAAACCTGTCCTGTAAGTACGGCATTAAGCATCATAGGAGGGAAGTGGAGATTGCAGATAATCTTTCAAATAGGTAATGAAAAAAGAAGGTTTGGAGAACTAAAAAGACGTATTCCAACAATTAGTGAAAAGATGCTCATTCAGGAACTGAAAAATTTGACAGGAGCGGGAATTCTAAATAGAAAAGCTTACAATGAGATTCCACCTAAAGTAGAATACTCATTAACCGAAGAAGGACAAAAAATATTACCGATTATAGATCAGATAAAAGCTTTTGGTACCGAGTTGATGGAGAAATCAAATGCGGGTAAAGCTAACCTCGGAACGAGCGAATAATTCACTATAACATACATTTATATAAGCCTCTTAACGGAGGTTTTTTTGCTTGATAAGAAGTTGTTCCTCAAATTTAAACACGAATAATTACTAACTTGGTGCACCATATCGAAGTTCAATAAAAGCTGAATCTACTTAGGGGTCTAAAACAAGTTATGGAGGAAGAATTAAAACCGTTTTGGAGAAAGATTTTCAATTTTGATTGGAAATTCGGCCTTTTCTTAATCCTACTTATTTGTATTCCTCGTTTCGCATTGGTCCTGCAGGCTAATCAAACTGCTAATTATAGTTGGCTAGGATTGATAATGCTTATTTCGGCTATAGTGCCTTTTCTGTTTTTGAGTAAGAAGGGAAGAAGAAAAATAGGTCTTAAAAAGCCAGAGAACCTCAATTGGGTAATTATTGCTTTAGTAATTGGTCTAGTTTTTAGTATCTCTTTATATTATTTGGGGGTAGGCTTGTATGGTAACTCTTTTGAAAATTGGTATTACTACATTGGGAAATCTTATAATATTCCTGCAGGAATTGACGGGGAAGGAAAACTCATTTTATTCAGTATTATGGCATTGACCGGAATGACGTTTAGCCCAATTGGCGAAGAACTTTTTTTTAGAGGAATAGTCCACTCAAGTATGGCAACCTCATTAGGAGATAGAAAGGCATCCTTAATTGATAGTTCGGCATTCGCCCTTGTCCACATTTCCCACTTTGGTTTAGTATTCGTAAATCAAGAATGGAGATTCCTGTTGGTGCCAACCATTATCTGGGTTTTAAGTATGTTATGTGTCAGTATACTTTTTTACATATGTAGAAAACGCTCAGGCACTATTTTAGGCGCAATACTATGCCATGCAGCTTTTAATCTGGGAATGATTTATTGCATTTTTTATCAAATTAATGGATAGTAGTATTACGAACTGATAGAAGTAAAATGAAAGGTCAATTGTAAAATTTGTCCAACTCTAAACCGTATCAAAATTGTACTGGTTTCTGTAAAGGGTAGGGGTTTTTCCTGTGATGTTTTTAAACGAGCGACTGAAATAAGTAAAACTATCAAACCCACACTCATAGCAGATTTGACTGGTCGACAGGTCATTGCTTTGTAAAAGCTTACAGGCATAGCCTATTCTAGCTTCCTTAACGAATTGAGAAAATGTTTTCCGGGTCTTCTTTTTAAAGAATCTACAGAATGCACTTTTGGAAAGATTCAGCAGATTTGCCGCCTCATCTAAATTTATGTTCTCGGTCAGATGTTCCATAACATACTCATAAACTTTATCCAGTCTTTCGTCATTTCCCTTATTAAACGATTTAACAAAACCCGAAGTGGCCAAGAGCTGGTGCTCGGTATTGGTTGCAATATCGTTCAATACCTCAAAGAACAACATCAGTTTTTCAAAACCTTCAGTATGGGGCAGCTTTTCGATTTTTACTGCGATTTCCGTTCGGGCTGGGCCATCTATACGAATACCGTATTTTGCCTTTTTCAACAGGTCGTCTACCGATTTTATGCCTTCTAGGGTCAAAAACCTGCTTCCCCAAAGCTCAGGTTCAAAATGGATAATTATTGCAGCGGCATGATTACCCGAGGTGTTCTGGTAATAGGATGCTTCGTTCTGCCATAGGTGTGGCAAATTAGGACCGATCAATACCAAATCGCCCACAGAGAACTGGTCAATATGATCACCAATAAACCGTATTCCATCACTCTTTAAAATAAGGGTAAGCTCAATTTGGTCGTGAAAGTGCCACGAGTTATAAAAATGGGGCAATTCATCTTTTCTAACTTCAAATGCCTTATTAGAGGGTAGTGTTATTTTCTGGGAAATGGCTTTCATAGACGCTTATATTGTCAATTTGTAATTCAAATTATCAATAAAATGTGAATATAGTGCATTTTATTGTAAACGGTGTGGAGGTGTTGAGTGCTCTTGTACACTAGTTTTGGATTTCTAATCTATTCTAAAAATAAGCGTATATGAATGTACAGGATATGTCGGATGAAGAATTGTTCACAGCGGCCCGAAAAGAATTGTTTACGGCCGTAGTTGGCGATGCTATGGATAAGATGAAATTGCTCCATCAGTTTTTACCGGCCAGAATACAGCCGCTTAAATCTGACATGCTTTTAATAGGAAGGGCCATGACCGTGCTTGAAGCCGATACTTTTGAAGAAACGCCAAGCTTCACCAACAACCCTATACTTAAAAAACCATTCGGCTTAATGCTAGAGGCATTGGATGATCTGAAAAAAGACGAGGTCTACATATGTACGGGAGCCTCTGATCACTATGCATTGATCGGAGAGATTATGATGACCAGAGCCCAAAAACTGGGTGCTGCCGGTGCCGTGGTCAATGGCTATTCCAGAGATACTCATGGAATGCTAGATTTGGATATGCCCATTTTTTCCTATGGAAATTATGCGCAAGACCAAGGGCCTAGAGGACGGGTGATCGATTTTCGGGTGCCCATAGAAATAGAAGGCGTGAGGATCAATCCCGGCGATATTGTTGTAGGTGATGTAGATGGCGTTTGTGTTGTGCCTAAAGAACATGAGAAGGAAGTTTTTGAACGTGCTTTTGAAAAAGCAAGGGGCGAACGAAAAGTGCTGAAAGCGGTACAAGATGGGATGAGCGCTGTAGATGCATGGAACACCTATGGTATCATGTAAACTGCAAAAAAGAGAAGAGAGTAATATTAATTCGAATATTGTATAATGAAAATAACCGAAGTAAAAGTTTGGCTGGTAGAAGGGGTAAAATATAACTGGACACTATTAAAAATCTATACGGATACCGGCCATACCGGTGTGGGTGAGGCAACAAACTGGCCCGGTAGCCAAATTGTGGAGGCCGCTACCCGAGAACTAGGTGAAAGAATTATAGGTCTTGACCCCATGCGAACCGATTTTATATGGACAAAATTATACCGTGATTTAAACTGGGTGGGACCTTATGGCGCCAGTATGTGTGCTATAAGTGGTATTGATATGGCTCTTTTGGATCTTAAGGGCAAGGTTTTAGGAGTTCCCATGTATGAGCTGTTGGGAGGTCAGTACCGTACGGAAATTCCTTTATATGCCAATTATTGGTTTGTAGGTGGCGGCCATAATACAGAAGATTATGTACGTCAGGCCAAGATTGTAAAGGAGGCTGGTTTTAGCGGCTTGAAATTTGACCCCTTTGCACATACCAATTATTTTTATGGAGAAGATCTTAGTACGGAGCTTACCCTTACCAGAACACAACAAGATTTGGCATTTAATATAAGTAAGGCCGTTCGAGAGGCCATTGGTCCGGATATGGACATGATGATAGAAACCCATGCCATGCTGAATTTTAAGGTTGCCGTGGCCATGGCGGAACGATTGGCTGCCTTGGACATCGCTTGGTTTGAGGAGCCGGCAGGACCGGAAAGTGCAAAGACCCTCAGGGCTTTTAGAGAACGCATAGACCCTAAAGTTTCTATTTGTGTAGGGGAAAGACACTACACGCGCTATGGCATACGCGATGTTCTGGAGAGCTACGTGGCCGATATTATCATGCCTGATATTACAAGGTGCGGTGGCCCTAGTGAAATGAAACGGATGGCAACAATGGCGGAAGCTTACAATGTTTTAGTAGCTCCACATAATCCCAATGGACCATTATCCACATTGGCAAGTTCTCATGTTTGCGCTTCTATTCCCAATTTCTTTCGTCAGGAATTTATTTTCAACGATGTACCTTGGAGGGACGAAGTTATAAGTCACCCCTTAAATATTAAAAGTGGTAAATTGATAATTTCGGATAGACCCGGACTTGGTGTTGATCTCGTTGAGAGTGAAATGGAAAAACACCCAGGCATACGTAAACACAGGGAAGGGTATTATATTTAACTAAACACAGTAGAGTTATATGGTTGAAACGGTTCTAGATAGTACGGCAACATTAGGTGAAGGAGTTTTTTGGCATCCCCAAGAGAAAAAAGTCTATTGGGTAGATATTTATGGCAAAGAAATTCACGCTACCGACCCAAAGACCGGAAGTAACCAAACTTTTAAACTTCCTGAATATGTGGGTACTATTGCTCCGATAAATACAGGGGGATTGTTGGTGGCCTTAGAAAATGGTGTAGTTGAACTAGATACCGAAACAGGTGAATTTTTCTCCGTTTTAGAACTGGAAAAAGATAAACCCAGTAATAGGTTCAACGACGGTAAGTGCGACCCAAAGGGAAGGTTTTGGGTAGGTAGCATGTGTCGCGAAGGCTTAAAGCCAACAGGAGCTTTATACAGTATAAACACAGACAAGAGCTTTGTGAAAAGAGTGGAAAATATTACCGTGTCAAACGGTATCACTTGGAGTTTAGACCATAAGACCATGTACTATATAGACTCGCCAACAAGAAAAGTAGTCGCGTATTCGTATGACGTAGAAACAGGGAGTATATCTAACCCCATAAAAGTGATTGATGTACCGGAGGAATTTGGTTTTCCCGATGGGATGACGATTGATAATGAGGGAATGTTATGGATCGCGCTATGGGGCGGAAACTCGGTATCTCAATGGAACCCCAATACAGGTGAGCTTATCCAAAAGATAATAATACCTGCCCCTCATGTAACATCATGTGCTTTTGGAGGAGAAGATCAGCGCAAACTTTTTATCACGACGGCAAGAGAAGGACTTACCGAAGCACAGTTGGACGAATATCCATTAAGTGGGAGCCTTTTTACCATAGAGCTACCTGTTGGCGGCCCGGAGGTTTTCTTTTTTAATAAATTAATAGCTCCTAATGCTTAATTACAAATTGATATGTTAAACATAGATTTTAAAAATAAGGTTGTACTAATTACAGGAGTAACCAGCGGTATAGGAGCTGGAATAGCAGCCATATTTTCAGAAGCAGGCTGTCTTGTTTCGGGTTGTGGAAGAAGGGAAGAATCCCATACTGATGTGCAAGAGTTTCATAACAAAGGAAAGCAATACGAATCAGCTACTCTCTATACCCAAACCGATGTTACAAACGATGACGACCTGAAAAATCTTGTTGACCGTACCGCAGACAAATTTGGGAAAATCGATTTTTTAATATCCAATGCAGGAGCGAATTCTTTTCAGGGAGCAAAGGAATGTAGCGATTCGGATTTTGATAAAAACCTAAACCTGAACTTGAGGTCGCATTGGAAAATAAGTCAATTGTGTCAACCTCATTTGAGTAAGAGCGATAGTGGAACCATCGTTATTATCACTTCAAACCACGGCTATGCTACCATGTCGGGCTGTTTTCCATATAACACCACTAAAACGGCATTAAGAGGTTTAGTACAGTCGTTAGCAATTGAATGGGGACCAAAAATAAGGGCCGTGGGTATAGCTCCAGGGTTTATAGAAACTGCGGGAACTCAAACTTGGTTCGACTCTTTTCCTGACCCAGAGGAAGAACGCAAGAGAACCAATGCTTTACATCCTAGTGGAAGAATCGGAACACCAGAGGAGGTGGGAGCCTTTTGCGCTTTCTTATGTAGTGCATATGGAAAATTCATGAACGGAACCACATACCTAATGGACGGGGGAAGGTCTGCACTAATGCAAGACGCCTAATTACAACACCGTTTTTCGATTACTATTTATAGAAAACTTACGCGCACAATAGTGTGGGGTAGTGGGTAGAAATATTTCAAAAGAAGGAGAGAAAATATGATAATAGAAAAGGACCAGGTTTTAGTAAGTAATCTAAAAGCTGGTGATATAAAGGCATATGAGGCACTATATGAAAAGTATAGGAATAGACTCTATCACTTTGCATTCGGATATTTAAAATCCCATGTAGAAGCAGAAGGATTGGTGCAAGATGTTTTTGTTATCATATGGAAAAAGAGAGCTGATTTAAAGCCGGAATGCTCCTTTAAATCTTACATTTTCACCATAGGCTTCAATCAAATTAAAAGCATGTTTTCAAAAAGAACCGCTCATAAAAATTACATGAACTCTAAAGCAGACGCTGAAAGTTTAGATTATTCTACCATGAATATGGTTGATTATACTTTTCTGATGGATAACCTTATGGGCGTTGTTGCAAAAATTCCGTTGCGAAGAAGAGAAACCTTTATGAAGAGTAGGTTTGATGGCTTGTCGGTAAAAGAAATTGCACAAGAAATGGAGGTCAGTCCAAAAACGGTCGAGAACCAGATTACACTAGCATTACGGTTTATAAAATCGAATTTGGCGGTAGAAAGAAGCCTGGTGAGTTCTCGTTAAGCATTCTATTCTTTACGTTTTCTTAGATGTTGACACTACAAAAGATTCAATAAAAATACGGGAACAATAGAAGTAGATGTAGTTTTTAGGTAAATCCATATCTTTATATGAATTAAAAATACTGGATTGGAAATAGTAGAAACGCATAAAAAGGAATACACCATTTCAACCGATAAGGATAAATTGGACATTCTTAGTATTCATAAATTTCTAGCAAATGAAGCGGACTGGAGTAACGGAATTCCTATGAATACGCTAAAAATATCCATTGAAAACTCTCTGAATTTTGGACTGTATCATAAAAACAAACAAATAGGGTACGCCAGAATAATTTCAGACTATTCCACAATTGCCTATTTAGGAGATGTATTTGTTCTAAAAGAATATAGAGGAAAAGGATTAAGTAAGTGGTTGATAAATGAAATCATGCAACATCCAAACCTACAAGGATTAAGACGATGGATTTTACTAACAGATACTGCAGAATGGCTTTATAAGAAATTTGGATTCACAGAATTGCCTCGTCCCGAATTTTATATGGAAAAGCACAATCCAAATGTTTATAAAGGAATAGAAATTACTAAAGGTAACGCTCAAGAAAGCTAAAAATAGGATTGTTTAGCAATCAACTGACCTTATAAAAATTCAATTAAAACCACTCATTTTCTACACCCAAAAATGTGACTTTTAATCACTCACATTTTCAACCAAATGCCCAATTACATCAGAGTAGTCGCCATTATGTGGTAAAATGCCACAAATGTTCTACACCGCGCTTCATTTGTAATATGGTCAACCTAGTAATTTTCCGACTTTTATCAAACCTATAGCCTAGAGAGTTGACTAGTGTTATTATCAATTTCTTTATTTAACCTTTTTAAATTAATGATATGTTTAAATCCGTTGTATTATTTTTTGCAATTCTGTTGTTTTTGTTCGGTTTTGGAAAAATCAAGGAAAGTAAATTTCAAACCGAAGACGATGTTGCCAGTCTCAAAAAAGTGTACGAGAAAGATTTTTATATAGGAGCGGCTATTAACGATCGGATTATTACCGGAAACGATACTAAAGCGCTTAAGGTTTTAAAAGAAGAATTCAATTCTCTTAGTCCGGAAAATGTAATGAAATGGGAAGCACTTCACCCATCTCCCGACACCTATAATTTTGAAATGGCAGACCAATACGTGGCCCTTGGTAAAAAGAACAATATGCACATTGTAGGGCATACCTTATTATGGCATAGCCAAATTGGTCAGTGGATGAATTCCGTTAAGGATAGCGCTACAATGGCTAATTATATTAAAGAGCACATAACTACGGTTGCCAGTAGGTACAAGGGAAAGATAGATACTTGGGATGTGGTAAACGAAGCCCTAAATGAAGATGGTTCCCTACGGGAATCTGTTTTTTTGAAAGTTATGGGTGAACGGTATTTGGAATTTGCATTTAAAATGGCAGAAAAAGCGGACCCAACCGCCGAACTATATTACAACGATTACAACATGTGGAAACCTAAAAAGAGAGAAGGAGCCATTCAGCTTATAGAAACACTTCAGAAAAACGGAGCCAAGATAAATGGGGTGGGTATGCAAGGCCACTGGGGCCTGACGGAGCCGTCGTTGGAAGAAGTAGAGAAAAGTATTATAGCCTATTCCAAATTAGGGATTAAGGTGGCTATTACCGAATTGGACGTAACCGTTCTACCAAATCCGTGGGAACTTGAAGGAGCGGAAATAAGTCAGAATTTTGAGAATAGCGAAGAAATGAACCCGTATCCAGATGCTTTGCCAGATTCTGTAGAAGTACAGTTGGCGGAGCGTTTCCGCGATATTTTTAAACTCTTCTTGAAGCACAGCGATAAAATTGATAGGGTTACGTTTTGGGGCGTGAACGATAGAAGCTCATGGCTCAATAATTGGCCCATTAAAAATAGAACCAATTACCCTTTACTTTTTGATAGAAAATTCGAACCAAAAAAAGCATACCATGCAATAACTCAACTTAAAGCCGAATCAATCAAACAACAGTAATACCCATGAATTTAGAATCTCAAAAATTATCCGTTAAGGAAAAAATAGGCTATAGTCTAGGTGATCTTTCGGCAAATTTGGTCTTTCAGACCTTAATGACGTACCTGGCCTATTTTTACACGGACATTTATGGTCTAGAAACAAGTCATGCGTCCGCCATAATATTAACGGTGGGTCTTGTTGCCGCATTTGGTTTCAACCCTATTATTGGAGCGCTTGCGGACCGCACAACTTCTAAGTGGGGCAAGTTTAGACCGTGGATTTTATTTACGGCAATTCCTCTTGGGATTGTAGCACTTTTGGCTTTTAGTACACCGGATTTTGAGTATAAGGGCAAGGTTATTTATGCCGTTGTAACCTATACCTTGTTACTGTTGTTATATGCAGCGAACAATTTGCCTTACTCCGCATTAAGTGGTGTAATTACAGGAGACATGGGTGAGCGGAACAGTTTGTCCGCTTATCGTTTTGTAGCTGTAATGTTCGCACAGTTTTTTGTGCAGGTATTCATGTTGCCCATAATTGAATCTGCAGGTAATGGAGATAAAGCTGTAGGTATAGAGATAGTAATGACTTGGTTGGCCATTATTGGCACGGTAATGCTTATTATTACTTTTTGGACTACCAAGGAACGTATAGTACCTACTCCAGAACAGAAATCTACCTTAAAAGAAGATTTGGGTGATTTATTCGGTAACAGACCATGGATTATTATGTTGGTGCTCACCACTCTAGTTTTTATAACCTTGGCAATGAAAGGTGGGTCTTATGTATACTACTTTGAGAACTACGTGGATGAAGAAAGTCTGACGCTTTTTATACAACCTATTTTGGATGCCCTGGCATCTATTGGTGTCAATTTTTTTGGTGAGAATCCCGTTTCTGCAGGTTTTGGACTTTTTAATGCAGGAGGTATTATTTTTATGATTGTGGGTATCACGCTTTCAAAAAGATTTGCAGATACATATGGCAAAAGAGATGTCTTTATGGCGGCACTCTTTTTATCTACGCTATTCATCATCTTCTTTTACTTTTTCTCGCCAACTTCGGTCGGGCTTATTTTTACCTCACAGATTTTTCATGGGTTCTTTTACGGACTCACTATACCCTTACTCTGGGCAATGATTGCAGATGTAGCCGATTTTTCCGAATGGAAAAATAATAGGAGAGCCACGGCCATCATTTTTTCGGCCATGATGGTAGGCCTAAAAGGTGGCTTAAGTATCGGGAGTGCATTAGTGACGGCTATTTTAGGAATGTATGGCTATATATCAAAAGAAGCCATGGTTGCGGGAGAGGCCATTGTACAGCCAGAAACGGCTATTCAAGGAACCAGAATGCTCGTTAGTATTTACCCTGCAATTCCTTTTTTACTGGGGATAGCTTTGTTGTTTCTCTATGAAATAAATAAGAAAATGGAAACCCAGATAGAGGTAGATTTAAAGAAACGAAGAATAAAATAATAAAAGCTAAACAAAACACAGATATCATATGCCAGAAGAATCTATAGAGAATATCGATTTTGATAAATTAAACGAAACAGCTATTTCTCAGCCGTTGGTAAAGCATATATATACGGCAGACCCCTCTGCACATGTTTTTAATGGGAAAATATACATCTACCCATCTCATGACATAGAATCGGGAATTCCCTTTGATGACTTAGGGAGTCATTTTGCCATGCAAGATTATCATGTAATTTCTATGGATGCAATTCATAGTGAAGCTGTAGATAACGGGGTGGCTCTTCATGTTGATGATGTGCCGTGGGCAGAAAAACAAATGTGGGCGCCGGATGCAGCACATAAAGATGGAAAGTACTATTTATATTTTCCTGCACGGGATTACGATGGGATTTTTAAAATAGGCGTTGCCGTTGGCGATGCTCCCGAAGGACCTTTTACCCCTCAGCCCGAAGCTATAAAAGGAAGTTATTCCATTGACCCCGCAGTGTTTGAAGATGAGGATGGCAGCTACTACATGTATTTTGGTGGAATTTGGGGTGGACAGCTTCAAAAATATCGCAAGAATACATATGATCAAACCTTTGAGATGCCTGAACCACAAGAGACGGCTTTGCTGCCTATTGTAGCCAAACTAACGGATGATATGTTAGAATTTGCTGAGGAGCCTAAAGAGGTACAGATTTTGGACACTCATGGAAATCTTCTTTTGGAAGTGGATAATAACAGACGCTTTTTTGAAGCCTCTTGGGTACATAAGTATGACGGAAAATATTATTTTTCATATTCTACCGGTGATACCCATTTCATTTGCTACGCAATAGGGGATAACCCTTATGGCCCATTTACGTATACTGGCCGTATCCTGAACCCTGTTGTAGGCTGGACGTCTCACCACTCCATTTGTGAGGTGGACGGCAAATGGTATTTATTTTACCATGATTCCAGTCTATCCAAAGGGGTTACACATCTACGTTCCGTGAAAGTTGCGGAGATTACCTATAATCCAGACGGGAGCATTGTCACCTTAGACCCGTACAAAGAATATTAATTTTACAATGAAAACAGAGGGACTATTATTTTGATAGTCCCTTTATCTTTTTAATTTCTATAAACTGTAAGTAGTCATTGTTTTTGGCCGCAATAATATAAGGTTGAGAGTTTACCTCTATAGTGGCCATATTTTTCACATCGCCCGAGACAAAAAAGCCACTTTCAGAAGCCGTTATAGGTGTAAAGCCTCCTTTTCCATTTCCTTCCAAAAACAGGCCATGACCAGCATCGTTACGTGGGGTCTCAACTTCCGAGGCATAGAGATTTCCGGCAACCAAAATATCTAGATTACCGTCTTTGTTGTAATCGTCTACCAATACCTCGTTAATGCTAGAAGTTTGGGCTAAAATTGGAAGTTCATGAACTATGAATTTCCCATCCCTATTTTCTAGATAGATACTAGCAAAAGATTTTACTTGATAGTGAAGAGCGGACTCCAATGACTTTTCGGTATAGACATCCTCTAAAGTAGCTTCTGCGAAACTTTCGTAATCCTGGAATTTCTGTTTTATGGCAGGAATCTGTTGCGATGAACATCCGCGGCCACGAACGGGATATTGCTTACCGTCATTATAATAACTAAGTACAATATCTTGGTTGTTGTCCTTATCAAAATCACTCACAAAAATATCAAAAGTCTCTTCCTCGGTAGCCTTGTATTTGTAGTTTTTGCCATTGTTTCCTAAAACATAATCCATATCGCCATCCTTATCAAAATCGCCTTGCTGCACGCTCCACCACCAGCCAGTGGTATCTTTTGTTAGTCCCAAAGATTCGGAAACCTCTTCAAATCCTGTTTTGGTATTTCGGAACATACGTATGGGCATCCATTCGCCAATAATCATAACATCCTGTCTGCCGTCATTGTCGTAATCTGTAATTATTGCACTTGTAGCCATCCCTAGATTTTGAAATTCTTTGGGTTGTATTTCTCCAAAGATTTCAAAACTAACCTTGCCGTTGCTACTTGTGTTTTTTAAAATATGGCTTGTAGCAGGACTAGGATAATTTTTAGGAACCTGTCTGCCCAAGACCAGAAGGTCCGGTTTTCCATCCCCATTAAAATCGGATTGATAGACTTGAGAACCGCTAATTTTTAGATCCGGTAGGGACGTGGTCTCGGCTTTTTGGAAATTGCCTTGGCCGTCGTTTAGATATAATCTATCTCGTAATGCATTAGAGTTTTCTGAAAATTCATATCCGCCACTTACCACGTACAGGTCATTATCGCCATCACCATCGGCGTCAAAAATTAAAGAACCAGAATCCTCACTTTTAATATCGTCTTCTAAAAAGGTAGATGGGTGTTTTTGAAACCCAGTTGAAGTTTGCATAAATAGACTACCCATATTACCGGAAGAACCTCCAACAAAGTAATCGTCAAGACCATCATTGTTAAGGTCTCCAACGGCCAAGGTTGGCCCAAAAGAGGACATCTTATGCGGAAGTAAAACTTGGTCTTCAAAATCATCATAGTCGTTTTCGGTATGTTTGTATTCAGGGAATTTTGAGTTGGTAACTGTAGCGAATAATTTGGTTTGAGGCTCTTTTTTAGCCGTGTCCGCAACGGCACTCTCAAAATCTAAGGTCAATGTTTGGTTGGCTTCAACAGCATCCAATTTTTGAACTTTTCCGTTAGGCCAAACTACTTTTAATCCGTCTATTTTAGAAGCATCGCCCAATCCAAAATGAAGCATAGGGGCAACGGAAGATTGAAACCCTCTTGTGAGCGTTAATTCTTGCATTTGTGTTCGTTCATTAACGGTTAGGTACACACGAGCTCCAAGGCCAAATAGATTGGTTTGATTGCCTTTAAATTTTATCTGGATGTAATTATTGGATTCCGAAGCATTGTTCTTAAAAACCGAAGCCTTATCATCTATATTATTGGTTACAATCTCTAAGTCTCCGTCGTTATCCAGGTCAGCATAGACCACGCCGTTGGAAAAACCTTGAAATTCAATTCCCCAATCTTTATTGGCTCTTTTGAATTTTAGATTTCCCATATTCTTGAAAATGAAATTATCGATTTTCTCCGATGGAATTTTTTGACTGAGCTCTAATAGCGTATCACTTTTAATTTTGATAGATTTTAGCTTGTTGAAATAGTCATTGTTATTGATTTCACGCCGCGTACCGTTGGATACAAAAAGGTCTTTGTGACCATCATTGTCAAAATCTGCAAAAAGAGGACCCCAACTCCAATCGGTAGAGGAAGTTCCAGTGATTCTAGAAACATTGGAAAAATGTGGAATGCCATTTTCAAAAACTCCTGAGTTAACTTGCATACAATTGTGCATATATTGGTAATGGAATCCAGCATTGACTACATCCCAAAACAGTTGCGGGTTCATGCTGGCCATGTTGGCTTTCTTTCGTCGGTTAGACTTAGCATCCATATCTACCTGAAAAATATCTAGATTTCCATCATCATTAAAATCGGCTATGTCTGCACCCATGCCGTAAAATGCCGTTTGTGAAGTAGCCTCCTTTACCACTTCTTTAAATGTGCCATCTTGGTTGTTGATGTACATGAAATCAGGAGAGTTAAAGTCATTGGAAACGTAAAGGTCCGGCCAGGAATCATTGTTGAGGTCGCCCACAGTAGCACTTAATGAAAGCCCGAAGGCCTTTAAGCCAGAAGTTTCCGTAACATCCGTAAAAGCCTCACCATTATTTTGGTATAAATGCCCGGATTCATGGTCTTTAACGTTCTCCATTTTATAAGAATATACAAAAGTGGGAGAGTCAAATTGAGTAGGAGGGTAGTTGGCAACAAATAGATCTAGATCGCCATCTTTATCATAATCAAAAAAAGTAGCCTGTACGCTATTTCCAATGTCATCTAGACCATACTCAGCAGCTTTTTCAGAAAAGGTTCCATCTCCGTTATTGATGTATAGTTCATTATTTTTTGGTCCGAATTTGCCGCCTACAGAACAATAAATGTCTAAAAATCCATCAGCATTCACATCGGCCATGGTTACGCCGGTATACCAGCGGTCATCACCTGTTACACCCGCATTTTCTGTTATATCCTCAAATTGAAGATTGCCTTTGTTCAGGTACAATTTATTCGAAACTTGGTTTCCGGTAAAGTAAAGGTCTACCAAACCATCATTATTTATATCACCGGCAGAAACCCCTCCGCCCATATACAGATACGAATAGGTGAAGTAATTTAAAGAATCATTTTCAGTAAGGGTGTTATTGAAATCAACCCCAGTGGAGTCTGAATTTATTTCGGTAAATATCTTACTATCCGTTTTTACTTTTTCTTTGGTACAATTGATTAAGAGAAAAAGAAACAGCGCGTACAATAAGGTTTTACTGTAAATATTTATGTCCATTTGTTCGTGTTCAAAAATTTAAGGTACAGTTTTTAAAAATTAGAATAAAAACAAAAACAGTGTGTCGACCAAACACACTGTTTTAGATAACTAACTCAAAACTAACTTAATTAAAGTGCGTTAATATCCTGCATTTTGGTCAGCTGCAGAGATGTTTATATTTGCATCTATTTCACCTTGAGGTATTGGTAAAAGCTCATGCTTACCTTCTTGAAATTGGGTGTTGGCCAATTCTGTGCCGGCAATTCCCCAGCGAATAATATCATTGAACCTAGTTTGCTCACCAGCCAATTCAACTTTGCGTTCATGTACTAAAGCTTCAAATACTTCGGCTTTTGATAATCCTGTAGGTAATGGGGCTAACATAGCCCTTTCACGAACTTCATTAATATAGCCTATGGCTACATCTTGGTCTCCTCCAGGTCTCATACTCTCACATTCGGCCATCATTAACAAAACATCGGCATATCTTAAATACTTAAAATTAATACCTGAAGTTTGATCTTCGTTGGCATCTTTGTAGTAGTTGTTGTATTTAGACCATCCGGCATTGCCACCGCCATTGCTAGGGAAAGCATCTACGGTTAATGAACCATCTGGTCCAAAAGTATCTCCGTTTACATAAAATGTTTGTTCAAAACGAATGTCTCCAATTTCATATTCCTCCAATAAATCATCCGAAGGAAAAACGTTGAACCAATCATTAAAACCATATTCCTGGCCTCTAAAAGTAGCTTCGTTGGGACCTTGACCGCTACGGTCGGAATTCCACTGCGCACTGGTTCCAAAATCATCATTGTATTCAATTTCAAAGATAGACTCATCACCATGTTCAGTTTCTTCCATGAAATTATCAAAGTAGTTGTCCTCTAATTTGTAGCCGTTTAGAGCATTGAACTGGACCAAAGCATCATCATACTGTTCCAAGAATAGATAAACCTTTCCTAAAAGCGCTTGAGCGGCTCCTTTTGTGGCACGGCCGTTTTCTTCCTCACCTTTTACTTTAAGCACAGGAATAGCATCCTGAAGATCTTTAATAATCTGCGCATAAATTTCAGAGCTAGGACTTTTGCCTGGGCCGGAACCATCATCCGGAGGCAATGTGGTAACCAAAGGAGCATCTCCATATCTGGTTACGATAAAGAAATGAAACAAAGCACGCAAGAATTTAGCCTCGCCAATTGCTTTTTGCTTTAGGGCATCGCTCATTTGGGAAGGTAAAATTTCATCTATTTTCGCTGAATTTTCAATAACAAAATTGGCTTTGTTGATACCTCTATAGCAACTTTCCCAATAAGCTCCAATGGCACCATGGCTGGCATCAAAAGAGAAATCAAGATATTGCCTTTTATCGGCTTCCAATTGGTTGTTTCCTCCATTTTCATGGGCCATATTGTCCATCATAAAAAACATATGACGGCTATATAGACCTTGTGTTTGTAGGTTGGAGTATACGGCATTTACAGCAGACTGTACCTGTGTGCTATTTGTGAAAAAAGTGTCCGGTGAAAGTTCGTTGGGGTTGGTCAATTCTAATGAATCTTCATTACACGATAGCACCAGACCTATCGTAGCTATGACCGTTACTAGTATTTTATTTCTTTTCATGATAATTTTTTTAAAATGATAGTTGAACTCCAAGTAATACTGATTTTGGTTGTGGATAGTTTCCTCTATCGATTCCCAATTCATACTGGCTGTTTCCACCATTGTTTGTCAAAGGGTTTCCTATCTCAGGATCTAAACCTGAATAGTCACTTATAGTAATCAAATTCTGGCCACTGATGTAAATTCTGCATTTGGAGAAATAATCATCCAAAGCTGGATTATCTAATGTATACCCTAGTGTTATGTTCTTTAATCTGGTGAACGAACCATCTTCTACAAAACGATCAGAAATTGAGTTAAAATTCTGGTCGTTACCTCCCGCGGCAGGTACGCTGTTAGACGTTCCTGGGCCTGTCCACCTGTTCAGCACATTAGTTCCTGCATTAAACAATCTAGGCATCCCCTCTAGGTCATAAATGTTAGTGTTGTAGACATCAACACCAGATACACCGGATATGAATAAGTTAAGGTCTAACTGCTTGTAATTAGCATTTAGGTTTAGGCCGTATGTAAAGTCTGGATATGGATTTCCAATTTTTACACGGTCGTCCGCATTAATTTGACCATCTCCGTTTTGGTCTACGAATCTTATATCTCCAGGGTTAACAGGAAACTCACCATCTACAAGGGTTTGGTTTAGATTAGCGTCTACTTCAGCACGAGTTTGGTAAATACCGTCTGTTTCATAACCGAAGAAAAAGAACAAAGGCTCACCCACTTCTATTCTAGAAATATCTTGAGACTCAAAAGTACCTCCTGATAGTGATTCATTTGACCCAAGTGACTTTACTTCATTGGTAGATGTACCTAAGTTTAAGTTGGCAGACCATGTAAAATCTCCGTCATAATCATTATAGCCAAGACTAAATTCAACCCCGTTGGTTTCAACAGAGCCAACATTTTCGGTTACGGAACCGGAATGGATACCTAACGAACCGGCAAGCGGACGACTCATAAGTAGATCATCACTTGTGTTATTAAAGTATTCAACGGCACCCGTTAGTTTGCTATCGAACAACTCAAAATCAAGACCAATATTCATCATGGTAGTTTCCTCCCATTTTAAATCAGGATTGGCAAGTCCGCCAGCTGTTGTTCCCGTGGCCAATGTATCCCCAAACGGGTAAAAGAAATCAGAAAGTAAGGTAGCGCTATACTGGTAATTGTTAATACGGTCGTTACCCGTAATACCCCAACTACCTCTTAGTTTTAAGGTGTTGAAAGCGGTGTCCGTAAGGAAGTTTTCTTTAGCAATGTTCCAACCCAAGGCTACAGAGGGAAAAGTACCCCATCTGTTATTCTCACCAAATCTAGAAGAGGCATCATGTCTAATAGAGGCCGCAAAAATATACTTTTGATCAAAGTTATAGTTTAACCTACCCAAATACCCTAAACGGTTGTACTCATACGTAAACGATTGTAAAAAAGCTTTCTCAGAAGAAACTTGGTTTAAGTCGTTCGTAATAGGGTTTTGACTGTTGCTATTTAAAAGCTCATCTATGGTTTCCTGCTTCTCCGCAAGTACTAACACATCAAAATTATGTTTGTCACTAAGCGAGAACGTATAGTTTAAGCTATTAGTAATCGTGATGGATTTTCTTAAGCTAGAATTCTTTGTAATAGTAGCAAAATCAGAGCTGTGTGTTGCTCCTTCACTGTCATCATTATAGGAAGGTACAAAAATATTGGTGTTGGCATTCCTGTATTCTAGACCCACCTGACTTTTAAATTTAAGTCCGTCTATAATTTCAAATTCACCAAAAATGCTACCAAGAACGGCAGATGACTTGTTAATGTGTTCCCCAAGGGTCTGAACTCTAATTGGGTTCTCGCCGTCTTGGCCGTCGGCATCGTTATTCGGTCCCTGAAAACCTTGTAGGTTGTTAGGGTTGTAAATAGGTAAATAAGGAGCGGCTTTAATAGCGTGCTCTAGTAAAGATCGGTCTCCTAGGTTTCTTTCAGGGTTTTGGGTTTGAAAAGAAACCGCCATGGTTTCACCAAAATTGAATTTGCCTACAGTAAAGTTACTATTGGCACGGAAAGAAAATCTTTGGAATCCTGTTTCTATAATGGCACCTTCTTGATCCATATATCCAGCAGAAAATCTGTAGTTGTTATTTTCTCCACCACCAGAAAGTCCAAAATCTACTTTCTGCATAACACCGGTTCTAAACAGGGCGTCTTGAAAATCTGTTGTATTGCTATTAGATTGTGAAAGCGCAGAAGTTGGCGTAAAACCAAAAGCATCCTGAGCGTATTGTAAGTATTGTTGCGTATCCAATAGGTCAAACCTTTGATTGGAAAAGTTAACACCAGTATACGCGTCTAGAGTAACTAAGGTTTTTCCAGAACGATTTCCTTTTTTGTAGTAACCATTACAACACCGTTAGACCCCAAAGAACCATAAATGGCCGTTGTTGAAGCATCTTTTAGTATGTTTATGGATTCTATGTCATTAGGATTCAAATCGCCTAATCCACCAGCAATGATACCATCAATAACATATAATGGGTCATTATTGTTCATGGTACCTAAGCCACGAATACGTACTACGGGCGCACTACCTGGAGAACCGGTGTTTAAGACTGTTACACCTGCCGCTCTACCTTGTAATGCTTGATCGGCACTTGCCACAGGTAATGCAGATAATTCTTCAGCTCCTACAGTGGCTATCGCACCAGTTACTTCTGCTCGCGATTGCGTTCCGTAACCTACAACCACCACTTCATCCAAAGCCTGTGCATCTTCTTGTAGACTCACATTAATAGAAGTTTTAGTTCCCGCAGTAATGGTTTGTGGTGTCATACCAATATAGGAGAAAACCAGTTTATCCGCAGGATTTATGTTTGACAGGGAGTAGTTACCATCAAAATCCGTAGTTGTACCATTGGTGGTACCCGATACTAAAATTGTAGCTCCTGGCAAGGGTGTGCCGCTTTCATCCGAAACCACACCGCTTACTGTGGAAGTCTGTGAATAGGCAAACTGCCCGATCATTACAAGACATGCAATGACCGCATGTTTAAGTTTAATCATAATCATTGAGTTTAGTTAGTTAATTATTAGAGTATTGGTCTTATGAAGACCACACTTGAGCAAATGTATGTGAAGGGTTGAATGAGTAGTAAAAGATTTGATGCATATACTGGAAATTATGTTGCATGACTCATTATATCTCAATGTTTTGGGGGTAAAAAGGGGAATTTAGTAGTTTAGGGCTGTAAAATTTAGCAATGTAATACAGGTCTGAGATAGCGTAAATATGAGGTAGAAAACCATATGTTACTCAAATTGTTTGCTTTGAATAATATTACTGTTGATTTTGCACTGGGGAATTCTAACACTATAATACCACGATAATGGTATTTGTGCTATTATAAGATTGTTTTAGTACAAACTCAGAATGTCTATTACAGAGTATTAGACATTTTAACAAGCAGGACGGAATGAAGAGCACATTCTTTAGGAGCAATACTTAGCTGGGTGCGGACAAAGAAAAAGCCCGATGTACATCGGGCTTTTAAATATAAATATATGTAGGGCTTAAGTTTATGCAACTTCAGCTTCCGTGTTTTCCTTCCTATTTTTCATCCAGAAATAAAGTAGAGTGAAAAGTACGATTAGAATACCGGGAAATATCGTCATGGTTAATAAGGTTGCTTGTCCGGATACTAAATCCAGTTCATCACCTGTAAAGCCTTCAGCCGCTGCTTTCGCTTTATCAGCATCAATCCATCCGCCAATAATTGGTTGGAAAATAGAGCTGGAGAACATACCCACGGCACCAACAATCGAAAGACCTAATGCACCACTTTTTGGAATTTTATCGGCAACAAAACCAATCATGTTAGGCCAGAAATAAGCAACACCCAAGGCAAAGAAGATTGCAGCAACATAAGCCATAGCTCCTGTTTGTGTACTGAACAAATAAATACCTAATGTGGCAAGAACTGCGGAGCCTAAAAGAACTCCGGTTTGATTGAATCTCTTTACCATATTACCTCCAAAGAATCTTGCAACCGCCATTAAACCTGCCGTTAAAGCAAGAATAATCATAGGGTTTGCACCACTCTTAGATAAAATAAGGCCTACCCATTGGTTTGGTCCAAATTCTGAAATAGCGGTCAAAGCCATACACGCAACCATAAATAAGAATAGAGGGGAAAGCATTGCTTTGAAGTTTCCTCCAATGGTAGCAGCTTCCTCAACTTTTGCCTTAGGCCATGATTGTCCAAAGAACAAGTAAGCATAAATAACCGTAGGTATTAAAATCAACCATATTTGGCTTTCCCAGCTAAATGACATATCTGTCATAAAACCCGAAATAAGACTACCAATGGCAATACCGCCAGGGAACCACATATGAAAACGGTTCATCATGGTACTCATTCTGCTACCTTGGTAAGCATCTGCTATCATTGGATTACAAGCTGCTTCGGTACATCCGTTACCTAAACCTATTAATAGTGTTGAGACAAGAAGGCCTATATAGCTACCTGAATAGATAGTTAAAATAATACCTACCGCATGAGCAAAGAACGCGAATTGCATTATGGCCTTACCGCCTACTTTATGGTAGATTAATCCGCCAATGACCATAGATAATGGAAATCCTAAGAACCACATAGAATTTATAAAGCCTAACTGTTCACCGCTCAGGCTAAGCTCTTCTCCCAATTGGGGTAAAATACCGGCCCTGATACTAAAAGAAAATGCAGTTGTAATAAGGGCAAAGCAACTTGCGTAAAAAAGTCTATTGGCGTTTGAGGCCATTTCATTTGTTCGTGTTTCCATAAAAATTTGGTTTGTTGTTTAAGCTTTGATATTCGTAAAAGTAATTTTTATTAAATGTTTATTGCGAAAATCGAAACGAAAGATAAATTAAAAATATGTAATTGATAAAAAAAAACAGAATTTAACAACCCGTTGTCATCTAGGACAAAACTTGAAAAATTGGCTATAAAAACCTTTTTCAACTAAACTATGTGTTAAATATACACTTCTTTATATAAGGTGTATTATCTTCAAAACACCAAAAGTCAGGCAATTAACTTTTAAACGTTAAGAAATCTATCTGAACGGCTAATTATAGAACCGTTTGAAGGGCAAAACATAAAACAGTTATAGAAAATTGAAAAAAGTAACAATATTATGTGTTTTTGATAACGAGTTGTTTTTTGAGTTGAGAAAAACGCAGGTTTTTAATGAATAAATTGCCTTATTATTTTTATATTCACAGCTGCTTTGTAGATAGATTATGTGCTACAATTAATTTCAGAAATATCGAGAAAATGAAAGAAGATAAGACCAAAACCAGTATGATCAAAAAATCAAGAAGAGATTTCGTGAGAAACACCGCATTATTTACCGGCGGTGCTATGTTATTGCCTAACCTGCATATGAGTGGAATGGCAAATGTTTTAGGAGATAAGAAATTAAAATTAGCATTGGTAGGCTGTGGTGGTCGTGGTACTGGTGCCGCTGTGCAGGCATTAACTGCAGATGAGAATATTGAGCTTGTAGCCATGGCAGATGCTTTTGAGGATCGCTTAAAAAGTAGTTTGGCCAATATTTCTAAGGCAATGGGTGAAACCAAAAAAATAAATGTAAAAGAAAAGAACCAATTTGTTGGTTTTGATGCTGCTACAAAGGCAATGGATTTAGCCGACGTAGTTATTTTGGCAACACCACCGGGTTTTAGGCCTCAACATTTTGAGTATGCAGTAAACAACGGAAAGCATGTTTTTATGGAAAAACCGGTAGCTACAGACGTACCAGGTGTACGTAAAGTGTTAGCAGCTGCAAAGAAAGCAAAAGAAAATAAGCTAAACGTAGTGGTAGGTCTACAGAGACATTATCAAGACAGTTATTTAGCGGCTATGGACCATCTTCAGAAAGATGCTATTGGTAAAATTGTTTCGGGGCAGGTCTATTGGAACAGTGGTGGTGTATGGGTTCGAGAAAGACAAGCGGGACAGAGTGAACTGGAATACCAAATGCGTAACTGGTACTACTTTAACTGGCTGTGTGGAGATCATATTCTGGAGCAGCATATACATAATATTGATGTAGCCAACTGGTTTGTTGGAGAAACTCCTATTTCGGCACAAGGTATGGGTGGTAGACAAGTTCGTAAAGGAAAAGACCATGGTGAGATTTATGATCATCATTTTGTGGAGTATACCTATCCAAGTGGTGCTGTAATTTCAAGCCAATGTCGTCATCAACCAGAAACTATGAGTAAAGTTTCAGAGTTTTTCCAAGGAACAAAAGGTACGGTCTATACCAAAGGTGATACCGCTACATTAACGGATTGGAACGGTAATTCAATTTTTGAGCACAGAGGTAAAGATGATCCAAACCCTTATCAAGTAGAACATATTAAACTTTTTGAATCCATTAGAAATGGAGGTGTAATTGCTGATGCTGAAAATGGAGCTAAAAGTACCATGACCGCTATTATGGGTAGGATGGCTACGTATTCAGGTAAGGTTATTAAATGGGATGAAGCCATGCAGTCTAATATTGACTTGGCTCCAGATGAGTTAACCTGGGATTCTCCAGCTCCGGTACAACCAAATGCAGATGGTACGTACAACATACCAAAACCCGGTGAAACCGTAGTAATATAATTTATGAGTATCACAAAATAACAGTGTCCCCGTTTTTTACGGGGACTTTTTTTGTTTCCGTTTCAAAAGAAACAGACGGATTCTAATATAGTGGTTAACCGAAAAATAGGTTTAACTTTGTTTTCCATTTTTGAAATAGAATTATGCACAATACGATTAAAATTTTTGCTTCCGTTGCTGTTCTTTGTCTTTCTATAGGATGTAAAGAGGATAAATCACAGAAGGCAGAAGTAGGTGAAACAGCCGAAAAAATAGAGGCCCCAAAAACTATTGAAGTAGATACTACGGTAATCAAAGAACAACCGAAAGATGTAACTACTCCCGAGGGTATGGTTTGGGTTCCGGGAGCGGTCTTTTCACAAGGAGCGGTGCCACAAGATAAAGGGGCGATGGAACATGAGAAACCTGCACATAAAGTTGCGGTAGATGGTTTTTTTATCGATATAACCGAAGTTACCAATGATGACTTTAAAAAATTCGTAAAGGCAACAGGTTATAAAACCGTAGCGGAGCGTGAAATTGATTGGGAAGAAATGAAAAAACAACTTCCTGAGGGCACTCCTAAACCTCACGATAGTATTATGCAACCTGGTTCTTTAACATTTAAACAAGCCAAAAGTGCAGTACCTAATCTATATGATTTTTCACAATGGTGGAGTTGGACCATAGGAGCCGATTGGCAACACCCCAACGGACCTAAAAGTTCCATTAAGGGTAAAGGAAATTATCCTGTAGTGCATATTGCTTACGAAGATGCCCTAGCTTATTGTGAGTGGGCCAACAGACGTTTGCCAACTGAAGCGGAATGGGAACGCGCTGCTCGTGGTACTCATTTAACAACAACTTATTCTTGGGGAGACGAAGACACTAAATTATCTGAAAAGGCAAATACTTGGGAAGGTGAATTTCCTGTAACCAATGTAGAGACAGATGGTTTTGGACTTAGGGCACCCGTAAAATCCTACCCTGCAAATGATTTTGGTCTTTTTGATATGGCCGGAAATGTTTGGGAATGGACCAATGATTGGTACAATACTAATTATTATAAAGAGTTGAGCACAACGTATCCGGTAGCTAAAAACCCAATGGGTGCGGATCAAGCCTATAATGAGAGGGATCCTTATGCAAGGGAAAAAGTAATGAAAGGTGGGTCGTTTTTATGTAATGCCAGTTATTGTGCCAGTTACAGAGTTTCTTCTCGTATGGCCACAAGTTTAGATTCATCATTAGAACATTTAGGTTTTAGGACCGTTGCTACACCTGATATGGTTCGCAATTCAAAATAAATAATTCCTATTATGCAGTTTTTAGAAAATTTTAAGCCAGAACTGGTTATATCTTCACCAGGTAGAATTAACCTTATAGGCGAGCATACCGATTATAACATGGGGTATGTATTACCAACGGCCATAGAGAACAATATTACGTTCAGTTTTAAAAAGAACGGTTCCGATGATCAATGTAATGTATATAGTAAAACCTATGATACGGGTTTTGAAATAGACTTAAATAAGATTGCGGTAAGTAAAATAGAGTGGGAGAATTACATTCTAGGCGTACTGAACGAAATCTCAAAAAGAACGGATAAGGTTAGAGGGTTTGATTGTATCGTAGAAAGTAATTTACCTACGGGCTCAGGTCTTAGTTCTTCTGCAGCTTTAGAATGTGGTTTGGCCTTTGGTCTTAACGAAATTTTTGAGTTGGGACTTTCAAAATTAGAAATGGTACAGCTTTCCCAAACTGCAGAGCATACGTATGTAGGCACCCAATGTGGTATTATGGACCAATTTGCATCGGTCATGAGCGAGGCTGGAAATGTTATTCTATTGGATTGTCGTTCTTTAGAATACAAGCACATTCCTATAGACTTACATCCTTATAAAATAATACTCTTGAATACAAAAGTTTCTCATAATCTAGCTTCTAGCGAGTATAATACGCGTAAGCAAGAATGTGAGCAAGGTGTTGCCATTATTCAGAAGAAAAATCCAAATGTAAAATCTTTGAGGGATGTTGATGAAGAAATGCTGTTGGCCGCTAAAGAAGAAATGTCTCCCGTAGTTTATAATAGATGTTCATTTATCGTTAAAGAAAACGATAGGGTGTTAGAAATGGTTGAGGCATTAAAACAAAATGACCTTGAAGAGGTTGGTCAGATTTTGTATAAGGCCCATGATGGAATCAGTAAAGAATATGAAGTAAGTTGTCCGGAGTCGGATTTCTTAGTAGACTTCTCTAAAGATAATGCACAAGTTTTAGGGGCTAGGCAGACCGGTGGTGGTTTTGGCGGGTGTACTTTGAACATTGTACATGAAAGTGCAGTAGAGGATTTTACAAGTGCCGCTACAAAAGCATATAAAGATGAGTTTGATATTACCTTGGAAGCATTTGAGGTGCGGCCCAGTGGTGGTACAACAGCTATATAAGTAAAAAGCCCAATCTTTGATTGGGCTTTTTTATTTTAGGATAGGCTATTGCTATTAAGCCTGAGAGTTCATTAATGCATCTTCCAGTGCAAGTTTTTTATGTCTGCTCAGCGGAATTGAATGTCCACAAACTTCAACTTGTGATCCGTTAAATTTTTCCACCTTATCAAGGTTAATGATGTATGATTTATGTACACGTAAGAACCTGTCTTCTGGTAGTTTTTCTGAAAAAGATTTCATTGTAGATAGAATTAATACATTCTTTTCATCCGTAACTACTTTAATATAGTCACCAAGACCTTCTATCCATTTAATATCACTTAGGGGCAGTTTAACTTTTTTGAGTTTGCTGTTCACAAAAATATAGTCATCTTCTTTTTCTTCAATTTCAATATTGTTCTGTAGTGCTTTTTTAATAGCAGTATTAAAACGATTTTGACCAATAGGTTTAAGAAGATAATCCGTTACATCATAATCAAAAGCTTGCATGGCATACTCTTCTTTTGCCGAAATAAGAATAATCTGCGGACGGTTTTTTAAAGAGTCTATAAATTGAAAGCCATTGATTAAAGGCATTTCTATATCTAGAAAAACCAGGTCAACATCGCTTTGTTCCATATGCTTTTGTGCCTCCACAGCATTCTTGTAATCGGCAAGAAAACGAAGGTTAATATGGTTCTTTATAAGTTTGGCAACTGCGGTACGCTGTGTTTTAGAATCATCTATAACTACACACGTTAATTTTACAGAGTTCATAATAAGAGGATTGCTTAAAAAGTATATAACTTCTTAAAGAGGTTAAATATTCATTAACTAATCACCTTCTTTTAACAGTTGTGGGGCCAGATAAAAATAGGTTAGCTATTGCAAATATATAGTTTAAAAATTTATTGGCTCCCAAGCACTTTTAAAATTGAGTTAGACATCCAAAATATTACGAATATTATCTTCAAAACTGATAGATGTCATGTTTTTCTCTTTCAGAAGGTCTTAATTTTATTAAATCAAATCAAAAGTCATGCTAAAAGTCCTTTTACCTACCGATTTTTCTGAAAATTCTAGAAATGCTATTGATTATGCCCTACGGTTTTATGAAGATACGGAGTGTACTTTCTTTTTTTTGCATACTTATACTCCTGCAGCATATAGGATAGATTACATTTTGGGTTCTCCGGCACAGATAGGTATGGGAGATAATTGGCAGTCCGAGACGGAAGACCAAATGAGTGAGTTTTGTAAAGATGTATCATATGCGAGCCAAAACCCCAAACACAGGTTCATAACACATATAGCACTTGAATCACTATTGACAGAGGTTTTGAAAGTAACGGCAAAAGAGAAAATAGATATGATTGTAATGGGTACCCAAGGGGCAACAGGAGCCAAATCTGTTTTTTTGGGAACCAAAACAGTGAATGTCATAAAAGTGGCTGCTTGCCCCGTACTTGTAGTTCCGAATGGTTGTTTTTATAAAGTGCCTAAGAAAGTTGCCTTAGTAACGAATTTTAAGAGAAATTTCTCAGCGGAGATTTTGGCGCCTGTAAAATGTATTCTTACTCGCTTTAAAACGTCAATGCATATTATGCATGTAAATGAAGAAGAACGTTTAGATTCTATTCAGGCATCCAATAGAAATACGTTAGATGCTTATTTAGATATATTTAAACCCAAGTATCATTGGATGCCTAATTTTTCCAATAAGACTAAAAGCATTCAAGTGTTTGTAAAAGAGTTGGATATTGATTTGTTGACCATGGTTAAGAATGATCATGACTTTTTTGAAGGCTTGATGCGGGAGCCGATTATTAAAAAAATAAGCTTCTCTATAGAAATACCATTCTTGGTAATCCCTGTTGCCGATTAAAATTTAGATAATCCTAAGAAGTTCCAATGGCATTCATAAATGAATCTCTTCTACTTCGACTTAATGTTATTTTCTTGCCTTCAACTTCTACCATAGTATTGTTAAACTTTTCTATTCTTTGAAGATTAATGATGTACGATTTGTGAATACGAACAAATTGAGCGTCTGGTAATTTTTGCTCGAACGCTTTCATTGAAGACAATACAATATGGTTAGATTTTTCGGTAACCAGTTTTACATAATCTCCTAAAGCCTCTATCCATTTAATATCTTTATAATTCACTTTGACCTTCCTAGAATTACTTTTTACGAAAAAATGCTCTTCATCATTGGTGTTTGTAGATAGCTCTGCATTACGGAGCGCTTTTTTAACGGCCTTGTCAAACCTTGATGGTAAAATGGGCTTCAGTAAATAATCGGTTATAGTATAGTCAAAAGCCCTGAAGGCATGGTCAGGGTCACTGCTTACCAATATAATTTGCGGACTTTCCTTAAAAGTTTCTATTAAATCAAAACCAGTAATTAAAGGTAATTCTACGGTAATAAAGATGAGGTCTACGTTTTCTTCTGCCTTACTGTTTTTTGCCTCTATTCCGTTTCTGTAGGTTTTTTTGAGACTTAGATTGGGATGATGTTCTACTAATTTAACTAGTTCTCTACAGTGAACTGGTGAATCTTCAATAATTGCGCTTGTCAACTTTAAATCATCCATAGTGTTTCATGCTTTTTCAACAAGTATTTACGAGGTGGTAATACCAAGGGTTTGTTTTTTTAATAACTTTTTTTGAAAAATGTGTGGAAAACTACGATCTGCTTTTCTTGAGAGTACCTATTTGCGGTACATTAGAGCCTTTGTAAGTATTGAGGACTAAAACGACCAATACCAAAAACTTTTAATAACTTTTAGAAGGGGCTTTTTACAAAAAAGCTATTTTTGTTCATTAACTATTTAAAATGAATATTTGATTATGTCTGAGAAAATAGAGAGGCTTAAAACGTTGATTATAGGGTCGGGACCTGCAGGGTACACCGCGGCAATTTATGCGGCTCGTGCAGATTTAAAACCGGTTGTATATACAGGAATGGAGCCCGGAGGGCAATTGACTACAACAACAGAGGTAGATAATTTTCCAGGCTATCCAGAAGGTATTGATGGCCCAAGTATGATGGTGCAACTACAGCAGCAAGCAGAACGTTTTGGTACGGAAGTTCGTATTGGTATGGCTACAGCTGTTGAGTTTAGTGATACTGTTGGTGGCATACATAAAGTAACTATAGATGATTCAAAAATTATTGAAGCGGAATCTGTAATTATTTCTACAGGTGCTTCAGCAAAATATTTGAATATACCCAGTGAGCAACGTTTGCGTGGAGGTGGTGTTTCTGCTTGTGCGGTTTGTGATGGTTTTTTCTATAGAGGGCAGGATGTTGCTATCGTAGGTGCAGGAGATACGGCTGCAGAAGAGGCTTCTTATTTGGCTAACATATGTAATAAGGTAACTATGTTGGTCCGTAAAGACCACATGCGAGCTTCAAAAGCTATGCAACACCGTGTTGAGAGCTTAAAAAATGTTGAGATAAAATACAACTCTGAGGTAGATGAGGTTCTAGGAGAACAAGTTGTTGAAGGTTTACGTGTAGTTAATAACCAGACCGGGGCAAAAGAAGATATAGCTATAACAGGTCTTTTTATCGCTATTGGGCATAAACCGAATACGGATATATTTAAAGGTCAGTTAGATATGGACGAAACCGGATATATCATAACTAAAGGGAAATCTACAAAAACTAACAAACCAGGTGTTTTTGCAAGTGGTGATGCTCAAGATAAAGAATACCGTCAAGCAGTAACAGCTGCGGGTACGGGCTGTATGGCCGCATTAGATGCAGAGCGGTATTTGGCTACTGTAGAAACTCCACAAGAAGCCATTTAGAAGAATTAGAACATAGAATAAAAAAAAGCTGCAATTTTGCAGCTTTTTTTATCTTCTTTAATAATCAGTTAATCTAAACGTTTGTAGTTTTCAGAGTTAATTCTATTTCCTTCCTCATCCCTGAAAATTTGACTATAACTGTTTTTTTCCAATTGAAGTTCCATGTGCCATTTCATATCAGAATTGGCAATTTTACGCATGGAGGCAGACATGTATTCCAATCTTTCCGTAAGAGTGCTGTCCGTGGTTTCATAAGACCCATAGCCAAACCATTCTACAGAATCGTTGGGTACATACCTAGTCCACATTACTTTGCCATTGTAGTACATTTTAATTTGGCGGTATCCATCTGCGGCTAATAAAGTATCGGAGGGGTGTATGCCGTCGTCATAATTATAATGACTCACTAATTCCCAAGTACCTTCTATGGTAGGGTGATATGAAGTTTTTGAATCTTCATATTTAGTGGCGGAAATAAGTAAAAACGAAATGCAGATTACAGTAATTATTTTTTTCATGGCCAAGTGTTTTTAAAATTGTCATATAGGTGTTAATAAACCGGTTTGTAGAAATTAACAAACCGTAGGGCATATGGGTTAATCTATTCGTCTGTAGTTTTCCGAAGCAATACGTCCCCCGTCTTCATCTAATGAGATTTGGGTAAAAGAATTATTTTTCAGTTGCAGTTCCATCTTCCATTGCATTTCTGGATTGGCAATTTTACGCATGGAGGCAGACATGTATTCTAATTTTTCAACCAAGGTATGGTCTGTAGCTTCATAAGAACCATAACCAAACCATTCTACAGTTTTGTTAGGAGTATAACGTGTCCACATAACCTTCCCGTTATAGAACATTTTTATTTGACTAAAACCTTTTTCAGGGGTAAGGGTATCCGTAACATTTTCACCATCATAATTATAACGGCTTATAAGTTCCCATGTTCCTTCAATAGAAGGGTGTAGTTCAGATTCAACAGATTTAGTTCCCGTTGCAGAGATGAGTAAAAGCATCAATAAAGCTAATCCTAATAATTTTTTCATAATGATATAGTTTAAATGGATAAGCGGTTTTGTACCAATAAGTTACAACAAAATTTATGAATATCGTATTTTTTGTAACAAAAAATAAGGCATTCTCAGTGTAGGGAAAGTCCTCAATATTGGATATTTGAAATCTAAATTGAATAAAATCTACATATCGATAATAAGGAGAATGTATTTTACCGATGTGTGATTTCAGCGGGTCTATCTAATGTTTTTATAGGGTTAGAGTTACCTATAGGTCATAATGAAATTCTAAATGGGCAATGGGTGCGAAGAGCGCAATACCCTACTTCTGAGCAGACCAGAAACGGAGAGCAGGTAGAAGCGGTAACCAAAGGAATTGGTGACCCAGTCTGGTGGGATAGGGACTAACTCCCGGATATTAAGTTTTAAGGAAGGATATTGATGCAATGTAAAACGTGCTCAATATCCTTTTTTTTATGTGATGCACTCAGTACAATTCTACTCATGAGAGGTGCATTTTCGTCAGGATAGGGAAAGCTGGTGACAATAATACGGTTGGCTTCCAAGTATTCGGTTAACTGCACATTAGAAAAAGTATAGGCAGGGTGGCCTTTCATAAAATGAAATGTTTTCCTTTTTTTTAGATTACCATAAAACAGATCCATATTACGTTGCAATCGTTTTCTCTTAAGTTCGTAGATAACGTCGGCTTCCACAAGTGTTGCCATGGCTGCAGGGATTGCAGGGCTGGCTCCTCCAAAAAAGGGAGTGTCGGTTAAGAAACGAATGCGCTCTTTTGTGCCAAAAACAGCACCTGCCTGAATACCAAAACCTTTACCCAATGATCCACAGACAATGAGTTCCTTTATTTTTAGCTTTGCTAGAATAGAATAAACGCCTCCTCCATTTTTCCCAACAATACCTAACCCGTGGGAGTCATCCACAACCAAAATGATATCTTCTAACGGAAGAATTTTTAAAGCTTCAAAATCAGGATAATTACAACCGGAGAAATCTATACTATCTAAAAAAACAACAGGGATAGATGTGCTTGATTCTAAGTGCTCCCGAACGGCAATGTTTAAGGAGGCAAAAGTGGTATACGATTTTATTTTAGATTGATAAAGCGCAGAATGTGTGTTGGGTGCATAAAAAAACTGATGTTCTTTGGTATTTAGTACTTGTGCTAAAAACTGACCGGCCAAGTACCCAGATGATAGAGTGATACATGCCTCACTGCCCACGATTTTAGCTAAATACGTTTCAGCTTCATCAAAGACGGACAGCCTGATATTAGATTTTCTAGAGGCTCCGTAATTAGTACCGTATTTCTTAATGTTACTAATAAATAATTTCTGAAAATCACTATCGGTTTGTAGACCTAAATACGAAGTGCCACCAAAATAAAGATGAGATACTCCGTTTAGAGTAATCTTTCTGCCCGGGAATGTATCTATATAATAGCTCATTACCTTAAACTAACTCCTGTTCCATTCAGTTCTGAAAAAACAAGTTTACCATCGGGCAATATCTGTACGCCGTTCGCAATATCGTCTTTGAGCAGTAGAGGTCCGTCCATATCAACATAGTCCAGTTGAGGAACCAATTGCGCAATGGCAGAAATGCCAACGGTAGATTCTGTCATACAACCTATCATTACTTTAATACCCATTTCTTTTGCTTCGGCAATCATCCGTAGGGCAGGGGTAATACCTCCGCATTTCGTCAATTTTATATTAATACCGCTATAGTGAAGCCCACATTTTTGAACATCACTTTCTATAATACAGCTTTCATCTGCAATGACAGGTAGTACGCTGTGGTGCATAACTTTTTCCATGCCTTCCCAATCATCGGCTTTTAAAGGTTGCTCAAGAAACTCCACACCTAATTCTTTTAATAATGGGGCGTTTGTAATTGTTTCACTTGCAGACCACGCGCAGTTGGCGTCTATTCTAAAAATGGCATCGGTATGTTCTCGTAAAGCTTTAACAATAGCAACATCATCTTCCGTACCTAGTTTTATTTTATAAATAGGCCATGGCATTTCTTTCATTTTCTCTACCATTTTTTCAACGGGGGCAATGCCTATAGTATAATTTGTTGTTGGGTAGGAGGTGTTGCCAGTGCCCCAAATATTATAAAGCGGTTTTCCTTGTAGTTTACCGTAAAGATCCCAAGCGGCAAGGTCTAATGCGCAGATAGCAAAATTAGATAATTGTTTACCTGTTAAAAAAGCATGGAAATTTTCGGGGTGGTCTATATGAAAAGCTTCTATTTCTTTTCTGATGGTTTCAATTTCCGCCATCATACTTTCTACCGTAATGTTGTAGTAAGGATTAGATGTGGTTTCTCCATAACCGGTTTTTCCATCTAAAGAAAGACTAACGATTAGGGTATTTTGAAAATCGTGAGATTCACGAGAAATACTAAAAGTGTGTTTTAAGGCTAAAACGTATTTTTTTAAATCTAACTGCATGTTCCAATTGTTTCCACTAAGATAAAAAGAGAAAAAGGGTTGGCACTTTTCTCTTGGCTTTTTTTTCGAAGGAATAAAAGATTAACATTTCTTCCGACTTAAACCAAAAACAAGCGGCCGAAAATTCGACAGCTTGCATTTAGGATTGTTCGTTTTTTGGTTTTAGTACTTGTGTACGCTTCCTGAAACCGATTTTTTGGTCTTTACACTGGCATTACCCGTATAGGCTACGTTACCACCACTGCTGGCGTCTGCCACAAGGGTTTCGGAAACTTGAATTTTCATATTCCCGCCACTGCTGGCATCTGCCGTGCAGCTTTTGGTTGAAAGCATTTTCGCGTTGATATTACCACCGCTGCTTACATCTACATCAGCACGGTTGGCTTGGCCGGATATATTTAGATTTGCGCCGCTGCTGGCATCTATTTCTAGGACATCTGCAACTAATTCAATGTTTATCTGGGCACCGCTGCTGCCATCTATTTCCAGATCATCACTTTCAATAGTATTCTCAACACGTAATTGTGACCCGCTTGATGCACTTAAATTAGTTACTACAGGAAGTGAAACGTAAACCTTTTTGGTTGCCCTACCAATATTCTGTTTAGCGTGAATGCGTAATTTTCCATTTTTAATATCGGTAGCAATAAGGTCAATTATGTTTTCGTCTGCTTCTACTTTAATATTAAATTCATTAGATTGAGTTACATACACCGTAAGACCTTCCGATGCCGATACTTTTGTAAAATCATCAGTGATTGCTCTATCGTCCGTTACTACGGTTCCGTTACCTTTTTCGCCGGTTCCAAAATCGCCAATATTGACGTCAAAACCACAGGAGGATAAGAATAATGCTACTAAAAATGCTATTGCAATTCGAATTAAAGTTGTCATGGTTGTTGTTTTAAGATTGATGTAAAATTGAACTATTGGTTGCGTCTTTACCAGATTTTCAGACTCAAACGTCATATTTTGATACTGAATTGATTACACTGGGTAAATAGCCTTAAAAATTATGTTTTGTAATTGGTGTCCTCGGTTTCGGAACGGTTGTCGTCTATGTCTATATTAATGCCCTTTTCATCAATATTGATTTGGTTTTTGCCATCAGCACCATTTTCATTTGATTTTATCTGAACCCCGTCTTCACCTATTTTCATTTTGAAAGATTCACCATCGTCTTGAATGTCTATGTCAATTCCGTTTTCATCTATTCTGATTTTGTTCCTTCCTTTATTGTCATCATCGTCTTCATCTACAATCTCAGGACATTCTTGACATTTTAATTCGCCATCGGATCCCATTTTCCATATTTCGTCCTTAATCTCGCAACCGTCTAGGTCTCTATTGTTTTTAGCATGAAATCTCCAGCAGTTAAAACCACTTTCTTTGCTGTACTTCAAAACGGTCCCTACGGGAATGAATAGATTAACCCTTACCTCTTGGTTCATGATTTTATTTTCACGAGCAGTGGTCAGGAAATCTTCAAGTAACAAAGTGTTGCCTTCAATTTTGTACTCATAGTTAATTTTCTCAGCCAGTTCTTCAGCTTTCTCAAAAGACGAACCATCAGATTCTTTAACGATTTCTATTTTAGCAATTGAGTCTCGTGAGCGCTCAATATAAAAGCTAACATCGTCTAGAACCATGACCTCTTCACCAGCTTCGTTACGGCTAATGGTAAGTCCGTCTAATTCAACTCTTCTTTTATTCCTGAAACGGGTGTCATAAGCAACTACCTGAATTTCTAATGTATCGGTCATATCTCTAAAATAGAGGTCTTCGGTAACCTCGGTAGTATCAGAATAGGCACGTGCTGCAGCTTGCTTTATGCCAAAGACAATCAGCATTATAATGGATATCAGCCAAAGGCCCAATAAAGAGAACTTGGCAATGCTTCCAATAGATTTTAAGTTGTTCACCAAAATTTTCAATCCTAAATAGAGAAGGAAGAAAAATGGAATACCTATAGCAAAGAAACCAAGCATGGATACCAACCAAATAGGCATGTTACTTGCATCTACTAGATTATACATATTAAGACCAGGTATCTGGACCATATCTGAAATACCCACGGTTATCATGCCTATAAAAAGGCCTATAATAGTAGAAGCTCCAATAATAATCAAGAGTACACCAATGAACTTTCCAAAAACCTTAAAGAAGAACATGATAATATCTCCAAGAGTATCAAAAAAGGACTTGCCTCCACTTTTTACTTTATTACCTACATTTTCATAATCGACGCTCTTAATTTTTTGGGCAACATCATCAAAGCCTTCCTTGACCTTGCGTTCTATATTGCTGATGTTGACGTCCTCCCCCCGCATATCCAACTTTTGCGAAGTAGTAACAGCTTCGGGAATCAATAACCAAAGTAAACCGTAGATCAAAATAAATCCACCCGAAGAACCAATGGTTAAAAACACCCATATTAAACGAACCCAAAGTGGGTCTATATTAAAATAGTGCGCCAGACCAGAAGAAACCCCAGCTACATATTTCTGCTCCGTATCTCGGTACAGCTTTTTGGATTTTCTTGGTTCGGAATGGTTTTTATTTGTGTTAGGTTCATCCTCAAAAATATCCTCGTCAACCATATAGTCCTCTGGTTGTCCCATTATGGCAATGACCTCGTCTACCTGTTTTTGCGTAATGACCTGACGGTCGTTGTCAAGCTTTTCATGAAATAGTTCTGCAATACGTGCTTCAATGTCTGCCAGAATCTCATCACTGCCCGGTGTGTTGGCAAAAGAGCGCTTCACGGACTCCAGATAGCGCTGCATTTTGTTATATGCGTCTTCATCCATATGGAAGAGCATATTTGCTAGATTAATGTTTATAGTTTTGTTCATCTTTAGTTGTTTTTCTCTGTAAATACATAATAGCTATGAAGTTACAGGGTAGTTTTTAGGTTTATTTATTGTTGGTTACCAGATTTGTTGCTGTTCTAAGCTCGTCCCAAGTGCTATCCAGTTCTTTTAGAAAGAGTTTACCGGTTTCTGTTAGTGCATAATATTTTCTTGGGGGGCCAGAGGTTGACTCTTCCCAGCGGTAGCTAAGTAATCCCGCATTTTTTAATCGGGTCAGTAAAGGGTAAATTGTGCCCTCTACAACAAGCATTTTCGCATCTTTTAGCGTTCCAAGAATTTCAGAGGCGTATTTGTCTTTCCCATTTAAGATAGACAGAATACAATACTCCAAAACACCCTTACGCATTTGTGCTTTTGTATTTTCTACATTCATAATTTCTTTTTGCTTTTTATGCAGTTCCTTTAAATTGGGGGAACGTGTCTGTTCATAAATGGTACGCTGCATAGTGTGATTGTTCGTTTTTTTTCTACTCCAAATCTGTTTAGGTTACCGCCCCGTGATTAGTGAGGCCCTGATACAAATTTTGAGTAAATTGATTGATGAATAAACTCCTTTTTGACTGGGGTGTGATGAGCACCCTTTTTATATTAATGAAGGCTGATGACCCTTGTAATCTTCCAAATGGAATCTGTCTGTTGCCATATCATTATAAATTTTCCTGGTTTTGAAATGGCATCCGGCTCTTGGTTGTTATGAAATTTGTGCAATCCTATTTCTACTGCACCAAACCCGTTTATAGGATACACTTCAATACTACCTTCAACTAACTCCCTTGTTACTTTACCACAAATATTCTTTTTTAAACTTTCAAGCAAATCTTGTTTTGATGTGGATAGCCCTCCCTTGTCATGGTAGAATTCTAAATCTTCGGCGTACATCTCTGCTTGCTTTTCCATATTACAGGTGTTATATGCTTCAAAGTATTCAGCATCCAAATTCGTAATAGTTTCCTTTAATTGGTCTTCGCTAGTAGCTTGTGCTGCCATTTCCAAAAAACTTGAAACGAAAACTATTGCGATAAGGAGAGTAGCGGATTTCATTATTTTATAAATTTTATAGTGATGGGATAAGAAAACTCTTGTCCTTCGTTAGTTTTAATGACCGCTAAAATGGTATATACTACGTTCACCACAAATAGAGCTCCGTGAGCTAAACCTGCCACACCTAATGGAAATAACCAAGAACTAAATCTGAAAGTTTCATTAAAATCAATATGTAAATTATTGTAATCGTTCAAATGGTCAAATCCGAATAACCCACCATTGAGGAAATCAGGAAAGAAACCAATGAATAACGGTATACTTATCATACCCAAAACAATAGAGTAGAGCAGAAGGCTAATTTGGAAGTTTAAAACCTGTTTTCCAGAATAATCTACAAGCGCGGAATCTTTCTTATTGGCAGACCATAATACCAACGGAATAATAAAATTTCCGAAAGGAATAAAGAATTTTGACAACGAAGAAGCATGCACAATAGCTGCTAAATTTCGTTCGTGTTTTGTTAATGTACTTTCCATGGCTTAGTAATTTCTTATGCAAATATATGTCTAAAAGAAGGTACTATGCAAAACAAAGTACTAAAAATTAACATGAAATTAACAATTGTAAAAAGGAAAAATTTCAATACATTTAGAGAAAATATATAAGACCATGGCAGTATCTACGGGCAAGTTCAACACATTTACCTTTTTTAAATTACCATCTGCATGGTGGTGTGGGGTAAGGTTGAGACATATGGATGAAAAGAAGGCAATTGTAACCGTTAGGCATAAATGGTTTAATCAAAACCCGTTTAAAAGTATGTTTTGGGCGGTGCAAGGCATGGCTGCAGAGCTAAGCACTGGCGCTATGGTTATTGCTCAAATTAAAGAAAGCGGAAAAAAAATATCTATGCTTGTAGCAAATAATAATGCTAACTTTTCTAAAAAGGCTACTGGAAAAATAACATTTACCTGTGAGGACGGTCACTTAATTAAAGAGGCTATAGATAAAACCGTTGCTACTGGAGAGGGACAGGCGTTTTGGATGAAGTCCGTTGGTGTAAATGAGGATGGAGTAGTGGTGTCTACCTTTAATTTTGAGTGGACTGTGCGAGTGAAGAAATAATTATTTTTTCATTATTCCTGTAACATTTCTACTAGAAACATCAACTAACTACCATCAACAAAAAACAAAAAATAGATGAACGCACACGAGATAGATTACGAGATTTATGGTGAAGAAATGCAATATGTAGAAATAGAACTAGACCCGCAAGAAGCCGTAGTGGCCGAGGCCGGTAGTTTTATGATGATGGATTCCGATATTAAGATGGATACCATTTTTGGAGATGGTTCTAACCAAGATAACAGCGTATTGGGAAAGATTTTTTCCGCAGGAAAACGAATCTTGACTGGAGAGAGCCTTTTTATGACGGCTTTTTTAAATATAGGTCGGGGAAAAAAGAAAGTCAGTTTTGCATCTCCCTATCCCGGAAAAATACTGGCCATAGATTTATCTGAAAAGCAAGGTAAATTTATTTGCCAAAAAGATGCTTTTCTCTGTGCTGCGCAAGGGGTGTCCGTTGGTATAGAGTTTTCCAAAAAGCTGGGAAGAGGTTTATTTGGTGGAGAAGGTTTCATCATGCAAAAGTTGGAAGGTGATGGTATGGCCTTTGTACATGCTGGTGGTACTATGGCAAAAAAGGAACTTGCTGTAGGCGAGGTGCTGAAAGTAGATACGGGCTGTATTGTTGGTTTTTCCCAAACTGTAGATTATGATATAGAATTTGTAGGTGGTATTAAAAATACGGTTTTTGGTGGTGAAGGTCTTTTCTTTGCTACTTTAAGAGGTCCAGGAACGGTTTATGTTCAATCCCTGCCGTTCAGCAGACTTGCGGGTAGGGTTTTGGCTTCTATCCCAAGAGGAGGTAAAGATAAAGGCGAAGGAAGTATTCTGGGAACCTTAGGTGATATTGTTGGAGGTGATAATCGCTTTTAGAGTGAACTTATTATAAGATGCGCATCAGTCGCAATATTTAAATGGATTTTAAGAATCTAATAGAATTTTTAAAGGCACTCAACTCCAATAATTCTAAAGAGTGGATGGATGCCAATCGTAAATGGTACAAAGAAGTACGCACAGATTTTGTAAAATGGTTGGACCATATGAACATTATCTTGGCCGATTTGGATGACGAGTATTATGATACACCGGGAAAGAAGGGAATCAATAGAATTAACAATAATCTAATGTTTCACCCTAACAAGCCAGTGTACAAAGACCATTTTGGAGCGGGATTGGACAAAAGACCGTTAACAGGTGATTTTTACATTGAAATAGGTGTTGAAAGATGCATCATGGCAGGTGGTTTTTGGCGCCCAGATTCTTCAACGTTAAAAAGTATACGTGATGCTATAGATTACGATGGTGAGGTTTTTGAGAAAATTATAACCCAAAAATCCTTTAAGAATGTTTTTGGTGGACTTTATGAAGATGCTAAGCTTATAAAAGCTCCCAAAGGGTTTTCCAATTCACATGAGCATATTCAACTTTTACGGAATAAAACGTTTGCTGTGGCGCACGAATTTTCTACTAATGAAGTGTTTAGTGCTGATTTTGAAGAAAAAATTATCAATGTATACAAAGAAATGCTACCTTTTAGAAGATATCTTAATAAAGCGGTTACCGTAGCTTGAAAAAGCAAAAAAAATAAATGTTTTGCATATTTTTATTTCAAGTTTGAGTTAAATCTTTAGATTTGAAAGATTTTTCTTACTATATTTTGTGTAATTATGGAATTTGAAGAAGTTATCCCGTTAACAATTTGGATTATAGACGACGACTTGGTGTCCTTGTTTGCAGCCCGTTATGGCATAGAACAACTGGATAAACCATACAATGTTATTGATTTTGATAGTGCGGAGGTAGCCCTTAAAGTTTTGTCCGACAGTTTTGAGGGAGACGAAAAATTTCCTGATATTATTCTGCTAGATTTGGTAATGCCAAAAATGGATGGGTGGGAATTTTTAGAAAAATTGGAGACACTGCCAGAGTATATAAAAAATACACATGTATATATTTTGTCCGCATTCCTTAGCACAAAAGAAAGACAACGCGCATCTCATCATCCAGAAGTGAAAGGTTATTTTGATAAACCTATTTCTAAAAGGGCCCTTAGTCGTATTTTTGGAGAAAAGGAAGAAGCTAAATAACGGTATTTGCCTGAATACTATTGGCCTTTGCCTAATTTTAACCCACGAACATACATTCTAAAGTGAAAAACGGCACCATAAAAAACATAAAAAAAGAAGTCTTATCAGATAATTGGTACACCTTAAACAAATATGTTTACGATTATCAAAAAGAAGATGGTTCTTGGGAAACCCAGGAGCGTGAAGCTTATGATCGTGGCAACGGTGCGGCAATATTATTGTACAACCAGAAGAAAGGTACCGTAGTACTTACACAACAATTTCGAATGCCTACCTATGTAAACGGCAATTCTAACGGACTTATGATAGAAGTTTGTGCCGGTCTTTTGGATGGTGATAATCCTGAAGATTGCATCAAAAAAGAGGTGGAAGAGGAAACGGGGTACCAGATAGAAAATGTTCAAAAAGTGTTTGAATCTTATATGTCTCCAGGTTCGGTTACTGAAGTACTCCATTTTTTTGTTGGGGCCTACGAAGAAAAAATGAAAATTGGAGATGGTGGTGGCGCTGAAGATGAAACCGAAAACATAGAAGTTTTGGAGTATCCGTTTGATGTAGCCATGAGTATGATAAAATCTGGAGAGATAAAAGATGCAAAGACCATTTTGTTACTTCAATATGCCGCTGTTCACAAATTACTGGAATAGCTACCTCAGGTGATTCTTATATTCTAAATTAATAGATATCCGCAATTTTCCGCAAGACCTGCTGCATGTTATTTTTAACCTTAGAAGTAGGTTGTTGGTAATGGTTGTTCATGAAGCTGAAAATCAACGTTTTTCCAGTTTTGGTAATGAGATAACCACTTAAACAATAATTGTTGCTTAAACTGCCAGATTTGGCGTATAGCTTTGGATATCCGTTGTTGTAATCCCATCCTTTTAATGTTCCTGAAACTCCATTTTCAGGGAAAATAGAGAATAACCGTTTCTTAGGAACAGTTCGGTACATTTTGTTGAGCACAGCCACCATTGATTCAGGAGTAAATAAATTATACCGGGAAAGTCCTGATCCATCAACCCATCTTGGTTGTTGTTTGAGGTCCGCTAGTTGGTTTTTCAAAATGTGAGTTCTTGTTTTTTTTCCGCTAAGCGTATCGGAGAGGGTAGAGGATGATAAAATTAGTAATTGTTCCGCAATGAAATTATCGCTCTCATGCATCATTCGCACATACAGCGAATCGGACGGTTGCCCGTAAAGTATTTCTTTTTTACCCGCAAGCGGCTCATTGGACAATGTTATTTTTTTGTCCAGAGCAGATTCCAACAATTTCCTGGTTAAAACCGAATCTGTTCGAAATGGAATTTCTATAGTGTCTTTACGGGAAGGTGAAAAGTAAAAGGTGTTATGTTCCAATTCCCTATTTTTTTTATACCACGTACGTACAATGTCGGCTTTAAAGAAGTCAGGTTTTACATTTAGCCCTTTTGTATTTGAGATGCTTGTAACATTGCCATAAAGAGGTAAGGAAGTCATTTCTGGCTGATAGTAATATTGATAATCGTCCCAAGCCCAGCCTTGTCCTAACTTTTCATCCTCAAAATTATTCAGGTTAAATACGATGGTGCTGTAGTTTTGCAAAAAATCGTAAGCCGTACGATCCTGAAAATGCGGATGTAAAAAGGAAGGGTCTCCCGTTCCCTCTACATATAGGGTGTTATTTTTGGAGATATATTTTAAAGCAGGAACTTTCTGGGGTAACAATTGTAAAGAAGCAAATAGTGTAAATATTTTAGTGTTGCTTGCAGGTGTAAAGTATTTCTCACTTTGATGCGCGTACAAGGTGTCGTTCGTTTCTGGGTCTAAAACTAGTAAACCCACAAATTGATTCTTGTAAAAATCAGAAAGAACAATACTGTCTGTAGATTTTTGAATGGTCTTTTTGTATGAACTACAGCTAGTTGCGAAAATAAGCACAACAAGAATAAATAGGGTGTTTTTCATTTTTTAAAGTGTGTCATCGCCCGTACTGCGGCTATTTAACAAGAAATTGGCTAACATTTAACAACGCGCATGCAATATAGTAAATGCATAATTGTTTAACTTTATAGAGAGAGAATATCTCTTAAACAACTAATAACTTAAACATTTTGACATATGGCTAGAGCTATGCTTGAATACTCTAAAACAGTATTGAAAAAAGTTAGTTTTGACGCAAAATTGTTCATCAAAGAACTACAAAAAGCAGTATCAATGCTGCTACCGGAAGAAGTAGATGAACTTAAACTCTGGTTACAGCAGTTTATTAACGATAAACCAGAGCTAAAACAAACTCTTATTTATTTAAAGGCATAATTAAAAAGCCCTCCATTAGGAGGGCTTTTTTTTATATTACTTCTATATCATATACTAGTATAGTACATAATTAGTGATGTGAACGGGAAATACCTACTTATTAACGGGGCTAATAATTTGTACATCTTGAAAAGCGATTGCTCCTCTAACAATGCTAGAGATAACATCTCTTAGCGCATCGGTAATTTGTATTTTCAGTTCACTTTTGTGGTAGATAAGGCTTATTTCACGTGCTGGTGAAGGTGCCTCAAAGTACTTTAATTTACTTTTCTTTTTATCATCCAATACTAAAGTGTTCAAATAGGGCAGAAGTGTCATTCCTAAGTTTTCATCGGCTAAATTAATCAACGTCTCAAAACTGCCACTTTCTAAGCGGAATTGCTGGTTGTCTAGATTTCTAGGGGCTTTGCACAGGTTAATTACATTATCCCTAAAACAATGGCCATCTTGTAAGAGGAGCACATCACTAATATCAAGGTCCTCGGGTTTTAACGTTTCTACATTTCCAAGTCTGTGTTCTTTTGGCACGTAGCCCACAAACGGTTCATAATATAAAGGACGTTCTTTTATAAATTCAATGCCCAATGGTGTGGCCGCAATAGCTGCGTCTATATGACCATCTTGAATATTCCGAATAAGTGTTTCGGTACTTTGTTCCTTTATTATCAAATTTACCTTTGGGTATTTGTTGATAAAGGTCTTTAAGAACATGGGTAACAAGGTAGGCATAATGGTAGGTATGATACCTAAAGTGAAATCACCGCCAATAAATCCTTTTTCTTGATCTACAACATCCTTGATTCTACTGGCCTCGTTTACTATATTTTTTGCCTGGGCTACTATTTTGGCTCCAACTTCCGTAATGGAAATGGGTTTTTTACTTCTGTCAAAAATCAAGACGTCTAGCTCGTCCTCCAACTTTTGTACTTGCATACTTAACGTAGGTTGGGTAACAAAGCTTTTTTCGGCAGCTAATGTAAAATTTTTGTACTCGGCAACGGCCAGTACGTACTGTAATTGAGTAATTGTCATTTGCTATAAGTTCGAACGATAAAAATATAAAAACTATCAATGATAAGTATCATATACCAGGGTCTATTATTAAGTACCTTTATACCATAGTAAAAACAACAGAAACCATGAAGTTAAATAGTATAGGATTAAGCGAAAAAGATTCAAAATCATTAAGCGAAGACTTAAACGAGTTGTTAGCTAATTTCCAACGTTACTACCAAAATTTAAGAGGTATTCACTGGAATATAAAAGGGAAACGCTTTTTTGAGCTTCACCCAAAATTTGAAGAATTATATACCGAGGCAAACCTTAATGTAGATGAGATTGCTGAACGGGTTCTTACCTTGGGCGGTGTACCATTACATACCTTTGAAGATTATATTGAAAAGGCAAAAGTACCCGTTGGTAAGAATATTTCTCAAGATGAAGAAGCTATTCGTTTAATAGTAGATTCTTTGAAAGAACTTTTAATAATTGAAAGACGAATTTTAGATGCTTCTGATGAATCTGGAGATGAAGGTACCAACTCTATGATGAGCGATTTTATTACAGGCCAAGAAAAGACGGTCTGGATGATGAAAGCTTGGTTGGCAGAAGAAATATAATTTAGGTGATTATAGGTGGAAAATCCCCGATGGACTTTAGTGTGCATCGGGGATTTTTTTATTTTTGTTTTTCTTCTTGCTCTTTTTTGCCAAAGGGTTAAAATCAAGACAAAGCTGAATCCAGTAGGCCAAATCTTCGTCCGTATCCATTCCATCGGCATATACGTAAACATATGCTTTCATGGCTCTGCCCGTGAAATCCATTGGTCCGCAGTTGGGTTGTTCTAAGGTCTTTTCATAATTTTCGAGTCCTACTCTTGCCATCATTCGTGAAGCGCCAGAATTTTTATCGGTATCGAGATCAAAGCACATTTTTTCATCGACCATAAAACAAAGCCCTCCCATCATTTTCTTTTCTTCAAAGTAAACGTGTTTTTGTTTTAATATTTGTCTAGAACGGTCAGCAAGATATTCGTCGTAAGCCATTTTCCTTAGTTTGAAGCACAGTTTTTTAATAGGGGATAACTTATCCCGTATGTTAAAAGTACAGTTTTGTACAATTACATCTAAAAATTAGGGAAGTAAAGCTGAGAAGAAACACCATTTCAATGACTAAATTTTACGGTAGTACCGTTGCTTATGTTTATATTCGAATAACGAAAAATATACAGTAGAATGAAGGTTTTATTTATAGGCGGAACAGGAAATATAAGCACGGCATCTAGTCATTTGGCATTAGAAAAAGGTATTGACCTCTATCACTTAAACAGAGGGACAAATAAGACGGGTCTGCCAGGTGTGAGTACTATTTTTGGCGATATAAATAAACCAGAAGAACTTTCTGAACTACAAAATCACACTTGGGATGTAGTAGTGAATTGGATTGCTTTTACTCCAGAGGATATTGAGCGTGATATTGCATTATTTCAAGGGAAGACCAAGCAGTACATTTTTATTAGTTCGGCATCATGTTACCAAACGCCTTTGCAATATCCTGTTATAACTGAATCTACTCCGCTCTGTAATAATTTATGGGATTATTCTCAAGATAAAATTAGAAGTGAAGACCGCTTGATGAAAGCGTATAGAGAAACAGGTTTTCCTATTACCATAGTCCGCCCATCCTTAACCTATGATACGGTAATTCCTATTGCCATTGGCGGTTTCAGGGAGTGGACAACGGCAGACCGTATTTTAAAAGGAAAAGAAATTATTGTTCATGGTGATGGAACTTCGTTATGGACCGTAACCCACGCAGATGATTTTGCAAAAGGTTTTGTAGGGCTGTTAGGTTTGACAACAGCTATTGGCCATGCGTTTCATATTACGTCTGACGAAATATTGAGTTGGAATATGATTTACAAAATTTTTGCCGATGCTCTTGGGTATGAAGCTAGGGTAGTACATATTGCTTCAGATTTTATATGTAAAATAGAACCATCATTTACAGGTACACTACTGGCTGATAAAGGAGAAAGTGTCATTTTTGACAATTCCAAAATCAAAACATTTGTGCCTGACTTTAAAGCGACCATTCCTTTTTCAGAAGGAATCAGGAGAACTTTAAAATGGTTTGATGAAAACCCTAGTAACAAGGTGGTTAACGAGGCTACTGACCAGAAAATAGAGCGTATTCTTAAGGCTTATGAGTCTCTATAATATTTTTATTTGCTCTTCATGGCTTTGGCAATTTCAATGCTCATAGGGTCTTTAGAGTCTTCTAGCTCTTCAATGATTTTCGGGTGGTCTTGTTCTCGGTTTTTAGATAATTTGTACTGTGCTTGAATATCTGTTATCTCAACCTGAAAGCCTACTACACCTTTTATCTGCTTTAATGTGCGGGGAGACATGTCTTTGAGGGAAATTGGTTTCTTTGAATTTGCTTCGTATTTATCTACCAGTCTGTGCATAGATGCCATAACCTCTTCTTCGCTTAGAACTTTCAGTTTTCCATAAACGTGAACAGCAACATAATTCCAAGTAGGTACTTCTTCCTCCTTGTACCAAGATGAAGATATATAGGAATGCGGACCGTTAAATATACAGAGCACTTCTTCGTTCTGGTCAAACTCGCGCCATTGCGGGTTGGCCTTTGCAATATGGGCGGTGAGTACCTCTTTTCCGTCCTCGGTAGTTTCTAATTCTAAAGGAATATGTGTAGCCCAGGGTTTGTTTTGGTATTGGCTTACGAGAATGCCAAAACTGTTCGCTCTTAAAAACTCTTTAATTTCTGAAACATTTTCATTGCGGTGCTGATCAGGTACGAACATAAACTAAATTGATTGTCAGTTCTTTTGAAACTGTGTTTTAAGAAATTGTAAAAGTATCTTTTTAAGGCGAATATTAATGCGAATGAAGCAAGGTCTATTGCAAACATTCCGTAAATTTAAATTCACTTTAAAATTAAATATATGCCATTTATAAAGAACAAGAAAGGAAAAGAAGAAGTAGATATATTTTACGAGGATTACGGCTCTGGACAACCGGTTATACTTATTCATGGTTGGCCGTTAAGTCATAAAGCTTGGGAACAACAAGTCTGGAAAATAGTTGAGGAAGGTTACCGTTGTATTGCTTATGATAGAAGAGGTTTTGGAGCGTCTTCGGCGCCATGGGAAGATTATGATTACTCGGCACTGGCCAGTGATTTGAATGCCATTATTGAAGATTTGAGTTTAGATAATGCAGTCATTGTAGGCTTCTCTATGGGCGGTGGTGAAGTAGTACGCTATTTCACGGACTATGGAGCGGATAAAATTGCCAAGGCTGTTCTTATTAGTTCTATAATTCCGTTGGTAAAGAAAAAAGAAGATAATCCCGATGGTGTGCCCGAAGAGGCTTTGGATGGAATTAAAGAGGCCTTACAGAACGATCGTGCTGGATTCTTAAAGGAAAAATTCCTAACCGGTTTTTATAATTATGAGGATAATAAGGATAAGGTAAGCCAAGCTCAACTGGACTATGATTTTAGTATAGCGTCACATGCTTCACCAAGAGCGACGATTGAAACAGCCCTAGCCTGGATGCATACGGACTTTAGACCTGAACTTAAGAATGTTACAGTACCAACGCTTATTGTTCATGGAGATGCGGATGCAACGGTTCCTCAAGCAACTTCCGCTGATCAAGCGGCAAAAGGAATCAAGGATAATCAGTATGAAGTTATTAAAGGTGGGCCTCATGGTCTGAACCTGACTCATGCCGATGAGTTAAATGAGATCCTTATTTCATTTTTCAAGAAGTAAAGTAACAGGTTATCTAAATTTAAAAAGCCCAAATCTATCTAGATTCGGGCTTTTTTGTGTTTGCTGAAAACTAAACTATTCCTGTAACGTAGCCATTATAGGAAGGTGATCAGAAATATGTTTGTTATTTTCCATTCGGTCATCTATGTGGGTGTAGTTCTCAACTTTTATTCCTTGCACAAAAATATAGTCAATGCGGTGGTCAAGCACGCGTGCATGGTCAAACCCACTAAAAGTTCCGGTGGGGCCATAAAAAGGCTGCTTGGTAATTTCTTGTCCGTCCGTCATTTCTTTTTTAAGAAACAGAATCGGTTTTGATTCAGGTTTCAAATTGAAATCCCCCGTAAGAACCACGGGTATTTTATCCGTATTTATCTCATTAATTTTTTGCACGATAAGCGCAGCAGATTTTTCACGTGCTTCAACTCCAATATGATCAAAATGAGTATTGAATACCCAGAATTTTTGTTTGCTCGTCTTGTTTTCAAATAAACCGTATGTACAAATTCGCTCCATAGCGGCATCCCAACCTACACTAATTTTTTCTGGAGTTGGTGACAACCAGAATGTATTGGATTGTAGTAAGTTGAATTTTTTACTGTTGAAAAGAATAGGGGAGAACTCGCCTTTTTTCTTTCCATCGTCTCTGCCTACGCCAACATAAGTATAATCTTCCAGTGCCTCGTCCAAATAGGTCAACTGACTATAGAGCACCTCTTGCATACCCGCAAATTCTGGAGCATAGTGCAGTAAAAGCTTAACCATTGGGCCCTTGCGGTCGTTCCAGTTGTTTACGGTGTCATTTACATTATCATATTTAATGTTATAGCTCATTACTTTAATGTCTTGAGCATTCATGGTCTGCAGGGCAATGAAAATGAATGAAGCGAGAATAGTTCTAAAAGTCATTTGGTGTCGTAAAATTAGTATGGAAGAGCAATTTAGGTATTTCGCGTTTTATTTCAGTGAATAAATAATTAGGAGCCGATATTTTTTTTAACGCAGTCGATAAAGGGTAAAGAAAAACCGCAAGAAGAAAAGATGCCTAACGGAATCAAAATCTTCTTGCGGTAGCTCTAGCAGTTCAAAATTAGAACGGCAGTCGTTTAATCGTCTCTGCGAGATCTGTTTGAATTGCCCCTGTTACGGTTGTTCGCACTTCTGTTGTTGGAACTTCCAGAGCGATTTTTATTTCGGTTTCTATTATTGTTTGAATTTGGTCTCCGTTGTGGTCTGCTTTCTTCAGCAGCTTCCTCTCCTTCATCCCCATCAATAAACTGATGCTCCGGCATACGTGGCACCTGTTGTTTGATAAGCTTTTCAATATCCCTCAAATACGCACGCTCTTCCTTGTCACAAAAAGACAGGGCAATACCGCTGGCACTTGCACGGCCTGTTCTACCAATACGGTGAACATAAGTTTCCGGTACGTTAGGTAAATCATAGTTTACCACTAAAGAGAGTTCTTCAACGTCAATACCCCTTGCCGCAATATCAGTTGCGATCAAGACGCGCAGTTTACCATCTTTAAAATCTCCTAAAGCCTTTTGTCTGGCAGTTTGTGATTTATTACCGTGTATGGCTGCGGAACGGATTCCTGCTTGGTCTAATTTCTTAACAATTTTATTGGCACCGTGCTTAGTTCTTGAAAAGACCAAAACAGAGTCGGTAGGTTTTTCACTGATCAAATGCACTAATAATTTAGGCTTGTTGGGCTTACTTACAAAGTAAACACCTTGCTCTACTTTTTCAGCTGTAGCCTGTTGCGGCTTTATGGTCACCCTTTCAAATTCTCCCAAAAGGGTTCTTGAAAGTTCTACGATACTAGAAGGCATAGTAGCCGAAAAGAAAAGCGATTGTCTTTGCTTGGGCAGCTTTGCAATGATTTTTTTAATATCATGAATGAAACCCATATCCAGCATTTGATCAGCTTCATCTAGAACCACAAATTCAATATCCCGTAATGAGATAATATTTTGGTTCATCAAATCCAATAACCTTCCTGGGGTAGCAATAAGTGCATCAACACCGTTGCGTAAGGCGTTCACTTGTCTAGATTGTTTAACACCTCCAAAAATCACGGTGTTCTTAATGTGTGTATGCTTGCTGTAGGCGGTAAAATTATCGGCTATCTGAATAGCAAGCTCCCTTGTAGGGGTTACAATTAAGGTTCGTATACGCCGTTTTCCTCTAGTTTGTTCTTGACTGTTATGTAAATGGTGTATAATGGGGATGCTGAACGCGGCAGTTTTTCCGGTTCCTGTCTGTGCAACTCCTAAAAGGTCTTTCTTGTTAAGTAAAATTGGAATGGCTTGTTCCTGTATGGGTGTAGGATTCGTATATCCTTGTTCCTCAATAGCTTTGAGTATAGGCAAAGCAATACCTAAATCTTTAAATGTCATGTATGTTTAATAAGCGGCAAAGATACGGCGAATGTTTGGATATGCCTATAAACCCTAACTATAGACCTGCTATAGCGGCCTCTGCGCAACGTTCACCGTCCATTGCAGCAGAAACTATTCCACCAGCATAACCACCACCTTCTCCACAAGGGAATAGGCCTTCAATTTCTGGATGTTCTAATTTTTCATTTCTGGGGATGTTTACCGGAGATGAGGTTCGGGATTCTACACCTACAATATTAGCTTCGGCAGTGTAATACCCTTTCATTTTATCGCCAAAGGCCTTAAAGCCCTGACGCAATTTTCCACCAATAAGTTTGGGGAGCAAAGAGTGTAAGGGGGCGGAATTCAATCCGGGTTGGTAGGAAGTAGGGTTGAGGTCCGCAGATAGTTTACCATCAACAAAATCGGTTAAACGTTGGGCAGGAGCCGTTTGTGTTCTTCCGCCTGCGGTAAATGCCAATCGTTCTAAATCTTTTTGGTATTCCAATCCTTTTAAAACCCCAAAACGTTCATATTTGTATAAATCTTCATCGGCATTAATTTCAACTACGATGCCCGAGTTAGCGAACTTGTTATTTCGTTTTGAGGGAGACATACCATTTACGACCACTTCTCCTGGAGCAGTTGCTGCTGGAACTATAAATCCGCCTGGACACATACAAAAAGAGTATACGCCACGGTTCTTTACTTGCTCTACCAGACTATAAGCAGCAGCAGGAAGCAATTCATTACGTTCGCCCGAGCAGTGGTATTGAATAGAGTCTATAATATGCTGAGGATGTTCTACGCGAACGCCCATAGCAAAAGATTTAGCCTTTAGGCTGATTTTCTTATCGTTCAATAAATAGTAGATATCCCGTGCCGAATGTCCTGTGGCCAGAATAACCCGATTAACCTTCATTTCATTGCCGTTTTGCAATTGAAGGCTTTCTATTTTATTATTTTTTACCGTGAAATTGGTGAGACGTGTATTGAAATGTACCTCGCCACCATGACTGATTATAGCTTCTCTTATGTTCTGTACAATTTTAGGAAGCTTGTTCGTGCCAATATGTGGGTGTGCGTCTACCAAAATTTCTTCGGTAGCGCCATGGTGAACCAAACTTTCAAAAATACGGCGTACATCTCCTCTTTTTAAACTTCGGGTGTATAGTTTGCCATCCGAATAGGTTCCAGCACCACCTTCGCCAAAGCAGTAATTAGAATCTTCGTTTACCGTATGGTCTTGATTAATAGCCTTTAGGTCTCGTCTTCTGTCTTTAACATTATTGCCACGTTCTAGAACAATAGGCTTGTAGCCTAATTCTAAACAACGTAATGCGGCCCACATGCCTGCAGGTCCAAAACCTACAATATGAACCTCTTTTGCTTTAGAAACATCTTGGTATTTGAATTCGTAGTCAGCGGCTTTTGAGGGTTTTTCGTTAATGTAAACCTCCATCTTGTAATTGAAGTAAATGGTAGGTTTACGGGCGTCAATAGATTTGCGCAACACTTTAATAGTAATGTTCTTTTCGTCCTCGCTCAAATATTTGGCGGTTTTCTTTAAGAGGATGTTGGGTTTGCTTTCCTCTTTTAACGATACGCGTAACTGAATTCTTCTGACCATAGTGCAAAGCTACTGCGCTTTATGGTATAAAAAAATGCATCCTACGATTTGTAAGATGCATTTTTAAAATAATTTATGACCTATTATGCTAACACCGCACTGTTTTGTCTACATTCTCTAGCAGCCGCTACCATTTCTATGAGTGCTTCTCTAGTTTCTGGCCAGTGTCTTGTTTTTAATCCACAATCCGGATTGATCCAAAGTTGCTCCACAGGAATCTGTTTGGCGGCTTTTTCCATTAAAGCAACCATCTCAGCTCTTTCTGGAACTCTTGGCGAGTGAATATCGTAAACACCAGGTCCAATCTCATTGGGGTATTTAAACGTTGCGAAAACGTCTAAAAGCTCCATTTGTGATCTTGAACATTCAATGGTAATCACATCGGCATCCATATCGGCTATATTCGAAATAATATCATTGAACTCGGAATAACACATGTGGGTGTGGATTTGGGTTTCATCCTTGACACCACTAGCAGAGATCCTAAAAGCTTTAATAGCCCAATTTAAATACGCATCCCAATCTTCTTTTCGTAACGGAAGACCTTCGCGAATAGCAGGCTCATCAATCTGTATAACTTTTAACCCAGCTTTTTCAAGGTCTACAACTTCATCTCGTATGGCCAATGCAATCTGTGTGCAGGTTTCGGAACGTGGTTGGTCGTTACGAACAAAGGACCATTGTAGAATAGTAACGGGACCGGTCAGCATCCCTTTCACTGGCTTTTTGGTCAATGATTGTGCAAAAGCAGACCATTTAACCGTCATAGGAGCTTCTCTAGATACATCGCCATAAATGATTGGTGGCTTAACACATCTACTACCATAACTCTGCACCCATCCAAAGCTGGTAAAAGCAAATCCGCTTAATTGTTCTCCAAAGTATTCTACCATGTCGTTTCTTTCAAATTCCCCGTGAACAAGGACGTCAAGGCCTGTTCTTTCTTGAAATTCTATGGTCTCTTTGGTTTCTTTCTCTAAAAGAACGTTGTATTCGTCCGCAGATAAGTTTCCTTTTTTGAAATTGGCTCTCCAACTACGTACTTCTTTCGTTTGAGGAAACGAACCAATAGTGGTGGTTGGGAATAAAGGAAGGTCTAACGCTTCTTTCTGAAGTTTCTGGCGTGTTGGGAATGCGCTTTCTCTTTGGTCGTCTTTGGCCGTAAGGGCACTTACACGTTGTTTTACTTTCTGATTGTGTATTAGCGTTGCTGTTTTTTTGTTGGCTTGAGCTTCACTATTCTTTTTTAGTTTTTCTAAAGTATCGGAAAGGTTCTCTTTATTAACTAGTTTCTTAAGTGTGGCAACTTCTTCTAATTTTTGTTTGGCAAAAGCGAGCCACTGCTTGATTTCTCCGCTTAAATTCTCCTCGTTGGTCTCTAAATCTAGGTCGCAAGGCGAGTGTAATAAGGAGCATGAAGGAGCAATAAGAATACGTTCGGCACCTACATGGTCAATTGCTTTTTGAATCAACTTTAAAGATTTTTCAAATTCGTTTTTCCAAATGTTTCTACCATCAACTACTCCTAAAGATAAATGAGTGTAACTGTTTAGTTTATTAGATTCTATAATGTCATCTAATTGTAACGGACAGTGTACCAAATCTAAATGTAAAGTGTGTACTGGTAGAGCTAATGCTGTATCTATATTTTCGCCAAAACAGTCAAAATAATTGGCGACCGTTAATTTTAAACTAGGGAATTTGGCAGCGAAATATGAATACGTTTGGTGTATGGCACGCTGCTCTTTTTCAGAAAGGTTAAGGGCTAAATAAGGCTCATCAAATTGAACATGTTCTGCATCAATAGTTACCAATTGTTGAAGAATTTCTTCATACGCTGGTAGCAGTCTCTCTAGTAAATCTATTCTGTGAAAGCCACTTTCTTTCTCTTTTCCCAAGAGAAGAAATGAAACAGGGCCGATCAATACAGATTTTGTTTTAATACCTAGTTCTAGAGCTTCTTTGTACTCGTTTATAATTTTATCCGGAGAAACATTAAACACTTGATTTTTAGTGAATTCTGGGACAATGTAGTGGTAATTGGTGTCAAACCACTTGGTCATTTCCATAGCGGTAATATCCGCTCCATCTTGTTGAATGCCCCTTGCCATGGCGAAATATAGGTCAAGGTCGGAGAAAGACGGGTTGTTTGCCAGCGCAGTATAGCGGTCTGGAATACATCCCAAAGTTGTAGAAAGGTCCAATACTTGATCATAAAGAGAGAAGTCGTTACTGGGAATCAAGTCAATACCTTGTTCTTGTTGTAATAACCAGTTTTCTTTCCTAATTATTTTTGCTGTAGCCAGTAGTGATTCAAGGTCTGTTTTGCCGGACCAATACTGTTCTAGGGCTCTTTTTAATTCTCTTTTGCTTCCAATTCTGGGATAGCCTAGGTTAGTAGTTTTCATGCTGTTTTTTTTCAATTTATATCTATGCAAAGCTATTGTAAAGGTTATTTTATCCATAATTATAGATTTAATTAAGGTAATTTAACTGCAAAAAGGTATTTTTAAAGTGTAAATGAAAAGTGAATGTCCTATGATGGGCATTTTAAAGACGATTTATCTATGGAAAATTTAGATTTAACCGATTTGGAGCTACTAAAGCAGCTTCAATTAAACTCGAATATTACTACAAAAGAACTAGCAGCTACCGTAAACCTATCTCCAACCCCGGTTTATGAGCGGGTGCGAAAATTGGAAAAAGAGGGGTATATTAAAGGGTATTCCGCTTTGTTGGATGCAGGAAAAATGGGGCTTGAGTTGATTGTTTTTTGTGATATCACCTTAAAACAACATACGAAAGATATTGGAAATCAGTTTGTTAAGGATATTTGTGCGGTAAAGGAAGTGACGGAATGTTATAATATTTCTGGGGATTATGATTTTAGATTAAAAGTTTTGGTGCGGGATATGAAGCATTATCAAGACTTTGTAATCAACACCTTGGGAGCTGTAAGCAATATTGGTAGTGCGCACAGTACTTTTGTGATCGGTACAATAAAACAAGGATATGGTGTTCCGTTTTAGTAGGAGCAAAGTGCGGTTTGGTGTGGTTTATCTACGGTTGGGTAGTATACATTTTGAAAATGAAGTGTTGTTGGGCATCTTTGTTTTAATGAGTGAAAGAGCTGGTGTTGTTTTATAAACAGTAAAGAATGGAAGGCAATAGGATTTTAAAGGAACTTTTTTGGGGTTTCATTATTGGTAATGGAATTTTCTTTGCATTCCTCACCTATAATTATTTTACCGATGATTATCGGTTTGATAATATGTTTCAAGATATTTGGAGGGAATACTTTGTTAATATTGTGTTTTCCATTGTGTTATACATGGTGAACATGTCTTGGCTTTATTTTCTTTTGAAAAAATTTGAAAGAAACATATACACGGCCAAGCGTATGAGTCTTGCTGTTTTAGGTAATGTGGTCATAACATGTTTGGGTGTTTTTGCAGCTACTTCTATTCTTCTGGTGGCGCTTTATAATGTGCCTGTTCAGGACACTTTAAGTTATCATACCGTAGAGAATTATGTGCGTACTATTGTTATCTCCTTGGGAGTGTCCATAATTTTTTACGCCATTTTTTATTATAGGTATCGGCAAGAAAATAAGGTTAAAGAACAGAAAATAATAGCCAATACGGCATCAGCAAAATTTGATGCATTAAAGAATCAACTAGACCCCCATTTTCTATTCAATAGCTTAAATGTGTTATCAAGTCTAATTGAAGAAGACCCATACCAAGCGCAGAAGTTTACATCATCCTTATCAAAGGTTTATAGGTATGTACTTGAACAAAAGAGTAAAGACTTGGTTCTAGTAGATGAAGAGCTTAAGTTTGCTAGAACATATGTCCGGCTTTTAAAAATGCGATTTGAAGATAGTATTGTTTTTGACATCCTGGAAGAGAGTGAGGACCCGGATTCAAAGATTGTTCCCCTGTCGCTTCAGTTGCTTATTGAGAACGCTGTTAAGCATAATGTGGTTACTTCTGGTAAGCCTTTGCATTTAAAGGTTTTTGAGCAAAATGGCGAGCTCGTTGTGGTGAATAACCTTCAGGAGAAACAAGTGGTTAAAAAAAGTAGTGGTGTTGGGTTGTATAACATACGAGAGCGCTATGCGCTATTAACGGATAGAAAAGTTCAGATTGATAAAACGGCTACCGAGTTCAGTGTTAGGTTGCCTATCCTTTTAAAACAAATTTCGACTATGGAAATTCAACAAGAGTATATTCAGGATAAACGCTATGAGAAAGCAAAAGAACGTGTGGAAGCTATAAAAGGGTTTTATGGGAACCTGCTTGCGTACTGTATTGTAATACCATGTTTGGTGTTTTTAAATTATAGAACAACTAGTTTTCCATGGGTGATTTTTCCTATTATGGGTTGGGGTTTCGGGATAGCTATGCATGCTATGGAGGCTTTTGGAACGAATCCGCTTTGGGGTAAGCGATGGGAGGAGAAAAAGATGCGGGAATATATGGATGATGAAAATTTCTAAACTAGCTTTTGATGTCTTTTGTAGTGTTTAAATTAATAGTTTACAGTTCGGTCATAAAAAATTACAGTTCAGAAAGTAACATTTTAAAAAGGAAACATTTTTCGCGAAATTTGAACCTGTAATCAATAACCAATAAAAACAAGTATATCATGGAAAGAGAAAGCAAATATATTAGGGCTAAAGAACGAGTTGAGGCAGAGAAAAAATTCTATAATGGATTGATTTCATATGTGGTGGTCATAAGTTTCTTGGCAGCCATAAATTACTACACCAATGGTTTTGCATATGCTTGGTTTCTTTGGGCGGCTTTTTGCTGGGGAATTGGTATAGTTGTAGGTGCAATAAAGACCTTTGGGGGTAATCCTTTTTTTGGACGTGATTGGGAACAGCGAAAAATTAAGCAATTCATGCAGGAAGATGAACAGAGAACAAAGTGGCAGTAGTCATTCTTAGTAGTAGGTATTAAACTTAAAAAATATAAAAATGGAATCATCATTAGATAGAAGAAGTAAGCAGGTTAGAGCTAAAAAAAGAATAGAACAGTTAAAAGGTTTTTATATTCACTTGGCAGTTTTTGTGATAGTGAACATTATGGTAATAACAGGAGCTGTTGTTGGTAATATGAGTAACGGTAAAAGTTTTGTGGAGGCATTCTTTAATTTTGGAACCTTCTCTACTTTTATCTTTTGGGGAATAGGAGTATTTTTTCATGGAGCTAAGGTGTTTTCTTACAATCCTTTTTTTAGTAAGGCTTGGGAGGAACGTCAAATTCAAAAGTATATGGAGGCCGATAAAAACGAAATGAAAAAATACTCGTAACACCTGTTTTTATAAATCAACCAAAAACCAAATATGAAAACCATAGTTATAGAAGACGAGAAGCCGTCAGCAAGGCGATTGTCACGTTTGTTATTAGATTTAGATGTAGAAGTGTCGCAGATGTTGCATTCGGTTGAGGAATCTATTAATTGGTTTCAAAATAACCCACATCCTGATTTGATTTTTTTGGATATTCAGCTTTCAGACGGACTTTCGTTTGAGATTTTTGACGCTGTAGAGGTGAAAAGCGCTATTATTTTCACCACTGCCTATGATGAATACGCTTTGCAGGCGTTTAAGCTGAATAGTATTGATTACTTGTTAAAACCCATTGATGATGAGGAATTGGAGGTGGCTGTTAAGAAATATAAGTCGTTCAAGCCTGAGGTAAAGAATATGACACTCAATTTTGATGACATCAAGAACCTCTTGGTAAACCCATTAGAACGCGAATACAAAAAGAGGTTTACGGCAAGGGTAGGGCAACATCTTAAAATCATAAATGCAGACGAAGTAGAGTCTTTTTATAGTGAAAACAAAGGGACGTATGCGGCTACTTCAGATGGTAGAAATTACCTTTTGGATACCACTCTTGAGAACCTTGAAACTGAGTTGGAGCCAAAAACTTTTTTTAGGGTCAGCCGAAAATTTTATATCAATATTAATCATATAAAAGACATCGTTTCATATACGAATTCCAGACTTCAGATTAAGTTAAATCACTTTCAGGAGCAAGAAATCATTGTTAGTAGGGATCGTGTAAAGGACTTTAAGTTATGGTTAGAGTAGATGTGTTTAATTAATTGATTTTAAAATAATTGACGTCTGGTATAGATTTTTCTTATAGCGTCTTTTTTAACAAAAAAATCTACTTTTCTACACGATTTTCATCAAAAGAGGAAGGTAGTAATTTTGGAATCAATTTTATGAAAATTGGTAAAAGTACAGCGCCTCCCGGAAGTAGAAATATTGCTAAAGAGGGTATACTTTTAAAAATATCTATAAGCTGATTTTGCACTTTTTTCTTCTCTTCCGGAGTAAGGTCTTTTAAGGTAGATTTTGAAATTAGGTAAACCAATTCTTTACTTTCGGATAATTCTTTTTGCAGTCGTTTGCTATTTCTTAAAATAAGCTTATTTACCATTTTAGACATGTTGTCATAAAACTGAATAGCTAGATTGGTATCCTTTAAAAAAGGTACCGTTTTTGAATGTTTCAAAAAGAACACCTTTATTTCTTCTAGAGAGTTGGTAATGATATCCTCTTTCAACCCTAAGTCTTTTCCAAGTCCAAATATGAATTCAGATTCTTGGTATTCCAAAGATTTGTCTTCCCATACGGCTAGACAGGCAACATCTAAAAAATATCTGTTTTCTATTTCGGAACGAGCCTCAAGTAATTGTTGGCGATATGAACCATCAAAATCTTGCGCATCACTTTTAATAAAGGTTAATGAGGATGCAAACAATAAGGCTAAGCGTTCATCACTTTTATTCTTCTCCTTAGAGCTTAATGCATGATAGGTGATGTTTATAGTCAGGTACTCCATGAATTGGGCCTGTTCCCTTATGTCTTTGGGATTGCTCAAATAACATTTAAAAAGAAGCACATCTATAAATAGAAGGGAGTTGGTAATAATGCTGTTAAAGGTCTTGTTTATAAGACTGTCGCCCAATGATACCCTGGTGTCTACAAGTTTTTCTAATTGTGCGGTTGTATTTGAGCCTGTAAGAATTTTGCTCAAGAGTGAAAAATGACCAATCTTCAACACTTTATAAAACTCAAATGTCTTTTCTATAAAACTGCTAAAATCAGATTTATTGGTTTCTAAGGTATAAATACCGTAGAGAGCATGAAGCAGATTTATTTTTGCTTTCTCATCTTCAGAAAGTTTATGCTCGGCAACTATAAAATCTGGAATTTCCATGTTTATGCCATAAACAAATCCTGTATGTCTCAATGCGCGGTAATGCGTATCAAAATCCATATACAGGTTTTGCTCTTTTTCTATGAGCGAACCAAATTTAATAATCCAACCAGAGGCTGAAGGGTTCATAGGGCAATAGTTTTGAAAAGACCAAATTACGCTAAAATGAGTAAAGGCAAGCTTTGTTATGTGTAGAATACGCTAGGGGAGACCATTTTTAAAAAGGTATGTGTTGAGGGCGCGTGGTTTTGTCAATTTATTAATAATGAGATGGTTGTTTTGGAAATAAATAGATGGGCTGTTATGTATGAAGGCAAATAGAAGGGCATATTTCTATTTAACATTTTATTAACATTTAAAACCAAACCCTCGCATTAAAGTCCCGTAAGTAGGGGTGAATTAATAATCATTAAAAACTTAAAAATGAAAAAGACAAAACTTTTATTCGGCATGGGAATCCTGGCCGTTGTTGGTGCGGTTCTAGTAGCAGCAGATCATATTGATGCACCAGGGACTACGGGCAATACTGCTGATATTGCGGATTTTTACGGATTTGAATCGCCTTCCAATCCAGATAACACGGTATTTATTGTAGACCTACAGACCAATGTGCTCGAAGATTTGGCCTATGGTACATTTGATGAGAACGTACTAACTGAAATCAATATTGATACGGACAATGATTTAATAGAGGATTTGGTTATTCAAGCCATTCCTAGAAGAGACACCATGTATTTCTTTGGTCCTTTTGAGCCAACTATGACAGGTAAGAACAGTGAGGTTATGATAGGGTCTCCATTAGGGCAAGTTGCAATTTCTGGAGAAAGTGCTTTAACTACAACTACTGAGACGGGAATATCTCTTTTTGCTGGACCAAGACAAGATGCTTTCTTTTTTGATTTTGGACAGTTCAATAAAGTTATAGGAGGTACTGCTCCAGAAGGATTTTTACCAGAAGGAGAAGCGGTAGATACTTTTGACGGAGCCAATACTATGGCATTGGTGTTGGAAATTCCTAATAGTGTTTTGGGTGAAACTACAGCTACCAACGCTTTAGGCTTAAAAGTTTACAAAACCTGGGTAACTACCAATAGAAAACAATAAAAACTAATCTTAAAAATAAGAAATAATGAAATTATATACTTTAAAATATATGTTCCTCTCGCTTTGTGCAGCTACTATGTTTGTTGCCTGCGATGATGATGACGCTTTGGAAATGGTAGAGACCAGCTGTACGGATGGTGTTATGAACGGTACTGAAACCGGTGTTGATTGTGGAGGCACTTCTTGTCAGCCTTGCGAAGATGGTGGTGGTGATGGTGGTGACGGAATGATGGTTACCCCTCCGGATTTTTCAGGTACATACGCTCAAGTAGATTTTATGGGTAGACCGGGAATCAATACGGTATTGAGTATTCCAGACTTTAAGGATCCTTATAACCAAGCTGTGCCGTCTACTATAGCAGAGTTTTATCAGAAAGATTTTGAAAATAGATTAGAAGGTTTACATGATGTTTATGCGGAATTATTGGGGCTTGATCCTGCCGATGTTAATTATCAGCCCAATATTCTAGGAGATATTCTTAACGGTCCTGATAAGGATGGTTTTACGGATAACCCCGTGAGTGCAGAACTTTTGACTACAATTTTGGCGAACGATGTTCTAGAAGTTGCTCCGGATTTGCCTACTACTTATTTTAATCCAGGTACTGGTGCACCAAACTTTGAAGGTGCTATTGGTTTAACTGGTAGAACGCTACAGGATGATGTTATTGATGTTTCCTTGATTCTTCTTTTCGGAGGAGGTGATGGTGCACGTTTTAACGGACAAGAAGTAGAAGGTGTGGGTACTTTTCCAAGGTTGGTTTCAGATGGTGTAGCTCTAACTGCTCAACCAACAGATACATTCCCATATTTGGGAGCTCCTGAGTAAGGCGCAAGTCTATGAAAAAGAAGGAGTGGGGAGGATGGTAATCCCGTCCTCCCTTTTTATTGAAAGAAAAACCTAATTTCCAAACCCTAAAAATTTGAAGATGAAATACATTACGCTCTGCATTGTGTTACTTTTTCTTTCTTCGTGCAAAACGGAGACAGAAAATTTGTTGACCAACAAGGAAGATTATAATAAATATTTGGCTTCCGGTCCTTCTAAAACAACTTCAAAATATTTTGAACTTTGGAACTCAAAGATAAAACCAGATAGCTCGCAACTAATGAGCTTTGGTATAGTGGGAGGGGAGTATAACCGATATTTTCAGAACACGGGAGACATACAATATTTAAAAAAAGCTGAGCAAGTTTTGGCAAAGGCCGTGTCTATTGCGGCAATTGGTAAGGCTGGGTATTATAGGGCTTTGGCCAGAAACTATATCTCGCAACATCGCTTTAGGGAGGCTGCGCAACTTGCAGATTCGGCACGGACTATTAACAGTGGGGTTGATCAGACTTTAGGGCTTTTGTTTGATGTGAATATGGAGCTTGGTAATTATGATAAAGCTGAAAGTTATTTAGACAGTTTAAAAAACATGAATGATTTCGGGTATCTTATCCGATTGGCAAAATGGAATGACCATAAAGGTGATTTGGCTACCACCATACGGTTTATGGAAAAGGCGAAGGAAAAAGCCGAAGATTCGAAAAATACGGGTTTAAGACTATGGTCTTACACCAATTTAGCCGATTATTATGGCCATGCCGGAAGAATAGAAGATTCTTACAGACACTATTTAAAAGCGTTAGAATTAGACCCTGGTAATGCGTATGCAAAGAAAGGAATAGCTTGGATTGTTTTTTCGTACGAAAAGAAAGCAGAAGAAGCCATGCGGATTTTAGATTCCGTAACAAAGAATTATAAGGCGCCGGATTATTATTTGCTAAAGGCCGAGATTGCAGATTTTATAGGTGACGATTTAAAAAGTCTGTCAAACTTTGATACCTATTTCAAACAAGTACAAAATCCTGCGTACGGAGATATGTATAATGCCTATAATGTTTCGCTTTATTTAGATCGTACGGATCAGTTTGATAAGGCACTGAGGCTATCAAGGAAAGAAGTAGGGAATAGACCAACTCCTGAATCTTATAGCTTGTTGGCGTATAGTCATCTAAAAAAAGGAGATAAAGAAAAAGCTTTGGAAATCGTTCAAGAACACATAGAAGGAAAAACATTTGAGCCAGGTATACTTCTCTATGCTGCTGAAATCTATAAAGCAACTGGGCAAATTGAAAAAGCGGAAGCTCTTAAAACGGAGTTGGTAGGTGCGGTTTATGAGTTGGGTCCTTCCTCAGAAGAAAATATTTTGAATTTATAGTATATAAAGAGGAGGTTTAAGGTTTCTTATGTAACTATCTGATTTTTATTTAGGTTTTTAGATTAGTGTAGTTGTTCAAGGTGTCAAAACTTCAGTTTTGGCACCTTATTAATTAAGAAAACAAGTTAATTGTGTTTTTTTTAACTTTGTTATAGGAAAATCCAAAACTAATTATTATGTTTACTTTCCAAATTACATATATGCTATTCTATGGTATTTTATTTTACCTTGAATAAGAACGATTTAACCTAATTAGTCCCCAAAATCAGTATTGTTATGGAGTACCTTCTTTTCTTCGCCTGGCTTGCCTTTATGTCCATTTTATTATACCGAGTAGTAATAGCCAGAAGAGCACTTAGAAAATCCCTCAAAGCCGAGAAATAATCCTTATCATTTTGAACGTATACTAAATTTGGTAGGCTAACTAATAGTCTTTTTGAATTTACACGTAGATAAGTTACCTGTGCTTCTTTGTTAATGAGGTTTGTTGTTAATTTTCCACTTCTATTTTAACCAGGACCTAATCAGGACCGGTAATAAGAGTAGGTCTAAGACTAACGCAGTTAAAAGTGTTACGCTTACTAACAAACCAATGGTTACGCTTGGTGCGTGGGCAGAGAATAATAATATCAGAAAGCCAAAGAATAAGGTCAGGGTTGTAATGATCAGTGCCCTGCCAGTTTCTGAGAAAGTTATTTGGAGAGCTTCTTCTTTGTCTAAACCTTTATCTCTACATAATTTGTATCTCCCTAAGAAGTGAATGGTATCATCTACCGCAATGCCAAAAACAATGGCGAAAACCACTGAAATTGTAGATTCTAAGGGAATGTTCAAATAACCGAGCAAGGCACCTGCAAACAATAGAGGAACCAAGTTGGGCAGTAATGAAATAAGTAACAGTTTAAGATTCCTAAAAAGTAACGCCATAATGAGTGCTACTATAAACAAGCCTGCTAAAAGCCCTGTTATTAAGCTGTCCTGTATGTAATATGAGTTCTTGTCCAAGAGAACGCCGCTTCCCGTTAGTTTAAATTTTACTTGAGTCGAGTCCGTTTGTGCGGCTGTAAAATTGTCAAACCTTTTGTAGAGCTCATTTAAAGTGTCTGTACCAACATCTAATACTCTAGCCTTTATTCTAGCCTTTGTTTCGTTTTCATTTACAAATTTCGCGTATTGTTTACGAGCCATTTTTTTAATGTCTACTTTATAGCTTTCAAATGTTTTTTCATCTTCGGGGAGTGTGAAAAAATCCGTTTTATTTAAATTATGGGCTTTGTTCAGGGCCTTGTAGAACGTAGACACAGATTGGATATTCCGTATAGGCGACTCTCCTTTTAATTGTTGTTCCGCTAATTCTATTTGTTTGATTATTTCAAAATCGGATATTTTGCTTTTGCCTTGGGTCATGACGGCAACTTCCAATGGCCTGAATCCGGAATAATGATCCTGAAAGAATTTAAAATCTGCGGCAATCGGGCTGTTGGTCGGTAGACTTTCTTTTATTTGATAGTTAGTGTCTATTTTGGTAACTCCAAAAGCGCAGGCAAAAGTGAACAAAAAGCTAATGTACAGTATAGGCTTGTGTCTTTTTTTTGTAAAATTGTTTATCCCTGAAAGAAGTTTGGGCCATTTAGTCGAAACTGTTTTCTTAGGTAATAACAGTTCTTTTTTTGGTAATAGTATGAGTGCGCTTGTTAGAAAAATTACGGTAAAGAAGGCGGTTAAAACTCCTAAAGCTGCATTTATACCAAAGTCACTTATACTGCTGGACTTTGAGGTTAAGAGCGACGCGAATCCTATGGCCGTGGTCGCAGAGGTTAAAAGGGTAGAGGTGCCAACTTCTTTAAGTGTAGACCAAAGGGCATTTTCTTTTGAAAGACCAGTCTTAAGTTTATTTAAATAATCGTCTACAATGTGTATAACGTCAGAGGTGCCAACAATGAGCATTAAAATAGGATAGAAAGCCGCCATTGCATTCAGTTCCTTTCCTAAAACGGACAACAGCCCTAAAAATAGTAAAAGAGCTATGGTTATAGAAAATAGTGCAATGAAAACAATCAGAACCTTACGGTATATTAGCAACAAAACAATGAATATCAAAAGTATGGAGGCTATACTGGTAACGATAACCTCGTGTTTTTGCATAGCTACCAATGCTTCGTAAAAATAGGTTCGACCTAAAAGATGATAATTAGTTAGTTCATGTTTTTTCAGCAATGCCCTAACTTGGGTCAATAGAATGATACTTTGTTCGTAGTCTAGTTTGTTTTCCGTTTCTAATGCTAGTACTAATGAAGTTGCTTTCTCATCTATTAGGGCGTTCACGTATAAATTGTCTTCCCTTATTTTAGCTAGATCAGATGTGTACTTAGTGGAATCGTTCAAGTGTATAATAGGAAGCTTGGTATAGCCAAACGAGGTCTTTAACGGGTAGAAAAGCGTTGTAAGCGATTGTGATTCAGTTACGAAAGGTAGTTGCCGGGCTTCTTTGGAGAGCGCATCGAACCGTTGCAAAAAATCTTGATTAAAAACGGTGGATTCATTTTCTACGGCAATAAGCAGAAAATTATCGTCAGTACCGAATTCCTCAATAAATTCATTATAAAAAACAAGGTCAGGGTCACCTTCAGGGAAAAACTGACTAAAATCAAAGGAGAATTTTAAATTACTCAATGACATTACCGCGAATACGCTCAGAATACCAAAAATTACGAGGACGGTTTTCTTTAAAGCAAGTATTTTATGCATATGGAATATAGGTTCTTCAAATACAGTGCTAAATTACCCCATCATAAACGATTATCCGTTATTTTTAAAAACTTAAGGTACTTTAAAACAAAGAATGACCAACTTAAACAGAATATTTCCGCTAGTATTGTTATGCTTTTGTATGAGTTCAATAACAGCTCAAAAGAAAGCGAACACTAGTCAAGACTCCATTGTTAAGCACTTAAAAATCTCGGCATTTCCCGTCGCTTTTTACACACCGGAAACCGCTTTTGGCTTTGGGGGTATAGGGATTGCCAATTTTTGGCTAAAAAATGAAAAAAGGGAAACCAGGCCTTCATCGGTACAGTTGGGCATTAGCTATACCACTAAGAGTCAATTCTTGCTTTACATGCCTTTTGAGTTCTACAAGGATGAAGAAAAATGGCGAGTTTTAGGTGAATTGGGATTCTACAAATATTTCTATAATTTTTATGGAGTTGGGATAGATAGTAAAGAAGAGGATGAGGAAACTTATGAAGTTACTTTTCCAAGGGCACGCCTCGCTTTAATGCGTGAGGTTTGGCCTAATCTTTCTCTAGGATTGGGGTATGAGTTTGATAACTTCAGTAGTTTAAGAATAGAGGATGGTGGTGTTTTAGAAGCGTCCGATGTACCTGGAAAACAGGATGGGACTATATCTAATATAGGCTTACAAGCTTTTTATGATACTAGGGATAATATCTTTTTTCCGACCAAAGGATTTTATATTCAAGCAAACGTATTTACTTCCAGTAAGATTTTGGGTTCTAGTTTTCAATATTCAAAATTTGAGCTAGATAACCGTTTTTACCAGAAGGTTGGAAAAAAACAAGTGGTTGCCGCTAATGTATTTTTAGGGGGTAGCAGTAAGAGTACACCTTTTTATGACCTATTCTACTTAGGCTCTAATAGAACTAGAGGTATCAATAACAGGAGGTTTCAGGATAATTCTGAGTTGAGTATGGCCTTGGAATATAGATTTCCTGTTGCAGGTAGGTTTGGCGGAGCAGTCTTTGGTTCAACGGGAACCGTAGCTCCCGCTTTCAAAGACCTTTTTTCCTCTGCATATAAAAATGCTGCAGGGATAGGGGTTCGTTATATCATTAATAAAAGAGACGGTGTTCGTATACGGGCAGATTACGGTATGTCTAGCGAAGGTGGAAATTTCTATTTTACCATAAAAGAAGCATTTTAAGCAAGTTGCTTAAAGATCGGTCCAATTATCTAAATCTAGCGTCCAGTCATAACTTTTATAGTTCAGGTCAATGTTTTTGGTAGTCGGAATAATATCAAATTCTTTTAAAATATCCTTTACACCACTTTTGCAACCAAAATCACCTCTAAACCAGCTGAATAATGAAGTAACCGACACTTCTCCGGTTTCTTTATTGTAGGTAGATGTTTTCTTTAAATACGCAGCTGTACCTTTGTTAAGTTGCTCATTTAACTTGTCCCCATTATAAATGGCAACAGGAGGGCAATCTTTTGCTCCACAGTTTAGGGCAAAATGAATCCTATAATCTCTATCATCCACTCTTAGTTTTCTTTCAAATTTATTCGGAAACCATTTTCTGATCATACCTAGACCTAATTTCCATTGCGATTTTCTGATAATTCCATGTTCTATTTTTTCAAAGGAAACAAGTCTGCCTGCAATGGGTAATTGTTCAGAGCTGAAAAATGTGCCTCGGTCATCATATTTTTCTGGATTTTCAGATAAGACCACTTGAATGTATGCGTTGTAAACATTAATCCAAAAAGCTAGTTTCTTTTCATCAGTATTTAACCCTTCCTCTAGCTCTTCTAACGTAGTATTATAGAGTTGTGCTCTTATCTCATTAGTATCCTGGTTATTACGTACACGAGATAAAAACGTTTCGGAGAACGTATTTAGATTTAAAATCTTACTGTTATCCATTTGTCCATATGATGGGGAAATCCACGAAATTAGTATGAGTAAAATAAGGGGATATTTAAATCTGATTGCGTTCATGGGTCTTGTTTTAGAGTTGTAATATTGTTATCTACGTAAAAGTAGAAGCGGAGGTTTGGTCGATATTTTTTTGAAACCTTTCTTTTAAATTTACGTAGATGTGGTTTGTAGGAGCAACTTTATTGAATAATAAATTAGCACTTAAAAGACCTTTAAAACACACTATGATTTCTATTGTTATACCTGCTCATAATGAAAGGCACAACCTTTCAAAATTACTGCCAACACTTCATCTTGATAAAAGTGAGGGTATTGTAGTGCTTTCTTGCGATAGTATAGATAATTCTGAAAGCTTGGAGACCCCAACCAATATAAAGTTTGTTAGATGTAAAGAAAAGGGCAGGGCTGTTCAAATGAATACAGGTGCCTCGGTAGCGTTAGGCGATGTTCTCGTGTTTTTGCATGCAGATGTAAAGCCGCCTACATCATTTTTACATGATATAGAAAACGCTTTTGATGAAGGCTACGAGGCAGGTTTTTTTTCGTACCGGTTTGATAAAAACAGTTTTTGGTTGAATATAAATGCTTCGTTTACGGCTAAGGATGGTATTTTTACCGGAGGAGGGGACCAATGTCTGTTTATTAAAAAAAGCACTTTTGAAAACCTTGGAAAATTTAACGAGGAGCAGGCTCTAATGGAAGATTTTGAGTTTTTCAAGCGAATGAAAAAAAATAAAATACCTTATAAAATCATTAATAACGATTTGATTGTTTCCGCTAGAAAGTATGAGAGTAATTCCTATCTACGCGTAAATCTCACTAATCTATTACTTGTGGTTCTGTTTAAAATGGGCCTTTCATCGGAAAAATTGAAATCAATTCATAATAAACTCCTTAGAATGCCCTATCAACACAACGCATAATCGCTTTTTGAATGCAAAAAATCATAAACGGAATTCAGCAGATAGGTATTGGTGTTGCGGATGTAAAAACAGTTTTTAATTGGTACCGAACCCATTTGGGTTTTGATATCATGGTTTTTAATGATGTGGCCACGGCAAATCTTATGACTCGGTACACTGCTGGTACGGCAGAGCAGCGCCAGGCAATTCTAGCTTTGAATATGAGTGGAGGAGGTGGTTTGGAGATTTGGCAGTTTAAAAATAGAAAACCAGAACCGCCTATGAATCCTGTTCAATTTGGCGATTTAGGTATTAATGCAATTAAAATCCGTTCAAGTAAAATAAAGGAGACACATAAAGCACTTCTTAATGCTAATCTTACTGAACTTTCGGAGATTCTAAATGAAAATCATTTTTATTTTAAAGACCCATGGGGAAACCGAGTAGAGGTTGTTGAGGAGCATTATAGTTTTGTCAAGGACAATGGCAACTCGGGAGGAATTTTAGGCGTAATTATAGGGGTTTCCGATATGGATGCTTCAGTTTATTTCTATAATAAATTGCTGGGGTATGATACGGCTTTAAGTGATGATTCCGGTGTTTCTGATGAATTGACCAATGGAGAAACACATACCTTTAGGAGAGTTTTACTTCAGCGAAGTAATCAGCAATCAGGAGGTTTTGGTCAATTATACGGTCCTTCTCAAATAGAATTGATACAAGCTTTAGATAGAGAGCCCAAGACTATATTTAAAGGTAGACTTTGGGGAGATTTAGGTTTTATTCATCTTTGTTTTGATGTGTCAGGTTTGGATGTATTACGTTTTGAGGCCGAAGAAGCGGGCCATTCTTTCACGGTAGACAGTGCCAATAGTTTTGATATGGGTGATGCCGCGGGTAGATTTGCTTATATGGAAGATCCGGACGGTACCTTAATTGAATTGGTGGAAACCCACCGGGTTCCTGTTTTTAAAAAGTTGGGTGTTTTTATCAATTTAAAAAAGAGAGACCCCCAAAAACCTTTGCCCAAGTGGATGGTTACGTTAATGTCAATTCATAAAGTAAAGAAAGATATATAGTCCAGTTTTGTTTCCGGCAGACCAAAATGCATAAATAAAAAGAGCTTTACAGTTAACTGTAAAGCTCTTTTAAGTTTAAGTGATAATTATTTATGAAGAAGCAACTGCCCCTAAGGTATATAGTTGTTCTAAATTTGGTGATTCACTTCCGCCTGCAGGTTCAAGTGTAATACCAAAAGCTTCTGTTTGATTTGGATTGTCCAAAGTAAAAATTTTGTTTTCGTCTTCGGTAAAATCTTCCAGAAGTCCCATACTCGTTGGGGTAAGCGGGTCTAGCTTAAGAGACCATACTTGGTAAACCATGCCATCCGGTGGTTCCGGTAATCCTTGCGCATCTATGTAGACCTTGTCTTCTTTCTTGTTCCAATACGCTTTTGCGTATGAAGTAGGAGAGACCTCTTGTCCGCCTAACGGTGTAAGGGTAATATCTTTATCTCTTAAGTTGTTAAGCAGTTCATTGGTGCTGGACAATGACCCGCGTGCTTCAAAAATCTGTTGTTCCAAGATTTGCTTCTGCTGTTCAACAACATTAATATCTGATTTAAGTTGTGTGTTTTCATTGTAGAACCACGCAACACCAACTCCCAATAAAATGGCAGCGGCCCAACCTGTATAAGTACTCCAATTAGATTTTTCTTTAGGAAACTGAACGACTTTAGTGTCTTTTCTCTCTCCAATACGAACTTTAACGTCATCAAACCCTTTTCTTTTAGCCAACTTTGGAGCAACTGATTTGGTCAACTCCAATATAGATGCCTCTATAGCCAAAATCTCTTCTCTTATTTCAGGATACTCACGAGCATACTGAAATACTTCCATATTTTGTTCTTCCGTGAGCGTTCCCGCCACGTAAAGTTCCAAAATTCCCGATGCTATGTATTTGTCTACTTCCATTCTAACGTAACATTTTTCCGTAATTGAGAAATACAACTTCTATTTCTTGTTTTTACGGTACCTAGTGGAATATCTAGTTCTTGAGATGCTTCTGTTTGGGTATATCCCTTAAAATAAAGCATTTCAATGATTTCGAGACATTTTTCCTTTAGGTTTAGTACTAATTTTTTTAGTGCGGAAGTATCTATCTCTTCTTTAGATTCATCAGTACTGTCCGCTCTATTCAAAATACCTACGAAGTAATCTGCGGACAGGTTCTTTTTTTGGTCTTTAAAGGATTTTGAGCGCACTTTATCGATAGCCGCATTCCGTGCTATGTTAAGAATCCATGTAAAAAAACGCCCTTTAGAAGGATTGTAGCTGTCTGAATTGTTCCAAATTTTGGCAAAAACATCTTGCGAAATTTCTTCGGCCAAGCCTTTATCCTTTACAATCGTGTGGATAACGCCGCATATATTTTCCCAATACATATCGTAGAGCTTCTCAAAAGCAAGAATGTCTTTTTTTTGGAAGCGAACAACCAAGGTATCTAAATCCATATTTATAGTAGTTGAGTTAAAGATAGAAAAAACCGCTAGTGATAGCGGTTTTTAGTGTTAAAGTGTAATATAATTTATTTGGTAATACCGGCACATCCTATTCTAGAACCGGCATCTCCACTTGGTTGAGAAGTGAAATCATCTTGACCTTTATGAACTATAACAGACCTTCCAATAATGTTTTTAGTATCGTCATCACAACCTATACACCATTCGTCCGTAGAAAATTCTACGGTAGCGTTTCCATCTGCATCAGCTGTAAAATTACCTATATCACCTTTGTGGTAGCCTTCTTCAGCTCCCCATTTGCCATGTGGTTCGTCAGTAGGGTTCCAATGTCCACCAGCAGATTTACCGTCACCTGAAGTACAGTCGGCATTTTCGTGCAAGTGAATGGCATGCGAGCCTTCTTCCAGTCCTTTAAAAACGGCTTTCATTTCTACTTCTTCTTCGTCTTGTGAAAAAGTTATTTCTCCGCTCATGTTACTGTTGCTTTTAGATGTCATCATTACGGTTAATGTTTCTCCCATGACATCGTCCTTCATTTCGCGGACGTTAGTTTCCATTTGATCCACACTTTTATCTAGTCCATCTGTAGATGTGTCTGCTGCATTCTTTTTATTTTCTTTACAATTGATCATTGTCATCGCAAGTATAGCTATAGCTCCTATTTTTATATTTTTCATTTTACTGATATTTTATGGTTTGGTTGAAATGTAATAAGAAATTAGGGCTCTTTCAACTCTAATAATCGTATGCGGCACGATTCTTTTCTATTGCGTCAAAAAATGAAGGGCATAAAAAATCCCCTTATCAAATGAGTGTTGATAAGAGGATAATTTTATAATATTCTAAAGGAAGGCTAAACACCTCCTTTTTTATTTTTTAGTTTTTCTGAAGTAGAACTTCTGCATGGACCGCTACTTCGTCCCATGTTTTACTAACCCCGTCCTTGCCCGTATGTAAGGCTTCGCAGGCTTTGTTGATGGAAGCCACGGCGTCTAGGGCATCCCACTCTTCTAGATTCATAACACCGTCAAAAACTAGAGAGGTGTCAGAAACTGCTTTATGAGTCAAAGGAATAGTTGCAGTGTTACCGTTAAGTGTAACATGAATAGAGTAATTGTTATCTTCGGAAACATTGAATACACCAGAAATAAGTTCAGTGTTCTCCATCACTCCAAAAAAGAATTCCAGAATTTTTGGGTCACGAGTGCCTGTAGCATCGTTGGTAAACAAGCTGCTTACGGGAATGCTGAATTCAGTTCCGTCCAAAGCTTCTAGGGCAGAAGCGCCTTCACCAGCTTTTGTAATATTGATTTTAGTGAATTTTCCGCCTACAGGTAGTTTTTCAGTGGTTTTGTAGGCCGTAAAGCTAACCTTTGTAGAGTCTTGTATTAAGCTGTAAGCTGCCGTTTCAGCTTGTGCTTCCGTACTTTGTTCTTGGTTTTCTTTTTTAGCATCTTTACAGCTAAAAGCGCCAACTAACAGTAGTCCAAGGACTATCAATTTAATTTTTTTCATGTTCACTGTGAATTTTTAGGTTTGGCATCAAAGTTAATCATTCTTACAGCGAAACCAAGGTGAGATCAAGACGATTTTAACACATAAAAACCTATAGGAGATTCGTTTTTAAAAGAAGATTTATAATTGCTTATTCTACCAGTTTTGTAACGACCTGTGTTTCGCTATGTAAGGTCTTGTGTAGCGGACATTTATCCGCAATTTGAAGAACACGTTGTTTCTGTTTTTCATCTAAGTTGGCGGTAAGTTTTATTTCCCTTGTAAAAGTGTCAATTTTCGCAGTATCCAGTTCACAGTCTTTGCAATCTACGGCGTGGCTTCGGCTATAGGAAGTATGCACCTCTATATTGTCTATTTGCCAGCCTTTTCTCTTGGCGTACATCTGAACGGTCATTGCTGTACAAGCCGATAGACCGGCAGAAACCAACTCGTAGGGAGAAGGCCCAAAATCATTACCACCTACATCAACAGGCTCATCGGCCAACATAAAATGATTACCCGCTTTCATTTGAGTGGAAAAACCATCTTCACTATCTAAACTGGCCACTACCTGATGTTTTGTTTTAGGTTCTTCTGATTGTTGGGAGTCAATAATTAAATATCTTTTGGCCCACCCGGAGATAACCTCGCCAGCGTAAAAAGAATCTTTTTTGTCTGATAATAAATGGTCTGCTCCATCTAAAGAAATAAAACTTTTTGGGTGTCGTGCAGCAACATATATTTCTTCTGCATTTTTGATTTCTACGGTATTGTCCTGAGGTGAATGCAAGATTAATATGGGTTTACGGAGTTTGCCCAATGTTTGGGCAAGAGGCTTATGTTGCAGGTCGTCTAAAAATTGTTTTTTTATGGTAAAGTCTCTACCACTAAGGTTTACAACCGCTTTTCCGGTTTCCTCAATTTCTGGAATTTCACTCTGCAATAGGTGTTCTATATGAACGGGACTAGAAGGCGCCCCTATGGTTGCTAAGGCATTTACGGAACCTATTCTGTCTGCAGCAAATATTACAGCTGCACCTCCTAATGAATGGCCCACTAAAAGGGTAGGCGCTTTATGGTTTTTCTCTAAATAACTTGCGGCGGCAACAAGATCTTCAACATTGCCCGAAAAATTAGTATCGGCAAAATCACCTTCACTTTCACCAAGACCGGTAAAATCAAAACGTAGAACTCCAAAACCATTTGCCGTTAGTGCTTTACTAATGTTGCGAACTGCAGTTAAATTCTTGCTACAAGTAAAACAATGAGCAAAAATGGCAAAATTGTGCGGATGCCGGTTTGCGGGTAATTCTAATCTGCCTACTAAATCTTGTCCGTCCTTATTTTTAAAGTTAACTTTCTGAAGGTTCATTTGTCCCGGTTTTGATTCAATGACAGTTGGAGTCGTAATTAACTACCGCTGTCATTTTTATTGAATATACCTCTTAGGTCGGGATTATATGTGACTCCTATCTGTAATCTATCAAAATTTGCCGACGGAAAGTGATTTTTAAGGTAGCCGGCCTGTACACTAAGATTGTTAGTTACGTTTACCCCAAGTGCGGCGTACAAGCGGTTTTGTCCAAAAACTTCGTCTTGAAGATTCAAGAAAATTTCGTCATAAAAATTCAAGAAAAAAGTCTTGGTCAGTGGTAGGGTTACTTGCAGTCTATATCTTGCTCTGTGCTGGGTATCTGTGGTTTCGCCAAAATCCAGGAAACGTTGTTCAAGCCTGTAGCGATGTTCAAATAAGAAATCACCCACCTTGTTTTTTAGGATAAGTTGCTCAAAAATACGGTGCTCTCTGGAATTGGTCTCGTCGGGAAACTCCTCAAAAGTCCCATCGGTGGTAATATAGCCGTAACCCATAGTGGCTATGGCATTTGGATTAATGTGATAGTTTAGACCTGTTCGTAATAAAAGCTGATTGAAGTTTTCGGCCTGTTCATAATAGCGTAGTTGGCCTTCGGTATGAATACTGAATTTTTCAGATACTCTATTAGTTCCAAAATACATATGCCAACTACCTAGGCTGTTCTCGCCAGTTTCTTGGGCATTGCTAAAAATTGAACATAGAAAAGTGAGACTTAATAAAATTCGCTTCATTAAAATTTAGGGATTTAGTTTTCTTTGGAAAACGTGTTGAGTGTTGGTAAAGCGATAAATATACCAAAAACTTTAAACCTCAATTCTTAAAAGGGTGTTAAGGGGAGGGTATAGTTGTTGAGGAAAAAACAAAGATTCTTATTTATCCATAGATAAAAATGCTTTTTCACCTCCACTTTAGTACATTATGTAAAGTGAGAGGAACAAAAAAAATCCTACTTTCAGATGACTATCAAACATTGAAAGCAGGACTTTTAAGAAAAAGATAAATTATAGATTAATATTCAAATAAACTGAAACCCGATTTCGCAGTTCCACTTTATCACTATTTAAGTTTTGTGAAATTGGAAGCATCCCGGTCAATCCTAAAGCATATCTATTGTAGCTGGCTTCTACACTTAATTTTCCCAGGAAAACATCCCCTTTGGTATCTGCCACATCAAAGCCTATTTCTTTATTGGTTCCATATATTTCTTCGGCAAGGCCAATAATTGGCGTTATGGCCATATCCGAAACATAATACGTTTTAAAGGCATTGATACCCAAATTCAATTGATTTCCGAATTGATAGTCTTTTGGATTTTTCGTTTTAATGGTGTAGTTGGCCATAGTGCTTATACCCCAATTTCTATAGGTAAAGCCGTAATTAATGGCCAGAACATAGTCCCAACTACCATTACCTAATTGAAAACTGGGGTTCACGCTTCCCTCATTATTGTCTTTATCATATTTTCCAGTGGGCATTTTAATACCCCCACCTAATTGAAAGTAATGTTCAGGTTTAATGGAAACGATACTATCCGGTGTGGCTTTCAGTAAATTATAATACCCCAGGATACTAATATCTCCTATGCCGTTAATGTTCTGCTCCGTGTTATCCGGTAACACCCTGTTGTGGAATTGATAAGGTACAATGACATTCAGAATGGCTCTTTTAGTAATAGGTACATTTGCCCAAGCTTGTATGGTGTTGAAGTTTTCCTTAATCCAAGGAGAATCGGCAAAAATACCGTCTCTAGATCGATACTCCTGCCCAATATAACGTAGACCGATGAAGTTATTATTTAGTCCGGTGCCATAGCCCATACTCCCGCCGCTACTGCCACAACCACAGGTGTCACAAAAATCGAAATATTCCCCATCATAGTGAATATGCGTAGTACATTCATTAGGGTTTGTATCTAGAGTATGGGTGTTATTATTACTATAAGAAAGGACCGTAAAGAAGCTAACACATACACAGCTTAAAAACCGGTACAAGATTTTAGTATTCTGCAAATCGTTCATCATTTATATAAGTTTCATCGGTTAGTGTGTTTAAAAAAGCCACTAACACAGTTTTTTCATTGGCAGTAAGGGCTATGCCCAAAGTGCCGTCTTGTTTTAAAATAGGGTCTAGGGTAGGAGAGTCCGTAACAGACCCGCTGTAAAAATCCAGTACCGCCTCTAAGGTGCCAAACCGCCCATCATGCATGTATGGTGCGGTAAGGGCTACATTTCTTAAACTGGGTACTTTAAATTTGTAGCGATCCGCGGCATCTCCACTAACTTCTTCACGACCTATATCATTAAGTGAAGGATTTGGAGGCAGACCGTTGTTTCTAAAAGCATCATCGCTAAAAAGGTCCGTAGCATGACAGGATGCACATTTATTTTGAAAAACGGATAATCCTTGCAACTCTTCCGATGTAAACGTTCCACTTTCTTCCTGTCGTACGTATGCATCGTATTTAGAATTGGATGAAACCATCATCACCATAAACTGAGCAAGTGCCTTTAGGAAATTTTCGTTGTTTACTTCTCCACCTTCAAAAGCAGAGGCAAACAATTGGTTGTACTCATCATCACTTTTGATTTTATTTATAACGTTGCTTACCGTTTCACCCATTTCTACTTCATTGGTAATGGGTATGATAGGAAACAGATCCAAATGATTTGTGGCTCCGTCCCAAGCAAATTCTTTCATAAAAGCGGCATTCTGTATGGCAGGAGTGTTTCTAACACCTTCCAAATCATCTATACCATGACTAAATTGATGACCATGGTGCGTAAAAGCAGTTCTTTGTTCATGACAAAAACCACATGATATAAATCCATTACTGGATAGGCGGCCATCATAAAAAAGTTTTTTTCCAAGCTCAAAGCCTATTTTGGTAGGCGGATTGGCCTCCAAGCTATATGTTGCCTCAGGAAAATTAGAGGGTACCAAAAACTCCAGTGGTTCATTAATGGCTTGGTACTCATCTTCATCGGAAGAGCTACAGGAACAAAAAAACAGCGATAGTAATCCTATGTATATAATTGCTTTAAGCATTATTAATCTAATTATGACAACCGGCTTTAGTGAAGCCGGCTGTCAATTATTGTGGCTATAACAGCAATGTTTAATTAGTGACCATTACCATTGTGAATATGGTCTACTACGAAAATTTCGGAAGTATTAACGGCAATCTGAGGAGATTTTTCAGCATCTACCATAATAACTTGCTTCTCGGTAAGTTCAATGCTATTAGTTCCGCCTACCAATATTTTTGAAGCATCAATTTTTAGGTGAATGTTAGAATCTATTCCGTCTCCAACAACAACGTTTTCAGGTAACGTAAGGGTTACTTCTTTGTAGTTGTCTAGACTTGACCCATGACTTCCCATGTGAATTTTAAATTCGGTAGCTTCGGTTATGGTTTCTGAGGTAAACGTACCTTCAAAGTTTAAGAATTTGTAACCGGCCTGCCAAGACCACATCATATTGTTCTCTTCGGCAAGGGTTAAGAAATCACCTTGGCCTTCTGCACCTTGTAAATATTTTTCTTGATCAACGCCAACTCCAAACTTTACAGTAGTGTATTCGCCGGCAGGGATGTCAGCAAGAGCAATTTGGTCTTCTTCTGTTTCTTGGTTGATGATGAAATAACTGTCGTCTTTCGCGTAGACATATTCTTCCCCATCTTTATTGATAAAGCTAACGTTGCTTACAATGTAACTTAAACGGTTTACGGTAATAACTTCATCGTTGGCATTAGCTGCGTTGGCAGTTCCTAAGACAAGGTCGTTACCGTTATATCCATTGTCGAATTTTATGGATATTTCACCACTTCCGGTTAGGTTTTCCTCGCTGGTGTCATCATCGTTGGAACAAGAGGTCATAAATAATGCGAATACAGCTGAAAGGGCTAATAAAGAATTTTTCATTATTAAATATATTTTGTTGACTAGCTAACCTAGACAGTCTGTTTTTACTGTATACTAGGAAAACCAAATTCAATAGTTTTTGGAATTGTTGTTTACGAGACAGTTGTTCTAACCTTTATGGTCAAAACGTGTCTATTATAAAAAAGGGAAAGCATGCTCATGTCTATATTTGGACATAGATGGGCGCAGCTATCATTTAGAAGTAGATTATACGAGTTCGGGAGGTTCGGATATATCTGAAATTAAAAGAAGGGAAATTAAATTTGATTCAATCCTATAATTCCTGTTTAAAGGATTAAGTATATTGAATCCAAAATCTATGTATTGCAAAGATTGAATAAAGACAACGGGTTGTATCTCTACTTTGGACTGTTTTTCTCCAAAAGGGTTTTTGCCGTTCTCTTCTGATTCTTTGGCAAGCTGCTTGGCAAGATAACATTTACCGTCACAGTTCAGCATCGGTTTATCTTTATTCTCGCACAGTACGTTTTTAATATAGTCGTAGTTGGCAATATACTCCGCCACTGGCCAAAGTGGTTTGACCATCATAATAAAAGCAACGAAAAGTACTACGTACTGCTTCATGTTGCAAAAGTACTTTCTTTTTTATTTAAGCAAAATAGAATGCGCCCAAAAGTAAATTTTATGACGATTTTTAGAGCATGTGTAACTTCTGTTTAGAAATAAGATTATTTTTTAATGAAAATACCAAAAAGCTCGCTGTCCGCTCTAGGAGGTACGGAATTGTGGCATTCAGTAAAAGTTAAGGTTTCAAAATAAGGCTTCAGATGGTTAAGGTATTGTTTTTTAGTGCCTCCAAAAGGTCGTTTTTCCATATCTCCTGAAAGGGGAATGTTGAACCAAACTCCTACTAGTTTTCCTGAGGTTTTTAAAAGATTGGCCATTTGTTGAGCGTACAGGTTTCGGTTTACGTCAGTAGGCACAAAAGAACAAAAAAACGTCTGTTCTAAGATAAGGTCATATTGTTTCTTATTTTCAAAAAAATTTTCAAGCAGCAACTGATTTTTAGGAAATTTAGGGTTTCGATCTTTAAATTTCTCCAAAGGAATTTCTGAAATATCCATTACATGAACATTTTTAAATTCCTTTTGCCATAGATATTCGGCCTCATATGCATTTCCTGCACCAGGTATTAAAATTGAAATGTTCTTATCTGTTAGCTGATCAATATATTCTTTAATTGGTGTTGAAGGATAGCCAATATCCCAACCGGTTCTATTTTCTTGATACTGTTCCGTCCAATACTTGCGTTCGTTGTTCATCGATAATTAATTTATTGAAAGCATTTCAAATATTCAAGTTATGATAAAATCGTGGCCCAACTATATTAATTTTTTCCCAAAATGATAATTCTAACCATACATTTTGGGCGATTAAATAGCGAATCATTACTTTTAAAACTTGTTTTAGAACTAACCAAACATTTCAAGTATATCATTTATGAAAAAAACAGTATCCATTTTAGTCCTGATGGTAGGGCTAATCCTTGCCGGTTGTGGCGATGGTAATCAAAAAAGAGAGGGCAAACCTAAAGTCTTGGTTTTTTCCAAAACATCTGGCTGGCAGCACAAATCTATTCCTGCAGGTATTGCAGCTATTCAGAAATTGGGTGGTGAGCAAGGTTTTGAAGTTGATACCACAAAGAACTCCGAGCTTTTTAATGAGGATAATCTAAAGCAGTATTCCGCAATCATCTTTTTAAGTACCACATTAAATGTGTTGGATGCCCAACAAGAGGCCGCTTTTGAGCGTTACATTCAAGCGGGTGGTGGTTTTGTTGGTGTTCACGCAGCAGCAGATACGGAGTATGATTGGGGTTGGTACACCAAACTAGTTGGCGCACAGTTTCGCAGTCATCCTAAAGGCACGCCAGAAGCCGACTTTATTGTTACCGATAAGAATTTTGGCGCGACAGAATTTTTTACGGATTCTATTTGGCATAGGAGTGATGAAATCTATAACTACAATAAATTGAACCCAGACGTTCACGTGGTCATGACCGTAGATGAGTCTACCTATGAAGGTGGAACCAATGGTGATTACCACCCGTTTGCATGGTATCATGAATTTGATGGAGGTAGAGCTTTCTACACAGGAGCGGGCCACACGGACGAGACTTTTTCGGAAGACCTTTTCTTAAAGCATTTATTGGGCGGTATTAACTATGCCATTGGAGAAAATAAGGTTTTGGATTACTCAAAAGCTACCACGCAGATTCCACCAGACGTTGACCGCTTTACTAAAAAGCAGTTGAGTGTAGGTGAATTTTTTGAGCCTACGGAAATGGCCGTATTACCTAATAATGATGTGCTAATTGCGCAGCGTCGTGGGCAAATTGCTTTATATAGTGATGCTACCAAGGAATTAAAGGAAATTGCGTCATTAGATGTATACTACAAAACTTTGAATACGCCAGGAGTTAATGCAGAAGAAGGTTTAATGGGACTTCAAAAAGACCCTGATTTTGCTACCAACAACTGGATATACCTTTATTATGCCCCAACGGGAGATGAATGGGTAAACCGTTTATCTCGCTTTAAGTATAAAGATGGTGTGTTAGACATGGATTCTGAGCAGGTTATATTGGATGTAGAATCACAACGTGAAATTTGCTGCCATACCGGAGGCTCAATTGCATTTGGTCCTGATAAATTGTTGTACCTATCAACAGGGGATAACTCAACTCCGTTTAACGAAAAAGGAGTAAAATACGTCAACAATGGGTACGCACCGCTAAATGACATTCCTGGTCATGAACAATATGATGCGCGTAGGTCTTCAGGAAACACCAATGACTTGAGAGGTAAAATTATCCGAATAAAAATAAATGAGGACGGTAGTTATGATATTCCTGAGGGCAACTTGTTCGCAGAAGGAACAGAGAAAACACGACCTGAGATTTATACTATGGGACATAGAAACCCATACCGTATTTCAGTAGACCAAAAGAACAGCACCTTGTATTGGGGCGAAGTAGGACCGGATGCCCGTAAAGACGAGTTTGAAACACGTGGTCCTAAAGGTTATGATGAAATGAACCGTGCTACGGAAGCCGGTAATTTTGGTTGGCCATTATTTATTGGAGATAATAAACCGTATGTAGATTATGATTATGAGAATGG